>NZ_CP097800.1:1400000-2100000 GCF_000612545.2 Streptomyces sp. PCS3-D2 | reverse complement strand
TCCGCGCCGACAATGTAGCGGGGCTCAAGCGTACCGCCGAAGTCGTGTCATTGCAGCAATACTCCCAACGGAGGCTGTGATGGGTAGGGGAGCGTCGTGTGCCGGGTGAAGCAGCAGCGGAAGCTAGTTGTGGACGGTTCACGAGTGAGAATGCAGGCATGAGTAGCGATACACACGTGAGAAACGTGTGCGCCGATTGACTAAGGGTTCCTGGGTCAAGCTGATCTGCCCAGGGTAAGTCGGGACCTAAGGCGAGGCCGACAGGCGTAGTCGATGGACAACCGGTTGATATTCCGGTACCCGCTTTGAAACGCCCAATATCGAATCAGGCGATGCTAAGTCCGTGAAGCCGTTCCGGACCCTTCGGGGAATGGAAAGTGGTGGAGCCGACGAACCAGACTTGTAGTAGGTAAGCGATGGGGTGACGCAGGAAGGTAGTCCAGCCCGGGCGGTGGTTGTCCCGGGGTAAGGGTGTAGGCCGAGGGGTAGGTAAATCCGTCCCTCATGAAGGTTGAGACCTGATGCCGAGCCGATTGTGGCGAAGTGGATGATCCTATGCTGTCGAGAAAAGCCTCTAGCGAGTTTCATGGCGGCCCGTACCCTAAACCGACTCAGGTGGTCAGGTAGAGAATACCGAGGCGTTCGGGTGAACTATGGTTAAGGAACTCGGCAAAATGCCCCCGTAACTTCGGGAGAAGGGGGGCCATTCCTGGTGATGAGTCTTGCACTCTGAGCTGGGGGTGGCCGCAGAGACCAGCGAGAAGCGACTGTTTACTAAAAACACAGGTCCGTGCGAAGCCGTAAGGCGATGTATACGGACTGACGCCTGCCCGGTGCTGGAACGTTAAGGGGACCGGTTAGTGACCTTTCGGGGTTGCGAAGCTGAGAACTTAAGCGCCAGTAAACGGCGGTGGTAACTATAACCATCCTAAGGTAGCGAAATTCCTTGTCGGGTAAGTTCCGACCTGCACGAATGGCGTAACGACTTCTCGACTGTCTCAACCATAGGCCCGGTGAAATTGCACTACGAGTAAAGATGCTCGTTTCGCGCAGCAGGACGGAAAGACCCCGGGACCTTTACTACAGTTTGATATTGGTGTTCGGTTCGGCTTGTGTAGGATAGGTGGGAGACTTTGAAGCATCAACGCCAGTTGGTGTGGAGTCGCCGTTGAAATACCACTCTGGTCGTGCTGGATGTCTAACCTCGGTCCGTGATCCGGATCAGGGACAGTGTCTGATGGGTAGTTTAACTGGGGCGGTTGCCTCCCAAAGGGTAACGGAGGCGCCCAAAGGTTCCCTCAGCCTGGTTGGCAATCAGGTGTTGAGTGTAAGTGCACAAGGGAGCTTGACTGTGAGACCGACGGGTCGAGCAGGGACGAAAGTCGGGACTAGTGATCCGGCGGTGGCTTGTGGAAGCGCCGTCGCTCAACGGATAAAAGGTACCCCGGGGATAACAGGCTGATCTTCCCCAAGAGTCCATATCGACGGGATGGTTTGGCACCTCGATGTCGGCTCGTCGCATCCTGGGGCTGGAGTCGGTCCCAAGGGTTGGGCTGTTCGCCCATTAAAGCGGTACGCGAGCTGGGTTTAGAACGTCGTGAGACAGTTCGGTCCCTATCCGCTGTGCGCGTAGGAATATTGAGAAGGGCTGTCCCTAGTACGAGAGGACCGGGACGGACGAACCTCTGGTGTGCCAGTTGTCCTGCCAAGGGCATGGCTGGTTGGCTACGTTCGGGAGGGATAACCGCTGAAAGCATCTAAGCGGGAAGCCTGCTTCAAGATGAGTATTCCCACCTCCTTGAGAGGGTAAGGCTCCCAGTAGACGACTGGGTTGATAGGCCAGATGTGGAAGCCCGGTAACGGGTGGAGCTGACTGGTACTAATAGGCCGAGGGCTTGTCCTCAGTTGCTCGCGTCCACTGTGTTAGTTCTGAAATAACGAACGGCTGTGATTACATGCCAGCGTTCTAAATTTCATAGTGTTTCGGTGGTCATAGCGTTAGGGAAACGCCCGGTTACATTCCGAACCCGGAAGCTAAGCCTTTCAGCGCCGATGGTACTGCAGGGGGGACCCTGTGGGAGAGTAGGACGCCGCCGAACAACCCGCCCTTTTAGCTCAGTCGGTAGAGCGTCTCCATGGTAAGGAGAAGGTCAACGGTTCGATTCCGTTAAAGGGCTCACAATAGAAAGGCCCCCGCCTGATGGCGGGGGCCTTTTTGCGTTAGTGGCTCCGTAGCAGGCCTCATTACGGCCTCCGGTGTGCGGATCGCGTCGAGGAACACGTACGAGGAAGCCGGCACAGGCACCGAGGTCAATGCCTGACCGTCGACGCACGCACCGCGGTCAGTCGCCGGCCCGGGGGTGGGGCACGCGGAAGGCCAGGATCGCCATGTCGTCCGAGGCGGGCTCGGCCGCGAAGCGCTCCACCGCGCGCAGGACACGCGAAGCCACCGCACCCGCGGTCAGGCCCGTGCAGGTCGTGAGGACCTCCGTGAGACCGTCATCGCCGAGCATGCGGCTGCCCTCGCGCCGCTCGGTCACGCCGTCCGTGACACACAGCAGGACGTCGCCCGGATCGAGGGTGACGGTCTGCTCGTACAGGTCCAGGTCCTCGATCACACCCAGCAGGGGCTGAGGCTCCGCGGCCGCGTCGACCTCGCCGTTCGGGCGCAGGCGCAGCGGGAGCGGATGGCCCGCGCAGACGACCTTCATGAGGGCGCCGCCGTCCGGCTGCGGGTGGAGCTCGCCGTAGAGGAGGGTGAGGAAGCGGCTGCGCGCCCCCTCGTCGAGGATGGCCGCGTTCAGGCGTTCCAGGACGGCGGGGCCGCCGAGGCCCTCACGGGCCAGGAGGCGCAGGGCGTGCCGGGCCAGGCCGGTCACTGCGGCAGCCTCCGGGCCGGTGCCGCAGACGTCGCCGATGGCGAACCCGTAGGCGCCTTCGCGGATCGGGAAGACGTCGTAGAAGTCGCCGCCCACCTCGTTGCCCTCGCCGGCCGCGCGGTAGATGACCTCGACCTCCATGCCGGGGATGGCGGGGGAGCCGGGCGGCAGCAGGCTGCGCTGCAGGGACCGGCTGATCGCTGTCCGCTCGGAGTAGAGGCGGGCGTTGTCCAGGGCGAGGGCGGCCCGGCGGGAGAGGTCCTCGGCGAGTTCGAGGATCTCCTGGCGGAAGTGCTCCTCCCGCGGCTTGCCGAGGGTGAGCATCCCGATGACGCGGTTGCGGGCGAGGAGAGGCAGGACCACCGTCTCGCCGCCGACCGCAAGGGCGGTCTCGGGCCACGGGCGGGCGCCGGCCTCGCGGACCGGCTCGGGCGGACTGACCCGGGACAGCAGGGCCTTCAGGCCATCGATGCGGTCCTCGTCCTCGTGGAGGACATAACTGAGGTAGGGGTCCGAGGACTGGTCCGCGATGGTGTAGACGGCGCACCACGTGGCGAGCGTCGGGACGGTCATCTGAGCCATGAGGGCCAGGGTCTGGTCCCGGTCCAGGGTGCCGGCCAGCAGGTCGGAGGCCTCGACGAGGAAGGACAGGGAGCCACGGCGCAGCCGCTCCAGTTCGCCGAGGCGGGCGGACTCCACCGCCAGGGCGATGCGGTCGGCGGCGAACTGGAGGTGGAGCGCCTCCTCGTTCGAGTAGCGGCCGGGGCTCTCGGCGGCCACGCCCAGGGAGCCGGTCAGTCGCCCCTCGACCTTGAGGGGGACGGTGACCGCGGAGCGCATGCCGGTGGACTCCAGGAGCGGAACCGCTCCGGGCACGGCGACGAGGTCGTCGTGGACGGCAGGCATCCGGGCAGAGCCGTAGCGGTTGGTGCCGGCCTCGACCGGGACGCGGGCGAAGCGCTGGCGAGTGGACGGCAGACCGGTGGTGGCCCGGACCTCCAGCTCCGTCTCGTCGTCGGTGGCGAGGAGCAGGAAGGCGGAGTCGGCGTCGAGGAGGTCGCGGGCCCGCTCGACCGTGCGCTGCAGCAGGCTGTCGAGGTCGTCGGGGGCGGGTGAGCCGATGAAGACCTCGAAGGGGTCGGTGGCCCGGGGCTCGGCGAAGTGGCCGCCGTCGGTGGAAGGCGTCCGTACGGGGCTCTGGAGCAGGGCCCGCTCGTCGTCGTGGACGAGGAGGCAGACGGTGGAGGGTTCGCCGTGCGCGTCCCGGACGCGCAGGTGCGAGGCGTAGACCGGGATGACGCGGCCGTCAGCTCCCCGGACGCCGTAGCTGCCCTCCCAGCGGGACAGGCGCAGCGCCTCGGCGATGCCGGTTCCGGTGCCCGGGGTTTGCGGCCACGCGGCGAGCTCGGCGAGCGAGCGGCCGACCGCCTTCTCGGCGGCGTGCCCGAAGATGTGCTCGGCGTCCTCGTTCCAGGCGGAGACGGTATCGGCCGAGTCGACCTGGAGGACGGCGACGCGGACCCGGCTGTCGGCGAGCGGGAGCAGCCGGTCGGGGACGACGGGCCCGGCGGAGCGCGTACCGACCGGCCGGTCCGGCAGGTCGAGGCGGAACCACACGTGCTTGTGGGTGGCGGTGTACTCGACGCCCCAGCGGGTGGCCAGTGCGGCGCACAGCATCAGCCCGCGGCCGTTCTCACGGTCCGGGTCGGCGTACGGGCGCTCGCCGGGGTGCCGCAGCGGCAGCTCGCGCTCCGGGTAGCGGTCGGCGACCTCGACCCGGACACCGTCCTCGGTGCGCAGGCACAGGACCTCGGCCCTGGTTCCGGCGTGGACCACGGCATTGGTGACGAGCTCGCTGGTGAGGACCACCGCGTCGTCGACGATGTCCGCGAACCCCCAGCCCTGCAGGGTGTCGCGGACGAACGCGCGAGCGGCGGCGACCGAGCGCCCGAGAGGATCGAAGCTGGCAGCCGCCCGTGCCGTGATCACGAATCTCCTTCGACGCGGTTGGACATCGGTTGCCAGGTTACTTACCTTCGCGGACGGCATGGTGCCGTCGTCCGGGAATCCACTCGCAGGGTACGACCGGTGTGCGATGGTGCCGAAGTGTTATGGCCGGGTTCGGACAGGGTGAAACACTGGGCAGGCTTGGAGAGCCGGCTCGTGATGAGTCAGGTGTCCGGTTGAACGGCGGTCGACCCTTTCGGGAGGGACACGGTGGAGTCTGGCGCGGTGGTGCGGCGTACGGGGACGCGGCCGAAGGGCGGGCGGTCCCGGCGCGGCGGCACGACAGAGGTCGATACCGCCGCTCTGAACCGGCTGCTCACGGCCCTGGTGTCGATGCGGGACGGAAACTTCCGCAAGCGGTTGACGGTGTCGGGCGACGGGGTGATGGCGGAGATCGCCGCCGTCTACAACGAGGTCGCCGACCGCAATCTCCACCTGACCGGGGAGCTGTCCCGGGTCCGGCGGATGGTGGGCCGTGAGGGGAAGCTGAGCGAACGGCTGGAAACGGGTGCCTGCGAGGGCTCCTGGGCGGCCGCGATCGACGCTTCCAACCAGCTGGTGGACGATCTGGCCCGGCCGGTGTCCGAGGTGGGACGGGTGCTGTCGGCGGTTGCCGAGGGTGACCTGGACCAGCGGATGGACCTGCGAACCCAGGCCGCCGAGGGGGCGGGGCATCCGCTGCGCGGGGAGTTCCTGAAGGTCGGGCGCACCGTCAACAACCTGGTCGACCAGTTGTCGGCGTTCACCGACGAGGTGACGCGCGTGGCGCTGGAGGTGGGCACCGAGGGCAAGCTCGGCGGTCAGGCCCAGGTGCGCGGAATGTCCGGTTCCTGGAAGGATCTGACCGACTCCGTCAACACGATGGCGTACCGGCTCACCGCGCAGGTGCGTGACATCGCCCTCGTCACGACGGCGGTCGCCAAGGGCGACCTGTCGCGCAAGGTCACGGTGCACGTGGCCGGTGAGATGCTCCAGCTGAAGAACACCGTGAACACCATGGTGGACCAGCTGTCGTCCTTCTCGTCCGAGGTGACCAGGGTCGCCCGCGAGGTGGGCACGGAGGGCGAGCTGGGCGGCCAGGCGAAGGTGCCCGGGGTCGCCGGCGTGTGGAAGGACCTGACCGACTCCGTCAACACGATGGCCGGGAACCTGACGGCCCAGGTGCGCGGGATCGCCCAGGTGACGACGGCGGTCGCCAACGGCGACCTGTCGCAGAAGGTGCGGGTCAGCGCGCGCGGCGAGGTCGCGCAGCTGGCCGAAACGATCAACCAGATGACGGAGACGCTGCGCACCTTCGCGGACGAGGTGACGCGGGTGGCCAGCGAGGTCGGTGCCAAGGGCCTGCTGGGCGGTCAGGCGCAGGTGCCGGGTGCGGCGGGGACGTGGAAGGACCTCACCGACTCGGTGAACACGGTCTTCCGCAACCTCACCACCCAGGTGCGGGACATCGCGCAGGTGACCACGGCGGTGGCGAACGGCGATCTGTCCCAGAAGGTCACGGTCGATGTCGCCGGCGAGATGCTGGAGCTGAAGAACACCGTCAACACGATGGTCGACCAGCTCCAGTCCTTCGGCGCGGAAGTGACCCGGGTGGCCCGTGAGATCGGCGTCGAGGGCGAGCTGGGCGGTCAGGCGCAGGTGCCGGGTGCGGCGGGGACGTGGAAGGACCTCACCGACTCGGTGAACACCGCCTTCCGCAACCTCACCGGGCAGGTCCGCAACATCGCGCAGGTGACCACGGCGGTGGCGAACGGCGACCTGTCCCAGAAGGTCACGGTGGACGTCTCCGGCGAGATGCTCCAGCTGAAGAACACCGTCAACACGATGGTGGACCAGCTCTCCTCGTTCGCGGACCAGGTCACGCGGATGGCGCGGGACGTGGGCACGGAGGGCCGGCTCGGCGGTCAGGCCAGGGTCGAGGGGGTCTCGGGCACCTGGAAGGAGCTCACGGACTCCGTCAACTTCATGGCCGGCAACCTCACCTCGCAGGTGCGCCAGATCGCGCAGGTGACCACGGCGGTGGCGCGGGGTGACCTGTCGCAGAAGATCGACGTGGACGCCCGGGGCGAGATCCTGGAGCTGAAGAACACCATCAACACGATGGTCGACCAGCTCTCCGCCTTCGCCGAGCAGGTGACGCGGGTGGCCCGGGACGTGGGTACGGAAGGCCGCCTGGGCGGTCAGGCGCAGGTGCCCGGCGTGGCCGGTGTCTGGCGCGACCTGACGGACTCGGTGAACGGCATGGCCGGGAACCTGACCTCGCAGGTGCGCAACATCGCCCAGGTCGCCACGGCGGTGGCGCGGGGTGACCTGTCGCAGAAGATCGACGTGGACGCCCGGGGCGAGATCCTGGAGCTGAAGAACACCCTCAACACGATGGTCGACCAGCTCTCGAACTTCGCCGAGCAGGTGACCCGGGTGGCCCGGGAGGTGGGAACCGAGGGCATCCTCGGCGGTCAGGCCGAGGTCAAGGGTGTCTCCGGCACCTGGAAGGACCTCACCCAGTCCGTCAACTTCATGGCGAACAACCTGACCTCGCAGGTGCGCAACATCGCCGAGGTGACGACGGCGGTCGCGATGGGCGACCTCTCCAAGAAGATCACCGTCGATGCCAAGGGCGAGATCCTCGAACTCGTCACGACCGTCAACACGATGGTCGACCAGCTGTCGTCCTTCGCGGAGCAGGTGACTCGGGTGGCCCGGGAGGTGGGCACCGAGGGCATCCTGGGCGGCCAGGCCCGGGTCCGGGGGGTCACCGGCATCTGGAAGGACCTCAGCGACAACGTCAACACGATGGCCGGGAACCTGACGGCCCAGGTGCGCGGGATCGCCCAGGTCTCGGCGGCCGTCGCCAACGGCGACCTGACGAAGAAGGTGACGGTCGAGGCGCGCGGCGAGGTCGCGCAGCTCGCCGACACCGTCAACACGATGGTGAAGACCCTGTCGTCGTTCGCCGACGAGGTGACGCGGGTGGCCCGGGAGGTGGGTACGGAGGGCCGCCTCGGCGGTCAGGCGCACGTGCCGGGTGTCTCCGGCACGTGGAAGGACCTCACCGACTCGGTGAACTTCATGGCGTCCAACCTCACCGGACAGGTGCGGCAGATCGCGATGGTCACGACCGCCATCGCCAAGGGCGACATGACCAAGAAGATCGACATCGACGCCCGGGGCGAGATCCTGGAGCTCAAGACCACCATCAACACGATGGTCGACCAGCTGTCCTCCTTCGCGGAGCAGGTGACGAGGGTCGCCCGCGAGGTGGGTACCGAGGGCATCCTGGGCGGCCAGGCCCGGGTCCGGGACGTCGACGGGACCTGGCGGGACCTGACCGAGTCCGTGAACGAGATGGCCGGCAACCTCACCCGCCAGGTGCGCGCGATCGCGGCCGTGGCGACCGCGGTGACCCGCGGGGACCTCAGCCTGAAGGTCGACGTCGATGCGGCGGGGGAGATCCAGGCCCTCCAGGACAACATCAACACGATGATCGTCAACCTGCGGGACACCACCCTGGCCAACAAGGAGCAGGACTGGCTCAAGGGCAACCTGGCCCGCATCTCCGCACTGATGCAGGGCCGCCGGGACCTGGACGACGTCGCCTCGCTGATCATGAGCGAGCTGACGCCCGTGGTCTCCGCACAGCACGGGGCCTTCTTCCTGGTGGTGCCGGCCGGCGGTGCCACCGAGATCGGTGCGGACGGGGGCGCGAACGGGGCGTACGAGCTGCGGATGCGCGGGAGCTACGCCTACGCGGGCGGACAGATGCCCCTCTCCTTCCGGCCGGGGGAGGGACTGATCGGGGCGGTCGCCGAGGAGAAGCGGACGATCCTGGTCGAGAACACTCCGCCGGGCTACCTGAAGATCTCCTCGGGTCTCGGCGAGGCCCCGCCGGCGCACGTGATCGTGCTGCCGGTGCTGTTCGAGGGGAAGGTGCTCGGCGTCATCGAGCTGGCGTCCTTCACGCCCTTCACGCAGATCCAGAAGGACTTCCTCAGCCAGATCGCCGAGATGATCGGTACGAGCGTCAACACCATCAGCGTCAACTCCAAGACGGAGATGCTGCTGAAGCAGTCGCAGGAGATGACCGAGCAGCTGCGCGAGCGTTCCGACGAGCTGGAGAACCGGCAGAAGGCGCTGCAGGCCGCCAACGCGGAGCTGGAGGAGAAGGCCGAACTGCTGGCGCAGCAGAACAGGGACATCGAGGTGAAGAACACCGAGATCGAGGAGGCCCGGCAGGTCCTGGAGGAGCGCGCCGAGCAGCTGGCGGTCTCGATGCGCTACAAGTCCGAGTTCCTGGCGAACATGTCGCACGAGCTGCGCACGCCCCTGAACTCGCTGCTGATCCTGGCCAAGCTGCTCGCCGACAACGCGGACGAGAACCTGTCGCCGAAGCAGGTGGAATTCGCCGAGACCATCCACGGCGCGGGCTCGGACCTGCTCCAGCTGATCAACGACATCCTCGACCTGTCGAAGGTCGAGGCCGGGAAGATGGACGTCTCGCCGACCCGGATCGCGCTGGTCCAGCTCGTGGACTACGTGGAGGCGACCTTCCGGCCGCTGACGGCGGAGAAGGGTCTCGACTTCTCGGTACGGGTCTCCCCGGAGCTCCCCGCGACCCTGCACACCGACGAGCAGCGGCTGCTCCAGGTGCTGCGCAACCTGCTGTCGAACGCGGTGAAGTTCACCGACACCGGTGCGGTGGAGCTGGTGATCCGGCCGGCCGGGGCCGATGTGCCCGCCGAGATCCGTGAGCAGCTGCTGGAGGCCGGTTCGCTGCGGGAGGCGGACGGGGACCTGATCGCCTTCTCGGTCACCGACACCGGCATCGGGATCGCGGCCAGCAAGATGCTGGTGATCTTCGAGGCCTTCAAGCAGGCGGACGGGACCACGAGCCGCAAGTACGGCGGCACCGGGCTCGGGCTGTCCATCAGCCGCGAGATCGCCCGGCTGCTGGGTGGGGAGATCCATGCGGCGAGCGAGCCGGGCCGCGGCTCCACCTTCACGCTGTACCTTCCGCTGCACCCGAGCGAGCTGCCGCCGCAGGGCTACGCGCCGCCCACGCCGGGGGGAGCTCGCGGCGAGCTGTACCGGCGGTCCCTCGACGGGGCGCGGCCCGGGCTGCCGGCCGCGCCCGCGGACGCACCGGCGGCGCAGCCCCAGCCGGTGCCGCCCGCTCCGGCGGAGGCCGCGGCGGGGCAGGGCGGTGGGGCTGCGCTGTTCCGCCGCCGCCGCAAGGCGCTGGGCGGCCCGGAGCCGCGTACGGCGGTGCCGGGGCAGCCGAACGCGGCGGGCGCCGAGGGCGGCTGGGACGCTGCGCAGGAGGAGCTTCCGGCGGTGGCGCGGACGTACGACTTCCGCAGTGAGCGGGTGCTCATCGTGGACGACGACGTCCGCAACGTCTTCGCGCTCACCAGCGTGCTGGAGCAGCACGGGCTGGTGGTGCTGTACGCGGAGAACGGGCGGGAGGGCATCGAGGTGCTGGAGCAGCACGACGACGTGAAGGTCGTGCTGATGGACATCATGATGCCCGAGATGGACGGGTACGCCACGACCTCGGCGATCCGGCGGATGCCGCAGTTCGCCGGCCTGCCGATCATCGCGCTGACGGCCAAGGCGATGAAGGGGGACCGGGAGAAGGCGATCGACTCGGGTGCTTCCGACTACGTCACCAAGCCGGTCGACCCCGACTACCTGCTGTCCGTCATGGAGCAGTGGATGCGGGGCAAGTGACCGGAGGGAAGCGGAACCGCGGCGGCGACCGACCTGCTGCCGCCGCGGTGGTGTGGGAGAGCGGCGAACGGGGAACCTTCTGCTCTCCCACAGCGTTTCCGCTTCGTGCACAGTGACATCTCGGTGACAGGGTGTGGCGATCTCGGGACTGGGGCTACGATGACCGGCACAAGGACGGACGGCGCACGGGTGTCGTCCTCTGGGGCGGGGCCCGGCGCACAGGCCGGTGCCAGGAGCCGGGGAGGCCCCATGCCGGGGCGAGGAGGACAGGGCATGGTGCAGAAGGCCAAGATCCTCCTGGTCGACGACCGGCCGGAGAATCTGCTGGCGCTGGAGGCCATCCTCTCCGCGCTCGATCAGACACTGGTCCGGGCGTCGTCGGGGGAGGAGGCGCTCAAAGCGCTGCTCACGGACGATTTCGCGGTCATCCTGCTGGATGTCCAGATGCCCGGTATGGACGGCTTCGAGACGGCCGCGCACATCAAGCGGCGGGAGCGGACCCGGGACATCCCGATCATCTTCCTCACCGCGATCAACCACGGTCCGCACCACACCTTCCGCGGTTACGCGGCGGGCGCGGTCGACTACATCTCCAAGCCGTTCGACCCGTGGGTGCTGCGGGCGAAGGTCTCCGTGTTCGTGGAGCTCTACACGAAGAACTGCCAACTGCGGGAGCAGGCGGCCCTGCTGAGGCTCCAGCTGGAAGGCAGCGGCTCCAACGGCGTGGACGCAGGCAAGGAGGCGGCGGGCCTGCTGGCCGAGCTCTCCGCACGGCTCGCGGCGGTCGAGGAGCAGGCCGAAGCGCTGAGCAAGCAACTCGGCGAGGATGCGGCCGATGCCGGGGTCGTGGCGACCGCGGCCCATCTGGAACGCAAACTCACCGGACTGCGCCGGGCACTCGACGCGCTGGAGCCCGGCAGCGCCGGAGGGGCTCCGGCGCTGCCCTCGCAGAACTGACCGTGCTCGCGTCCGGCCTGGCGGGCCGTCAAAGTGCCCACCCGGACGACGACACGATCGGGTGAAGGGGTGGGCACGCGTGTCCACCGGCGCGCGCACCGGTAACCTCGGCCCATGGCCTCACGTACGTCCGGCAAGGGTTCCCCGAGCACCGCGGGCACCGCGAAGGGCCGCACCGGCCGTACGACGGCGCCCGCGAAGAAGGCCGCCCCGGCACGCAAGCCCCCGGCGAAGAAGGCCGCGGCCGCACGGCGCGCCCCGGCGAAGAAGGCCGCGGCCAAGCCCGTGCCGTCTCCGACGAGCGGCGTGCTGCGACTGGTGCGGGCCCTGTGGCTGGGGTGCGCCCACGCGGTCGGCGCGGTCTTCCGCGGGCTCGGCCAGGGAGCCAGGAACCTCGACCCCGCCCACCGCAAGGACGGGGTGGCGCTGCTCCTCCTCGCGCTCGCCCTGATCGTCGCCGCCGGTACCTGGTCGAACCTGAGCGGTCCCGTCGGAGACCTGGTGACCATGCTGATCACCGGGCTCTTCGGGCGGCTGGACCTGCTCGTGCCGATGCTGCTCGGCGTCATGGCGGTACGTTTCATCCGCCACCCCGACCAGGCCGACGCCAACGGCCGGATCGGCATCGGGCTGTCCGCCCTCGTGGTCGGTGTCCTGGGCCTGGTCCACATCGCCTGCGGGGCACCCGGCCGCGACGAGGGCACCACCGCCATGCAGAACGCCGGCGGGCTCATCGGCTGGGCCGCCTCCAAGCCACTGATCTTCACCATGGGTGCCCCGCTGGCCGTGCCCATGCTGGTGCTGCTGACGGTCTTCGGGCTGCTCGTGGTCACCGCGACCCCGGTCAACGCGATCCCGCAGCGGCTGCGCCGGCTCGGCATCCGGCTCGGGATCGTCGCGCCGAACGAGTACGACGAGGGCTACGGGGAGGCCGCGGGCGGGCCCGCCGCCCGGCACGACCCCGAGCAGTGGCGGGCCCGCTCGGGGGCGCCCGAGGGTTCCGGCGACCCCGCGGACGCCGCCGAGGAGGAGGCGCTGGCCCGGCGGCGCCGGCCGCGCAAGGCCGCCGCCCGTCCGGCGATCGACCGGGAGATGGACGCCGTCGACGTGGCCGCGGCCGCCGCCGCGGCACTGGACGGAGCGGTCTACGGCGGCATGCCGCCCTCCCCGCTCGTCGCCGACCTCACGCACGGGATCACCGCCGAGCGGGAGGGCGTGGCGGTCACCGCCCCGGTGCCGACCGCCCGCGGCGGGCTCTCCGCCGGGACCGCCGTACCGGAGGCCGCGCCCGAGAGTGCCGAGCAGCCGCACGCCACCACCGCCGCGGCCTCCGGAACGCTGGCGGTGCCCGACCTGACCAAGGCCCCGCCGGAGGCCCAGCCGCTGCCGCCCCGCGCCGAGCAGCTCCAGCTGCGCGGGGACATCACCTACTCCCTGCCCTCGCTGGAGCTGCTGGAGAAGGGCGGTCCGGGCAAGACCCGAAGCGCCGCCAACGACGCCGTGGTGGCCTCCCTGCGCAACGTCTTCACCGAGTTCAAGGTGGACGCCGACGTCACCGGCTTCACCCGGGGCCCGACGGTCACCCGCTACGAGGTCACCCTCGGCGCGGCCGTCAAGGTCGAGCGGATCACCGCGCTGACCAAGAACATCGCCTACGCCGTGGCCAGCCCCGACGTGCGCATCATCAGTCCGATCCCGGGCAAGTCCGCGGTCGGCATCGAGATTCCCAACACCGACCGCGAGATGGTCAACCTGGGCGACGTACTGCGCCTCGCGGACGCGGCCGAGGACGACCATCCGATGCTGGTCGCGCTCGGCAAGGACGTCGAGGGTGGCTACGTCATGGCCAACCTCGCCAAGATGCCCCACGTACTGGTCGCCGGTGCGACGGGCTCCGGCAAGTCCTCCTGCATCAACTGCTTGATCACCTCGATCATGGTCCGGGCCACCCCGGAGGACGTCCGGATGGTCCTCGTCGACCCCAAGCGGGTCGAGCTGACGGCGTACGAGGGCATCCCGCACCTGATCACGCCGATCATCACCAACCCCAAGCGGGCTGCCGAGGCACTTCAGTGGGTCGTGCGCGAGATGGACCTGCGCTACGACGACCTGGCCGCCTTCGGCTACCGGCACATCGACGACTTCAACCAGGCCATCCGGGACGGGAAGATCAAGCTCCCGCCAGGCAGCGAGCGCGAGCTCAGCCCCTACCCGTACCTGCTGGTGATCGTCGACGAGCTGGCCGACCTGATGATGGTGGCCCCGCGCGACGTCGAGGACTCGATCGTCCGCATCACCCAGCTGGCCCGCGCCGCCGGCATCCACCTGGTGCTGGCCACCCAGCGGCCCTCGGTCGACGTGGTCACGGGACTGATCAAGGCGAATGTGCCCTCGCGCCTCGCCTTCGCGACCTCCTCGCTGGCCGACAGCCGGGTCATCCTCGACCAGCCCGGTGCCGAGAAGCTCATCGGCAAGGGGGACGGGTTGTTCCTGCCGATGGGGGCGAACAAGCCCGTCCGCCTCCAGGGCGCCTTCGTCACCGAGGAGGAGATCGCCGGGATCGTCACGCACTGCAAGGACCAGATGGCACCGGTCTTCCGGGACGACGTCACCGTGGGGCAGAAGCAGAAGAAGGAGATCGACGAGGAGATCGGCGACGACCTGGACCTGTTGTGCCAGGCGGCGGAGCTCGTCGTCACCACGCAGTTCGGCTCCACCTCGATGCTCCAGCGCAAGCTGCGGGTGGGCTTCGCGAAGGCCGGTCGGCTCATGGACCTCATGGAGTCGCGGGGCATCGTCGGGCCGAGCGAGGGTTCGAAGGCGCGTGACGTCCTGCTGAAGGCCGACGATCTGGACGGCGTGCTCGCGGTCATCCGGGGCGAGACGGATTCGTAGTGAAATCGCGGGCAACCGTTTCCCGTGGGCCCGCGTCAAGTTGAACGGAGGGGCGGCTGCGCGCACGACTCGCGTACGGTGTCGGGCCGCCACGCCGAAGGGGACCTCCCGTCGCCATTCGTATGGCGTAGGAAGGGCACCCTCCGGTTGCTCCACCCTTTCGTCACCCCCCTAGACTGGACATCCAGCAGGTGGCTACACGCTCGAAAGGCGCCCTTGTGTCCATCGGCAACTCCAACTCCCCCGAAGAAGAGCGGCCTTCGACCGACGACCGGTCCGAGGACCGTCTCATCGAACGTTCCGTCGAAGAGCCGTCCATCGGGTCGGCCCTCAAGAAGGCCCGGATCGCCGCCGGGCTCACAGTCGACGACGTCAGTTCCCTCACCCGCGTGCGCATCCCGATCGTGCACGCGATCGAAGAGGACGACTTCACGCGGTGCGGCGGCGACGTCTACGCCCGCGGCCACATCCGTACGCTCGCCCGCGCCGTCCACCTCGACCCGGCACCGCTGGTCGACAGCTACGACGCGGCCCACGGCGGCCGGCCGGCACCCACGCCCGCCGCGCCGATGTTCGAGGCGGAGCGGATCCGCCCCGAGCGCCAGCGGCCCAATTGGACCGCGGCCATGGTCGCGGCCATCGTCGCCGTGATCGGCTTCGTGGGCTTCACCGCCTTCAGCGGCGGAGACGAGAAGGAAAAGCGCCCGGTGGCGGAAGGATCCGCCTCCCCCAAGCCCGCACCCAAGCAGACCGGCGGCAAGCCGGCCGCGCTGCCCTCCCAGGCTCCGTCGGCCGCCCAGCCGGACCCCTCCGACAGTGCCATCGCCGCCGCGCCCAAGGACCTCGTCACGGTCGTCCTGACAGCCGACACGGGCGAGAGCTGGATTTCCGCGAAGGACTCCACGGGCCGGCTCCTCTTCGACGGCACCCTCGTCCGGGGCGAGTCGAAGACCTTCACGGACAAGGAGTCCGTCGACCTCGTGCTCGGCGACGCCGGGGCCGTGAAGCTCTTCGTGAACGGCAAGGAGATCAAGGACGACTTCCAGCGAGGCCAGGTGGAACGCCTCACCTACACCAAGGAAGACCCCTCCCAGGGCCAGCCGCAGGCGGGCTGACCGAGGCGCCGCCCCAGGGCGGCGGGCGAGGACCGAGATCCCCGGGGCGCTCCGCGCACCCCGGGGATCTTGATGTGCGGGGACGCGCGGCGGGGGCCGGCGCCGGGACGAAGTAGTCTTGAGTCCATGCCCGAACGCCGTACCGTCGCCCTTGTCACTCTTGGCTGCGCCCGTAACGAGGTGGACTCGGAGGAGCTCGCAGGCCGCTTGGCGGCGGATGGCTGGGAGCTCGTCGAGGACGCCGCCGAAGCGGACGTAGCCGTCGTCAACACCTGTGGCTTCGTCGAAGCCGCCAAGAAGGACTCCGTAGACGCCCTGCTGGAAGCCAACGATCTCAAGGATCACGGCAAGACCCAGGCCGTCGTCGCGGTCGGCTGCATGGCCGAGCGCTACGGCAAGGAGCTCGCCGAGGCCCTTCCCGAGGCCGACGGGGTCCTCGGCTTCGACGACTACGCCGACATCTCCAACCGCCTCCAGGTCATCCTCAGCGGGGGCAGTGTCGAAGCCCACACCCCGCGCGACCGCCGCCAGCTGCTGCCGATCAGCCCCGCCGCGCGCCAGGCCGCCGACGTCGCCCTCCCCGGGCACGCCCAGGCGCCCGCCGAGGAGCCCGCCGAGGCCCCCGCGGACCTGCCCGAGGGTGTCGCTCCCGCCTCCGGCCCGCGCGCCCCGCTGCGCCGCCGCCTGGGCAAGAGCCCGGTGGCCTCGGTCAAGCTGGCCTCCGGCTGTGACCGGCGCTGCTCCTTCTGTGCCATCCCGTCCTTCCGCGGGTCCTTCATCTCCCGCCGCCCCGGCGACGTGCTGGGCGAGACCCGCTGGCTCGCCGAGCAGGGCGTCAAGGAGATCATGCTGGTCTCCGAGAACAACACCTCGTACGGCAAGGACCTCGGCGACATCCGGCTGCTGGAGACCCTGCTGCCCGAGCTCGCCGCCGTCGACGGGATCGAGCGTGTCCGGGTCAGCTACCTGCAGCCCGCCGAGATGCGCCCGGGCCTGATCGACGTGCTGACCTCGACGCCCAAGGTCGCGCCGTACTTCGACTTGTCCTTCCAGCACTCGGCCCCCGACGTGCTGCGCGCGATGCGCCGCTTCGGTGACACCGACCGCTTCCTGGAGCTGCTCGACACCATCCGCTCCAAGGCTCCGCAGGCCGGCGTCCGATCCAACTTCATCGTCGGCTTCCCCGGCGAGACGGAAGCCGACTTCGCCGAGCTGGAGCGTTTCCTCACCCACGCCCGCCTCGATGCGATCGGCGTCTTCGGCTACTCCGACGAGGACGGCACCGAGGCCGTCACCTACGAGAACAAGCTGGACGAGGACACGATCGCCGAGCGCCTGGCGCACATGCAGCGGCTCGCCGAGGAGCTCACCGCCCAGCGTGCGGAGGAGCGGATCGGCGAGACCCTGGAAGTGCTCGTGGAGACGGTCGTTCCGTTCGACGAGGCGGAGGACGGCGAGGGCGCCTACGGGCGCGCCGCGCATCAGGCCCCCGAAACCGACGGCCAGGTCGTCTTCACGGACGGCACGGGCCTGGTTCCCGGGCGTATCGTCACGGCGAAGGTGGTCGGCAGCCTGGGAGTGGACCTCGTGGCCGAGCCCCTGGACCTGGACTTCGAGGAGGCGGCCGGATGACCGGTGTCCCGGCATCTGCGGCGGGCGGGACCGGCCGCCGGCCGGTCCCCGGCGCGAAGCTGGGGGCCGCGGCGGTCGATCAGGCCAGCCTGTGGAACATCGCCAACATCCTGACGATGATCCGGCTCGTGCTGGTGCCGGGATTCGTCCTGCTGCTGCTCGCCGACGGCGGCTACGACCCGGCGTGGCGGGCCTGGGCCTGGGCGGCGTTCGCCGTCGCGATGATCACGGACATCTTCGACGGGCACCTGGCCCGTACGTACAACCTGGTCACGGACTTCGGCAAGATCGCCGACCCCATCGCCGACAAGGCGATCATGGGGTCGGCGCTGATCTGCCTCTCCTGGCTGGGCGACCTCCCATGGTGGGTGACCGGGGTGATCCTCGGACGGGAGCTCGGGATCACGCTGCTGCGCTTCTGGGTCATCCGGTACGGGGTCATTCCGGCCAGCCGCGGCGGCAAGCTGAAGACGCTGGCCCAGGGCACTGCCGTGGGCATGTACGTCCTCGCACTGACCGGCGCGCTGGCGACGATGCGCTTCTGGGTGATGGCGATCGCGGTCGTGCTGACCGTCGTCACCGGATTGGACTACATCCGCCAGGCGATCGTGCTCCGTCGCCAGGGTCTCGCTGCGGAGCGGGCCGCGCGGTGACCGACGGGGCGGGGGATGCTCCCGTGGCGCAGGGGCGCGCGGGAGCGAGCGGGGGGCGCACGGCCGCTGCGTACGCGCTCCAGCTCCTCGCGGAGAGTGACCAGACGGTCGCCGTCGCGGAATCCCTGACCGGTGGGGTGGTCGCGGCCGAGTTCACGGCCGTCCCGGGCGCCTCCCGGTCCTTCCGCGGTTCGGTCACGGCGTACGCCACGGAGATCAAGCACCGGGTCCTGGGCGTGGACGCGGCCCTGCTGGCGGCCGAGGGTGCGGTGAACGCCCAGGTGGCTGCCGAGATGGCGGCCGGTGTGCGCCGGGTGATGGGCGCGTCCTGGGGGATCGCGACGACCGGGGTGGCCGGCCCCGAGCCGCAGGACGGGCAGCCGGTGGGCACGGTTTTCGTCGCCGTGGACGGTCCGGGGAGCAGGAAAACGGTCCGTCTGAGGTTGAACGGCTCCCGGGCGGAAATCCGTAGGGAGAGTGCACGGACAGTGCTCGAGCTTCTCTCGGACGAACTCCGTGAGAATGCGCGGGGGCAGGATACGGAACAGAACGGGGGGATTTGATGTTTGCAGCCCTGAGTGAACACGACATCGCTCCCCGCACGGCCGCGGCGCGAGGCGGTACGGTGGGGCGTGAAGGATGCGGCTACACGGTCAGAGGAGGGAGCCACCGATGATTCTGCTCCGTCGCCTGCTGGGTGACGTGCTGCGTCGGCAGCGCCAGCGCCAGGGCCGTACTCTGCGCGAAGTCTCCTCGTCGGCCCGAGTTTCGCTCGGCTATCTCTCCGAGGTGGAGCGGGGGCAGAAGGAGGCATCCTCCGAGCTGCTCTCCGCGATCTGCGACGCGTTGGACGTACGGATGTCCGAGCTGATGCGCGAAGTGAGTGACGAGCTGTCGCTCGCCGAGCTGGCACAGTCGACCGCGGCAAGCGAACCGGTCACCGTACCGGTCCGCCCGATGCTCAATTCGGTCTCGATGGCTTCGGTCGCGGGTCCGGAGCGGGTGACCATCAAGGCGCCTGCGGAAGCGGTGAATGTAGTAGCCGCCTGAGCGAGCACGTGCGTGTTCGAGCTTGGCCGGAGCCCCGGCCGGTGCGTGGAGCACCGGCCGGGGCTCCCGGCCGTTCTGGGTGCGGGAGCAATGGGGGTGCGAGACCATGGGGCCGTCCGGGTCCCGGCCCCTGGAGGTGGCAGTGCGGACGTCACTGCGTCGGATACCCGCCGTGTCGCGCGTCCCCGTCCTGGCGGCCCTGGCGCTGACGGCGGGGGCTCTGTGGTGGTGGGCCGTGCTGCGGCTGGTCCTGGCACCCGGTGCGTCGGGGGCTGTGGAGGGCGCGGTGGCGGTCGGCGGCTGGGGGCTGGGCCTGTTGCCGGTGCACTGTGTTCCGGCGCCGCTGCGCCGGGCCCGGCGCAGCGGCGGCCGGGATGGTGGCGACGCAGCCGCGGGGGCCGGCCCGGCTACCACGGCATCGATACTCCGCCGTTCGGACGCAGGATCTGGCCCGTGACGAAAGACGAGGCCTCCGAGGCCAGGTAGAGCACCGCCCGGGCGATGTCCTCCGGCTCGCCGACCCGGCGCAGCGGGGACATGCGGATCATGGCTGCCTCGGTCTGTTCCTGAACCCCGGGGCCGTGGCGGCCGGTCATCGGGGTGCGAATCCAGCCGGGGGCGACGGCGTTGACCCGTATGCCGTGCGGGCCGGCCTCGGTGGCGAGGGTCCGGGTGAGCTGGACCACCGCGGCCTTGGCGGCGCTGTAGCAGAGCAGGCCGGGCTGGGCGGCGTCCACGGCACCGGAGGCCATGGTGACGATCGATCCCGGGCGGCCCGCCGCGATCATGGAACGGGCGGCCTCCTGGCAGGTGCGCAGGACTCCCTTGAAGTTGACCTCCAGGACTCGGTCGAGGTCCTCGTCGGCCGTCTCCAGGACGCTGCTGGTGTGCATGATCCCGGCGATCGCGGCGGCGATGTCGAGCGGGCCCGCCGCACTGACGGCCGCCCGGAGCGAAGCCCGGTCGGTGACGTCGAGCGGGTGGGCGGTGGCCCGGCCGCCGGCCTCGGTGATCAGGGCGGCGGTCCCGCCCAGCCCCTGGGCGTCACGGTCCGCGCAGTGCACATGGGCGCCGGCCGCGGCGAGCAGGACGGCGGTGGCGCGGCCGATGCCGCTGGCGGCTCCGGTGACCAGCGCGGTGCGGCCGGTGAGGTCGTACGGGGCGGTGGGCACGGGCGGTGTGGGCATGGGGGGACGGTACGACCGCATCTGATGGGGCGTCAATCATCGTGCTCCATCGGCCGGCCAGGACCGGGTGCCGCGCCGGGAGCGGGCCCCGGCTGGCAGCGGGGGCACCAGTAGGTGGGACGGCCGTCCTGGGGGGGCCTCGCGGACGGGAGTGCCACAGCGCAGGCAGGGCCGGTGGGCGCGGCCGTAGACGAAGAGATCCTGGCCGGGGCGGCGGATGCCGGTGGTGTTGCGGTGTCCGGGCCGGTCGCCGGTGTTCGCCGCCAGGAGCCGGTGGGCGGCGGCGGCGATTCGGGGCAGCTTGGCCTCGGGAAGCTCGCCGACCGGGGTCCAGGGGGTGACCTGGGCCAGGAAGCAGAGCTCGGCCTTGTAGATGTTGCCGATCCCGGCGAGGTTGCGCTGGTCGAGGAGGGCTTCGCCGAGCGGGCGCTCCGGGGCGGCCAGGAGGTTGGCGGCAGCACGGCCGGGATCCCAGTCCGGCCCGAGGATGTCGGGGCCCAGGTGGCCCACGGCACGGTCCTCCTCGGCGGTGCGGATCAGCTCCAGGACGGGGAGGCGGTAGCCCACGGCCGTGTGCCCGGCCGTGCCGAGGACGCAGCGGATCTCGTGGGCGGGGCCGCCGCGCCACGTCTCGCCGGCGGCGAAGACGTGCCAGGCACCGTCCATGCGGAGATGGCTGTGCAGGGTGAGCCCGCCTTCGAAGCGGGTGAGGAGGTGCTTGCCGCGCGGGGTGACGTCGAGAGTGACGCGGCCGGTGAGGTCCGCCGTGGCGAAGCGGGGGACGCGCAGGTCGCTCCGGGTCAGCTCACGGCCTGCCAGGACCGCGTGCAAGCGGGTCGCCGCGCGCCGGATGCTGTCGCCTTCGGGCATGCACCCATTGTCCCCCGGGCGGGCCGCCGACCCGGGGCCCGGGCCGGCGCCCGGCGGTCCCTCGGCCACCCCGGCGATGCGCTCCCACCGGTTCCGGCCGTGTCGGCGGGTTCTGCAGGCTTTCCCGGTCGCGGTGGTCAGGCTCCTTCCCGGGGGACGACACCACCCAGAAACGGAGCAACACGATGAAGATCGCAGTCCTCGGAACCGGCGCGGGCGGGCGCGCGCACGCCGCCAAGCTGCTCGGCCTCGGGCACGAGGTGTACGTCGGCACCCGCGACTCCCAGGTGACCTTGGGCCGCACCGAGCCCGACTTCATGGGTGTCGAACCCTTCGGCCAGTGGCTCGCCGACTACCCCGGCATCGAGCTGCGCACCTTCGGCGACGCCGCCGCGGCCGCCGACTTCGTCATCAACGGGATCGACGGGGCCAGCTCCGTCGGAGTGCTCACCGGCATCGCGGAGCACCTGGCGGGCAAGACCCTGATGGACTACGCCGTCCCGTTCGTCTACAACCCCGAGCAGGCCCACCCCTGGCCCACCCCCTGGGGGGTGATGCCCGCCCTGGATCCGGTCGACCACGACAGCCTGGGAGAGCGGATCCAGCGCGCGCTGCCGAAGACCCGGGTGGTCAAGGCGGGCGTCACCCATGAGCAGGAGACCGTCGTGGATCCGCGGGCCGTGGCGGGCGGCGACCACACCATGTTCATCGCGGGCGAGAACCCCGAGGCAAAGGCGGAGGTCACCAGCCTGCTGCGGTCCTATGGCTGGCAGGACGTCCTCGACCTCGGTCCGATGGTGAGCTCCCGAGGCATGGAAATGTACGCCCACATGCACAGCGCCATCCAGTTCGCGCTCGGCGGGGCCCGCTTCGGCGTCAAGGTGATGCGCTGATCACTGCCGTAGGCGCAGTCCCCGGGGTGTGGCGTGGAACCCGGCCGCTTCGAGCGGAGGCCCGAGCGGCGAGGTGAGCGCGGCCGCGGTGTTGATCCGTTCCACCGTCAGCGCCGGCAGGGTGCCCGCACGGCAGCCGGCGGCGAGGACGGCGACCGCCGCGGTCAGCCGCGGATCCTCCGGGCCGGCCCAGGCCAGCAGGGTCCTGCCGCCCCGCTCCAGGTAGAGCGTGAGCTCCCCGTCCACCAGAACCACCAGGGAGCCCGCCTTGCGGCCCGGCTTGTGGGTCGCGCCCGCCGGGGGCTCGGGCCACGGTAGGGCCGCGCCGTAGGCGTTGGCCGGGTCGGCGGCGGCCAGCACCACCGCCGCCAGCGGGGGAGGGGTCCGCTCGGCGGCCCGGAGCCGGTCGACCGCGCCGTCCATCGCGAACTGGGCCGCGCCCAGTCCCTCGACCACATAGCCCCGACGGGCCCGGCCGCTGTCCTCGAAGGCCGACAGCACGCGGTAGACCGCGCTGAAGCCCCCCTCCACGCCCTCCGCCGCCACCGCGCCCCGAGTCACCACCCCGTGCCGGTCCAGCAGGGTGCGGGCCAGGGCGTGGGCGCGGTGGGTCGGGTCGGGCGCGGGGGACGGCAGCAGCGACCAGCGCCCGGAGACCGTGGGAGGGCCGGTGCGGGACACCGTCGCGCTCAGCGTGCCGTACCGGCCGCGCGGCACCGTGCGCCGCGCCCGGTGGGCGGTGGAGCCCGCCGTGCGGCCCGACCCGAGCAGCGAGCGCAGCGGGGCGAGGGTGTCGTTGGTGAGCCGGCCCGACCAGGCCAGGTCCCACACCGCCTCCGACAGCGCGATGTCCGACACCTCGGGGAACTCGGCGCGTACCGCCTGCGAGATCTGCCGGAAGAACAGACCGTACCCGCCGGAGAGGGCCGTCAGGACCGCCTGCTGGAGGGGGCTCGGGTCCAGTGGGTGTGGCGGCGGTAGGAGCAGCGGTGCGGCGTCCGCCAGGTAGAGCGACACCCAGCCATCCTTGCCCGGGAGAGCTCCCGCTCCCGCCCAGACCACCTCGCCGGTGGTGGTCAGTTCGTCCAACAGGGCGGGGGAGTAGCCGGCCACCCGGGAGGGCAGGATCAGCCGCTCCAGTGCGGAGGCCGGCACCGGGGCGCCCTGGAGCTGCTCGACCGCCCGGGCCAGGCCGTCGAGGCCGCGCAGCGCTCCCCCCAGATGCTGCCACTGAGGCAGGAAGGTGGCCAGCGATGCCGGAGGGACCGGTTCCAGCTCCTGGCGGAGCGCGGCGAGCGAGCGGCGGCGGAGCCTGCGCAGCACCGTCGTGTCGCACCACTCCCGGCCGATGCCCGCCGGATGGAACTCACCCTGCACCACCCGCCCCGCAGCCGCGAGACGGTTCAGGGCACCCTCGGTCACCGCCGCGCCCAGACCGAACGCGGAGGCCGCGGCGGCCGTGGTGAACGGCCCGTGGGTGCGGGCGTATCGGGCCAGGAGGTCTCCCAGCGGGTCCTTGACCGGCTCGGTGAACGCCTCCGGGACACCGACCGGCAGCGCGGTGCCCAGGGCGTCTCGCAGCCGGCCCGCGTCCTCGACCGCCGCCCAGTGGTCCGCGCCGCCGATCCGCACCCGGATGGCGCGGCGGGCCGCGGCGAGCTCCTGCGCCCAGGCAGGCTCCGCCCCGCGCGCCGCCAGCTGGTCCTGCGTCAGCGGGCCGAGCAGACGCAGCAGGTCGGCCACCGACTCGGCGTCCTTGGCCCGCCGGTCCTCGGTGAGCCACTGGAGCTCGCGCTCCAGCTCCTCCAGCACCTGCGCGTCGAGGAGCTCGCGCAGCTCCGCCTGCCCGAGCAGTTCGGCCAGCAGCCGCGAGTCCAGCGACAGCGCGGCCGCCCTGCGTTCGGCCAGTGGGGAGTCGCCCTCGTAGAGGAACTGGGCCACGTAGCCGAAGAGGAGGGAGCGGGCGAAGGGGGACGGTTCCGGGGTGGTGACCTCGACCAGCCGGACCCGGCGCGCTTCGATGTCGCCCATCAGCTCGGTCAGGCCCGGGACGTCGAAGACGTCCTGGAGGCATTCGCGTACGGCTTCCAGCACGATCGGGAAGGAACCGAACTCCGAGGCCACCTGGAGCAGTTGCGAAGCGCGCTGACGCTGCTGCCACAGTGGGGTGCGACGGCCGGGACTGCGGCGCGGCAGCAGCAGGGCGCGGGCCGCGCACTCGCGGAACCGGGAGGCGAACAGCGCCGATCCGCCCACCTGGTCGGTGACGATCTGGTGGACGTCACCGTGGTCGAAGGCGACGTCGGCCGCGCCCAGCGGCGCCTGCTCGTCGTCGAACTCGAAGGCGGGCGGGCCCGCGGGGTCGTGGTCCAGCAGATCCATGGACAGCAGGTCCGCGTCCGGCAGGCGGAGCACGATGCCGTCGTCGGCGTGCATGACCTGCGCGTCCATGCCGTACTTCTCGGCCAGGCGGGCACTCAGCGCCAGCGCCCACGGGGCGTGCACCTGCGCGCCGAACGGCGAATGGATCACGACCCGCCAGTCGCCCAGCTCGTCGCGGAACCGCTCCACCACGATCGTCCGGTCGTCGGGGACGTGGCCGCAGGCCGCGCGCTGCTCGGCGAGGTACGCCAGCACGTTCTCCGCGGCCCAGGCGTCCAGGCCGGCCGCCACCAGCCGCAGCCGGGCGTCCTCCGCGCCGAGGGCGCCGAGCTCGCGCAGGAACGCGCCCACCGCGCGGCCCAGTTCCAGCGGGCGGCCCAGCTGGTCCCCCTTCCAGAACGGCAGCCTGCCCGGCACCCCGGGGGCGGGCGTCACCAGGACCCGGTCGCGGGTGATGTCTTCGATCCGCCAGGAGGTGGTGCCCAGCGTGAAGACGTCTCCGACACGGGACTCGTAGACCATCTCCTCGTCGAGCTCGCCGACCCGCCCGCCGCCCTTCTTGGGGTCCGAGCCGGCCAGGAAGACCCCGAAGAGCCCGCGGTCGGGGATGGTGCCGCCGGAGGTGACCGCCAGGCGCTGGGCTCCCGGTCGGCCGGTGACGGTCCCCGCCACCCGGTCCCAGACCACGCGCGGCCTCAGCTCGGCGAACGCGTCCGACGGATAGCGGCCGGCCAGCATGTCGAGCACCGCCGTGAACGCCGATTCCGGAAGCGCCGCGAACGGCGCCGCCCGACGGACCAGCGCGAGGAGGTCGTCCAGCTGCCAGGTGTCCATCGCGACCATGGCGACCAGCTGCTGCGCCAGCACGTCGAGGGGGTTGGAGGGGATGCGCAGGGACTCGATCGCCCCGGTCCGCATCCGCTCGGTGACCACCGCCGCCTGGACCAGGTCGCCCCGGTACTTGGGGAAGACCACCCCGGTGGAGACCGCGCCCACCTGGTGCCCGGCCCGGCCCACCCGCTGGAGCCCGGACGCCACCGAGGGCGGGGACTCCACCTGCACCACCAGGTCCACCGCACCCATGTCGATGCCCAGCTCCAGGCTGGAGGTGGCGACCACGGCCGGCAGCCGGCCCGCCTTCAGGTCCTCCTCGACCAGCGCCCGCTGTTCCTTGGACACCGAGCCGTGGTGCGCCCGGGCCAGCAGCGGCGGGGCACCCAGGGCCGCACCCGACTGGGCCATGACCTCGGCCGGCGAGGAGTGCTCGGGCAGCTTCTCGCCGACGGCCCGTTCGTACGCGATCTCGTTGAGCCGGTTGCACAGCCGCTCGGCGAGGCGGCGGGAGTTGGCGAACACGATCGTCGACCGGTGCGCCTGCACCAGGTCCGCGATCCGCTCCTCCACATGGGGCCAGATCGACGGCGCGTCCCCGCCCTCCCGGCCCTCCGACGCGGGGGAGCCGCCCAACTCGCCCATGTCCTGGACCGGTACGACCACCGACAGGTCGAACTCCTTCGCCGACGGCGGCTGGACGATCTCCACCGTGCCGCGCGGCGCGAGGTAACGGGCCACCTCGTCCACCGGGCGGACCGTCGCCGACAGCCCGATCCGGCGCGCCGGGCGGGGCAGCAGCTCGTCCAGCCGCTCCAGGGACACCGCGAGGTGCGCGCCGCGTTTGGTCCCGGCGACGGCGTGCACCTCGTCCACGATGACCGTCTCGATCCCGGTCAGCGCCTCGCGCGCCGCCGAGGTCAGCATCAGGAACAGCGACTCCGGCGTGGTGATGAGGATGTCCGGCGGCCGCGTGGCCAGCGCCCGCCGCTCCGCCGCCGGGGTGTCCCCCGAGCGGATCCCCACCCGGATGTCCGGCTCCGGCAGCCCGAGGCGCACTGACTCCTGCCGGATCCCGGTCAGCGGACTGCGCAGATTCCGCTCGACGTCGACCGCGAGGGCCTTCAGGGGCGACACGTACAGCACCCGGCAGCGCTTCTTCGAGTCGGCGGGGGGCGGGGTCGAGGCGAGCCGGTCCAGGGCGGCGAGGAACGCGGCCAGCGTCTTCCCCGAGCCGGTGGGCGCCACCACCAGCACATCCGAGCCCGCCCCGATCGCCCGCCAGGCGCCCTCCTGCGCACCGGTGGGCTCGACGAAGGCGCCCGTGAACCACGAGCGGGTCGCGGGGGAGAACGAGTCGAGCGCAGCGCCTGCCATGCCCCCATCGTGCACCCGGCCACTGACAACGCCCCGGACCTGGGTAAACACGCGCCGGCGGCGGGGCGCAGAATGGGGGGATGGGGACGGCGGACGGCCACCGGGAGTGGGCACGGCACTGGCAGTACGAGGAACTGCCCGGCCTGGACCTGCTGCGCGCCCGCTACGTCCGCCACACGTTCCCGCGCCACGCGCACGACGGCTACGTCATCGCGGCCGTCACCGGCGGCATCGAGGAGGTCGGCCTGCCCGGCCACGTCGTGCGCGCCGGACCGGGCAGCGTGGTCCTGATCAACCCGGAGGTGCCCCACACGGCGCGCGCCGGTGCGCCCGAGGGGTGGGCGTACGCCACCCTCTACCCCTCCCGCGCCCTGATCGCCGAGGTCGCCGCCGAGGTCGGCACCCTGCGTGGCACCCCCGGCTTCACCGCGGACGTCGTCGCCGACCCGCAGGCCTCGCGCACGATCACCGAGGTGCACCGGGCCGCCGAAGCCGGGAACGCGCTGGCCGCCGACAGCCTTCTGCGGGGTGTCGTCGCCCGGATGCTGACCCGGTACGCGGGACCCCTGCCGGCCCGTACGCCCCGAGCCTCGGGCGGCGCCGACGCGGCGGCGGCCCGGGCCGTGCTGGAGGAACGCCTCGCCGACCCGCCGTCCCTGGAACAGCTCGCCGCGGAACTGGGCACGAGCCCGTTCGCCCTGCTGCGGGCCTTCCGGGACCGGTACGGGATGCCGCCGCACACCTGGCTGACCGACGCCAGGGTCCGGCGGGCGCGGCGGCTCCTCGACGCCGGCACCCCGCCGGCGGAGGCGGCGGTGGCCGTCGGCTTCACGGACCAGCCCCACCTGAACCGCCACTTCACCCGCATCGTGGGGGTCCCGCCGGGCGCCTACCGTCGGGAGCGGGTCCGGCCGGGGGCGTAACCCGGGGCGCCGCGCCGGTCGCGCGCAAGAACGTACAAGACCCATCCCGCCGGGCCCGCGTAGTTTCGGGGCGTGGGAGAGAAACAGCTGGTCACAGAGCCAGAAATAAGGGAGACAGCAGCCCCCGGCGGGCGGCCGCGGGCCGCGGTCGTACGGGACGCGCTCGGGGTGGGGGTCGCCGTCGGCCTATCCGGGTTCGCCTTCGGCGTGACGGCGGCCGGAGCCGGCATCAGCACCCTGCAGGCCTGCGTGCTGAGCCTGCTCGTGTTCACCGGGGCCTCGCAGTTCGCCCTGGTCGGGGCCCTGGCCGCGGGAGGCAACCCGTTCACGGCCGCCGCCGGGGCCTTCTTCCTCGGTACCCGGAACGCCTTCTACGGGCTGCGGCTGTCGCAGCTGCTCCGGCTGCCCCGGGCCGTACGGCCCCTCGCCGCGCACTGGGTGATCGACGAGACCACCGCCGTGGCGCTGGCCCAGCCCGACCGGAAATCGGCCCGGCTGGGCTTCACCGTCACCGGGCTCACCCTCTACGCGCTGTGGAACCTCACCACCCTGCTCGGCGCGCTGGGCGCCGAGGCGATCGGCGACACCCGTGCCTGGGGGCTGGACGCCGCCGGACCCGCCGTGTTCCTGGCCCTGCTCGCACCGATGCTGAGGACGGCCACCGAGCGTGCGGTCGCCGCCCTCGCGCTCGTCCTCGGGTTGGGATTCCTGCCCGTGCTGCCCGCCGGTGTGCCGGTACTGATCGCGGCCCTGGCCGCCCCCGCCGTGCTCTGGATGAAGGGACGCCGTTCGTGAACGTCTGGATCGCCATCGGGCTCACCGTCGTCGGCTGCTACGCCGTGAAGTACGCGGGGCTGCTGGTCCCCGCCGGGGCGCTGGAGCGGCCCCTGGTGCGCCGTCTGGCCGCGCTGCTGCCGGTCGCGCTGCTCGCCGCGCTCACGGCCCAACAGACCTTCAGCACCGGGTCCGCCCTGGTCGTCGACGCCCGCGCCGCCGGGCTGGCCGCCGCGGGCATCGCGCTGCTGCTGCGGGCCCCGTTCCTGGTCGTGGTGGCGGCCGCCGTCGCCGTTACCGCGGGGGTACGGGCCCTGGGAGGCTGACCCGAGCCGGAAGGCGCCCGTAGGCCCGCAGGGTCAGCAGGGCCTCCAGCGTCGCGATCGGCCGCCGCTCCAGGGAACTCCCCGGCGCCCAGGCCTCGCGGCGGACCGGCCAGCCGCCGTCCTGCTGCTGTCCGGCGGCGAGGAAGTCCAGCGAGCGGCGCATCTCCTCGTCGGTGAACCAGCCGCGGGCCAGTGACCCGGGCCGCCGCGCGAAGTCGTGCGGGAACAGCTGCTCGCCCGGCGCGTAGCCCGGAGCCGGCGGGAACTCGGCCCGCCGCCGCGGGTCGAGGACGACCAGTCGCTGCTCGCGCGCCAGCCGTCCCAGCCGGTCCGCGGCGGCTGCGGCGCGGGACCGGTCGGGGACTCCGTCGAGGAAGGCCACGGCGCTCTGCACCTCGTACGGATGCGAGCGGTGCAGGTTCTCGACCCGGTCCCAGCAGAAGTCCGTGGCCCGGAAGAGCCAGGCGTGCCAGACGCGGTTGCGGTGCAGCAGGCCGACGACCGGGCCGGTGGTCAGCAGCTCGCCCGGCGGTTCGTCGTACACCGGGTGGTAGGGGGCGGCGGGGTAGCCGGGGCGGGCCGGAAAGACCACCGGAAGGGCGCCCTCCGGGGTGGAGACCCCGGTCAGGTGGCGGCAGAGCCGCTCGATGCGCTGTCCGCCGCAGCGTCCCAGGCTGTCCAGCACCCGCAGCGCGTGCGCCGTGTGCAGGGGCTGGCTGATCGGGCCGCGCAGATCCGGATCGAGCGCGTGGCCGTAGCCGCCGTCGGGGTTGAGGTACGAGCCGAGCGCGGTGTCCACCGCGTCGGCGTCCCCGCCGAGGAAGTGGAACGCGAAGCGCCGTTGTTCCAGGACGCGGGCCGTGAGCCACATGAAGCGCTCGGCTCGGGCCAGAGCGGGCTGCGGGTCCGACGCGGGCGGAGGGGACTGCGTGGGGGGCATGGCCGGTGTGGGGTGTGCGGCCTGTGGGGATCGCGGGGATCGCGGGCTTTGTGGGGAAGCTTCGTCTCCGGGCATGCGTGCAACGTAGGGCGCGATCGCGGAGGGGCGTGGCGCGAACGCCGCCGGTGCACTCTCCCGGGGCGGGATACTGGGGGCATGCGGTTGACGATTTTCTGGGAGCGGATGGCCGAGCACTTCGGCGCCGGCTACGCCGACTCCTTCGCGCGGGACCACGTCATGGCGGAGCTGGGCGGCCTGACCGTCCACCAGGCCCTGGAGGCGGGCTGGGAGACCAAGGACGTGTGGCGCGCGGTGTGTTCGGCGATGGACGTGCCGGCCTCGCTGCGCTGACGCCCTGCGGCGGCCGGGCGGGAGGGCAGCGCCTTTCGCCGTACGGGCCGCTGGTGGGACAGACTGGGCGGCGTGGGAGCCACCGAAGACACGACCGACCAGCCCGCAGCCGTCCAGGGCGCGCTGCCCCCGCCCCGGGCAGCCGATCCCGGCGCCGCACCGGTCGCCTCCGGAACGGATCCGGACCCGGCGGCGGGCGCGGGGCCGGCGGGCAGCGGGGCGGCCCGGCCCGCCGATCCGGTCCCGCCGCAGGGTCCTGCCGGCCCGGGCGGGCCACCGGCCGGGGGAGACGGGCGCATGCCGCGCTGGCTGCCGCGCGCCGTGGTCCTGGTCCTGGGCCTCGTCGCCTGCTTCCAGCTCGGCAGCTGGGCCTTCCACCAGCTGACCGGGCTGCTCGTCAACATCCTGATCGCGTTCTTCCTCGCGCTCGCGATCGAACCCGCCGTCGCCAGGATGGCGGCCGGCGGCATGCGCCGCGGGTTCGCCACCTTCCTGGTGTTCACCGCGGTGTTCGTCGTGTCCGTCGGGTTCCTCGCGCTGCTCGGCTCCCTGCTCGCAGGGCAGATCGTCGCCATGGTGGAGGGCTTCCCGGGCTACCTCGACTCGGTGATCAACTTCATCAACTCCACCGTCCACACCGATCTGTCCCGGCTGGAGATCCAGGAGAGCGTGCTGCGCTCCGACTGGCTGCGCAAGTACGTGCAGAACAGTGCGTCCGGCGTGCTCGACGTGTCCGCCACCGTGCTCGGCGGGCTCTTCAAGCTGCTGACGATCGGCCTGTTCTCCTTCTACTTCGCCGCCGACGGACCGCGGCTGCGGCGCGCGCTGTGCTCCGTACTGCCGCCGGCGAAGCAGGCGGAGGTGCTGCGGGCCTGGGAGATCGCCGTGGCCAAGACCGGTGGCTACCTCTACTCGCGCGGGCTGATGGCACTGATCTCGGGCGTCGTGACCTACATCGTGCTGGCCGTCCTGGGGGTGCCGTACGCGCCCGCGCTCGCCGTGTGGGTGGGGCTGGTCTCGCAGTTCGTCCCCACCATCGGCACCTACCTCGCGGGCGCGCTGCCGGTCCTGCTCGCCTTCACCGTCGACCCCTGGTACGCGCTGTACGTCCTCGCCTTCGTGGTGATCTACCAGCAGTTCGAGAACTACATGCTCCAGCCGAAGCTGACGTCGAAGACCGTCGACATCCATCCGGCGGTGGCCTTCGGATCGGTCATCGCGGGCACCGCCCTGCTGGGCGCGGTCGGGGCGCTGATCGCCATCCCGGCCGTCGCCACGCTGCAGGCCTTCCTCGGCGCCTACGTCAGGCGCTACGAGCTGACGCGGGACGCGGACTCCTCTACGTCCCGTCCGCGTCGCGGAGTACGACTGCCAGGGCTTCGCTGACGCTCGCCTCCGCAGCTGCCTTGTCCAGGCCGAGGCCGCTCAGCAGGCCCTCGCCGTTCTCCAGCTCCAGGAGCGCGAGCAGGATGTGCTCGGTGCCGACGAAGTCGTGGCCCAGGCGCAGGGCCTCACGGAAGGTCAGCTCCAGGGCCTTCTTCGCCGAGGCGTCGAAGGGGACGAGGGCGGGGATCTCGTCCTGGGCCGGCGGGAGTGCGGCGGCCGCGGCGGCCCGTACGTCGTCCGGCGAGACCGACTGGGCGCGCAGGACGAGCCCCGCGAGGCCGTCGGCCTCGGCCATCAGGCCCAGGATCAGGTGCTCGGTGCGGATCTCGGCGTTCCCTGCGGCGCGGGCCTCGTTCTGCGCGGTCACGACCACGTTGCGGGCGCGCGGGGTGAAGCGGCCGAAGCCCGCGTTCGGGTCGAGGGCGTCGGCGCCCTCCTTGTCCGCCTTGGGGACGAAGCGCTTCTGGGCCGCCTGGCGGGTGACGCCCATGCTGCGGCCGATGTCGGTCCAGGAGGCGCCCGAGCGGCGGGCCTGGTCGACGAAGTGGCCGATGAGGTGGTCCGCGACGTCCCCGAGGGCCTCGGCGGCGACGACGGCGCCGCTGAGCTGCTCCAGGGGGTCGGTGTGGACCTTGTTGATGGCCTCGATCAGGTCGTCGAGGCGTACCGGATGGGTCATGCGAACGGGTTCCACCGAAGGGTTCGTCATGGGTGCAACCCTAGGTTGACAGTCGAAGGGGTGTCAACCCTGGGTTGTCACTCCATGGCTGCCGCTCCGGCGCCGCCGGTGCCATGCTGGGACCACGGACTGGGAGGATGCGATGGGTTTCTACGCCGAACGGATCGTTCCGCGGATCGTCGACCTCGCCTGCGGGGCGCGTGGCGCCCGGCCGCTCAGGCGGCGCGTCTGCGCCGGCCTGGCCGGGGAGGTCGTCGAGATCGGTTTCGGCTCCGGCCACAACGTGCCCTTCTACCCGCCGGGCGTCACCGGGGTGGCCGCGATCGAGCCCTCCGACGTGGCCTGGGGCCTCGCCGCCGACCGGATACGGGCCTCCCGGGTCCCGGTGCGGCGGGCCGGTCCGGACGGCCGGTCGCTGCCCTTCGAGGACGCCACCTTCGACGCGGCGCTGTCCACGTGGACGCTGTGCACCATCCCGGATCCGCTGGCCGCCCTGCGCGAGGTGCGGCGCGTGCTCAAGCCCGGATGCGGCCTGCACTTCGTCGAGCACGGCCTGGCGCCGCAGGGGGACGAGCGCGTGCGCCGCATGCAGCGGCGGATCGAACCGCTGAACAAGCGGCTCTGCGGCGGGTGCCACCTCACCCGGCCGACCGTCGACCTGCTGACCTCCGCCGGGTTCGTGATCACGGAACTCGACGTCTTCTATGAGGAGCGCGCGCCGAAACCCCTCGCCGCCGACTCGCTCGGCGTCGCACGCTCGCCCGTGCCCGGCGCAGGGCCGCTCAGTAGCTGACGGTGATCCGCCGGGCGGGTCCGTCCACCCGGATCCGCCCGCCCACGGGGATCACGAGTTGCGGGTCGGTATGGCCGAGGTCCACGTCGAAGACGGCCATGACGTCGGGGGCGTACTGCCGCAGTGCACGCAGGACGGCCTCGCGCTGCTCCTCGCGGTACCGCTCCTTCTGCCCGACGTCGAACCGGTTCTCGAACGACCAGCTCTTGGCCCGGCCCATCAGCAGCGCGGGGAACTGCCGCAGCAGTCCGCGCTCGCCCATGTTCCGGAGCATCCGGTAGACCTCCTCCGCGCGCGGCATCTCCTCGGAGGTCTCCAGGAAGAGCACGTCGCCCGCGTACTCTTCGGCGGGCAGTACCGCACGGTCGGCCGCCATCATCCAGGAGAGGACCTCCAGGTTGCCGCCCCAGCCGGCGCCCTCGACCACCCGGTCGCCGTTGTGCCAGGTCCAGCCGTAGGAGCGTGCCATCGGCGGCTCGGACTCCAGGCTGAGCGGGTCCTCCCAGGGCAGGTTGACGTCCCCGTACTCGCCGGACCGGCTGAGTTCGTACGCGCCCGAGGTGAACAATGCGGCCCGGAGCGAGTCGGCGGTGGCCGGGTGCATCGCGCCGGGTCGGCCGAGCTCGACCATGACCGAGGCGCCGTGGTAGGCGACGATGCCCAGGTTCCGCAGGAACAGCAGGAGGTTGGTGTTGTCGCTGTAGCCGAAGAACGGCTTGGGGTTGGCCCGCAGCAGATCGCCGTCGAGGTGGGGGAGGACGGTGATCTGGTCGTCGCCGCCGATGCTGGCGATCACCGCCCTGATGTCGGGGTCCGCGAAGGCGGCGTGGATGTCCGCGGCCCGCTCCTCGGGCGTCGCGCCCATCTTCCGCGTGGTCGGGTACTCCACGGGCTCCAGCCCGAAGTCGTCACGGAGCCTGCGCAGCCCCAGCTCGTAGGGGAGCGGGAAGAGGCCGGGCAGCCCGGCCGAGGGGGACAGGACGGCGACCCGGTCCCCGGGTCGGGGCTTGGGCGGATACAGCAATTCGATCATCCGGCGATCGTAGGGGACCCGTGCGCGATGCGCCCCGTGCCCCGTGCGCCCCCGTGACCGTGGGCCGGCGACCTGGAGGGCGCGCGACCTACGGGGGATCCGCGGTCAGGGGGCCGCGCAGGCGGACGGCCAGGGCCGCGATGTCGTCGTCGAGACGCCCCCTGCTGTAGCGCAGGAGGTCGCGGTGGAGGGCCTTGAGGAGCGCTTGCGGCGGAGTCGGGGGCTGGCTGCCCATCCACGTGGCCAGCGGGAAGAACTCGCCGTCGCGGGCACGGGCCTCGGCGATCCCGTCGGTGTAGAGGAGCAGCAGGTCGTCGGGGGCGAAGTCGAAGCTGTCGATGCTGTACCGGTCGCCGATCAGGTCCGCGAGGCTGAGCAGCGGCGACGGGGCGGTCGATTCGAGGGTGCGCAGCCCGCGGCGGTTCAGGAGCAGTGGCGGGGGGTGCCCGCAGTTGAGGACGTCGATGCGGCCGCCCTCGTGCGGGATCTGGACGAGCAGGGCGGTGGCGAAGCGCTCCATCGGCCCCTCGGGCGGGAAGGCTGCGTTGTAGCGGGTGCTGCTGGCGTCCAGCCGGCGGGCGACCTCGACCAGGTCGGGCTCGCCGTAGGCGGCCTCCCGGAAGGCGTTGACGATCGCCGCGGCGGCCCCGACCGCCGGCAGGCCCTTGCCGCGCACGTCACCGATGAGCAGTCTGACGCCGTGCGGGGTGTCGGCCACCTCGTAGAAGTCCCCGCCGATGCTGGCCTCCGCCGCGGCCGCGAGGTACAGGGATTCGATCTCGATCCTGCCGAGGAGGCGCGGCATGGGGCTGAGGACCACCTGCTGCGCCGCGTCGGCGACGAGTCTGACCTGGAAGAGCGTGCGCTCCCGCTGGAGCCGGACGTGGCTGCCGTACGCGGCGGCCACGGTGACCGCGATGATCCCCGCGCACGTCCACCACGTGCCGAGGTCCGGGAAGATGAAGCTGAGGCCGATCATCAGGATGAGGCAGACGGTCCCGAGCAGGACGGTGGGGAGCACGGTCCACATCGCGGCGGCGAGGGCCGGCGCCGCGGGTAGGAGGCGGCTGAAGGCCATCTCCGGCGGAGTGTTGTATGCCAGGCCGGCGATGACGATGGTCAGGATGACCGGCGACAGCCGCACGAGCCTTCCCGGGCCGGGGCGCCTACGGAGTCGTGGCCGTCCAGACTCGATCACACTCCATAGGATATCTGTGTAATCAGGGCATAGCGCTCTGGGTGTGGCGAGCTTGACAGGAAAATCGAACATCCATTCTGATGGGTTATCCACAGCCGAACCGGTCGTGGAGGCGCATTGTCAGTGGCAGGCATTAGCGTCAATGGCGTGAAGCGATCGACTCAAGCAAACCGGGTGGAACCCATGGCAGGCACCGACCGTGAGAAGGCTCTCGACGCCGCTCTCGCACAGATTGAACGGCAATTCGGCAAGGGCGCGGTCATGCGTCTCGGCGACAAGCCGAACGACCCCATCGACGTCATCTCCACCGGGTCGACGGCGCTGGACATCGCCCTGGGCGTCGGCGGGCTGCCGCGCGGCCGCGTCGTCGAGATCTACGGCCCGGAATCCTCCGGTAAGACGACCCTGACCCTCCACGCCGTGGCCAATGCGCAGAAGGCCGGTGGCACCGTCGCCTTCGTGGACGCCGAGCACGCACTCGACCCGGAGTACGCCAAGGCCCTCGGCGTCGACACCGACAACCTCATCCTGTCGCAGCCGGACACCGGTGAGCAGGCACTGGAGATCGTGGACATGCTGGTCCGCTCCGGTGCCCTCGACCTGATCGTCATCGACTCCGTGGCGGCCCTCGTGCCGCGCGCCGAGATCGAGGGCGAGATGGGCGACTCGCACGTGGGTCTGCAGGCCCGCCTGATGAGCCAGGCGCTCCGGAAGATCACCGGTGCCCTCAACCAGTCCAAGACCACCGCGATCTTCATCAACCAGCTCCGCGAGAAGATCGGCGTGATGTTCGGCTCGCCCGAGACCACGACCGGTGGCCGCGCGCTGAAGTTCTACGCCTCGGTGCGCATCGACATCCGCCGCATCGAGACGCTGAAGGACGGCACGGAGGCGGTCGGCAACCGAACCCGCTGCAAGGTCGTGAAGAACAAGGTCGCGCCGCCGTTCAAGCAGGCCGAGTTCGACATCCTCTACGGCCAGGGCATCAGCCGCGAGGGCGGCCTGATCGACATGGGCGTGGAGCACGGCTTCATCCGCAAGGCCGGCGCCTGGTACACGTACGAGGGCGACCAGCTCGGCCAGGGCAAGGAGAACGCCCGCAACTTCCTCAAGGACAACCCGGACCTCGCGAACGAGATCGAGCGGAAGATCAAGGAGAAGCTGGGCGTGGGCCTCCGCAAGGACGGCGACGACGCGGCCGCTGCCACACCCGCCGCCCCCGCCGATGCCGCGGCCGCGCCCGCACCGGCATCGAAGGCCAAGACGGCGGCCAAGGCCGCCGTGGCCAAGAGCTGACCCGTGCTCGGGCAGGAAGCGGGCGGCAGGAGCCGAGGAGGCGGTGAGGGCCGCCAGGAGCTGCCGCCCCAGACCCCCGAGGAGCAGGCGCGGGCCATCTGCCTGCGCCTGCTCACGGGGAACCCGCGTACCCGGCGCCAGCTCGCGGACGCCCTGCACAAGCGGGGCATCCCCGACGAGGTGTCACAGCAGGTCCTTTCCCGTTACGAGGAAGTGGGCCTGATCGACGACGCGGCGTTCGCCGGAGCCTGGGTCGAGTCCCGCCACCGCGGCCGGGGCCTGGCCCGCCGCGCGCTCGCCCAGGAGCTCCGGACCAAGGGGGTGCACGCCACCCTCGTGGAGGAGGCCCTGGGCCGGCTGGACTCCGACCAGGAGGAGCAGACCGCCCGCGAGCTCGTCGAGCGCAAGCTCCGATCCACCCGGGGCCTGGAGCGGGAGAAGCGGATCCGGCGGCTGGCCGGAATGCTCGCCCGCAAGGGATACCCGGAAGGCATGGCCCTGAGAGTGGTCCGCCGCGCACTGGAAGCGGAGGGCGAGGACGCCGACGACCTCGGGTATCCGGGGGACTGAGCCGCGCGCGGCCCGGGGCGGGCGCAGCCCTCGGGCCGGACGCCGGGCGACCCCCACGACACGGGGAGCGCCGCGCCGCCCACGAGAGCGTGCGCACCTCCTCGGGGGTGGGGCCGCCGAAGTGCCCCGCCCGGACCGACCCGAGTCCCGCGGGCCCGTGGAGGCGGGGAACGCGGTGGCCGTGGGACCCCGGCCGGGATGCGGCCCGCACACGGTCAGTCGATCACGACGGTCGGTGTCGGTGTGGGTGTCTGCGGCTTCGAGGCCGCGGGTACCCGGGAGGCGGGAGCACCGGCCCGGACGGCGTCCGCCGCCTCGTACAGCTCTGCCGGGCGGACCCCTGCGAAGGTCGCCGCCAGATGCCCGTCCGGTCGCACGAGGAGCACGGTGTGCGCCGGGGCGCCTGGGTAGCTGTCGGCGACGAGCAGGTCGGTGCGGACGGGCAGGGCGCTGACCGCGGCGGCCAGGCGGGGCATCAGCCCGGCGCCCATCCAGTGGCGCCGGTCCCACACCCCGGTGCCCGGGGCCACCAGCACCACCAGCAGCCGGCCCTGGCCCAGCAGGTCCCGCAGCGGCACCGTCGCCCCGTCGGGCGCGGTGACCGGGACGTTCGCGACCGGCCCGCCCGGTTCCGTGGCCGTCGGCACCTCGCGCACGGCGACGGGCGGGGCGTACGCCGGCTCCGCGCCCAGCGGCCCCCGGCCCAGATGGCCGTCGGTCAGCAGGGACTCGGCGGAACGCGAGGCTCCCGGAAGGTAGTTGCGCAGACCGCTCCCGGTCCGCAGCGTCGGCATGGCCTGGTCGGCCGCGCGCAGCCGGGCGGCCACCGCGGTGCGCCGTTCGTCCTCATAGCTGTCGAGCAGAGCCGCAGAGGCGCCCTGGTGCCAGGCCAGGGAGAGCTTCCACGCCAGGTTCTCGGCGTCCCGGAGCCCCTCCTCGACGCCCTGGGTGCCGAGCGCGCCCAGCAGGTGCGCGGCATCGCCGGCGAGGAACGCCCGCCCGTCCCGCCAGCGCCGGGCCAGCCGGTGGTGCAGGGTGTGCACGCCGGTGTCGAGCAGGTCGTACGGGGGAGTCGTACCGCCGCACCACTGCGCGAGGGTGTCGCGGATCAGGGTGACCAGCGCGTCGGGGGTGACGAGCTCGCCGCGCGCCGGGAGCAGCCAGTCCAGCCGCCAGACCCCGTCGGGCAGCGGCCGCGACGTGACCTCCTGCGGCGCGCTGCGGTGCAGCAGGGCCTCGCCGGGCCAGGGCAGTTCGGTGCGCAGCGCGGCCACGGCGTGGCGTTCGACGGCGGTACGGCCCGGGAAGCGGATCCCGAGCAGCTTGCGCACGGTGGAGCGGGCCCCGTCGCAGCCGACCACGTAACTTCCGCGCCACCAGGTGGTCTCGGCGCCCCGGGTGTGCGCGGTGACGCCCCGGTCGTCCTGTTCCAGGGAGTCCAGCTTGCTGTCCCAGACCAGCTGGACGAGGGGGTGCGCGGCCGCGGAATCACGCAGTCCGCGCGCCAGAGCGTGCTGAGGGACGTGCAGGGGCGCGGGATGGTCCTCGAAGGTGAGCCGTTGGGCGTCCCGGCCGCGCCGCATGGTGCGCCAGGCGGCGAAGTACGCCGCCTCGTCGCGCAGGGTCGTGCAGCCCAGCCGGTGCGCCATGGCCGCCGTGTCCGCGTGGAGGACGACCGTGCGGGCCGGCCGTACCTCGTCCTTGCCGGGCCGCTCGTCGAGCACGACGGAGGGCACGCCCGCGCCCGCGAGCGCCAGGGCCAGGGACAGTCCGACGGGCCCCGCGCCGACGACGATCACCGGGTCCACGGCGCGGCTCCCGATGTCCGGTATGTGATCACAGAACGTATGCAACCCATTGGAGGTGTCTGCGTCAAGTGACACCCGAGGGCGCAACGCAGCGTGGTGCGGCGGATGTGTTCCGCCGCACCACGCTGGATAAGCACCATGGCTGACCGGACGTCAGGCCTCGGGGGCTGCCGGTCGGGGGTGCCGTCAGGCTCCGGCCGCGGTGTTCGCCCCGGGGACCGGGTCGTCGACCTCTTCCGCGCCGAGCACCGCACCGGTGCTCTTCTTCGACCCCCGCAGCCGCTTCTCCAGCCAGGAGGCCAGAGTGGTCAGGGTGAAGTTCACCACGATGTAGATCAGGGCGATCACGAGCATCGTCGGGATCGTGTTGCTGTAGTTCGCCGCGATCTGCCGGTTCATGGAGAGCAGTTCCGCGAAGCCGAGCAGGGCGCCGCCGAGCGCGGTGTCCTTCAGGATCACGACCAGCTGGCTGACCAGCGCCGGCAGCATGGCCGTGACGGCCTGCGGCAGCAGCACGTGGGTCATGGTCTGGCCCTTGCGCAGGCCGATGGCCTTCGCCGCCTCCGACTGCCCCTTGGGGAGGGAGAGCACGCCCGCCCGGACGATCTCTGCGATGACGGCCGAGTTGTAGAGGACGAGGCCCGTGACCACGGCCCAGAACGGCCGGGTGTCGGAGGGGACGTCCATGAGCTGGGGGGCGTACAGCGCGCTGCTGAACAGCATCAGCATCAGCACGGGGATGGCGCGGAAGAACTCCACCCACGCGCCGACCGCTGCCCGGACTCCGGCGTGGTCGGACAGCCGGCCGATGCCCAGGGCCGCACCGAGCGGGAGGGCGATCACCATGGCCAGCGCACCGGCCTTGAGGGTCTCCACCAGACCGGGAATCAGGTACGTGGTCCAGACCCGGCTGTCGGTGACGAAGGGGGTCCACTTGTCGGCGTCGAGCTGGCCCTTCTCGCCCATGAGGGACAGCGCCCACCACAGGGCGAGACCGAACAGGACGACGAAGATCCCGCTGTAGATCCAGTTGCGCACCTTGGCCCGGGGGCCGGGGGTGTCGTACAGCACGGAGCTCATCGCTTCACCGCCACTCGCTTGGCCACCCAGCCCAGCAGCAGACCGGTGGGGAGGGTCAGAAGAACGAAACCGAGGGCGAAGACCGCAAAGACGGCGAAGACCGCCTGGGCCTCGTTCTCCAGCATCTCCTTCATCAGCAGCGCCGCCTCGGCCACGCCGATGGTCGCCGCCACCGTGGTGTTCTTGGTGAGCGCGATCAGTACGTTGGCGAGCGGTGCGACGACCGCCCGGAAGGCCTGGGGGAGCACGATCAGCGTGAGCACCTGGAAGAAGCTCAGCCCCAGTGCGCGGGCCGCCTCGGCCTGGCCGACGGGCACGGTGTTGATGCCGGCGCGCAGGGCCTCGCAGACGAAGGTGCCGGTGTAGGCGACCAATCCGAGGACCGCGAGCCGGAAGCCGGTCTCCTTGAAGGTGGTGCCGCCCAGATCGATCCCGAGGGTCTGGCTGAGACCCAGCGAGCAGCCGATGACCAGCAAGGTCAGCGGAGTGTTGCGCACCAGGTTGACGTACGCGGTACCGAAGCCCCGCAGCAGCGGGACCGGGCTGACCCGCATTCCCGCCAGGACGGTGCCCCAGATCAGGGACCCGACCGCCGAGTAGAGGGTGAGCTGAACCGTCACCCAGAAGGCTCCGAGCACGTCGTACTGCCCGGAATCAAGAAAATCGAACACGATGCCCTGCGCTCTCCCCAGGATGGCCGGTGAGGTGCGCCGCCGCCCGAGGCAGGCGGGCGGCGACGTCCCTCACCGATGAATCAGCTGCCTTCGGTGATCTGCGGAGCAGGCTCGTTCTTGTAGTTGGCCGGGCCGAGGTTCGCGTCCACCGCCTTCTGCCAGCTGCCGTCCTCGACCATCTTCTTGAGCGCGGCGTTGATCTTGGTCTGGAGCTCCTTGTCGCCCTTCTTCAGGCCGATGCCGTAGTTCTCGTTGCTCATGCTCAGACCGACGAGCTTGAACTTGCCCTTGTTCTGCTCCTGCGCGGCATAGCCGGCCAGGATCGAGTTGTCCGTGGTGAGGGCGTCGACCTTGCCGTTCTCCAGGCCGGTGAGGCACTCGGAGTAGCCGCCCTGCTCCAGCAGGTCGGCCTCGGGGGCCAGGGTCTTCTTGACGTTCTGTGCCGAGGTGGAGCCGGTGACCGAGCAGAGCTTCTTCTTGTTCAGGTCCTCGACCTTGGTGATGCTCGTGTCGTCCGCGCGGACCAGCAGGTCCTGGTGCGCGAGGAAGTACGGGCCGGCGAAGTCGACCCGCTCCTTGCGCTTGTCGTTGATCGAGTAGGTCGCGACGATGAACTTGACGTCGCCGTTGGAGAGCAGGTTCTCGCGCTCGGCGCTGACGGCCTGCTTGAACTCGATCTGGTCGGGCTGGTAGCCGAGCTCCTTGGCGACGTAGGTCGCCACGTCGACGTCGAAGCCCGTGAACTTGCCGTCCGGGGTCTTCAGGCCGAGACCGGGCTGGTCGTACTTGATACCGACGACGATCTTGTCCTTGGTGCCACCGGACGCACCGCCGTCAGAGGCGGCGTCCTGCTTGCTGCCGCCACACGCGGTCGCGGTCAGGGACAGGGCGACGGCGACTGCCGCGGCCGCGGCGGCCTTGGAGATCTTCATGGTGAACTTCCCTCGGATGAGACGTTGTTGAACGACGAGCGACGCTTGCGGCGCACGCACGGCCGACAGGAACCCGTCCGGCGGTGATCCGCACACGGATCACTACCAGACGTAAACCTCAGTGGTGCAGGATCTTCGACAGGAAGTCCTTCGCCCGATCACTGCGCGGGTTGCTGAAGAACTGCTCGGGGGTGGCCTCTTCGACGATCTTTCCGTCGGCCATGAAGACGACCCGGTTCGCCGCGGAGCGGGCGAAGCCCATCTCGTGCGTCACGACGACCATGGTCATCCCCTCGCGGGCGAGCTGCTGCATGACCTCCAGCACCTCGTTGATCATCTCCGGGTCGAGGGCCGAGGTGGGCTCGTCGAAGAGCATCACCTTCGGCTCCATCGCCAGCGCGCGGGCGATGGCCACGCGCTGCTGCTGGCCGCCGGAGAGCTGGGCCGGGTACTTGTCGGCCTGGGTGCCGACGCCGACCCGCTCCAGCAGGGACACCGCCTTCGCGCGGGCCGTGGCCTGATCGGTCTTGCGGACCTTCAGCTGGCCCAGCATGACGTTCTCCAGCACCGTCTTGTGCGCGAAGAGATTGAAGGACTGGAACACCATGCCGACGTCGGCGCGCAGACGGGCGAGCTCCTTGCCCTCGGAGGGCAGCTCCTTGCCGTCGAGCGTGATGGTGCCCGAGTCGATGGTCTCCAGGCGGTTGATGGTCCGGCACAGCGTGGACTTGCCCGATCCCGAAGGACCGATCACCACGACCACCTCGCCGCGGGCAATGCTCAGATCGATGTCCTGAAGCACGTGCAGCGCGCCGAAGTGCTTGTTGACGTTGCTCAGCACGACCAGGTCGTCCGCGGTACCGGCCGCGTCCTGAACGTCCTTGGTCACTGATACTCCGCTCATCGGCTTCTAGCTCCGTCCTCCTCGGTTGGGAGGACAGTAGTGACGACCCGCGCACAACGTCATCACATCTGAGGGAGAATTGAGCATAACGATCCGGCCTCCAACGGATACGCTCCGTGCGCGGCCCCGGCGTGGTCGATCATGCGCGCGTACCGGGTGCATAACGGAAGGCCCGCCGCGGCGGAACCCCCTTGACGTGGGACTCCGCATCGGCGTGGATGCAGGGTGGCCTTTTCTGCGGCCGTGCGTCCGGCACCGACCTGCCGCGCGGTCCGGGAAACCGCAAGGACCGTGACCCCCGACCGAGACCACGGCCGAGATTCGGGTACCGGTCGACCGAGAAAGAATGAGGAAAGGGGGACGACATGAGACTGCTGCTCGTCGAGGACGACGACCACGTCGCCGCCGCCCTGTCCGCGGTCCTCGCCCGGCACGGCTTCCAGGTCACCCACGCCCGCAACGGTGAGGAGGCGCTCCAGGCGCTGCTGCCCGCCGGCGCCCCGCCCTTCGGCGTGGTCCTGCTCGATCTCGGCCTGCCCGACCAGGACGGCTACGAGGTGTGCGGCAAGATCCGCAAGCGCACCGCCACGCCCGTCATCATGGTCACCGCGCGGGCCGACGTACGCTCCCGGATCCACGGCCTGAACATGGGAGCCGACGACTACGTCGTCAAGCCCTACGACACCGGCGAGCTCCTCGCCCGCATCCACGCCGTCGCCCGGCGCACCGGGGCCTCCGAGGAGGCGCTCGCCACCGGAACCGGTGCTCCCCCCACCGTCCGCCTCGGCCCCGTCAGCATCGAGCTGCCCACCCGCCGGGTCAGCGTGGACGGCATCGACGTACCCCTCACGCGCAAGGAGTTCGACCTGCTGGCCCTGCTCGCGCAGCGGCCCGGTGTCGTCTTCCGGCGCGAGCAGATCATCAGCGAGGTGTGGCGCACCAGCTGGGAGGGGACCGGGCGCACCCTGGAGGTCCACGTCGCCTCGCTGCGCTCCAAGCTGCGCATGCCCGCCCTGATCGAGACCGTCCGAGGGGTGGGCTACCGGCTCGTCGCCCCCACCGCCCCCTAGGGACCCTGCCGTGCGCGCACGTCTGCTGCCCCTGCTCGTCATCCTGATGGCGGGCACGCTCCTCGCGCTCGGCTTCCCGCTCGCGGTGTCCCTCGCCGCCGGGCAGCAGCAGCGGGTCGTGGTCGACCGCATCGACGACAGTGCCCGCTTCGCCGCCCTCGCCCAGTTCGTCATCGACGCCGAGGGGGCCGGTTCCACCGGCGCCGGCGAGCGCCGGGACCTGCTCCAGCTCGAACTCGCCCGCTACCAGGAGCTGTACGGCATCCGCGTCGGGGTCTTCCTCCGCGACGACCACGCCCTGGCGCGTTCCCCCGGCTGGTGGCAGCTCCCCGAATCCGGTGAGGGCCGCCGTGCCTTCAAAGAGGCGCTCGCCGGGCGCCGCAGCCACGACCCGCCGCAGGTGTGGCCCTGGCAGACCAACGGAAAGCTGCTCGTCGTCTCCCCGGTCGTCCTCGACGGCGACGTGGTTGCGGTCGTCGCCACCGAATCGCCGACCGACCTCATGCGCGGCCGGATCCTGACGGGCTGGCTGCTCATCGCCGGCGGCCTCGCGGCCGCGATGCTGGTCGCCTTCGGCGCCGCCCTGCGGCTCACCAGCTGGGTGCTCAAGCCCGTACGGACCCTGGACGCCGCCGCCCACGGCATCGCCACCGGGCGGATGAACTCCAGGGTCGCGGCCGCCAGCGGACCGCCGGAACTACAGCGCCTGGCCCACTCGTTCAACGAGATGGCCGACAACGTCGAAGAGGCGCTGGAGCAACAGCGGGCCTTCGTCGCCGACGCCTCGCACCAGTTGCGCAACCCGCTCGCGGCGCTGCTCCTGCGCATCGAACTGCTGGCCCTCGAACTGCCCGAGGGCAACGAGGAGATCGCCTCCGTACGGACCGAGGGCAAGCGCCTGACCCAGGTCCTGGACGACCTCCTCGACCTCGCGCTGGCCGAGCACGCCTCCGCCGAGATCAGCCTCACCGACGTCGGCGCGCTGGCGGCGGAGCGGGTCGCCGCCTGGCGGCCGTACGCCGAGGAGAAGGGCGTCCGGCTCGCCGAGGGGGGCCGGACCGCCGTCACCGGCTGGGCGGACCCCATCGCGCTGTCCAGCGCGCTCGACGCCGTCATCGACAACGCCCTCAAGTTCACGCCCGCCGGCGAGGAGGTCGAGGTGTCGGTCTCGGCCGAGGGCCGCTCGGTGCGCGTGGTCGTCGCCGACCACGGGCCCGGCCTCACCGAGGACGAGCTGCAGCGCGTCGGCGACCGCTTCTGGCGCAGCGGCCGCCACCAGAACATCAAGGGCTCCGGACTCGGCCTGTCGATCTCCCGGGCCCTGCTGGCCGCGGGCGGCGGGACCCTCGCCTACGAGACGAACCCGCCGCACGGACTGCGCGTGACCGTGACCGTCCCGCGCACCGGCCCCGAGGCCTCCTGACCCCCGGCCCGATCCCGGCCCGATCCCGGCCCGATCCCGGCCCGATCCCGGCCCGATCCCGGCCGGGTCACGGCTCCCAGGGCAGGACCGCGGGGGCTGGTGCAGACGTCGCGTACAGCTCGTCGACGGCCCGTACCTCGAAGACGGCGGCCCGTTCCCGGCCCGCGCGGGGGACTCCCGGGAGGTAGAGAGCGGTGCCGCAGGTCCCGCCGAGGAAGCGGCGGCTGCCGTTCGGGAGCACCCGGTGCACCTCGTGGTGGCGCGGGGGCCCGTCGGTGCCGGCCGCCGCCCGCCAGGACAGGCGGAGCCAGGCCCTGCCGTCCCGGTGGGCGGCGGCGTCCACGGCGGCCGCGGTGGGCGGGGCCGGGCACCGGGTGCGGGCACCGTCGTGCACCGACAGCGCCCCGAGCCGCCACAGCGTCGGCCTGCCCGCGGGCGCGGTGATCCGTACGGCCAGGGCGTGCGCGGTCCTGCCCGCCAGCGGTGCGAGCGCGGCCCGGGCCGTCTGCCAGCCCGCCCCGGTCGCCGCGCTCCCGGCCCGTAGCCAGGTGTACGGGACCGGCTCGCCCGGGGCGGACGGCTCGCGGGTGGCCACGCCGACCTCGACGGTGACCGGACCCGACCCGGTCGCGTGCACCAGCTCCACGACGCTCGCCCGGCTCAGCGGCAGCCGGGTGGCGTGCAGCCCGACGGCGACCGGGGCCGTCAGGTCGCCCGAGACCAGCAGGCTGGAGCCGCCGCGCCAGGCGTCCGCAAAGTCCAGGGTGACGGACGGAGGCGTTCCGGCGGTCTCCACGACCCAGCGCCGGCCCGGCAGCCGGTCCTGGAGCCCGAGATGGTTCCAGGGCGTGTCGGAGGCGACCCGGCCGTTCTCGTACCAGCGCAGGCCGTGTCCGGTGTTGAAGGAGCAGGCGAAGGGGAGCCCGGTGACCGTGGACCGGTCGGCGACGGCCGTCGCGGGAGCCCGCCAGGAAGTCTCGGGCGCGGGCCGGGACGGGTCCAGGGACTCACCCGTCCAGAACCGGTCGTCCGCCTGGTGGAAGGCGCCGGGGGAGCGGTCGGCGAGGTGGCCCAGCGTCCATTCGGGCCGGTAGAAGGCATAGCTGACGACGTGGTCGCCGGTCCGCGGGATGATCGCGTCCCAGCGGACGTCGGTGTTCCAGCCCCGGGACTCCGTGTCCACGGCCGCCCACAGCTCGTGGCGGGAGCGGCCCAGCCGGTCGGCGAGCGCGCCCGACGCGGCCAGCGTCTGCGGGGTCCAGCGGAAGTCCACGAACACGGTGTCCGCGACCCTTCCGGCGCGGTCCTCGAAGAACTCCTGGTTGAGGGCGTTCAAGGCGCCCTGCCAGCCCACCCGGCCGGTGCTGTTCATGGCGTCGTACCAGGTGATCCGCAGACCGTGCGGCTCGCCCGCCGACCGCAGGGCCCGCAGGAATTCCCGCATCCGGGTGGCGAGGGCGCTGTCGCCGCCGTCGGTCTCGGCGTTGACGAACCAGCCGTCGAAGCCGTACGTCCGCGCGACCCGGACGAGCTGCTCCGCGATCGGGAAGCACCCGAAGCGGTCGCGCTGCACCAGGTCGCGGGTCCATCGCAGGTCGCCGCCGTACGCCACGGGCGGCAGGAACACGTTGCCCAGCACGCGGACCCCGTTGCGGTGGGCGGCGTCGACGACCGGCGCGTTCGGGGCCAGGATGATCCCCTCGCCCGCGGAGCCGCCCCAGAAGACCAGCTCGTCGATGTACGCCCAGTGCGTGAGCGCGTAGTAGTCGGCGGTGGCGGAGCCCTGCGCGGGGTTCCCGGCGGTCGGCGCGAAGGAGACGAGGGAGGCGATCCCGGCCTGGCCGGCCCGGGCCGTCCCGTTCGCCGGGACGGGGGTGAACCGCTCGGCGAGCGGCACGGTCGCGGTGTTGTGGGCCAGGTCGGGGTCGCTCCCGGGGGTCCACCGGCTGAGCGAGCGCCACACGATACCGGGGCCCGGGGTGCCTGCCGGGAGGGAGTCGGGGAACCAGTAGGAGGCGTACGGGGCCAGGTCGCCGGGGGCCGGCCGGTGCTCGGGCCCGGCCGTGGCCGCCGCGGCCCGGGTGCGGCCGGCCACGCCCAGCAGGGCGGCGGCGCACGCCCCGGCGGCCAGCGCTCTGCGCCGGGTCGGGCGTAACGGGACGGGCCGCGTACGGGGATCGACGCCGTGGTCGGTCTCGGACATGCGGGGCTCCTCACGAGGCGCGGGGTCGGGTCGGGGTCGGTTCCGATGGGCCGGGCCGCTTCCTGTCGGTCTGGGCCGGCGCCGGGGCGTGGTGTGCGGGGCGGGGCCGGGCGCCTTCGGGCCGCGTCGGGATCACAGCACGTCGCGTACGTGCAGCACTTCGGTGATCCCGCGCGCCGCCAGGTGGCCCGGGTCCCCGGCGCGCTCCGCCAGCACCACCGCGGGGCGCACCCCCCGGGCCGTCAGCACCGTCCAGGCGTCGAAGAAGACACCGCCGGGGGCGCACACGGAACGGCCGGGGGCCCGCTCCGCCCCACCCACGTCCACGGCCAGCGCGGTGGAGCGCGGTGCGGGACGGTGTACGAGGCCCCGCCACTCCCGGGCGAGCCGGGCGAGCGCGGCGCCGGCCGGCTTGGTGCTGCCATCGTTGGCGAGCAGGCCGAGGCCGTACTCCAGCTCCGGGAAGTCGGCGAGCTCCCGGGACACGTCGTGCGAGCACCACCACGTCACACCCCACAGGTCCGGGCAGTCCAGCGCGTTCACGACGGTGGCCTCGGTGAACCGGGCCGCCTGCTCCGGCCCGATCAGCGGCGCCGGTGCGCCGGCCTCCTGCAGCCACACCGGCCGGTGCGGATCGGGCGCCCAGGCCTTGGAGAGCTCGATCAGGTACGCGGCGTGGTGCTCGGTCGCCGTACCGCGCGCGCCGTGCCGCTGAGCGGTGCCGTCGAACACCCAGGAGTGGACGGCGGTCGCCCCGCCCAGTCCGGCGGCCTGGGCGGGCGTGAAGGGATGGTCGCCCCGGTACCAGACGGCGTCGTACTCGGCGTGCACGTGGAGCCTGCCGGGCGCCCCGAGCTCGCAGGCCGCGAGCATCCGCTCCAGCCAGTCGGCGGCCTGCGCCGGGGTGATGCGGTCCGGGTCGGGGTGCGGGGCACCGGAGAACTGATTGATCTCGTTGCCGACGGTCATGCCGAGGAAGTTCGGCCGGTCGGCGAGTGCCGCGGCAAGCGTGCGCAGGTACTCCTCCTGCCCGGCGATCACGTCCGGGTCGGTGAAGAGGCTGCGTCGGTGCCAGGTCCGGGTCCAGGCGGGCAGGAAGTCGAAGCTGGACACGTGCCCCTGCAGCCCGTCCACACTCACGTCGAGCCCGCGTCCGGCGGCGGCGTCCGCGAGGGCGACGAGCTGCTCGACGGCGCGCGGCCGGATCAGCGCCCGGTTGGGCTGGAAGACCGGCCACAGCGGGAACACCCGGACGTGGTCCAGCCCGAGCGCGGCGATCGCGTCGAGATCGGCCCGGACCGCGTCGAGGTCGAAGTCGAGCCAGTGGTGGAACCAGCCCTCGGCGGGCGTGTAGTTGGCACCGAAGCGGGGCGCGTGTTCCTGCACAGGGCGTCCTGATTTCTGGAGTGTGCACGAATTCACCGGACGGGCGACAAACTGCCGGTGCGGGTGCGGAAAGTCAACAGGGCCTCCGTAGCGTCCACTTATGCGCTTCAGTCCCTTCAGTACAAGGCCACTGTTCTGAACTGCCCTGTCGGCTAATGCGATTTAGCGCTGTGGCCTGCATGGGAACTGTGCGGAAACGGACAGCCGATTTCCGGTCATCGCGGCCGGCTGTTCCCGGGCGTCCCCGCACGGCGCGGCGATCGGCGGTTGCGGTGATCGGGGGGTGTCCGACGCTGCCGGATCGCGTACGGTCCGGCCATCGCCGTCCGCAGTCCGCACCGCCCGAAGGATGAATGAGGCAGGCCATGGCCCGCAGACCCACGATCAAGGACATCGCCCGACGGGCCGGAGTCTCGCAGAGCGCCGTCTCCTTCGCGCTCAACGACCGGCCCGGCGTGTCGAAGGACACCCGGGCCCGGATCCGTCGCGTCGCCGACGAACTCGGCTGGCAGGCCAACAGCGCGGCCCGGGCACTGTCCGGCGAACGCTCCGGAGCCGTCGGGCTCGTGCTGGCCCGCCCCGCGCACACACTCGGCGTCGAGTCCTTCTTCCTGCAGCTCGTCTCCGGCATCCAGGAGGTCCTGGCCGGGGCCCGAACCGCCCTGCTGTTCCAGGTCGTCCACGACGTCGACGCCGAATGCGCGGTATACCGCCGCTGGTGGGCGGAAGGGCGGGTGGACGGCGTACTCGTCGTCGACCCCCGGACGGGGGACCCGCGACCGGAGCTCCTGGCCGAACTGGGCCTGCCCGCGGTCACCATCGGCGAGCCCGACCCCCGGACCGCACCCACCCCGGTCCTCCCGGTCCCCGAGGTCTCCGGGCCCGGCCCGGTCCCCGGCTCCCCGGTGCTCCCCGCCACGGCGCCCGTCTCGTCCGTCTCGTCCGTCCGGGCCGACGACGCGGGAGCCATGGCACAGGTACTGGACCACCTCCACGGGCTGGGCCACCGCAGGATCGTCCACATCGCGGGGCTCCCCGGCCTCGCGCACACGGCCCGCCGGATGGAGTCCCTGCGGGCCGGGGCCGAGTCCCGGGGCCTCGGCCCGGACCAGGTGCGCTCCGTGGTCACCGACTACTCCGACGCGGAGGGCGCGGCCGCCACCCGGCGGGTCCTCGCCGAGCCGCAGGCGCCGACTGCGCTCGTCTACGACAACGACGTGATGGCCGTGGCCGGCTGCGCCGTCGCCGCCGAGCTGGGCATTCCCGTGCCCGGCCGGTTGTCGATCGTCGCCTGGGACGACTCCGCGCTGTGCCGCGTCACCCACCCGAGCCTCACGGCCCTCGTCCGCGACACGGCGGGCTTCGGCCGGCTGGCCGCCGAGGAACTGCTGTCCCTGCTCGCCGGCGGGCCGCCGGGGGTCCGGGAGAGCGAGCGGCCGAGGCTGGAGCCTCGCGGCAGTACGGCGCCGCCCCCGGCGCATACTGGTCCCTGACCTCTTCCTGGAGCCGCCACCGTGATCACCCACACCGCCCCGTCGCCCACGCCGCGCGCCGCCGCAGCGGCCGCCGGACCGACGGTGGCGATCGACATCGGCGGCACGAAAATCGCCGGGGCGCTGGTGCATCCGGACGGAACGATGTCGGCCACCACCCGCCGCGCCACCCCGCGCGGAGGGGACGCCGAAGACGTCATGGCGGCGGTGGCCGAGGTCGTCGCCGACCTGTCCCGGTCGCCGCTGTGGCCCTTCGCCGTCCGCTGCGGGATCGGCAGCGCCGGCCCGGTGGACACGTCCCGGGGCACGGTCAGCCCGGTCAACATCGGAGCGTGGCGGGATTTCCCCGTCCAGGAGCGGGTCGCGGCGGAGCTCGCGGCGCGCGGTGCCGACCTGCCGACCGTACTCGCCGGTGACGGCGTGGCGATGACGGCGGCCGAGCACTGGCTGGGCGCGGCCCGCGGCCACGCGAACGCCCTGTGCCTGGTGGTCTCCACGGGCGTCGGCGGCGGCCTGATCCTGAACGGTCGGCTCCACCCCGGTCCGACCGGCAACGCGGGCCACATCGGACACATCAGCGTGGCCTTCGACGGCGAGCCGTGCGCCTGCGGCGGCCACGGCTGCGTCGAGTCGATCGCCTCCGGCACGGCGATCGCCCGCTGGGCCCTCGCTCAGGGCTGGACCCCGTCGGCGGGCTCCGTCCGGAGCGGCCGCGACGGCGCGGACGGCGCTGCCGGCCCCGGCACCGCGCGCGACGCCACCGCGGCAGGCGTGGCGGCGTCCGCCGCGCAGGGCGACCCGGTCGCACGGGCCGCCTTCGACCGCGCCGGCCGCGCCCTGGCCGCCGGCATCGCGGCCGGCGCCACCCTCGTGGAGACGGACATCGCGGTCATCGGAGGCGGAGTGGCCGCCGCCGGGGACGTCCTCTTCGGTCCGATCCGCGCCCACCTCGCCCGGTACGCCACACTCTCCTTCGTCCAGAACCTCCAGGTGGTGCCGGCGGCCCTGGGCACCCACGCGGGACTGATCGGCGCGGCAGCTGCGGCGACGATGCTGCTGCCCCCGTCCTCGCCCGCGGCGTGAACGTCAGGGCTTGACGGACCGGTAGTAGCGCCGGGCTCCCTCGTGGAGCTCCAGGGGATCGGTGTAGATCGCCGTGCGCAGGTCCACCAGCTGCGCCGCGTGCACCTCGCGCCCGACCCGGTCGCGGCTCAGGATCACCGTGCGGGTGAGCCGCTCGGTCAGCGCGGCGTCGGTCTTGGCCGTGGTGACCAGCAGGTTCGGCACGGCCAGGGTGGTCACCGCGCTGGTGTTGCGCGCCCGCGTGTACGCGTCCTGCGGCATGACGGCCGTCCGGTAGTAGCGCGCCGGGCCACCGTTGCTCTGGAGCTGCTCCACCAGGTCGCCGAGCTGGACGAGCCGGATGTCGAAGCGTTCGGACAGTTCGCGCACCGCGTTGGTCGGCAGGCCGCCGGACCAGAAGAAGGCGTCGATACGGTCCGCCTCCAGCTCGGCGGGCATCGTGTCGAGTCCGATGGACACCGGTGTGACGTCCAGGACCGGGTCGATCCCCGCCGCGGTGAGCAGCCACTCCGCGATGAGCCGCACCCCGGAACCGGGCTGGCCGATCGCCACCCGCTTGCCCCGCAGGTCCCGCGCCGACTGCACCGGTGACCCGGCCGGCACCACCAGCTGCACGTAGTCGTCGTAGAGTCGCGCGCATCCGCGCAGCAGGTCCGCGTCCGGTTTGCCGTCGAGCCGGTACTTGGCGACGGCGTCCGCCGTCGCCACGGTGAAGTCCGCCTCCCCGGTGGCCAGCCGCTTCAGGTTCTCCTGCGAGCCCTCGCTGGTCACCAGCGTGACGTCCACCCCGGGCATGTCACGTCCGAGCGCCTGCTGCAACAGCGTTCCGTACCGGTGGTAGACACCGGTCCGCGCCCCCGTGCTGAAGGTCAGATCGCCCTCCGGCTCCGCCTGCCCGAAGGGCTTCAGCCACCACGTGAGCACACCGAGCACGGCGAGCACGGTCACCAGGACCCGCAGGGCGTGGCGCCTGCTGATCCGGGGCGGTACGAGAGGCATGGGCGCGATCCTGCCACCCGGCCGCCCTCCTGTCACGGCGCGGACCGCCCCCCGCCCCCGCCCAAGGTCGCCGTCGATGCCCTTGACCTGCGGCTCGTCCGGCCAGGCCGCCGTCCTCCCGGTGAGCCGGCGGACGGCGGCCGGAGGGCTTCCGTCCACCGCCTACCCTTGTTGCATGACCAGCAGCGACCGGAGCCAGGCAGTGGACGAGAAGCGAAGCTACGAGGTGCGCACCTACGGGTGCCAGATGAACGTGCACGACTCGGAGCGGCTCTCCGGTCTGCTGGAGGACGCCGGCTACGTCCGGGCGCCCGAGGGCTCCGACGGCGACGCCGACGTCGTGGTCTTCAACACCTGCGCGGTCCGCGAGAACGCCGACAACAAGCTGTACGGCAACCTCGGCCGGCTCGCCCCGATGAAGACCAAGCGCCCCGGCATGCAGATCGCCGTCGGCGGCTGCCTCGCCCAGAAGGACCGCGACACGATCGTCAGGAAGGCCCCCTGGGTCGACGTCGTCTTCGGTACGCACAACATCGGCAAGCTGCCCGTGCTGCTGGAGCGCGCCCGCATCCAGGAGGAGGCGCAGATCGAGATCGCCGAGTCTCTGGAGGCCTTCCCCTCCACGCTCCCGACCCGCCGCGAGTCCGCGTACGCCGCATGGGTCTCGATCTCCGTCGGCTGCAACAACACCTGCACCTTCTGCATCGTCCCGGCGCTGCGCGGCAAGGAGGAGGACCGCCGCCCCGGCGACATCCTCGCCGAGGTGGAGGCCCTGGTCGCCGAGGGCGTCTCGGAGATCACCCTGCTCGGCCAGAACGTGAACGCCTACGGCTCCGACCTGGGCGACCGCGAGGCGTTCAGCAAGCTGCTGCGCGCCTGCGGCCAGATCGAAGGCCTGGAGCGGGTCCGCTTCACCTCCCCGCACCCCCGCGACTTCACCGACGACGTGATCGCCGCGATGGCCGAGACCCCGAACGTGATGCCGCAGCTGCACATGCCGCTGCAGTCCGGCTCCGACCCGATCCTGAAGGCGATGCGCCGCTCGTACCGCCAGGAGCGCTTCCTCGGCATCATCGAGAAGGTGCGCGCCGCGATCCCGCACGCCGCGATCTCCACCGACATCATCGTGGGCTTCCCCGGTGAGACGGAGGAGGACTTCCAGCAGACGATGCACGTGGTGCGCGAGGCCCGCTTCGCGAACGCCTTCACCTTCCAGTACTCCAAGCGGCCCGGCACCCCCGCCGCCGACATGGACGGGCAGATCCCCAAGGAGGTCGTGCAGGACCGCTACATGCGCCTGGTCGCCCTCCAGGAGGAAATCTCCTGGGAGGAGAACAAGAAGCAGGTCGGCCGCACGCTGGAGGTCATGGTCGCGGAGGGCGAGGGCCGCAAGGACGGTGCGACGCACCGCCTGTCCGGCCGCGCCCCCGACAACCGCCTGGTCCACTTCACGAAGCCGGAGCAGGACGTCCGCCCCGGCGACGTGGTCACCGTCGACATCACCTACGCCGCCCCGCACCACCTGCTGGCCGAGGGCCCGACGCGGACCGTGCGCCGCACCCGCGCCGGCGACGCCTGGGAGAAGCGCAACGCCGCCCCGGCCCAGCCTGCGGGCGTCATGCTCGGCATCCCCACGCTCGGCGTCCCCGCGCCGCTCCCGGCCGCCGTCTCCGGCTGCTCGGTGCCCGCCTCCTCCTGAGGGACGGGCCCGCCTTCGGCCCGGGCTGCGGGGCGGTGCGGCTAGGCTGCGGATCATGCTCGTAGCCGCCGCCGTCTGCCCCGCCCCGCCGCTGCTCGTACCGGAGGTCGCCGCGGGCGCCGCCGCCGAACTCGGCGACGCCCGCACCGCCTGCTCCGACGCGCTCGCGGTGCTCGCCGCCTCCCGGCCCGACCTGCTGGTCGTGGTCGGGGCCGCCGCCGAGGGCGGTGGATACGACCAGGGCACCCCCGGCAGCTTCGCCGGCTTCGGCGTGGACCTGACCGTCACCCTGGGCCCGGACCTGGGCGAGGCGCCGAGCCGGCACGCCTCCACGGGAACCCTCCCCGCGTCCCTCGCGGTGGCCGGATGGCTGCTCGGCCGGGCCCGGTGGGCGGCCGCCCCGGTCGCCGGCGTGGCCGTCGCCGAGGACCTGCCCCCGAGCGGTTGCGGCCTCCTCGGTGCGGATCTGGGGCGTTCCGCCGCACGCGTGGCGATGCTGGTCCTCGGGGACGGCAGCGCCTGCCGCACCCTCAAGGCCCCCGGATACCTGGACGAGCGCGCCGCGGGATTCGACGCCGCCGCCGCCCGTGCGCTGGGCGCCGCCGATGCGGCTGCGCTCGCCGCGATCGACGCCGGGCTCGCGGCCGAGCTCCAGGCCTCGGGTCGGGCGCCGTGGCAGGTGCTGGCCGGCGCCGCGCAGGGTGCGGACCTCGTCGGGCGGCTGCTGTACGAGGACGCCCCGTACGGCGTGGGGTACATGGTTGCCACCTGGTCGTAGCCGACGCCACCCGGCCGCAGCGGTGGCGGGCCCGCCGGCACCCGCAGCAGGTCTCCACCGGGCCCTCAGCGCCGAAGGGGCCTGGAACCGGCACCAGCCGGTTCCAGGCCCCTTCCGTGACCGCGTCAGGAGGCGGTCGGAGGCGTCGGCCCGCCGGGGGTGTCCTTGTGCGCGATCTTCCCCAGGGCGTCCTTCGCCTTGCCCGTCCCACTCGTGATCTGGCCGCTGTACTTGCCCTTGGTCTTGGAGTCCACGGCCTTGGCGACCTTGTCCAGACCCTCGCTGATCTTGCCTTCGTGCTGCTGCGCGAGATCGCCGACCTTGTCCTTCGCCGGAGCGAGCTTGGCCTTCAGATTGTCCAGCAGGCCCATGGGTCACCTTCCGTTGGCGTGCGCTACGTACGGGCGCCCTCGCCGGCTTCGCTGTCCGCGGCCACCTCCGCCGACTGCTGCTTCGGAATCTCCACGGCTTCCGCCGGCTCGCTCTGTGCAGCAGCAGGCTCGCTCTCGCCGGCCGCACCGGACTCCGCCGCCGGAGCCGCGGTCGCGACCCCTTCGGTCACGGCCTCGTTCCTGCGACGGAAAAACCGATCAAAAACGCCCATGTCTACTCCCGTAACGTTACGCGTGCGAGTGAAGTTCCGCGTCGACCGAACCGGTCCGCGACCGGTCCGCGCCGGGCGTGCGCACGGCGCATCCCCCGGCCGGAACCCCGCCAGGGCAACGACCCCGGCACCACCCCGTCACGTAGCTCGATCGGGTACATCCCCCAGGGTTTGCGAGACTGGGGCCGTGAGGAAAGCAGCCCCCGCCCCGCGGGTCATCGCCGTCGTCGGTCCCACCGCGGCAGGAAAGTCCGACCTGGGCGTAGCCCTGGCCCGCCGGTTCGACGGAGAAGTCGTCAACGCCGACTCCATGCAGCTGTACCGGGGGATGGACATCGGCACCGCCAAGCTGACGACCGAGGAGCGCGGCGGCGTCCCGCACCACCTCCTCGACATCTGGGACGTCACCGACACCGCCAATGTCGCGGAGTACCAACGGCTGGCCCGCGGGGAGATCGACAAGCTGCTCGCCGAGGGCCGCACCCCCGTCCTCGTCGGCGGATCCGGCCTGTACGTCCGGGGCGCCCTGGACGTCATGGAGTTCCCCGGCACCGACCCCGAAGTCCGCGCCCGGCTGGAGGAGGAGGTCGCGCTGCGCGGGCCCGGCGCCCTGCACGCCCGCCTGGCCGCCGCCGACCCGGAGGCCGCCCGGGCCATCCTGCCCAGCAACGGCCGGCGCATCGTCCGCGCGCTGGAGGTCATCGAGATCACCGGCAAGCCGTTCACCGCGAACCTGCCCGGCCACGAGTCCGTCTACGACACGGTCCAGATCGGCGTCGACGTCGCCCGGCCCGAGCTCGACGAGCGGATCGCGCGGCGCGTCGACCGGATGTGGCAGGACGGCCTGGTGGACGAGGTCCGGGCGCTGGAGGCCCGCGGACTGCGCGACGGCATCACTGCCTCCCGGGCGCTGGGCTACCAGCAGGTGCTGGCCGCGCTCGCGGGTGAGTGCACCGAGGACGAGGCACGGGCGGAGACCATCCGGGCGACCAAGCGCTTCGCCCGCCGCCAGGACTCCTGGTTCCGCCGCGATCCGCGCGTCCACTGGCTCAGCGGAGCTGCCGCAGACCGGGCGGAACTCCCCCAGCTCGCCGAGTCGTTGGTCGAACGAGCGGTTACAGCCTGATCACGTGATGGCATCGGGAAGCCCCGGGCGCCCGTAGCGGGGTCGGGGGCGTGCCATCATCAAACTCCAGCAGGTGCGATCACCTGCACTGCATGGCGGCGTACTGAGTCCGAGTGGGAGGGCGCGTGGCGATGGAGGCCGGCCCTCGCGACACCGGGCGGGACGACACCCGAAGGGAAGCGGACCCGATGCTTCTCGGCGGGACGGACGGGACCGCGGGCCTCGGGCTGCCCGCGGACCCCGCGCGGCTGACCTCGGACGGCCCGGACGCCCCGGACACCGCCGAGGCCGAGGCGGCCGCCGGAGCCGAGTTCGAGGTCGAACTGCGGCCGCGGCGCCGCCTGCGCGTGTGGCAGATCGCCCCCATCGTCATGCTCGCCGCCGCCGGCTCGTTGATGTTCGCCTTCCCCCTGGCCTTCGAGTTCGGCGACGGCGGAGCCGTGGTCGCCATGCTCGGCTTCCTCATCAGCTGCTGCGCCGGAGGCTGGGGGATGATGGCCGCCCGACGGGTCGGCTACACATGGCCCGGTCTCCCGGCCCGGGGGAGCGGCCGCCGCCCCGACTGGCGCATGGCCGCGCTGTACGCCGTGGTCGCGCTGGTCGTCGTAGGCCTCGCCGTGTACCGGGTCGCCCGGCTCCGCTGACCGCCGCCGGCGGCGGTGACCGTTCCAGGCTTCCGGCGACCGTCCCGGACCTCCCGTGACCGTCCCGGACCTCCCGTGACCGGCTCCGGGGCCCCGGTGACCCCCGACGGGCCGCCCGGCGCCCGTGAGCAGGGGCTCGGTACCATGGGCGGGTGACGCAGACCACCCTCTCCTTCCTCAAGGGCCACGGCACCGAGAACGACTTCGTGATCGTCCCGGACCCGGACAACGCCGTCGAGCTGCCCGCTTCCGCCGTCGCGAAGCTCTGCGACCGGCGCGCCGGCATCGGGGGCGACGGGGTCCTGCACGTCGTCCGGTCCGCAGCGCACCCCGAGGCGGCGCACCTGGCCGACGAGGCGGAGTGGTTCATGGACTACCGCAACAGCGACGGCTCCGTCGCCGAGATGTGCGGCAACGGCGTGCGCGTCTTCGCCCGCTACCTCCAGTACGCCGGCCACGTCGAGCCCGGTGACCTGACGGTCGCCACGCGCGGCGGCGTCAAGCGGGTGCACCTCGACAAGGGGGGCGACGTCACCGTCTCGATGGGCCGTGCCGCGTTCCCCGAGGGCGAGGTCACCGTCAGCGTCGGACCGCGCAGCTGGCCCGCCCGCAACGTGAACATGGGCAACCCGCACGCGGTCGCGTTCGTCGACAGCCTCGACGACGCCGGGAACCTCCTGACCGCCCCGCCGTTCAGCCCGGCGTCCGCCTACCCGACGGGTGTCAACGTCGAGTTCGTCGTCGACCGCGGCCCCCGCCACGTCGCCATGCGCGTCCACGAGCGCGGCTCCGGCGAGACCCGCTCCTGCGGCACCGGCGCCTGCGCCGTCGCCGTCGCCGCCATCCGCCGCGACGGCGTGGACCCCGCCGCCACCGGTGAGCCGGCCACGTACACCGTCGACCTCCCCGGCGGGACGCTCGTCATCACCGAACACCCCGACGGGCAGATCGACATGACCGGACCGGCCGTCATCGTGGCCGCCGGTGAGTTCGACGAAGCCTGGCTCACCGAAACGGCTTTCTCCTGAAGCCTCCCTCTAATGGGTGATCCGTTTCACGCTGTGCGAGAGGTGGACTGCGCCACGTGGTGGGGTCGGTAACATCAGGCACCGGCCCTGAGGGCTCACCCCATGCCCACCACCGCCGGTCGAAGCCGCCGGAGGTGCCCATGAGTGCAGAGGCCACGAACCCCGAAGCACACCCCGAAGTGCGCCCTGAGCTCCGCAGACGGGGCCGGAGCAGGCTCGATCTGCGCCGCCTCGGGCGCGCGGCGCTGCTCGGGCCGACGTCCCGGGACCGGCTCCCGGACGCAATCGGCCATGTCGCCGAGGCCCACCGCGCCCACCATCCGGACGCCGATATGTCCATTCTGCGGCGCGCCTATCTGCTCGCGGAGAGCTCCCACCGCGGCCAGATGCGAAAAAGTGGTGAGCCGTACATCACACATCCACTCGCCGTCACCCTGATCCTCGCCGAACTGGGCGCCGAAACCACCACCTTGACGGCCTCTCTGCTCCACGACACCGTCGAGGACACCGACGTGACCCTGGATCAGGTCCGCGCCGAGTTCGGCGACGAGGTCTGCTTCATCGTCGACGGCGTCACCAAGGTCGAGAAGATCGACTACGGTGCCGCGGCGGAACCGGAGACCTTCCGCAAGATGCTCGTCGCCACCGGCAACGACGTCCGCGTGATGTCCATCAAGCTCGCCGACCGGCTGCACAACATGCGCACCCTGGGCGTGATGCGGCCGGAGAAACAGGCCCGGATCGCCAAGGTCACCCGTGACGTCCTGATCCCGCTTGCCGAACGGCTCGGCGTGCAGGCCCTCAAGACCGAACTGGAAGACCTCGTCTTCGCGATCCTGCACCCCGAGGAGTACGAGAGCACTCGCGCCCTCATCGCCGCCCACGCCGGCGAGCGCGACCCGCTGCCCGGCATCGCCGACTCCGTACGGACCGTCCTGCGGGAGGCGGGCATCGGCGCCGAAGTACAGGTACGGCCGCGGCACTTCGTCTCCGTCCACCGGATCACCCGCACCCGCGGCGAGCTGCGCGGCTCCGACTTCGGGCGCATCCTCATCCTGGTCGGCGAGAACGCCGACTGCTACGCGGCACTGGGGGAGCTCCACACCTGTTTCACCCCGGTGGTCTCGGAGTTCAAGGACTTCATCGCCACCCCGAAGTTCAACCTCTACCAGTCCCTCCACACCGCCGTGGCCACCCCCGAGGGGTACGTGGCCGAGGTCATCGTGCGGACCCGACAGATGCACCGGGTCGCCGAGGCCGGCGTGGTGGCGCTCGGCAACCCGTACGCCACCGCGGCGCCCGACGCCACCGCGACGCCCGATGCCGCCGACCCGTACGAGGAGCGGGTGGACCCGACCCGGCCCGGCTGGCTGTCCCGGCTGCTCGACTGGCAGCAGTCCGCACCCGACCCGGACACCTTCTGGAGCGTGCTCCGCGCCGAGCTCGCGCAGGACCGGGAGATCACCGTCTTCCGGGCCGACGGGGGCACCCTGGGCCTGCCCGCCGGAGCCAGCTGCATCGACGCCGCCTACGCGCAGCACGGAGAGGCGGCCCACGGCTGCATCGGCGCCCGCGTCAACGGGCGCCTCGCCTCACTGTCCTCACCGCTGTCCGACGGTGACACCGTCCAGCTGCTGCTCGCGCAGGACGCCTCCTCCGGACCCGCCGCCGAGTGGCTGGACCACGCCCGGACGCCCGCCGCCCGCATCGCCATCAGCAGCTGGCTCGAATCCCATCCCGACCGGGCCATGGCCACCACCTCGGCCGCGCGGGCGCCGCTGTCGGTGGTCGGAGCCCGGGGCGGCGGGGCCAACGCCGTGGCCGACCTGCCGGACGCCACCGTCCGGATGGCCGGGTGCTGCACCCCGGTCCCGCCGGACGCCGTCGCCGGATTCGTCGTCCGCGGCGGAGCCGTCACCGTGCACCGGGTCCAGTGCGCGGCCGTGGCCCGGATGCGCGCCGTGGGCCGCACCTCCGTCGCCGTGCACTGGCGGGCCACCGCGGACTGCCGGGTCACCCTGCTCGCTGAATCGTTCGGCCGCCCGCATCTGCTGGCGGACCTGACCGAGGCCATTGCCCACGAGGGCGTCGAGGTGGTCTCCGCGACCGTCGAACCCCCGGTCGAGGGCCGGGTCCGGCACACCTACACCCTCCAGCTGCCCGACGCGGCCGGCCTGCCCGCACTGATGCGCGCCATGCGTGACGTGCCGGGCGTGTACGACGTCGGCCGCGCGTAGGGCGACGGCGCCGGCCGGGCGTAGGCCGGTACGGCGCCGGAAGGTCCCGTTCGGGTGGCCCCGTCGCGCGCCGTACGCCGTCCCGTGGCGGGCGCTGGTAAGCGGTGGTGGATGCAGCTCTCCTCGCCCCGCCTGCGCGCCGCCCTGCTCGCCGCGGCCTCCCTCACCCTCGTCGCCGCGGTACTGCCCCCGCCGAAGCCCCTGGGCATCGGGGACCGCCTCTTCCCCGAGCTGGGGAACCCCGGCTACGACGTGCTCGCGTACGACCTGTCCTTCACGTACAAGGACAACCTGACCCCGCTCGACGCGGTCACCGTCATCGAGGCCCGGGCACTGGAGCCGCTGGAGCGCGTCAACCTGGACTTCACCCACGGCACTGTGGCGTCCGCCGAGGTGAACGGGGAGCCCGCACGCTTCGAGAGCGTCGGGGAGGACCTCGTACTGACCCCACCGCGGGCGGTGGCGGAGGGCGGCGCGCTGCGGATCACGGTCCGGCACACCAGCGACCCGCGCGGTCGCGGGGACGGCGGCTGGGTGCCCACCGAGGACGGTCTGGCCATGGCCAACCAGGCCGACGCCGCCCACCGCGTGTTCCCCTGCAACGACCACCCCGCCGACAAGGCCCTCTTCACCTTCCGGATCAGCGCACCCACCGGGCTCACAGCCGTCGCCAACGGCCTCCAGGCAGGCCCTGCCCGGCGCACGGGCCCCACCACGACGTGGACGTACCGGACCCGCCACCCCATGGCCACCGAGCTGGCCCAGGTCTCCGTGGGCCGCTCCGCCGTCGTCCACGGGACCGGACCGCACGGGCTGCCGCTGCGCGACGTGGTGCCCGCCGCCGACCGGCAGCGGCTCGACCCCTGGCTGAAGAAGACCGCCGGCCACATCGAGTGGATGGAGGAGCGCGTCGGCCGCTACCCGTTCGAGAACTACGGGGTGCTGATCGCGCGGGCGACGACCGGCTTCGAGCTGGAGACGCAGACCCTCTCGCTCTTCGAGAGCAGCCTGTTCTCCGGCGAGGGCTACCCCGAGTGGTACGTCGAGGCGGTGATGGTCCACGAGCTCGCCCATCAGTGGTTCGGCGACAGCGTCAGCCCCCGGACCTGGTCCGACCTGTGGCTCAACGAGGGACACGCCACCTGGTACGAGGCCCTGTACGCGGACGGCCTGGGCACGTACTCCCTGGAGCGGCGCATGCGCGAGGCGTACCAGCGCTCCGACCAGTGGCGGGCGGCGGGCGGCCCCCCGGCCGCCCCGAAGGCCGCGGCGCCCGGCGAGAAGATCGGGCTGTTCCGGCCGGTGGTCTACGACGGCGCCGCGCTGATCCTCTACGCACTGCGACAGGAGATCGGCGCCCCCGCCTTCGAGCGGATCGAACGCCGCTGGGTCACGCGGTACCGGGACGGGGTCGCGGGCACGGCCGACTTCGTCCGCCTGGCCTCGCAGGAGGCGGGTCGCGACCTCGGAGCCTTCCTGGAGCCGTGGCTGTACGGGACGAAGACCCCGCCGATGCCGGGGCACCCGGAGTGGAGCGCCCCGGCGGCGGACCGGGCCGCGCGGGGCAAGCAGGCACCGAGCCTGGCCGCACCGAGCATGGCCGCACCGGGCATGGCCGCACCGGGCGGGGCTGCGCCCGGCGGGAAAAGGGTGTGACCGCCTACGAACGGGCATGTCACCATCGACGGGTCCGTTCGGGGAATCCCCGGGCGGTGTGACACGTTGGACGTGACATCCACCGTGTCCCCGCCAGGCGTGACACTGCTATTCGAATCGACGTAAGGATCCAATGACCTCCTCTTCTTCCGCTTCCCAGGACGAGCGGGACGCGACCGACGCGCGTGAACCGCAGAGCTTCACCGAGAGCCTTCGGGCCGATGCCCTGATGGAAGAGGACGTCGCCTGGAGCCACGAGATCGACGGAGACCGGGACGGCGACCAGTTCGACCGCTCCGAGCGCGCGGCCCTGCGCCGCGTCGCCGGTCTCTCCACCGAGCTCGAAGACGTCACCGAGGTCGAGTACCGACAGCTCCGCCTGGAGCGCGTGGTCCTCGTCGGCGTCTGGACCTCGGGCACCGTGCAGGACGCGGAGAACTCCCTCGCGGAGCTCGCCGCCCTCGCCGAGACGGCGGGCGCTCTCGTACTGGACGGCGTGATCCAGCGCCGTGACAAGCCGGACCCGGCCACCTTCATCGGTTCCGGCAAGGCCCGCGAGCTGCGCGACATCGTCATGGAGAGCGGCGCCGACACCGTCGTCTGCGACGGTGAGCTCAGCCCCGGCCAGCTCATTGCCCTCGAAGACGTCGTCAAGGTCAAGGTGGTCGACCGGACCGCCCTGATCCTCGACATCTTCGCCCAGCATGCCAAGTCCCGAGAGGGCAAGGCGCAGGTCGCACTCGCGCAGATGCAGTACATGCTGCCCCGGCTGCGCGGCTGGGGTCAGTCGCTGTCGCGGCAGATGGGCGGCGGCGGCGGTGGCGGCATGGCCACCCGAGGCCCCGGTGAGACCAAGATCGAGACCGACCGGCGACGCATCCGCGAGAAGATGGCGAAGATGCGCCGGGAGATCGCGGAGATGAAGACCGGCCGTGACATCAAGCGGCAGGAACGGCGCCGCAACAAGGTGCCCTCGGTCGCCATCGCCGGTTACACCAACGCGGGCAAGTCCTCACTGCTCAACCGCCTCACGGGCGCGGGCGTACTGGTGGAGAACGCGCTGTTCGCCACCCTCGACCCGACCGTGCGCCGGGCCGAGACACCCAGCGGCCGGATCTACACCCTCGCCGACACCGTCGGATTCGTCCGGCACCTGCCCCACCACCTCGTCGAGGCGTTCCGCTCCACGATGGAGGAGGTCGGCGACTCCGACCTCATCCTGCACATCGTCGACGGTTCGCACCCGGCTCCGGAGGAGCAGCTGGCGGCGGTGCGCGAGGTGATCCGCGAGGTCGGCGCGGTGAACGTGCCCGAGATCGTGGTGATCAACAAGGCCGACGCCGCGGACCCGCTCGTCCTGCAGCGGCTGCTGCGGATCGAGCGCCATTCCATCGCCGTCTCGGCCCGCACGGGCATGGGCATCGAGGAACTCCTCGCGCTCATCGACTCCGAGCTGCCTCGGCCCGAGGTCGAGGTGGAGGCCCTGGTGCCGTACACCCGCGGTTCGCTGGTTGCCAAGGCGCACGCCGAGGGCGAGGTGATCTCCGAGGAGCACACCCCGGAGGGCACTCTGCTCAAGGCACGCGTCCACCAGGAGCTTGCGGCGGACCTGGCACCGTACACGCCGGCCAAGCAGTAGCCGGGCCGCTGCCGGCACCCTACGGCTGACTGCTGCCGCGTGCCGGGAGCGCCGGCACGACGGCGTCGCCGAGACCTTCTCACGGGTGAGGGCCCCCTGCACGCGCAGGGGGCCCTCACCCGTTCGTTCCCGCTCCGGGGCCGGTGCTCCCGGGTAGGGGCTACTTGAACTTGCGGCTCACCGCGTCGAAGATGCCCTTCGCCTCCGGGCCGAGCCGCGGTCCGGCCAGCCAGCCCGCCTTGGCCGGGCCGATCGAGGTGTTCGACACCAGCGCCGGCCGCCCGTCCGCGCCCGCCGCGACCCAACCGCCGCCGGAGGCGCCGCCGGTCATCGTGCAGCCGATGCGGTACATCACCGGCTCGTTCGCCTTCAGGGTCAGCCGGCCTGGCCTGTCCGTGCACTGGAAGGCCTTCTGGCCGTCGAACGGGGCCGCCGCCGGGTAACCCGTCGCCGTGATGCCCACGACCTTCGGCACGGCGGGCGCGGCGAACTCGACCGGGAGCGCCGAACCGACAGTCTCCTCCAGGGACTTGCCGCTTCCCTTCTCGGGCGTCACGTGCAGTACGGCGAAGTCGTACGGAGCCCCCGCGCCGCCGGTCGGGCCGCCCGTGGCGATCCACTGGTCGGAGGTCTGGGCCCAGTCGCTCCACCACACGCCGTACGGGGCCACCTGCTCACGCGGCGCGCCCTTGAGCTGCGCCGACGGCTTGCCCGCGTTGTTGTAGGACGGGACGAACGCGATGTTGCGGTACCAGCCGCCCGCCTTGCCCGCGTGCACGCAGTGGCCCGCCGTCCAGACCAGGTTCGACTTGCCGGGGTGCGCCGGATCCTTGACCACGGTCGCCGAGCACACCATCGAGCCCTCGGGTCCGTCGAAGAAGACCTTGCCGGACTCCGGAACGCTGGCGTGGTAGGGCGCGCTGGCCGGCTTGGCCGCCACCGGCGCCGGGGTCGGGTCGGTGACGCCCTGGTCCTTGCCCGCGTCCGGGTCGACGGACGGACGCTGCGGCTGCTCGGCGTCGCGCATCCGGTCCGGGTCCCAGAGGTCCTCGATGATCGGGTTGATGTAGTCGCCCGCCTCGCGAAGCCAGTCGTCCTTCTTCCAGTTCTTCCACTCACCCCCCTTCCACTTCTCCACGTCGATGCCGCGCTCCCTGAGCTTCTCCTTGAGCTGGTCCGGGATCTTGATCCCGTCCGCGGCCGGAAGGCTCGCCGCCACGGTCGGCTTGGCGTCGCCGCCGGCCTCCCCGTCGCCGGGACCGCAGGCTGCGGCGGTCAGCACGAGGGCGGCCGCGCACAGTGTCGCGGTGACCGGTCGGTTCGGTCGCATGTCGTTCGTCCCCCTGGAGGTTCGAGGCGTGGAGTGGAGCCCCCCACTATGCCGCTGCCGCCTTGGACGACCCAGCCCGGGTCGATGGTTCCTGATGCTCACTTCATGACAAGGATCTTGAGTCCACCCGTGATCCGTCGCCGTCACCGTCGTTGGTACGTACGGGGGACGGGGGGAGCGTTGGTGTTCGAAGGGCAATCCGAAAGTGCAGTCAGTGCGGGAGGAGCGGTACGCGTGGCTTTCACCGAGCAGGCCGGGGCGGCGGCAGCGACACGGACCCCGCCGCAGGGGAGCTCCGAAGTGCCGCCGCAGGGCAGCCGCGCAGCAGGTCAGGACGGCATTCTGCGCAGGCAGGCGCAGCGCGAGTCAGCCGCCCGGACCTACGCCCGGTCTCTGCCGATCGTCCCGGTGCGGGCCCGCGGTCTGACCATCGAGGGCGCCGACGGCCGCCGCTACCTGGACTGCCTCTCCGGTGCCGGCACCCTTGCGCTCGGACACAACCACCCGGTGGTGCTCGAAGCGGTCCGCGCAGTCCTCGACTCGGGCGCGCCACTTCACGTGCTGGACCTCGCGACACCGGTCAAGGACGCCTTCACCACGGAGCTGTTCGCCAACCTGCCGCCCGAACTGGCGGCCGACGCACGCATCCAGTTCTGCGGGCCCGCCGGTACGGACGCGGTGGAAGCCGCCCTCAAACTGGTGCGCACCGCGACCGGGCGCTCCGGACTCCTCGCCTTCACCGGTGCCTACCACGGCATGACCGCCGGCGCCCTGGACGCCTCGGGAGGCGCTTCCGAGCCCCGGGTGACCAGGCTTCCCTACCCGCAGGACTTCCGCTGCCCGTTCGGCGTCGGAGGCGCCGAGGGAGCCGAACTGGCCGCGCGCTGGACGGAGAACCTGCTCGACGACCCCAAGGGCGGCGTCCCGCTGCCCGCGGGCCTGATCGTCGAACCCGTGCAGGGCGAGGGTGGAGTCAACCCGGCCCCGGACGGCTGGCTGCGCCGCATGCGCGAGATCACCGCATCGCGGGGGATCCCCCTCATCGCCGACGAGGTCCAGACCGGCGTCGGCCGCACCGGCGCCTTCTGGGGCGTGGACCACGCAGGGGTGGTGCCCGACGTGATGGTCCTGTCCAAGGCGATCGGTGGCAGCCTGCCCCTCGCGGTGATCGTGTACCGATCAGGCCTGGACATCTGGACCCCGGGTGCCCACGCCGGCACCTTCCGCGGCAACCAGCTCGCCATGGCCGCCGGTACGGCCACGCTCGCCTTCGTCCGCGAGAACCGGCTCGCCGAACGCGCCGCCGCTCTCGGCGACCGGATGCTGGCGGCCCTGCGCGGTCTGGCCTCCGGGCACCCCTGCATCGGGGACGTCCGGGGCCGGGGCCTCATGATCGGCCTCGAACTGGTCGACCCCGACACCGGAGCCGCCGCACCGGCCCTCGCAGCGGCCGTCCGCCAGGAGTGCCTGGAACGCGGTCTGATCGTCGAACTCGGAGGCCGCCACGGGGCCGTGGTCCGGCTGCTCCCGCCGCTGACCCTGACCGACGAGCAGGCCGCGGCGGTCCTCGATCGCCTCGCCGACGCCATCCCGGCCGCCGCCCGCCGGCCCCGCTGACCCGCACCCCGAGGATCCGTGATGCCAGAGCCGTACCAGTCCACCCCGATGCAGTCCGGCCCCCATCCGCAAGACCCGGCTCCCGCCGCCTCCGTGCCCGCCGCCGTGGGCGAGCCGGACCACCCGCAGCCGCTGCCCGACCGAGCCCGCACGGCGTCGTCGCTCCCCGGAGGCGGAGCCGACGCCCCGGCACAGCCCTCGCCGGTGGTCGACCCCGCGCCCGCGGCGGACGCCGAAGCCGTACGGGACCCCGCGCTGCCGCAGCTGCCCGCCACGCCGGCCGCGCGTCCACCGGCCACCAGCGCGCAGGCCGCGCCCGCCGACACCGGGCCCCGCATCAGCACCGGGAACGCCCCAACTCCCGACGCGGTGCCGGGCAGGGCCGAACCGCACATCTCCTCGGTCGAGCCGTCCCCCGCACACCGCTCCGCCACCGGGGCCCACGCCGGCGGGAGCACGGCCGGGTACGCCCTGGCGCGGGAGGCCGCTCCGGGCGGGCCGCCCCCGGAGCCGGGCGCAGCCGACGCCGGGGCGGCGACCACGGTGCCCCGGCAGAAGGACGGCACGCCCCGCGCCCGCACCGGCCGGCCGGGCTTCGTCCGGCCGGAGCCCACCGCCGGACCCGACCCCCTGGACCACCCCGAACCGGCCCTCGCCGCCGAGGCCGCGGCGGTGGAGAACCTGCTCCGCTGCTGGATCCGAGAGTCCGGCCTGCGCCGCCCTGACGCACCCGCCGGGAGCCCCCTGCGCATCCCCCTTCCCGCATCCGGCACCGCCGTGCTGGTCGCTGTCCGCCACTGGTCCCACACCGGCTGGCACCGCTTCGGCCCGGCCCGTCTCGAAGGCACACCCATCACCGCGCCGTGCCTGGACGCCGTCACCCTGGCCGCGCTCATCGCCCGCGAGGGTGCGGTCGACGGCCGAGGCAGCGCCGACCTCGTCGGCCGGGTCGCCGACTCGGTGCGCCGTACCGCCGAGTTCATCGCCGACCGGCGAGAACGCCCCACCGCCCCGGCCCCCGCCGGCGCGGACCGCTTCCTCACCGCCGAACAGTCACTCCTCCTTGGCCACCCCCTCCAGCCCGACCCCAAGAGCCGCGAAGGACTCTCCGAGAACGAGGCTCCCCGCTACTCACCCGAACTCCACGGCTCCTTCCCCCTGCACTGGTTCGCGGTCGAGCACTCCGCCCTCGCCACCGAATCAGCCTGGACCGAGCGCGGCCGCCCCGTCTCCGCTCCGCAGCTCATCGGCCGGCTCGCCCCCGGACTGTCGCTGCCCGACGGCACCACCCCCCTTCCCCTGCACCCCTGGCAGGCCCGCGACCTCCTCCAACGCCCATCCGTCACCGCCCTGCGTGACGCCGGACTCCTGCACGACCTGGGTCCCCAGGGGGAGGCCTGGTACCCGACCTCCTCCGTCCGCACCGTCCACCGGCCCGGCGCCCCCGCGATGCTCAAGCTCTCCCTGGGCCTGCGCATCACCAACTCCCGCCGCGAGAACCTCCGCAAGGAACTCCACCGGGGCGTCGAGGTACACCGGCTGCTCCGCACCGGCCTCGCCGAGCAGTGGCAGGCCGCCCACCCGGGCTTCGACATCGTCCGCGACCCGGCCTGGGTGGCCGTGGACGCCCCGGACGGCACCCCCGTCCCCGGTCTCGACGCCTTGCTGCGCCACAACCCCTTCCGCCCGGGCGACGACGCCGCCTGCGTCGCCGCACTCACCTCTCCCCGACCGCGGCCCGGCCGGACCACCATGCGCTCCCGGCTCGCCGAGATCGTCTCCGGTCTCGCCTCCGCCACCGGACACACCACCACGGCCGTCGCCGCCGAGTGGTTCCTGCGCTACCTCGACCACGTGGTCCTGCCGGTCCTCGCCTTCGACGCCCTCGCCGGCATCGCCCTCGAAGCGCACCAGCAGAACACCCTGGTCCTTCTCGACCCGGCAGGATGGCCGACCGGTGGCCGCTACCGGGACAACCAGGGCTACTACTTCCGCGAGTCCCGCCGGACCGAACTGGAGCAACGGCTCCCCGGAATCGGCACCCGCAGCGACACCTTTGTCCCGGACCCCGTCACCGACGAACGCTTCGCCTACTACCTCGGCATCAACAACGTGCTGGGCCTGATCGGCGCCTTCGGCTCCCAGCGCCTCGCCGACGAACGCGTCCTCCTCGCCGCCTTCCGCCGTTTCCTCGCCAAGGCCGCGGGCCTCGGCCCGCTCCCCACCCGGCTGCTCGACTCGCCCACCCTGCGCTGCAAGGCGAACCTGCTCACCCGCCTGGGTGGCCTCGACGAGCTCGTCGGCCCCGTCGACACCCAGTCCGTCTACGTCACCATCACCAACCCCCTTCACCCTTGACGCGTCGGCGCCCGACGCGGAGGAGAGCCCCCGATGAGCCTCACGGACACCGCCGCCGATTACGCCGGACCCGGTCTCGACGCCCCTGACGCCGTCTACGCCCTCGGCGCCGTCCAGCACACCGCCGTACCGTGCCGCAACGCAGGCCTGCTGCCCCTGCTCGCCGAGGCCGACCTGCTCGATTCACCCGCCACCTGGGGCAGCGTCACCACCCGGGCCGGGACCTTCCGCCTGGAACCCGTACGGCCGGGACGAGACCTGGAACTCCTCACCGGCTGGATGAACGACCCTGAGGTGAACGCCTACTGGGAGCTCGCCGGCCCCGCCGCGGTCACCGCGGCCCACCTGCGGGCCCAGCTCGACGGCGACGGCCGGAGCATCCCCTGCCTCGGCGTTCTCGACGGCGTGCCGATGAGCTACTGGGAGATCTACCGGGCCGACCTCGACCCGCTCTCCCGCCATTATCCGGCGCGCCCCCACGACACGGGTATCCACCTGCTCATCGGAGACGGTACGAACCGCGGCCGCGGGCTGGGCACGGCACTGCTGCGAGGCGTCGCCGACCTGGTCCTCGGCAACCGTCCCCGCTGCACACGCGTCGTCGCGGAACCGGACATCCGCAACACCCCCTCCGTATCGGCCTTCCTCGGCTCGGGCTTCCGCTGCCACGCGGAAATCGACCTCCCCGAGAAGCGCGCCGCCCTGATGATCCGGGAGCGGGCGCTGCGCAATCTCCTCTGATCACCGCCCCGCACGCCGCGACCGCCGTCGTCGTCGCTCCGCACCTCTCCCTTCGAAAACTCCGCGTCGCGCAGCAAAGTTCCCGATCTGCGAGGAGTCACGTGCCGAACTTCCCAGCAGCCCCCGGCCCGACGGAAAAGATCCTGCCACCGTCGCCCCAGCACCCCTGCACACCACCTGAACTCACCAGCCCGACCTGGGAGTCCGCCGCCCGCAGGCTCCTCGCCAAGATGCTCGCCGAATTCGCCTACGAGGAGATCATCGTCCCCGTCCCCGTCCCCGCCCCCGTCCCCGTCCCGGCCGTCGCCGGTGACGCCTGGACCGTGACCCTCGACGACGGCAGCAGTCTCGGCTTCCGGGCCCGCCGCCGCTCGTACGGCAGTTGGCACGTCGATCCGGACACCATCACCCTCGGAGCACCTCCGCCCGCCCCGCCCGCGCCGGTCTCCTTCGGGGACCCGTACGCCTTCCTCGTCCGCGCCCGCACCCTCCTCGGACTCGACGGAGCCACCCTCGGCCACCTCGTCCGCGAACTCAGCGCCACCCTCGCCGCGGACGCACGGATCGACCACACCGCCCTCACCGCCGACGTCCTCGCCGACCTCGACTACGCGGCCCTCGAAGGCCACCAGACCGGCCACCCCTGGCTCGTCCTCAACAAGGGCCGGATCGGGCTGTCCGCCTCCGACACCGCAGCCTGGGCCCCCGAGGCACGCAGCCACCAGCGCCTGCCCTGGCTCGCCGCCCACACCTCGCTTGCCGCCTACCGCGGAACCGGCGGCTTGGAGGACCCCGCGCGCCTCTACTCCGCAGAGCTCGACCCGGCCACCCGAGCGGCCTTCGACCAGGCCCTCCGCGACCGCGGCCTCGACCCGCTGCGCTACCTCTACTTCCCCGTGCACCCCTGGCAGTGGGACGAGGTGGTCGTTCCCCTCTTCGCCCCGGCACTCGCCTCCGGGGATCTCGTCCCCCTCCCCGCCGACCCGGACGTCCGCCTGCCCCAGCAGTCGATCCGCACCTTCCTCAACCTCACCCGCCCCGATCGGCACAGCGTGAAGCTGCCGCTGTCCGTTTTCAACACCATGGTCTGGCGCGGACTGCCCTCGGACCTCGCCCTCGCGGCCCCCGCCGTCACCGCCTGGATCCACTCCCTCCGCGACGCCGACCCCTTCCTGCGCGACGAGTGCCGCGTGATCCTGCTCGGTGAAGTCGCCTCGGTCACCGTCCGCCACCCCGTGTACGAACTGCTCCCCGAGGTGCCGTACCAGTACAAGGAACTCCTCGGCGCGATCTGGCGCGAGCCCCTGACCGGTCTCCTCGCGGCCGGGGAGCGCGCCCGTACGCTCGCGTCACTGCTGCACACCGACCCCTGCGGCCGGTCGTTCACCGCCGAGCTCGTCGCCCGCTCCGGTCTGACGCCCGCCGCATGGCTGCAGCGGCTCTTCGCGGCCGTCCTGCCGCCGCTGCTCCACTTCCTCTACCGCTACGGCACGGTCTTCTCCCCGCACGGCGAGAACGCCGTCGTGATCTTCGATGAGCACGATGTCCCGGTCCGGCTCGCCGTGAAGGACTTCGTGGACGACGTCAACATCAGCGACGAGCCGCTGCCCGAGCTGGCCTCCGTACCCGACGAGGTCCGGGCCGTCCTGCTCACCGAGCCCGCCGACTTCCTGCCGCAGTTCATCCACTCCGGGCTGTTCATCGGAGTCTTCCGCTACCTGTCTGCGCTCTGCGAGGACCGCCTCGGCGTCCCCGAGGACGATTTCTGGTCGCTCGCACGGGCCGAGATTCTGCGCCATCAGGCCCGTTTCCCCGAGCTCAAGGACCGCTTCGAGCTCTTCGACCTGCTCGGCGAGCGCATCGCCAGGCTGTGCCTGAACAGGAACCGGCTGTACGAGGACGGCTACCGGGACCGCCCCGACCGCCCGCACGCCGTGCAATACGGCACCGTGCCCAACCCCCTCCACGGGCCGTGAATCCCCGCCGGTGTGCGCATGCTGTCAGCGGGGCCCCGTAGGGTGGCAGTGCTATGACGAAGCCCTCTCTCCCCGACCTGCTGCACGCCGCCGTCTCCGCCGTCGGCGGTACGGAGCGCCCCGGCCAGGTGGCCATGGCCGAAGCCGTCGCCGAAGCGATCGACGACAACTCCCACCGGCTCATCCAGGCGGGTACCGGCACCGGTAAGTCGCTCGGCTACCTGGTGCCGGCCTTGGCCCACGGCGAGCGTGTGGTCGTGGCCACCGCGACCCTGGCCCTCCAGCGGCAGCTCGTCGAGCGTGACCTGCCCCGGACGGTGGACGCACTGCATCCGCAGCTGCGCCGCCGACCCCAGTTCGCCATGCTCAAGGGCCGGTCGAACTACCTGTGCCTGCACCGCCTGCACGAAGGTGCCCCGCAGGACGAGGAGGAGGGGCTCTTCGACCAGTTCGAGGCCGCCGCTCCCACGAGCAAGCTCGGCAAGGACCTGCTGCGGCTGCGGGACTGGGCCGACGAGACGGAGACCGGCGACCGCGACGACCTGACACCGGGTGTCTCGGACAAGGCCTGGTCGCAGATCTCCGTCTCCTCCCGCGAGTGCCTGGGCGCGACGAAATGCGCCTACGGGGCCGAGTGTTTCGCCGAGGCCGCGCGCGAGCGGGCCAAGCTCGCGGATGTGGTCGTCACCAACCACGCGCTGCTCGCCATCGATGCCATCGAGGGCGCTCCGGTGCTGCCGCAGCATGAGGTGCTGATCGTCGACGAGGCGCACGAGCTGGTTTCCCGGGTGACCGGAGTCGCCACCGGCGAGCTTACCCCCGGCCAGGTCAACCGTGCCGTGAAGCGCTCCGCGAAGCTGGTCGACGAGAAGATCGCGGACGGTCTGCAGACCGCCTCCGAAACCTTCGAGCGCGTCATGGAGCTGGCGCTCCCGGGCCGACTGGAAGAGATCCCCGAGGACCTCGGCTACGCCCTGATGTCCCTGCGGGATGCCGCGCGCAACGTGATCTCGGCCATGGGCGCCACCCGTGACAAGTCCGTCCACGACGAGGATGCGGTCCGCAAGCAGGCCCTGGCGGCGGTGGAGAACATTCACGCCGTGGCGGAGCGGATCACGAACGGATCCGAGTACGACGTCGTCTGGTACGAGCGGCACGACCGCTTCGGCGCCACCCTCCGCGTCGCCCCGCTGTCGGTGTCCGGGCTGCTGCGGGAGAAGCTCTTCGAGGACCGTTCGGTGGTGCTGACCTCCGCCACTTTGAAGATCGGCGGCGACTTCAACGGTGTGGCCGCGTCCCTGGGGCTTTCGCCGGAGGGGGTCGAGGGAGACGACGTGCCCCTGTGGAAGGGCCTGGACGTCGGCTCGCCCTTCGACTACCCGAAACAGGGCATCCTCTACGTCGCCAAGCACCTGGCCACGCCGGGCCGTGAGGGCACCCGCGGCGACATGATGGACGAGCTCGCCGAGCTGATTGAGGCGGCGGGCGGCCGGACCCTCGGGCTGTTCTCCTCCATGCGCGGCGCCAAGGCGGCCGCCGAGGAGCTCCGCGGTCGACTCGACAACCCGATTCTGCTCCAGGGCGAGGAGACGCTGGGCGAGCTGATCAAGACCTTCGCCGCCGACCCGAAGACCTGCCTGTTCGGGACGCTGTCCCTGTGGCAGGGCGTGGACGTGCCCGGCCCCAGCTGCCAGCTGGTGGTCATGGACCGGATTCCCTTCCCGCGTCCCGACGACCCGCTGATGAGCGCCCGCCAGAAGTCGGTGGAGGAGCACGGGGGCAACGGCTTCATGGCCGTCGCCGCCACGCACGCCGCCCTTCTGATGGCCCAGGGTGCGGGCCGGCTCGTCCGGGCTTCGGGAGACCGGGGTGTCGTCGCGGTCCTGGACCCCCGCCTGGCCACGGCCCGGTACGGAAGCTTCCTGCGGGCCACGCTGCCGGACTTCTGGTACACCACGGACCGCAACCAGGTCCGCCGCTCGCTGGCGGCGATCGACGCGTCGGCGCAGGCCGACGGCGCGTAGGGAAGGCCCGCGGGGAAGAGCACCCGCGGGGAGGCGCCGAAGACACGGACAGCCCCCGGGACCGGCGCAGTGGGTCCCGGGGGCTGGCTAGGGAGCGGCGGGGTCAGACCCGGCGCAGAACCGCGACGACCTTGCCGAGGATGGTCGCCTCGTCGCCGGGAATCGGCTGGTAGGCGGCGTTGTGCGGGAGGAGCCACACGTGGCCGTCCTCGCGCTTGAAGCGCTTGACGGTGGCCTCGCCGTCCAGCATCGCGGCGACGATGTCGCCGTTCTCCGCGACGGGCTGTCGGCGGACCGTGACCCAGTCGCCGTCACAGATGGCTGCCTCGATCATCGAGTCGCCGACGACCTTGAGGACGAAGAGCTCCCCGTCACCGACGAGCTGGCGGGGGAGCGGGAACACGTCCTCGACCGACTCCTCGGCGAGGATCGGGCCGCCGGCCGCGATCCGGCCGACCAGGGGAACATAGGAGGCGGCGGGCTTGCCGGTGGTGTCCGTGGGCTGCGAGCTGGGCTGGTCGGAGCCGCGCACCTCGTAGGCCCGGGGCCGGTGCGGGTCGCGGCGCAGGAAGCCCTTGCGCTCCAGGGCCATCAGCTGGTGGGCCACCGACGACGTGCTGGACAGGCCGACCGCCTGGCCGATCTCCCGCATCGACGGCGGGTAACCACGGCGCTGCACGGAGTCGCGAATGACTTCGATGACCCGCCGCTGCCGGTCCGTGAGCCCGGAGCTGTCGGCGCGAATGCCTGGAGGTCGACCTGGCAGCGAGCGCGCGGGGCGCACCGCGGCGTCCGTCTCCGGGTTCAGGTTTGCGTCGTTCATGGCATGCACCGGCTCGAGTCGGTTCTGGGAGCGGTTCTGGGCAGTGATGGCGGCACTGTCTGCGGTGGTGGTCACGTCGGCCCCTCTCGAAATGTTCTCCCTAGCTGGACAACGGTAGTTGCTTTCGAAAGGTTGCGCCAAACACACGTTCGAGTGAAAAATCGCAGATCGGCCTGCGTGGGCACATGGTGAGGTGTATAGGCGATCGGATCGACGAACGCGGGTTCGACTCGGGATCCGCTGCTTACGGTACCCTTCCCGGTCGGGTCGCCGCCGTTCGGTCGTGTGCCCAGTGTGGCACCGGGGGGCCTCGTATCCGGCTATCGGACGTCGCGACACGCAGGGGTGTCTAAATCCGTCGCAACCCAAGATCTAGTGGTTGGATGGGCGCGGCCACCCAGAAGTTGTGGTCCCTGGTTCCGCTGAGGCTCCTGGGATCGCATATGCTGGTGCCTGCTCCGCGAGCCCCCGGCAGAGTCCGTCTCCGTCGGTCTGGGGCTCCATGGGGTGATTCAGTCGTGCCGAGAAGGAGGGTGAGGGAACCATGCACTGCCCCTTCTGCAGGCACCCCGACAGCCGCGTCGTCGACAGCCGCACCACGGACGACGGCACGTCGATTCGCCGGCGCCGTCAGTGCCCCGACTGCTCCCGTCGCTTCACGACGGTGGAGACGGCCTCGCTGATGGTGATCAAGCGCAGCGGGGTGACCGAACCCTTCAGTCGTACCAAGGTCATCTCCGGCGTGCGCAAGGCGTGCCAGGGGCGACCGGTCACCGAAGACGCCCTCGCCAAGCTCGGCCAGCGGGTCGAGGAGGCGGTGCGCGCCACCGGCAGTGCCGAGCTGACCACCCATGACGTGGGTCTGGCCATACTCGGCCCGCTGCAGGAGCTCGACCTGGTCGCGTACCTTCGGTTCGCGTCCGTCTACAAAGCGTTCGACACCCTCGAAGACTTCGAGACCGCCATCGCGGAACTGCGCGAGCCGCGGCCTCACCCCGAAGAGTGCGAGCACGGGGGGACCGCTCCGGTCCCCGTGCCCGCCTCCGCCGCCGACTGACCGGGCTGCCCGCGACGCGGTGCTCGTACACCGGGTCGCGGCCGGTCGGCCGTGCCAAGAGACGTAGACACACAGACACAGCATTGTGCCGCGGAATATCGCTGGCACTTTAGGGCGTTTTTGCCCGCATATGGGAGGCAGCGGCATGACAGAGACGGCGAGCAGCTCGGCACGTGGTTCCCGCGCCAAGGGAACCAAGGCTGCCAAGGGCGGCCTGCGTATCGAGCGCATCCACACCACCCCGGGCGTGCACCCTTACGACGAGGTGAACTGGGAGCGCCGTGACGTCGTCATGACCAACTGGCGCGACGGCTCGGTCAACTTCGAGCAGCGCGGCGTCGAGTTCCCCGACTTCTGGTCGGTGAACGCGGTCAACATCGTCACCAGCAAGTACTTCCGCGGCGCGGTGGGCACCCCGCAGCGCGAAACCGGTCTGAAGCAGCTGATCGACCGGATCGTGAAGACGTACACGAAGGCCGGCGAGGACCACGGCTACTTCTCGTCGCCCGCCGACGTGGAGATCTTCGAGCACGAGCTGACCTACGCCCTGCTGCACCAGATCTTCAGCTTCAACTCCCCGGTGTGGTTCAACGTCGGAACGCCCCAGCCCCAGCAGGTCTCCGCCTGCTTCATCCTGGCCGTCGACGACTCCATGGAGTCGATCCTCGACTGGTACAAGGAAGAGGGCATGATCTTCAAGGGCGGCTCCGGCGCCGGCCTGAACCTCTCCCGCATCCGCTCCTCCAAGGAGCTCCTCTCTTCCGGCGGCAACGCCTCCGGCCCGGTCTCCTTCATGCGCGGCGCCGACGCGTCCGCGGGAACGATCAAGTCGGGCGGCGCCACTCGCCGCGCGGCCAAGATGGTCGTCCTGGACGTGGACCACCCGGACGTCGAGGCCTTCATCGAGACCAAGGTGAAGGAGGAGGAGAAGATCCGCGCCCTGCGCGACGCGGGCTTCGACATGGACCTGGGCGGCGACGACATCACGTCCGTCCAGTACCAGAACGCCAACAACTCCGTCCGTGTGAACGACGAGTTCATGACGGCCGTCGAGAACGGCACCGAGTTCGGCCTGCGGGCCCGTATGACCGGTGAGGTCATCGAAAAGGTCGACGCCAAGGCGCTCTTCCGCAAGCTCGCCGAGGCCGCATGGGCCTGCGCCGACCCGGGCATCCAGTACGACGGTGTGATCAACAACTGGCACACCTGCCCCGAGTCCGGCCGGATCACCGCGTCCAACCCCTGCAGCGAGTACATGCACCTGGACAACACGTCCTGCAACCTCGCCTCCCTCAACCTGATGAAGTTCCTTAACGACGACGGCAAGGGCAGCCAGTCCTTCGACGCCGAGCGCTTCGCCAGGGTCGTCGAGCTCGTCATCACCGCGATGGACATCTCCATCTGCTTCGCGGACTTCCCGACGCAGAAGATCGGCGAGAACACCCGCGCCTTCCGCCAGCTGGGCATCGGCTACGCCAACCTCGGCGCCCTGCTGATGGCCACCGGCCACGCGTACGACTCGAACGGCGGCCGCACCCTGGCCGCGTCGATCACCTCGCTGATGACCGGCACCGCCTACAAGCGCTCCGCCGAGCTGGCCGCCATCGTCGGCCCGTACGACGGCTACGCCCGCAACGCCGAGGCGCACAAGCGCGTCATGAAGCAGCACGCCGACGCCAACGCCGTCGCGCCGCGCACCGAGGACCTGGACAACTCGATCTGGGCCGCGGCCACCGAGGCCTGGCAGGACGTCCTGCGCCTCGGCGAGAAGAACGGCTTCCGCAACTCCCAGGCCTCCGTCCTCGCGCCGACCGGCACCATCGGCCTCGCGATGTCCTGTGACACCACCGGTGTCGAGCCGGACCTGGCCCTGGTCAAGTTCAAGAAGCTCGTCGGCGGCGGCTCGATGCAGATCGTCAACGGCACCGTCCCGCAGGCCCTGCGCCGCCTGGGCTACCAGGAGGAGCAGATCGAGGCGATCGTCGCCCACATCGCCGAGCACGGCAACGTCGTCGACGCCCCGGGCCTGAAGACCGAGCACTACGAGGTCTTCGACTGCGCGATGGGCGAGCGGGCCATCTCCCCGATGGGCCACGTCCGCATGATGGCCGCGATCCAGCCCTGGATCTCCGGCGCGATCTCGAAGACGGTCAACATGCCGGAGTCGGCGACCGTCGAGGAGATCGAGGAGATCTACTTCGAGGCGTGGAAGCTCGGCGTCAAGGCGCTCGCGATCTACCGCGACAACTGCAAGGTCGGCCAGCCCCTCTCCGCCAAGAAGAAGGAAGAGGAGAAGGAGGAGGTCACCGCCAAGACGGAGGAGACCATCCGCGCCGCCGTCGAGAAGGTCATCGAGTACCGTCCCGTCCGCAAGCGCCTTCCGAAGGGCCGCCCCGGCATCACCACCTCCTTCACGGTCGGCGGCGCCGAGGGCTACATGACCGCGAACTCCTACCCGGACGACGGCCTGGGCGAGGTCTTCCTGAAGATGTCCAAGCAGGGCTCGACCCTCGCGGGCATGATGGACGCCTTCTCGATCGCCGTCTCCGTCGGCCTCCAGTACGGCGTGCCGCTGGAGACCTACGTCTCGAAGTTCACCAACATGCGCTTCGAGCCGGCCGGCATGACGGACGACCCGGACGTGCGGATGGCGCAGTCGATCGTCGACTACATCTTCCGTCGTCTGGCACTGGACTTCCTGCCCTTCGAAACCCGCTCCGCGCTCGGCATCCACACGGCCGACGAGCGCCAGCGCCACCTGGAGACCGGCTCCTACGAGCCGCTGGAGGAGGAGCTGGACACCGAGTCGCTGGCCCAGTCGGCCCCGCTCGCCGCTGTGCCCTCGGCCCCGAAGCCCGCCCCCGTCGCCGTCCCGGCCCCGGAGCGCAAGGCCGCCCACAGCAGCGCCGAACTGGTCGAGATGCAGCTCGGTGTCTCGGCGGACGCCCCGCTCTGCTTCTCCTGCGGTACGAAGATGCAGCGGGCCGGCTCCTGCTACATCTGCGAGGGCTGCGGCTCCACCAGCGGCTGCAGCTGACACCGGGCGCGGCGGCGGCCCGCAGGCGGCGCCGGACGTAGTCCGCGCCCGTAGCCGCCCGCGGTCCACGAAGGGGGCCGGCCATCGGCCGGTCCCCTTCGCACGTCGGCCGTGTGCGCGCCCCTCCGGCTGGGGCCCGGCTTCCGGAGGATCCCGCGGCGGCGGGGGAACCCCGGCCGGACGTCACCGCGTTGCCCGCAGTGCACCAGGTGGCGACCCGCCCCCGGCCGTGCCTGCTGCGCGACCCGACCCCGCGCAGCACAGCCGTCCCGTGGAGCACACCGTGCTCGACCAGGAGTTCGGATATCGAGTGCCTGGTCGGGGATGCGGAGGAACTGTCGGGGATGTACTTCGCCGGGGACTGACCGAGGCCCGGGCCCGGCCCGTACGATGGCGCAGTGCTGGTCAAGTGGATTCGCTGCACGGTGACGGACCGACGCGGGTTCGAGCGGGGGCAGCGAAAATGGGCGGGGCTGCCGGGCGAGCCGGGATTCCGGGGGCAGGGCGGCGGCTGGAGCAGGGGCCGGCAGGGGGTGGCGCATGTCTTCGCGTTCTGGGAGAGCCGTTCCTTCTACGACTCCTTTATGGCGCGCTCGCACGACAGGCTGGCCGCCGCGCAGCACGGCACCTACACCGATCTGCGGGTCACCCTCTTCGACCACCGCTTCGACGTGAAGACCGGCTTCGAGCCGCGCTTCACCGATGCCGACGTCGTCCGGGTGGCGCACACCCGGGTCCGCGAGGGCCGGGTCGACCACTTCGCCCTCATGCAGGAGAAGGTGTGGAATCCGGCCATGGCGGGCTCGCCCGGCATGGTCCGAGGCCTCTTCGGTGAGGCTCCCGGCCGGGAGTTCCTGGTGCTCTCCATGTGGCACGCCGCTGCCGAACACGGAAAGTACCGGCAGGAGCGGGTGGAGAGGCTGTCCCTGCGTGCCCAGATCCAGGCCGATGTCGAAGCCCTCACCGGTGATGTCGTCGACCTCGAGCCGTCCTGGACGGTGTGACCGTATGACGAGCGCCGGGCCGACCGGCGTGCCCGGTCGGACGGCCCGGCCGTGGCCGAATAGGGTCATGAGATGGTTCGACCACGGCGCATCGTCCTTGTCCGGCACGGGGAATCGGAGGGGAACGCCGACGACACGGTGTACGAGAGGGAACCCGACCACGCCCTGAGGCTCACCCGTACGGGCCGTGAGCAGGCCGCGGTGGCCGGCGTCCGGCTGCGCGAGATCTTCGGTGACGAGACCATCAGCGCGTACGTCTCCCCCTACCGGCGGACCCTGCAGACCTTCCGGGAACTCGGGCTCGACCCCACACGGGTCCGGGTGCGGGAGGAGCCGAGGCTGCGCGAGCAGGACTGGGGCAACTGGCAGGACCGGGAGGACGTACGGCTCCAGAAGGCGTACCGGGACGCGTACGGGCACTTCTTCTACCGCTTCGCGCAGGGCGAGTCGGGTGCGGACGTGTACGACCGGGTCGGGTCCTTCCTGGAGAGCCTCTACCGCAGCTTCGAGGCCCCCGACCATCCCCAGAACGTGCTGCTGGTGACGCACGGGCTGACGATGCGGCTGTTTTGCATGCGCTGGTTCCACTGGTCGGTGGCCGAATTCGAGGCCCTGTCCAATCCGGGGAACGGCGATTTCCGGATGCTCCTGCTGGGGCCCGACGGCCGGTACCGGATGGACCGCCCGTTTGAGCGGTGGACCACACCGGAGCCTTATGACCTGGACGGCTAGAGTGACCCGCGATGACGCCTGACTCCACTCCCGAACGGCGCTACGCACGCGCCATGGCCAGCCTCCGCGGGCTGGCGCTGGGTGACGCCCTCGGCTCCCAGTACTTCGTCCCCGTGAACTACCCGCTGCTCAAGCGGCGCGAGCTGCCCTCCGGCACGGAGACGTGGCAGTGGACCGACGACACCGAGATGGCCTGCTCGGTGGTGGCCGTGCTGGCCGCGCACGGGCGGGTCGACCAGGACGCGCTCGCGAGTTCCTTCGCGCACCACCACGACTTCGACCGCGGCTACGGGCCGGCGGTGAACCGGATGCTTCGGCTGGTGAGGGAGGGCGAGGACTGGCGCACGCTGGCCGCCGAACTGTTCAACGGGCAGGGTTCGTGGGGGAACGGCGCCGCCATGCGGATCGCTCCGCTGGGCGCCTGGTACGCCGACGACCCGGAGCAGGCGACCCATCAGGCGGAGATCTCCGCCTACACGACGCATCAGCACCGTGAGGCCGTGTGCGGGGCGATGGCCGTCGCCGCGGCGGCCGCGCTGGCCGCCGGTACGGATGCCCCGCCGAAGGCTGCCGATCTGCTCGACGGGGTGATCGCCCTCGTGCCGCGCAGCGCGGTCGGTGCCGGGCTGCGGCGCGCCCGGGACATGCTGGACTACGGCGACGCGACCACCGTCGCCGCCGTGCTGGGCTGCGGACGGCGGACCAGCGCCCACGACACCGTGCCCTTCGCCCTGTGGTCGGCGGCGCGGGCGCTGGACGACTACGAGCGGGCCTTCTGGACCACTGCGCAGGTGGGCGGGGACGTCGACACGACCTGCGCGATCGTGGGCGGGGTGCTGGGTGCGCGCGGGGACGCGGTGCTGCCGGCCGACTGGCTGGCGCGCACCGAAGTGCTGCCGGCCTGGCTGCCGCAGACGGCGGCGTAGCCGCTCGGATACGCGCTCGTGTCGGGCCGCTCACGTCGGGCGGCTCACGGCGGGCCGCTCACGGCGGGTGGCCCCTGCCGGGCGGCAGGTGGCCGCGGGCTTCCGGGCCGGGGTGAAGGCCCCCTTCTGATTGTCACGGTCCTGCCACAGCATACTTTTGATCCTGTTCAAAACTGCTGGCGGGCTGCCTACCCTGTCGACACCGCCGCCCCGACCTGAACGCCCGGGCGGCCGACCGGGGAGGGGACCCGATGTCAGAGAACACCGGCGGGGCTGACGAAGCTCGGCCCGAGGCGGCGGCCAACGCGGAGCTCCCGAAAGGGGATTCGCCCGCGCAGCCGGCTCCGGAGGGCAATCCGCCCGCCGGCCCGGCCGGGTCCCGGCCGGGCGCACCCGCCGTCCTGCCGGGCTGGCAGCCGCACCGGCACCAGCAGCAGCCGCGGCCCTGGGGGCCGCCGCCCCCGAATCCGCCCGCGAAGCCGTCCTGGGCCACGGTGGTGCGCCCCGCCGACGCCGCCCCCGTCCGGACCGCGACCTTGGCCTGCGTCCTCGTCGGCGGCCTCGCCGCCGCGATCCTCCTGGGCGACGGCATGGGCCCCGGTCTGCTGCTCGCGGTGGTGCCCGCCGCCGTTGCCGCATACACCGCCGCCCGGGTGGCCGGTCGTAGGGCCCGGCCCTGGACGCTGGCCTGGGTGATCGGCTGTCTCGCGCTCCTGGCGGTACCCGCGCTGCGCGATTCCGCCTGGCCGTCCACGCTCGCGATCCTGGCCGCCCTGCTGCTGGGTGCACTCGCCCTGCACGGCAGCCGCACCTGGCCCGGGGTCTTCCTCAGCCCGCTCGGCTTCGCCGACTCCACCGTGTCCGGCATCGCCTGGGTCGCGAAGGGGCTGCGCTCGCGCGGAGGGATCGGCAAGGACCGCTGGCTGCCGGTCGCCAAGGCGGCCGCCGTGGCCGTGGCCCTGCTCGTGCTCTTCGGTGCCCTGTTCGCCTCCGCCGACGCGGCCTTCGCCGATCTCCTGGGCGGCCTGATACCCGACGTGTCGGTCGAGGACGGGCCCATCCGGCTCATGCTCTTCGTCCTCGGCGCGGTGACCGCGATCGCGGCTGCCCGTACCGCGGCAGCCCCGCTGCGCTGGGACCGGATCAGGGTGGCCCCCGGCAGGCCGCGTTCCCGGGTCGAGTGGGCTCTTCCGCTCGTCGTGCTCAACCTGCTCTTCGCCGGGTTCAACGCGGTCCAGCTGGCCGTGCTCTTCGGCGGCTACGACCAGGTCCTGGAGAGCACCGGCCTCACCTACGCGGAATACGCCCGCCAGGGATTCTGGCAGTTGCTCTGGGCCACCCTGCTCACCCTCGCGGTGATCGCCCTCGCCCTGCGCTGGGCCCCGCGCTCCGGGGCAGGCGACCGGCGCACGGTCCGGGTCGTCCTCGGAATCCTGTGCGCGCTGACCCTCGTCGTGGTCGCGGCCGCGCTGCGCCGCATGGACCTCTACGTGGACGCCTACGGGCTGACCAGGCTGCGCGTCTCGGTGGCTGCGATGGAGCTTTGGCTCGGGCTGGTCATCGTGCTGATCATGGCGGCCGGGCTGTTCGGTGCGCGCTGGCTGCCCCGTGCGGTCGCGGCCGGCGCCGCCGCGGCGGTCATGGTCTTCGGCCTGCTGTCCCCGGATGGAATGGTCGCCGAGCGGAACGTGGCCCGCTTCGAGACGGACCAGAAGATCGACCTGGCCTACTTCCAGTCCCTGTCCGCGGATGCCGTCCCCGCCCTGGACCGGCTGCCCGAGCCCCGTCGGTCCTGCGCCCTGCGCGGGATCAACGACGACCTGTCCAGGGCCGGCGACGTGCCCTGGTACGCGATGAGCCTGGGGGAGTACCGGGCCCGGCAGATCCTGCGCGAGCGTCCGGTGACCGCTTCGTACGAGGTCTGCTCGCGCCTGGGCGCCTTCGGCAGCCGGGTCGAGCACTAGGCGGTCACGGGGCGAGTAGCAGGACTCCCGCCGATCGGGTCGGGCTCGGGGAGCTCCCCGAGCCCGACCCGCGTGGGCGAGGAACATTCAGGCCGCCGGACCGGCCTTCGCGGCGGTCCCGGCCAGGGCCTCCAGGTCGCTCTTGCGCACCCGGATCACCAGCAGGGCGGTGGCCAGGGCGAGGCCGGCCATCGCCACGGCGGCCATGAACGAGGTGGAGATCCCCTGGGCGAGGACGAGGTCCCCCCAGGGGTCGGGCAGCCGCCCGGTCTCCCGGAAGGCGGCCGCGGCCTGGGGATCCGCCTGGGACAGGAAGGCCGGGACCTGCTTCGCGGCCTCCTCGCGGCTGGCCGTGCCGAAGACGGTGACGAGGATGGACAGGCCGAGCGAGCCGCCGACCTGCTGGCTCGCGTTCAACAGTCCGGAGGCCGCGCCGGCCTCCTTCGGGTCCACCCCGGAGACGGCGGTGAGGGTCAGCGTCACGAAGTTCAGGCCCATGCCGAAGCCGAACAGGAGCATCGGCCCCAGCACGCCGGAGAGGTACGAGCTGTCGGTCCTCAGGAGGGTCAGCCATGCCAGCCCGGTGCCGGTGAGCGCGGATCCGATGACCATGAAGGGCTTGGGCCCGAAGCGCGGCAGGAAGCGCTGGGAGAGGCCGGCGGCGGTGACGATGGCGATCGTGACGGGCAGGAAGCCCAGTCCCGACCGGATCGGTGAGAAGCCCAGCACGTTTTGCACGAACTGGACGATGAAGAAGAACATGCCGAACATCGCCGCGGCGAGGCCGAGCATGATCACGTAGGTTCCGGTGCGGTTGCGGTCGGCGAACATGCGCAGCGGGATGATCGGCTCACGGGCCCGAGACTCGATGACGACGAAGAGGGTCAACAGGACCAGGGCGGCGGCGAACGACCCGAGGGTGAGCGGGTCGCGCCAGCCCTCCTCCGAGGCGCGGATGAAGCCGTAGACGAGCGAGGCCATGCCGATGGTCGAGGTGAGGGCTCCGGCGATGTCGAACCGGCCGGGGTGGCGCTCGGACTCGCTGATGTAGAGCGGGGTGAGCACGGCGATCAGAAGGCCGATCGGCACGTTGACGAAGAGCACCCAGCGCCAGTCGAGCCACTCGGTCAGCATGCCGCCTGCCAGCAGGCCGATCGCGCCACCGCCTGCGGAAACGGCGGCGAACACGCCGAACGCCCGGTTCCGCTCGGGGCCTTCGGGGAAGGTCGTCGTGATCAGGGCGAGCGAGGTCGGGGAGGCGATCGCCCCGCCGACGCCCTGGAGGGCCCGGGCGGCGAGCAGCTGCCACGGTTCCTGGGCGAAGCCACCGAGGAGCGAGGCCAGGGTGAAGAGCAGGATTCCGGCCAGGAACACCCTGCGCCGGCCCAGGATGTCGCCGGCCCGGCCGCCGAGCAGGAGCAGCCCGCCGAACGTGAGGGTGTAGGCGCTGAGCACCCAGGACAGGCCGGTGGTGCTGAAGTCGAGCGCGGTCTGGATGTGCGGGAGCGCGATGTTCACGATGGTCGCGTCGAGGACGACCATGAGCTGGCAAGCGGCGATGACGGTGAGCGCCACGCCGGGGCGTCCCTCCCGGCGTGCCGCCCCCGGTATCCGGGGCGCGGCGAGTTGAGAGCTTGTCACTGAGGATCCCCCCAAAGTGAAATAGTGAACGCTGTCGTTCACTACGGGGTCCACGGTAGGAGTCCAGCCTTAGTGAACGCAAGCGTTCACTAAGGCTGGAAATCTATGCGGCGTCGGTGGCTCGGGCCGGTCGGAGGTGGGGAGATGGTGGGTTCGCGCTGGTCATCGGCGTCGCCGGGGCGCAGGAGGGGCCCCGAACTCGAACGGGCGATTCTCGACGCGGCGTTGGAGCAGCTGAGTACGGTCGGCTGGAACGCGTTGACCATGGAGGGTGTCGCGGCCGGCGCGCAGACCGGGAAGGCTGCGCTCTACCGGCGCTGGCCCTCGAAGGTGGACCTCGTGGCCGACGCGCTGCGCACCGGCCTGCCTGGGATCGGTGAGATTCCCGACTCGGGATCGATCCGTGAGGACCTCTATCTGCTGTGTGTCCGTACGAGGGAGGTCATGTACTCCCAGGCCGGGCAGGCCCTCTGGTCGGTACTTCACGAATGCGATCACGCGACGGCGGAGCGGTTTCATGGGGTCATCTGGTCCGGGTTGCAGGAACCTGCCCAGCGTCTGATCAGGGAGCTTGTGCTGCGTGGGATCGTGCGGGGGGACGTGCGGCCGGACGCTACGGGTCCGTTCGTCGTGGACGTCATTCCGGCGATGCTGATGTATCGGGCCAAGGTGTGCGGGAGCGAATGGGGGGACGTCGACCTGGCCGAACTGATCGACGAGGTGATGGTGCCGCTGCTCAGAGTCTGAGACGGGGAGGGGCGGCGGAGGGGGACGGTCCGGTGGGGTCCGAGGTCGGTCGCATGCCGCTCCGACCGGGGCGGGGGTGTGCAGCAGGCCCGGGGCGGCGTACCCTTGCTGGCGCCATGCCGTACGAAGCACCCACCCACACCGTCGAGCGCTCCCTCCGTGCAACCACCGGCGCCAAGGTCATCGCCGGGGTCGACGAAGTCGGACGAGGGGCCTGGGCCGGTCCCGTCACCGTGTGCGCGGCGATCACGGGCCTGCGTCGGCCGCCCGCCGGACTCACGGACTCCAAACTGCTCACCCCCAAGCGGCGCGATGCCCTGCTGGACGTCCTGGAGGCCTGGGTCACCGCGTACGCGCTCGGGCACGCCACACCCGAGGAGATCGACGAACTGGGCATGACGGCCGCCCTGCGGCTCGCGGCGCAGCGTGCGCTGGGAGCCCTACCGGTGCGGCCCGACGCGGTGATACTCGACGGCAAGCACGACTATCTCGGCCCGCCCTGGCGGGTTCGGACGGTGATCAAGGGCGACCAGTCCTGTATCGCCGTCGCCGCGGCATCGGTCATCGCCAAGGTCCGCCGCGACCGCATGATGGCCGAAATCGGTGAACAGGGCGGTGGAATCGAAGACTTCGCTTTCGCCGCCAACGCCGGATACCCCTCGCCCGTGCACCGGGCGGTCCTGGAGGAGCGGGGGCCCACCCCCTACCACCGGCTCTCGTGGTCGTACCTCGACGCGCTGCCCAGATGGCGCCACCTGAAGAAGGTGCGCCGCAGCGAAGACTCGATGGAGCTGGAAAACGGAGGCCAACTCGGCTTCGATTTCTGATCGCACACATGTGCCACCGGCCGGTACGTTTCGTACTGGCGTTTGAAGTACGTCAACTCATGCCTCTCACCCCCGCCATCGAGGAGCCTCAGATTCACGAGAGTGCCCAGGGTCCCCGCGTCACGCCGGCCGCGAGCCGCAACGCGCAGACCCCCCGCCCCGTACCTGGTCCGCGTCCCGCCGCCGCCCCGCGGCCCGGCCGCCCCGGTCCCGCCCGGCCCGCACCCCCCGCGCAGCGTGCGGCGCAGGCCACCCCCGGACCCGTTCCCGCAGCCCCCACCGCACCGTCCGTCTCTGCGGCGGTGCCGCAGATCCAGCTGATCCCGGCGTCCGCCGATGGTGCGCTGGACGCGGCCGAAGAAGCCGTGGACCTGCTGCTCGACACCGGGCGCGCGCCCGGCGACATCCTGGTGCTCACCACCGGCGACCCGCACCCGTGGGCCGCTCACGAGCTGTCTTTCGGCGAGCCCGCCTACTGGGCCCTGCACGATGCCGGGGACGACGTCTTCTACGCGGACGCGGCCCAGGTCAAGCGTGCCGCCGGTCGTCCCGTCGTGGTCTTCGCGGCCAATGGCGGTCCGGTTGACACCGTAGCGGGTTCCTTGCCGGTCGCTCTCACCCGGGCGGGTGCGCTGCTGATCGTGTGCGGTGACCCGCAGCAGATCAACTCCGTTCTGGGTGCGGGCGTCTGACGCCCTGTACCCCGGCATGGGCGAGGGGCGGGGCGGGCGTTGAGCCGGCCCCGCTGAAGCCCCGGCCGGGGTCCGTGGCGTGGCCGCGTGGGCGGCCGGGGCCTGATCCGCCGTACGTCCGTTCCGCGTGTACGGCCGTGAGGCCTGCCCACGAGCGGGCTCCGCGCCGTGAACCGGAGACGGGCGGGCCCGGCGACGGGTATGACCTCAGCGCGCGGCGGTCCGGCGCAGGGCCTCGACCGCACCGCCACCGGTGTGCAGGGCGAGCGGCGCGAACTCGGCCACGGTGTCGCCGAGCCGCTGCGGCCGCGAGTCCGAGCTGGGTCGCCGGCCACCGCGCCCTTCGCCCAGCACCTGCCAGCCGTCACGGGTGAGCGTGATGTACGCGCCGCAGCGCAGCCCGTGCAGGGTGCAGGCGTCCCGAAGGCCCCACATCCAGGCCCCGTCCTCAGGGGTCCACCGCTCGTCGCCCTCGCGGCAGTAGAGGAGCACGGCTGTCCGTACCGGGGTCCGCCGACGCAGGTCGTGCGGGAGCACCCGGCGCAGCCGGGACAGCAGGGCGTTGCGGTACTCCCAGCCGTCGGCCGACACCGAGCGCTGTACGAAGGAAGCGCTCGCCACGAGCTGTTCCTCCGGGCCCAGGACGGCGATCACCGCGGTCGAGGGAACCGGACTGTGCCGGGAGTGCAGGCCGCTGACGACGTCGCGCGGATTGCGCAACAGGGGAATGCCCGCCGACATCCACTCGGACGGTTCCAGCAGTCTGCCGTGCCGGCTCGCGCCGCCGGTGGCTGTTGCCAGGGACGAAGTCGAAGGCGGCGTGAATCCGAAGGTCACGTTCCTCCCTTCGGGTACACGCCCGCGGACGGGCACGGCTGGAGTCAGGGCGCGCCGCAGCGCGGCCCAGGAGGGTGCCGAGGAGCCGAGCGGGAGCACTCCAATTCTCGCGTGGCTTCCGAGCATGCGGCAACGAGCAATTGACGACGCCGACCGGAATTCGCCGGTATGCCGTTCATATCCTTGCCCCGCCACGCCGAGGAAGACGCACGGGGTCACCCCTGGAGCGCCAGCACCAGCGGGAACACCTCCTTTGCGCCTGCGCGTCGCAGGAGCCGGGCCCCCACCGCGAGAGTCCATCCGCTCTCCGCGCGGTCGTCCACGAGGAGCACCGGGCCGGGGGTCTGCGCCAGCGCCGCCGCCAGCTCCTGCGGGACCGTCAGGGCCTGGTGGAGGCCGCGGACCCGCTGGGCGCTGTTGGAGGACGCCGGCCCGGACTCGGGGACCTGGTCGGTGTAGGCGACCGCGCCGAGCAAGGGCATTCGGCCGACTTCGGCGATCCGCGCTGCCAGCGAGCCGACCAGCTGGGGGCGGCTGCGCGAGGGCAGCGAGACCACGCCCACCGGACGCGCTGGTGCGTCGGGGGCGCCGGAGGCCCACCCCCCGGGGCCGCGCGCCCAGTCGGCGAGCACCGCGACCACGGCTTGTGCGACATCGTCCGGAACGGGCTGGTCGGGAGCCTGCGGGGCCAGCATCGGGCGCAGCCTGTTGCCCCAGCCGATGTCGGACAGACGGCCCAGGGCTCGGCCCGTCGAGGCCTGTTCCCCGGCGGGGATGCGTCCCTTGAGGTCGACACCGACGGCGGCGAGCCCGGTGGGCCACATCTTGCGCGGCTCCAACTCCACACCGGGGCGGCCCAGCTCGCCGCGTGCGGTGTCGAGCGCGGCTGTCGACACCTCGGCCGCGAACCGGGCGCCGGCGCAGTTGTCACAGCGGCCGCAGGGCCCGGCCTCGTCGTCATCGAGCTGCCGGCGCAGGAACTCCATCCGGCACCCCGTGGTCGCCGCGTAGTCACGCATGGCCTGCTGCTCGGCCGCCCGCTGACGCGCCACCCAGGCGTAGCGCTCGGCGTCGTAGGACCACGGTTCCCCCGTCGAGGTCCAGCCGCCCTTGACCCGGTGCACGGCGCCGTCGACGTCGAGGACCTTGAGCATGGTCTCCAGCCGGGTGCGGCGCAGGTCGACCAGCGGTTCCAGGGCGGGCAGCGACAGGGGGCGCCCGGCCTGGGCCAGCACGTCGAGGGTGCGGCGGACCTGCTCCTCTGGCGGAAAGGCGACCGACGCGAAGTACTGCCAGATCGCCTCGTCCTCCCGGCCGGGCAGCAGCAGCACCTCCGCGTGTTCCACTCCGCGGCCCGCACGTCCCACCTGCTGGTAGTAGGCGATCGGCGAGGACGGCGACCCCAGGTGCACTACGAAGCCCAGGTCCGGTTTGTCGAAGCCCATCCCCAGGGCGGAGGTGGCCACCAGTGCCTTGACCCGGTTCGCCTGCAGGTCGTCCTCGGCCTGCTGGCGGTCCGCGTTCTCCGTCTTGCCGGTGTACGAGGCCACCGTGTGCCCGCGGTGGCGCAGGTACGCCGTGACCTCCTCGGCCGCCGCGACCGTCAGCGTGTAGACGATCCCGGACCCGGGCAGCTCGCCGAGGTGGTCCGCGAGCCAGGCGAGCCGGTGCGCCGCGTCGGGCAGGGACAGGACCGCCAGGCTGAGACTCTCGCGTTCCAGCGGGCCGCGCAGCACCAGGGCGTCCGTCCCGGCTCCGGTGCCGAGCTGCTCGGCGACGTCGGCGGTCACGCGGGCGTTGGCCGTAGCGGTCGTGGCAAGCACCGGTACGCCGGGCGGGAGGTCGGCCAGCATGGTGCGCAGCCGGCGATAGTCGGGGCGGAAGTCGTGTCCCCAGTCGGAGATGCAGTGCGCCTCGTCCACCACGAGCAGACCGGTGGCCGCCGAGAGCTTGGGCAGGACCTGGTCGCGGAAGTCCGGGTTGTTGAGCCGCTCCGGGCTGACCAGCAGGACGTCGACCTCGCCCGCCGCAACCTCGGCCTGGATCCCCTCCCACTCCTCGGGGTTGGCGGAGTTGATGGTGCGGGCGCGAATCCCGGCCCGGGCCGCAGCCTCGACCTGATTGCGCATCAGCGCGAGGAGGGGGGAGACGATCACGGTCGGGCCGGAGCCCGCCGCCCGCAGCAGCGAGGTCGCGACGAAGTACACGGCGGACTTGCCCCAGCCCGTGCGCTGAACCACGAGCGCACGCCGTTTGTGCGCGACGAGGGCCTCGATCGCGAGCCACTGGTCCTCGCGCAGCCGGGCCGTGCCCGTGGGGTCGCCCACGAGGCGGGCGAGTACGGAGTCAGCCGATGACCTCAGGTCTGCGTTCATGCCTCCATGCAACCCGATGTGTCTGACATCGCGCCAATGCCGCCCCATCCCGGTGGAAGTTGAACCGTCAACACTTATCCACAGGGCTTTCGGTATCGGATCACGCACGGGACCTTCGTGGCATGACGAACAGCAACGAAGCCCGTCGCCCGTCCGGCCGGTCCCTGATCGGCCCGGCCGGAACCACCGGCGTACCCCAGATCACTCTGCGCAGCCCGGCCGAACTGGCCGACGCGCTGCCCTACATGCTCGGCTTCCACCCGTCCGACTCTCTCGTCATGGTCGCCGTGCACGGCGAGGGCGGGCGCTTCGGCGGTCGGCTCCGTGTCGGCATCCCCACCGCCCCCGCGGAATGGGAGGACACCGCCCGGCAGGTCGCGGACTGCCTCGTCCGGGGCAGCGAACGCCGCGGCGGCAAGCCCGACGGCATCGTCGTCTACCTCTGTCAGGAGCCGCGTGGGGAGGAGGACGGCCGGGCTGTGATGACCCGGCTGCGGCCGTTCGCCCAGCGGATCCGGCTGGCCTGTGGCGCGCTGGACGTGCCGGTGCTGGAGGCGCTGTGCCTGTCGGCGGGCCGCTTCTGGTCCTATGTCTGCCCTGACGAGCGGTGCTGCCCGGCCGAAGGCAGCCCGCTGACCCCGGTGGGCACCTCGGTGACGGCCGCTGCCGCGACCTTCGCCGGGATCCAGATCCGCGGCTCCCTCGAAGAGATCGAGCGCAGGCTGGCGCCGCTGCGCGGGGCTGTGGCGGAGGAGGCCGAGCGGGCTCTGGACCGGGCCGCCGCGGCTCTGATGCCCCGGATCCTGCACGGCGCCACCCGGGAGGAGGTCGGTGCCGAGACCATCACGCTGGCGCAGGCCCTGATGCGGCGCATGGTGCTGGCCCCGCCCGTCGAGGGCGGTGCCCAGGGTGACGACTGGGACGACGCGCTCCTCGGGCACGACGAGGCGGCCTCGCTGATCCTCGGCCTCCAGGACCGGGAAGTCCGCGACATCGCGGCCGAGTGGATGGAGGGAGAGGAAGCGGCCCCCGCCCTGCGGCTCTGGCGGGCCCTGGCCCGCCGCTGCGTCGGCGCCTACGCAGAGCACGCCGCAGCCCCGCTCACCCTGGCGGGGTGGGTCTCCTGGTCGACCGGCGACGAGCCCACGGCCCGGATCGCCCTCGGCCTGGCCCTGCGCGCCGACTCCGAATACCGCTTCGCACAGCTGCTCCACCACGCCTGCAACGAGGGGCTCGACCCCGAGGGGCTGCGGCAGTGCCTCAGGGAGGAACGACGCCGCAGGCAACCCAGGCGCAGCCGGTCCTCGGCCGCCACTCGGCCGCCCGGCCGGCGGGGCCGCACGGCCCCGCGCCGCGGATCCCGCCGCACTGCGGGGACCGGGCAGTGAGCGCGCACCGGCCGTCGTCCGGCCGTCCCGTACGGATGCACCGCGGTGTCCCGGCACCCGCCCGGCCGAACGGGCCGCGCCCACGGAGCACCCGGCCGGAGCCGCGGCCCGTGACCCGGGCGGGGCCGGGGACGTTCAGCTGGGGGGAGGTCCGGCCCCGGCCGCGCCGCCGCCCAGCTGAACCCACCGGAGCGCAGACAAGGCGACACATGTCTCACCCCGCACCCGCCCGCCCGCCCGGCGTGCCCGCTGCCCGCAGGCCCGAGCTGCCACCCGTGCACGGCGCCGTCATCTGCGTCGCCGCGCCCTGTCTGGTCATTTCGCCGGAGCACGGCCAGTTGACCGGGAGGGGGGTCGACGGGATCTACCGCTCCGGGCGCAGGCTGCTTTCCCGCTGCATGCTGCGCGTCGGCGGCCGGGACCCGGTCGCCGTCCAGGGGCGCAGCCTCGGTGCCGACCGGGCCGCCTTCACCGCGACCGTGCGGACCGGCGCCGACCCCGGACCCGACCCGGACATCGGGGTGGAACGCGTCCGCCACGCCGACGGCACCGAACGGATCACCCTGCGCAGCTTCGCGGCCCGGCCGGTACGGCTCCCGGTGGAGGTCCACCTCGGGACCGACCTGGCGGAGCTGGCCGCCGTGGCCGCCGGCCGGGCCGGCCCGGAGCTGCCCGCCGGGGTGCACGCTGCCGGTCTGCGCTGGAGCACCGGCGAGGCCCAGGCCGTCACCGCGGCCGACCCCGCGCCCGACGACGCCGTGGCCTCGGCCGGACTGCTGCGCTGGCAGCTCGAACTGGGCCCCGGCGAATCGCGCACCATCGAGCTGCGGACCACGCACGACCAGGTGGTGCGGGCCCCCGTCGGCCGGGTGGCGAACCCCCTGGCCGACGCCCGCGCGGAGGGGGACGACCCGAGGGTCGGGGCATGGTTCCGCAGCAGCGTCCAGGACCTGGGCGCGCTGCTTTCGCGGGACCCCGCGGAACCGGGCGACGCCTTCGCCGCGGCCGGGGTGCCCTGGCGGCTGGGCCTGGCGCCGGCGGAGTCGCTCTGGGCCGCCCGCATGGCGCTGCCGTTGGGGACCGGCCTTGCCACCGCCACCCTGCGCGTGCTCGCCCGGACGCAGACCGGGGGGCACGGGGCCGACGCCGGGAGGATTCCGGGTCCCCTGCGGGGGGCCGGCCCGCAGTTGCCGCCCGCCTGCACCGGCACCGAGGCGACCCTCGCCTTCCCTTCGGTGCTCGCCGAAGCCCGGCTCTGGGGTATGCCGGAGGAGGACCTCGTCCGGCTGCTCCCCGCTGCCGAACGGTGCCTGGACTGGCTGCGCGGAGCCCTCGGGGATGACGGCTTCCTAGCCGATCCCGACCCCGGTCCCCGACGCTGCGAGACCCAGGCCCACGCCCACCGGGCCGCCGTGCTCGGCGCCGAACTCCTCGCCGGATGCGGGCGCCCCGGCGCTGAGGAGTGGCGGGAGCGGGCAGCGGCACTGCGGGAGCGGTTCCGGGAGCGGTTCTGGATCGATGGCCCGGACGGCGGCCGGCCGGCTTCGGCCCTGCATCCCGACGGGCGGCCGCTGCCGCGGCTGACCGGCGCTGCCGCCCACCTGCTCGACACCGGGCTCCTCGGCGGCGGGCGGCTCGCCCCCGGGCTTCTCGACCGGATCCGCACCGAGCAGCTCGCCCGGCTGTTCGGAGCCCCGGCCATGGACTGCGGATGGGGGCTGCGGAGCATGGCCCTCAAGGAGCCGGGATTCAACCCGTTCGGCCACCGCTCGGGCGCCGTGCGGGCGTACGAGAGCGCCGTCGCCGTGTCCGGCCTGGCCGCTGCGGGCTTCGAGAAGGAGGCAGCGGGCCTGCTCAGAGGGCTCCTGGACGCGGCGGAGGCCTTCGGGTACCGGCTTCCGGAGATGTTCGCCGCCGAGCAGCGCACCGCGGGCAGCGCCCCGGTCCCGCACCCGGCGGCCTGCCGCCCTGCCGCAGTGGCCGCGGCCGCGGGAGTCCACGTGCTGACCGCCCTCGCGGGCATCCGTCCCGACGCCCCCGCGGGCACCGTCACCCTCGCCCCCCTTCCCGGCGCGCCCCTGGGAGCGATCCGGCTCGCGGGCCTGCGGGTGGCGGGCGAGCCCTTTGCCGTCCGGGTCGGCCGGCTCGGCCTCGGCATGGTGGAGGAGGCCGCGGATGCGCTCCAACTGGGAGGCTGAGGGGGCCGGCGGCCCGAGCCCCGTACGAGTGGTGATGCCCCGCCTCGTGCGAGCGGTGATGCTTCGAGCCGGGCGTCTGGGCGGAGCACGTCACAGGTCGGGTGCGCCAGGCACCCTCGCCGGCCCGCGGGCCATCGTCTTCAAGGTCACCAAAGCGCTGTTTATCGTCAAGCAGACGACTATGATCGCGGCATGTCGCCCTACGACCCGTCGGCCTATCCGCCCTTCGCAGTCACCGTCGACCTGGTCGTGCTCACCGTGCGGCGCCACGCGCTCTGCGCGCTGGTCGTCCGGCGGGGTGAGCAGCCGTTCCAGGGGCGCTGGGCGCTGCCCGGCGGATTCGTCCGCGGGGACGAGGACCTCGCGGCCGCCGCTGCGAGAGAGCTCTCCGAGGAAACCGGCCTGTGTGCCCACGATCCGGCCATGCCGGGTGCGGGCAACGGGGCCCACCTCGAACAGCTGGCCACCTATGGCGATCCGAAGCGTGATCCCAGGATGCGCGTCGTCAGCGTGGCGCACCTGGTGCTGGCTCCGGACCTCCCCGCGCCCCGGGCCGGAGGCGATGCCAACAGTGCGCGCTGGGCACCCGTCGACGAGGTGCTGGCCGTCGGGGACGAGGGCGCCGCGGGGCTCGCCTTCGACCATGCGCAGATCCTCGCCGACGGTGTGGAGCGGGCCCGCTCGAAGATTGAGTACTCCTCGCTGGCCACCGCCTTCTGCCCGCCCGAATTCACCGTCGGGGAACTGCGCCGGGTGTACGAGGCGGTGTGGGGGGTGGCACTGGACCCGCGCAACTTCCACCGCAAGGTCACCGGCACTCCGGGTTTCCTGGTGCCGGCCGGCGGAACGACGACCCGTCAGGGCGGCCGTCCCGCCCAGCTGTTCCGCGCGGGCGGGGCGACCCTGCTCAATCCGCCGATGCTGCGCCCGGAGGTCTGACCCGGGGGAGCCCGCGCCACGGGTGCCGCGTCCGGCGATGGCCGCACCAGGGCCCCGGCCGGGGGAAGATCCGGCGGAACGATCGGCATTCGATCGGACCGGTTGCGCCGAAAATCGGACATATCGCGTTATCTTGCTTGCGGTACTCACGCTGCCGCAGAGCGGTCTCACACCCCGCGAGAGAAGCGATGCTCCAGGCCATCGGACTCACCAGCACACCACGATCCGACACTCCTCCCCTTGTGGACGACCTCACCCTCGAGGCCCGCCCGGGGCGTGTAACCGCCCTGTTCGGAGGGGCGGGCTCGGGCAAGACGACCGCCCTGCGGCTCATGCTCGAACTCGAACCCGGGCGCGGCGTCACGTACTTCCGTGGCCGCCCGCTGCACCGGATCCCGCACCCCTGCCGTGAGGTCGGAGTGGTGCTCGGAGACGTCCCCGGCAACCCGGCGCGGACCGTCCGAAACCAACTGAGGATGCTCTGCGCCGCCGCCGGGGTGCCAGCCTCCCGGGCCGACACCATGCTTGAGGTCGTCGGCATCGCGGGTCTGAGGGACCAGCGTCTCGGTTCGCTGTCGGTCGGCATGGAGCGCAGGGTCGCCTTGGCCTCGGCGCTGCTTGGTGATCCCTGCACCCTGCTCCTCGACGAGCCTGCCGCGGGGCTCTCGCCCCGAGAACGTGGCTGGCTGTACGGGCTGCTGCGCGGCCACGCCGCCCTCGGCGGCGCCGTCCTCTTCACTACTGCCGATGCCAGGGAAGCGGCCAGGAGCGCCGATCGGGTCGTCAGCATCGAGGCGGGCCGCCTCGTCGCCGATCAGGAGGCCGCGGAGTTCGCGCGGACCCGGCTGAGGCCTCGGGTCGCCGTACGTACCCCGCATGCCGCCCGCCTGGCCGACGTCCTGGGCCGGGAAGCCCGGGCGGCCCAGCGGGCGGTGGAGATCGTCGAGGAGAGCGGCAGCCGTTTGTCGGTGTACGGGAGCAACTGCGCCGAGGTCGGCGAGGCGGCGTTCCGTCACGGCGTGCTGGTCCACCAGCTCGCCGACGAGACCGGCGACGCTGGAACGCCGGCGACCCAGGTCCCGCACGCGCGGGTCGCGGACGCGACGGCCGCCGGTGCTGCACCCGGCCCCGGCGAGGACACCGCCGGGCGCGCTCGGCAGGGTCACCCCCAGGGTCCAGCCTCGGCCGTGCGGCGCCTGGGTGGGCCCCTGAGGCCGCTGCGCTACGAGCTGCTCCGGGTCTTCGGGACCGCCACCCCCATCCTCACCACCGCCCCCGTGGTCGCGGTCTCGGTTCTCGCCGCCCTCGTGCTCGCCCGGTCCGGTCGGATCCCGCAGGGTCGACTGCTGGCCGCCTGGCCCGAGTTGCTGCCGCTGCCGCCTGCCGCCCTCGGCGCGGGGTTGCTCGGCGCGCTCGCCTTCGGCGAGGAGTACCGCTACCCGGCGCTGGCTGCCGACCGGGGCACCGTGCCCCGCCGGCTCGGGCTGCTCACCGCGAAGCTCGGCGTCAGCGCCGCCCTCGCCCTGCTGCTGGGCGCTCTGGTGGTGACGGCCGACGCAGCCGCCCTGGCGCTCGCCTTCGGCAGCGGCCCGCTGCGCGCCCCCGCGCACTGGCTTTCCCCGGCCGCGAGTTGGGCCGGACTGCTGATCGGCTGCGCCTGGGCCGGCGTGCTGGCCTCCGGCGTCTTCCGATCCGCCGCCGCGGGGCTGGCGGCCGTGCTCGCCGTACCCGTGGGAGTGGTTCCGCTGGTGCGCAGGGCGCTGGAAGGCTCGTCCGCGTACCCGATGACCGGACTGGGCCCCAGGCTGCGCGGTCTGTCCTGGGTGCAGTGGCCGCCCGAGGCGGACCGGCTGCTGGTCGGTGCCCTGCGGGTGGTGACCCAGCCCGTCGCCACTGCACTGCTGTTGTCGCTGATGGTCCTGTTGTGCGCCTATGGGTTCACCGGACTGCGCAGCAGGGTTCGTTGGTGATCGTTCCGGTGCCGGAGCGGTCGCGGACGGGACCGATGCAGTCCATGTCGCGTCAAGGGGACCGCAACTCCGCGCAATAGGCCCGGTTCTTTACGATAAGTCGTCAATTGCGTAGGTGGCACCGATCACCCTTTCGTGTGCTTTTCACCAAAGACCTCAAGGGCCGCGGAGGCACGGCCGACAAAGGATTCGTGAGTACCCTTGCGCACACCATGATGACCGCCGCCCGCCATGCCGACTCCGGCCTCGCCGGCGCGGGCGAACTCGACCGCTACCCCTACGCGGAGACCCCCGGGTCCGACCGCGTCGGAGCACCCCACTGGGACGGCGCCGACGTCGAGTTGAGCCGCGTGGGCCGCCGGGCGGCAGGCAGCCGCGGCCGCGGACTGCACGGCCAACTCGTCCAGCAGCTCGGCCAGATGATCGTTTCCGGCGATCTCGGCGCGGACCGCCCCTTGGTCCCCGAGGAGATCGGCCAGCGCTTCGAGGTCTCCCGCACGGTCGTCCGCGAATCGCTGCGGGTCCTCGAGGCCAAGGGCCTCGTCAGCGCCCGTCCCAACGTCGGCACCCGGGTGCGCCCCGTCGCCGACTGGAACCTGCTCGACCCCGACATCATCGAGTGGCGTGCCTTCGGGCCCCAGCGCGACGACCAGCGCCGCGAGCTCGGCGAGCTCCGCTGGACGATCGAGCCCCTCGCCGCCCGCCTGGCCGCCGGCCACGGCCGCCCGGACGTCCAGCAGCGCCTAGCCGACATGGTCGAGATCATGGGCCACGCCCTCGGTCAGGGTGACTCGATCACCTTCGCGCGCGCCGACAACGAGTTCCACGCACTCCTCATCCAGGTGGCGGGCAACCGCATGCTGGAACACCTCTCCGGCATCGTCTCCGCCGCCCTCCAGGTCTCCGGCAGCCCGATGACCTCCTGCGACCGCCCGAGCGAGGCGTGCGTAGCGCACCACGCCCGGATGGTCGAGGCCCTCGCTGCGGGCGACGCAGCGGGTGCCGAGAGCGCGATGCGCCAGCTCCTGACGGTTCATCCGGAGGTCGAGCGCGTGGTTCCTGCCCCGCGCGAGCACTGACGGGCGGGCGCGCGGGGGTGTACGACACGTCGCCGGGCCCGGCCGGGCCCGGCGACACCGGCGTGTGGGCTTCGTCCCTCTTTCGGAGCCCCTCCGGGGCTGCCGCGAAGCTTCCGGGGCCGCGGGGTGCGACCGTATGACCGGCATCCGCGCATACAGGGTGTGACTCGGGCCACGAAGATTGGGCGTAACGCTCCGCGAGGTCGCGCGATGACTTAAGAGGTGATGGCCGACGGAGGGAACAGCAGCCCTTGGGGTTGTTGTGCAGCTCCCCGGCCCCTGCCCGCGCCGCCGGCCCATCCCCGGTCGGTGGTCGTCGGCTCCGGTCCAGCACCACCAGGCCCGGGGTCGGAAGCCGTTCCCATCGTTCCGAGAGGTTGTTCGTGTCGGCCAGCACATCCCGTACGCTCCCGCCGGAGATCGCCGATTCCGAGTCTGTGATGGCGCTCATCGAGCGGGGCAAGGCCGAGGGGCAGATCGCCGGCGATGACGTGCGTCGGGCCTTCGAGGCTGACCAGATTCCTGCGACCCAGTGGAAGAATGTTCTGCGCAGCCTCAACCAGATCCTCGAGGAAGAGGGTGTGACGCTGATGGTCAGTGCCGCGGAGTCGCCCAAGCGCACCACCCGCAAGAGCGTCGCAGCGAAGAGCCCGGCCAAGCGGACGGCCACCGAGCCCGTCAGGAAGACGGCGGCCAGGACGACGGCGGCCCAGCCCGTGGCCGCGGCACCTGCCGCGGTGGACCCGCAGGAGCAGGAACCGGACGCCGCCGTCGAGCAGGCCGCGGCGGAGCCCGTCGCCAAGAAGGTGGCCGCGAAGAAGACGGCCGCGAAGAAGGCCGCGCCCGCCAAGAAGGCCGCCGCGAAGAAGGCCGCCGCGAAGAAGACCGCGGCCAAGAAGGACGCGGACGAGGCCGGCGAGGACGAGACCCCGGACGAGGGGCCCGACGCGGTCAAGGCCGAGGGCGACGAAGAGGACGAGGGCGGGGAGAACAAGGGCTTCGTCATCTCGGACGACGAGGACGACGCCCCGGCCCAGCAGGTCGTGGTGGCCGGCGCGACCGCCGACCCGGTCAAGGACTACCTCAAGCAGATCGGCAAGGTGCCGCTCCTCAACGCCGAGCAGGAGGTCGAGCTCGCCAAGCGGATCGAGGCCGGTCTGTTCGCCGAGGACAAGCTGGCGAACGCCGACAAGCTGGCGCCGAAGCTCAAGCGCGAGCTGGAGATCATCGCCGAGGACGGCCGCCGCGCCAAGAACCACCTGCTGGAGGCCAACCTCCGTCTCGTGGTCTCGCTGGCCAAGCGTTACACCGGCCGAGGCATGCTCTTCCTGGACCTGATCCAGGAAGGCAACCTGGGCCTCATCCGTGCGGTCGAGAAGTTCGACTACACCAAGGGCTACAAGTTCTCCACCTACGCGACCTGGTGGATCCGGCAGGCGATCACGCGTGCCATGGCCGACCAGGCCCGCACCATCCGCATCCCCGTCCACATGGTCGAGGTCATCAACAAGCTCGCCCGCGTGCAGCGCCAGATGCTCCAGGACCTGGGCCGCGAGCCCACCCCGGAGGAGCTGGCCAAGGAACTCGACATGACCCCCGAGAAGGTCATCGAGGTCCAGAAGTACGGCCGCGAGCCGATCTCCCTGCACACGCCCCTCGGCGAGGACGGCGACAGCGAGTTCGGTGACCTCATCGAGGACTCCGAGGCCGTCGTCCCGGCGGACGCCGTGAGCTTCACGCTGCTGCAGGAGCAGCTGCACTCGGTGCTCGACACTCTGAGCGAGCGCGAGGCCGGCGTGGTCTCCATGCGCTTCGGCCTCACCGACGGACAGCCCAAGACCCTCGACGAGATCGGCAAGGTCTACGGCGTCACCCGCGAGCGGATCCGCCAGATCGAGTCGAAGACCATGTCGAAGCTGCGCCACCCGTCGCGCTCCCAGGTGCTGCGCGACTACCTGGACTGAGCCGGTCGGCGGGCCTCGGCGGCGGATGCCGCTGAGGCCCGCGCGACGGAGGCGCCGACGGTGTCCGCGCGGGTGCGCTCGGCCACCGGGCAACCCACTCTGGGTGGAGTCATGCACACTCGGAGTCAGGAGGCCCCATGCGTCGTCCCTTTGCCCGTGTCCTGGCGGGCGCGCTGACCCTGGCGGCGGGAACGGCCGCGGTGCCGCTCGCCCAGATGCCCCGGGCGGCCGCGGACAGCGTGGTGATCGGCGGGAAGCCGGTGAAGGTGGCCGACAGCCCCTGGGTCGTGGCCCTGGCCAGCCGTGACCGGTTCGGAGGTACGCGGGACGGGCAGTTCTGCGGGGGTGTCGTGGTCGCGCCGACCAAAGTGGTCACCGCGGCGCACTGCCTGGGCCGGCAGGTGCTCGGCGGACCCGTCGAGTCCGTGTCCGATTTCCGGGTGATCGCCGGCCGTACGGAGCTCCGGGCGGCTGACGGCCGGGAGATCGCGGTGCGCGGGGCACGGGTGAATCCCGACTACGACCCGCGGAGCAATGCGGGCGACCTCGCCGTCCTGGAGCTGGCGGAAGCCGTTCCGGCACACCACGTCCTGCCCATGGCGGAGACGGGGCACCCCGCCTACCGGGCGGGCACCGAGGCGGACGTGTACGGCTGGGGCGACACCAGCGGCTTCGGCGACTACGCCTACGCCCTGCGGGCCGCACGCGTGAGGGTCCTCGCGGACGAGGTGTGCGGGCGCGCCTATCCCGGGGACATGGACGGACAGTACCGGGCCGAATCCATGGTGTGCGCGGGAGACGGCGGGGGCGGCAAGGACGCCTGCCAGGGCGACAGCGGCGGGCCGCTGGTGGCGCAGGGCCGGCTCATCGGGCTGGTCTCGTGGGGCCGGGGCTGCGGACGCGCCGACAGTCCGGGTGTGTACACGCGTATCGCCCCGCTGGCCGGCTTCGTGACGGGCCCGGAGAGGGCCTCGCAGCAAGACGGGGTCCAATAAGGTCGGCCGGGGGCCCCGCCGGCGCCCTGGCCGCGTGCAGCGTCCGCACAGGGGCAACGAGCGGACCAGGGGCGGCCGGCCCGTTGCCGCCGTCCTGTGACACCGGCCCGGGACGGCTCGGTACCGCCGACTTTCCCGGTGCGGGCGGCCTGCGGACGTGAGGACGGGCGGCACCCCTGGGTCTCAGGAGTGCCGCCCGTCGACCGGCCTGGCCGGTCCTGGCTCGTCGGATGCGAGGTGGCCTGTGTCAGCGGTCCTCGGGTTCGGCGTGGGCAGCCGGAGCGGACGTGAGCCGCTCGGTCTCATCCTGTATTTCCGCGGCGATCTTCTTGAGTTCCGGCTCGAACTTGCGACCGTGGTGGGCGCAGAAGAGCAGTTCACCGCCGCTCAGCAGGACGACGCGCAGATATGCCTGGGCGCCGCAACGGTCGCATCGGTCAGCGGCCGTCAGCGGGGTCGCGGGTGTCAGAACAGTAGTCACGTCGCCTCTTCTCTAGCTCGACGAGCTGTCGTACCAGGGTCAACATCCAACCAGGCCGAAAACGTTCCCGCTCTCGGCTTTTCCTCGAAACTTCCTTCCGAAGCTGGCCGGCTGTTGCCGGTTGGCGGCGAAGGAGCCGTATTGCGTTGCTTTACGGTTTCGCGTTGTCACTCGTGCGCTTGTTGCAGTTCCATCCTCCCCGGCGTGAGTGCCAGGTTGTTCATGAGGACGTGCCCGAACCCTAAATGGTTCATGCGCGGAAGGGAACGTGATGTTTCCTTCACCTGCCCGGGGGATCGAACATCCGTACGGATCTGGACTAGGCTGAGGAAAGCGCGAGGGTGGCGTTGCATCGGCTCTACCTGGCCTCGGTACCCTTCGACGGGCACCCGAGCCACCCCTGCGCACGACAGGGCCAGAAAAGAAATTCAGCGAGGAGCGAACTGCGTGACCGCCGACACGTCCGTGCCTTCCAGCGCGCTGCTGCCCGGAGCAGACCGGGACGGTTCCAACTACACCGCGCGGCACCTGCTCGTCCTCGAAGGGCTGGAGGCCGTCCGCAAGCGTCCCGGCATGTATATCGGCTCGACCGACAGCCGGGGCCTCATGCACTGCCTGTGGGAGATCATCGACAATTCCGTCGACGAGGCCCTGGGCGGCTACTGCGACCACATCGAGGTGATCCTCCACGAGGACTCCTCGGTCGAGGTCCGCGACAACGGCCGCGGCATCCCCGTGGACGTCGAGCCCAAGACCGGCCTGTCGGGTGTCGAGGTCGTCATGACCAAGCTGCACGCGGGCGGCAAGTTCGGCGGCGGCTCGTACGCCGCCTCCGGCGGCCTGCACGGCGTCGGCGCCTCGGTGGTCAACGCCCTCTCCGCCCGCCTGGACGTGGAGGTCGACCGGGGGAGCGCCACGCACGCCATCAGCTTCCGGCGCGGCGTCCCCGGGATGTTCACCGAGCAGGGCCCCGACAGCCCCTTCGACCCGGCGAACGGCCTGCGCAAGGTCAAGCGCATCGCCAAGGGCAGGACCGGCACCCGGATCCGCTACTGGTCCGACCGCCAGATCTTCCTCAAGGACGCCCGCCTCAACCTGGAGACGCTCTACCAGCGCGCCCGCCAGACGGCCTTCCTGGTCCCCGGTCTGACCCTGGTCGTCCGCGACGAGCGGGCCATCGACGGGGCCGGCAAGACCGAGGAGACCTTCCGCTTCGACGGGGGCATCAGCGAGTTCTGCGAGTACCTGGCCCAGGACAAGGCCGCCTGCGACGTGCTGCGGCTGACCGGCTCGGGCACCTTCAAGGAGACCGTCCCGGTCCTGGACGACCGCGGCCACATGACCCCCACCGAGGTCACCCGCGATCTCGGTGTGGACATCGCGCTGCGCTGGGGCACGGGCTACGAGACCAACGTCAAGTCCTTCGTGAACATCATCGCCACCCCCAAGGGCGGCACCCACGTCACCGGCTTCGAACGCTCCGTGACCAAGACCGTCAACGAGGTCCTGCGCTCGGCCAAGCTGCTGCGCGTCGCCGAGGACGACGTGGTCAAGGACGACGCGATGGAGGGCATGACGGCCGTCGTCACCGTCCGTCTCGCCGAGCCGCAGTTCGAGGGCCAGACCAAGGAGGTGCTCGGCACCTCGGCCGCCACCCGGGTCGTCGCGGCGGTGGTCGCCAAGGAGCTCAAGGCCTTCCTGACCTCCACCAAGCGTGACGACAAGCAGCAGGCCCGCGCCGTGATGGAGAAGATCGTCGCGGCCGCCCGGACGCGGATCGCGGCCCGCCAGCACAAGGAGGCGCAGCGCCGCAAGACCGCGCTGGAGACCTCCTCCCTTCCGGCGAAGCTGGCAGACTGCCGCAGCGACGACGTGGACCGCAGCGAGCTCTTCATCGTCGAGGGCGACTCCGCCCTCGGCACCGCGAAGCTCGCCCGCAACTCCGAGTTCCAGGCGCTTCTGCCCATCCGGGGCAAGATCCTCAACGTTCAGAAGTCCTCGGTCTCGGACATGCTCAAGAACGCCGAGTGCGGTGCGATCATCCAGGTCATAGGGGCCGGATCGGGCCGGACCTTCGACATCGACGCCGCCCGCTACGGCAAGATCGTGCTGCTCGTCGACGCCGATGTGGACGGCGCCCACATCCGCTGTCTGCTGCTCACGCTCTTCCAGCGGTACATGCGGCCGATGGTCGAGGCCGGCCGGGTCTTCGCGGCCGTCCCGCCGCTGCACCGGATCGAGCTGGTCCAGCCCAAGAAGGGCCAGGACAAGTACGTCTACACGTACTCGGACAACGAGCTGCGCCAGACTCTTCTGGAGTACCAGCGCAAGAACATCCGCTACAAGGACTCGATCCAGCGCTACAAGGGCCTCGGCGAGATGGACGCGGACCAGCTGGCGGAGACCACCATGGATCCCCGCTTCCGCACCCTGCGCCGGATCAACATCGGTGACCTGGACTCCGCCGAGCAGGTCTTCGACCTGCTCATGGGCAACGAGGTGGCCCCGCGCAAGGAGTTCATCACGAGCTCCGCGGCCACGCTGGACCGCTCGCGCATCGACGCCTGAGCGGAACGCCGCCGGCGGCCGGCGGCATCTGACACGGGGCGGGCGCCACGGCACACCGGTGCTCTTCGCTGCATCACCTGTTGGAGTGAAGAGCACCGGTACACCAGTCCGGAAACCGTCCATTCCGCACATCCTTGGGGCACGCGGCCAATGCGGCAGCGGACAAGGAGAGTTCGGTGGACAAGCACGAAGGCCGCGATGCCGGAACGATCCGGCTGGACGACCCCTGGTACGACGCGCTGGCCGTCGGCTGGGGCGAGGGCGCGGAACCGTACCCGCCCCGGCCGGCCCAGGTCGGCCGCCCGACGCCCGGCGCATCCGACATCTACCGGGAAGTGCAGCGCAGCGCCGCCTTCCAAGAGGTCCGCAGCCGGTATCGCCGCTTCGTCGTCCCCGCGACCGCCGGGTTCTTCCTCTGGTACGTCGCCTACGTGGTGGCCGCCACGGCCGCGCCCGGCCTGATGGCACGGCCCGTCCTGGGCGCGGTGAACGTGGCCATGCTGGCGGGGCTGGGGCAGTTCCTCAGCACCTTCCTGCTCACCTGGGCCTACGCCCGGCACGCACGGCTGCGCCGGGACCGGGCCGCACTCGACCTGCGCTGGACCGTCTTCGAGCAGGAACGCGGCCGGGAGCGGAGCCGGGCGAGGAGGGCAGGCCGGTGACCAGTGAGCACCAGACCCTCGCGCTGATGCTGTTCAGCCTCTTCATCGCGGTGACCCTGGGCATCACCACCTGGGTCAGCCGCAACCGGCACGGTTCCGCCGAGGAGTTCTACGTCGGCGGGAGGCTCTTCTCCCCGATGGAGAACGGCTTCGCCATCGCGGGCGACTACATGTCCGCCGCGTCCTTCCTCGGCATCTCCGGGCTGATCGCCCTCTTCGGCTACGACGGCCTGCTCTACTCGGTGGGGTTCCTGGTCGCCTGGCTGGTCGTGCTCTTCCTCGTGGCCGAACTGGTGCGCAACTGCGGGCGCTTCACCCTCGCCGACGTGGTCGCCGCCCGGATGAGCGAGCGCCCGGTACGGATCGCCGCCGGCACCTCCTCGGTCGTCGTCTCCGTGCTCTACCTCGTCGCGCAGATGGTCGGCGCGGGCAGCCTGGTCGGGCTGCTGCTCGGCAACTCGAGCGCCGCGGCACGGACCCTGACGGTGATCGGGGTGGGCGCCCTGATGGTGGTCTACGTCTCCTTCGGCGGTATGCGGGCCACCACCTGGATCCAGATCGTGAAGGCCGTGCTGCTGATGGGCGGGGCGATCACCCTGACCGTGCTCGTGCTGCTGCGCTTCCACGGCGATTTCGGCCGGCTGCTCACCGGCGCCGCCGAACGCAGCGGGCACGGGCTCGCGTTCCTGAGCCCCGGCCTGAAGTACGGCGGGGACTGGACGGCCCGCGCCGACTTCATCAGCCTGGGTCTCGCCCTGGTCCTGGGGACCGCGGGCCTGCCCCACATCCTGTCGCGCTTCTACACCGTGCCCACCGCCCGGGCGGCCCGCCGCTCGGTGGTCTGGGCGATCGGGCTGATCGGCGGCTTCTACCTGATGACCATCGTGCTCGGCTTCGGGGCGGCGGCCCTCGTCGGACCCGACGAGGTACGGGCCTCCAACGCCTCGGGGAACACGGCCGTCCCCCTGCTGGCGGCCTTCCTCGGCGGCGGCGCCGATACCACCGGGGGTGCGGTGCTGTTCGCCTTCGTCGCCGCCATCGCCTTCGCGACCATCCTGGCCGTGGTGGCCGGGATCACCCTGGCCTCGTCCGCCTCCGTCGCCCACGATCTGTACGCCTCGCTCAAGCGCAGGCACGCCAGGCAGCGCAGCGAGGTCTCGGTGGCCAGGGCCGCGGCCGTGGGGATCGGCGCGGTGGCCATCGCCCTCGGGCTGCTCGCGCAGAACCTCAACGTGGCGTTCCTGGTGGGGCTGGCCTTCGCGGTGGCGGCCTCGGCCAACCTTCCGGTGCTGCTGTACTCGCTCTTCTGGCGCGGTTTCACCACCCGGGGGGCTGTCTGGTCGGTGTACGGGGGCCTGGTTCCGGCGGTGCTGCTGGTGCTGGTCTCGCCGGTGGTGTCGGGCAGCGCGGAGTCGCTGTTCCCGGGGGTGGACTTCCAGATCTTCCCGCTGCAGAACCCGGGGATCGTCTCGATCCCGCTGGGCTTCCTGGCCGGCTGGGCGGGTACGGTCACCTCGGGCGAGGAACCGGACGAGGCGAAGCATGCGGAGATCGAGGTTCGCTCGCTGACCGGCGCGGGAGCGGTCTGAGCCGCGACCGGCATGGACAGCAACGGTAGGTCGGCCCCGGTGCGAGCGGAATGTCCGGGCGCCGTTCGTCGGGCACCCCGTTCCGTGCCCGGGCCGTGGCCCCTTGCGGGTGACGCGGACGACACGGGTGTCGTGGCGGTCGGCGGCGGCGCCTCGTGCTCTGGCCAGAAAGGTTCACCGCCTCGCGGGCCCCGGCACGGCACCTCGCCGCGTTGTCGGACCGCGGGAGGACGCCGGGGGCGAGCTGCGGCCCTCCGCCGTGCGCCGCACCGGACGCTGCGAGCCGGCACACCTCTCCGGCCACAGCACTAGGGAATCGGGCGGGGCGGACGGGGGCCCCGGTAGTCGCCGCTCGGGCGCATGCGCAGCGGGCGCTCCTGGTACTCCTCCAGCGCGTGGGCGATCCAGCCCGCCGTGCGGGCCACTGCGAACACGGTCTCCCCGGCCTCGGCGGCCATCCCGCAGGCCAATGTCAGCACGGCCAGTGCCAGGTCCACATTGGCATGCAGACCGCCCTGACGGGCCATCACGGCAACCACCTCACGGGCCGCCGCCAGTGCGGGGGCGGCCTGTTCCAGCCCCTCCAGCCGGGCGAACAGCGCCGCCGCGCGGGGATCCTCACCCTGGTAGAGGCGGTGGCCCAGGCCTGGAACCCGGCGTCCCGCGCGCAGGTACTCAGCGACGACCGGCGCAGCGCCGCCCCGTTCCAGCACCTCCCCCAGCATCCGGTGCGCGAGCCGCCCGGCCGCCCCGTGCAGGGGGCCTTCGAGCGCGCCGAGTCCGGCGGACACCGCCGCGTAGGGATGCGCGCGCGCCGACGCCGCCACCCGTACGGCCAGCGTGGAGGCGGCCAGGTCGTGGTCGACCAGCAGTGTCAGGGCCAGGTCCAGGGCGGCGAGGGCATCCGGATCGGGCTCCCGCGGCGTCAGCCGGGACCACAGCTGCCGGGCGATCCGGCCGTCACCGGCCCACCCGGTGCCCACCGTCGGCAGAGCGCCGACCAGGGTCGGGATCAGGCAGCGCGCGGAGCCGAGAACGGCCTCCTCGGACAGGTCGAAGCGCAGTGGATCGGCCACCGCGGCGGCGGCGACCGCCACCCGCAGCCGGTCGATGGGGCCGCTGTGCGCCGGCAGGGCGTCCACCGTCCGGCGGGCGGCTTCCAGCACCTCCGGGGGAGCGGTGAACCGTGCCCCGGGGGTGACGGTTCCCGTCCAGAGCCACTCGGCGACCTCCTCGTAGCGGTACTGCGAGGCCAGGGCCACGGCGTCGACCCCGCGGAAGTAGTACCGGTCGGGTTCGATGAGCGTCAGCGACGTGCGGACGGACAGTTCGCCGGCCGGCGGAGGGGCCGCCTCGCGCCGGCTCCGCCGGGCCAGCGCCGTCACCTCCGCAGGGTCGAAGCTGCTGCCGCGCCCCGCCGGATCGCGTCGGCTGGTGAGCTGGCCCCGGCTGACGTAGGCGTACACGGTGGCCGGCTTCACGCCGAGCACCCGGGCCGCCTCCTGCGTGCTGAGCCGGCGTCCGCCGTCCGTCTGGTCACTCATGCCGCCCACCCTACAGATGCATCCTTGTATTGATTCAATCAATATTGACAGTGATGGAATCCATCGTAGATGTTCGATGCATGAACACCACCGAAAGCACCGTCGAAGGACCGCGGGGCCTCGCGGGAGTCGTGGTCACCGACACCGTGCTGGGCGACGTCCGGGGCCGCGAGGGCTTCTACCACTACCGCCAGTACTCGGCCGTAGAGCTCGCCTCCTGCCGCAGCTTCGAGGACGTGTGGCACCTGATGTTCCGCGGCGAGCTCCCGGCGGACCCCGCCGAACGGGTCGCCTTCGCCGCCGAGACCGCCGCGCTGCGCCCGGTCCGCGAGGAGGTGCGGGCGGCCCTGCCGGACCTGGCCCGCGCCACCCGGCTGTCCGGCCCGCTCTCCGGACTGCGCACCGCGCTCTCGCTGCTCGGTGCGTCCGCCGGCTTCCGGCCGGTGTACGACCTCACCCCCGAGCGCCGCGCGGCGGACGCGCTGGCCGCATGTGCCGCGGTGCCGACCCTCCTGACCGCCCTGTACCGGCTGGGCCGGGGGCTGGAGCCGGTCGAGCCGCGCGAGGACCTTCCGTACGCCGCCAACTACCTCTACATGCTGACCGGCGAGGAGCCCGACCCCGCTCGGGCCCGTGCCGTCGAGCGGTACTTGATATCCACCGTCGACCACGGCTTCAACGCCTCGACGTTCACCGCACGGGTGATCGCCTCCACCGGCGCCGACGTCGCCGCCTGCCTGACCGGGGCCATCGGCGCGCTCTCCGGCCCGCTGCACGGGGGCGCCCCCAGCCGCGCCCTGGACACCCTCGACGCGATCGGGACCGTGGACCGCATCAGACCCTGGATCCGCGGGCGCGTCCTCGCGGGCGAGCGGATCATGGGGTTCGGGCACCCCGTCTACCGCACCGAGGACCCCCGTTCACGCATGCTGCGCGAGATCGCCCTCGGCTTCGGCGGGCCCCTCGTGGACTTCGCCGTAGAGGTCGAACGCCAGGTGGAGGAGATCCTCGCCGAACTCAAGCCGGGCCGTGAACTGCACACCAATGTGGAGTTCTACGCGGGTGTGGTCATGGAGCTGTGCGGGCTGCCGCGCGAGATGTTCACCCCGACCTTCTGCGCCGCCCGGGTCGTCGGCTGGAGCGCGAACATCCTGGAGCAGGCCACCGACTCCAAGATCATCCGTCCGGCCGCCCGGTACACGGGACCCACCCCGCCGCAGCCCGTTCCGCCGCCGCGCTGACCGGGCCTGGATACGATCGACCGGGTGAACAGCAGGCAGCCCATCCCCGTCGTCGTCCTCGCCGGATTCCTCGGATCCGGGAAGACCACCATGCTGAACCACCTCCTCGCCAGCCGTGGAGGCACCCGCGTCGGCGTCGTCGTCAACGACTTCGGATCCATCGAGGTCGACGCGATGTCGGTGGCCGGCCAGGTCGGAGACTCGATGGTCTCCCTCGGCGGCGGCTGCCTGTGCTGCGCGGTGGACGGCAGCGAGCTGGACGCGTACCTGGAGAAGCTCTCCGCACCCGTCCACAGGATCGACGTGATCGTCATCGAGGCGAGCGGGCTGGCCGAGCCCCAGGAGATGATCCGCATGCTGGTGGCCAACGAGAACCCGGCCGTCCGGTACGGCGGCATGGTGCAGGTCGTGGACGCCGCGGAGTTCGACGCGACCCGGGTCCGGCACCCGGAGACCGACCGCCATCTCGCCGTCGCGGACCTGGTCGTGCTCAACAAGACCGACCGGGTCGGCGCGGACGAACGGGCCCGGATCGAGAGCGCACTCGCCACGCTCTGCGCGCCGGGTACCCCGGTGGTGGGCGCCGCCCACGGCCGCATCGACCCGGAGCTGCTCTTCGACCGCAGGCCCTGGACCGAGACCCGGGGACAGCTGTCCTTTGAGGACCTGATCGCGGAGGCCGAGGGCCACGACCACCGCACCCACGCGCACGCCGCCTACGAGAGCACGGAGTTCACCTCGGAACAGGCCCTCTCCCCGCGCCGGTTCATGGACTTCCTCGACCGCCGCCCGGCCGGGCTCTACCGGATCAAGGGTTTCGTGTGGTTCGGGGTCCCGGGTCACGGGGAGTGCTACGAGATCCAGGCGGTCGGTCGCTTCCTCCGCTTCGCCCCGCGGCCCTGGGGGCGGGGCGAAGCACGCCTGACGCAGCTGGTCCTGATCGGCTCGGGCACCGACGGCCAAGGTCTGGTGAGGGAGTTGGCGGCCTGCCGTGAGCAGAGCCCCCAGGACGTGAACCCCGAGACCATGTGGGGCGTGCTGCGGTACGTCGACCGGCCCGGGCCGGAAGGGGAGGACACCCCCGGCCCGGAGGAGGGCGACGCCCCCGGGGCGGACGGGAGCGACGTCCCCGGGCCGGACTCGCCCAGGACAACCCGGACGTATTGACCCCCGGCGCCGGCCCCGGTCCTTCCCCTACGCGCCGTCCGAGAAGACGTGGACGCCCCACCAGCCGGAGGCGTCCCGGTACATGCCCACACCGACCTCGGTGAACTCCGGATTGACCTGGCCCTTGTAGTGGCCGGGGCTGTGCCGCCACATCGACTGGAACTTCTCGGCGGCTTCCTGGGCGGTCATCGAGGCATCGCTCCACCAGACGATGTTCTCGCCCGTCCAGGTGCGCGAGCCGGTCTTCAGGTGCGCGCGGTCCCGGTCGGAGGAGTGGCCGAACCCGTTCTTGCTCATGTGCTCGGCCCACGTGCGGGCGAAGGTGCTGAGGTCCTGTTTGAGCGCGAGCGGAGGCCTCCCGACGGTGGCCCGTTCGCCGTTCAGCAAGCGCAGGGACAGCGACTCGGCCACCTGGACGTCCTGGGTCGAGGTGCGGGCGCCCGCAATCTTCGGGTCCGGCCCCACCGGACCGGTCCCCGAAGGGGCGCGGGTCGGCTGCGCGGACCGCTCCTGCTTCGCGGACCGCCCGGACGACGGTTCGGCCGACGCGGCACGCGAAGGGGACGCGGCGGTGGTGGCACTCGCGCTCGGCGTCGCCGAGGCCGTGGGGGTCCCCTCCGCCGCATCGGCGGTGGGCGAGGCCGGGTCGGCCGACGGCTCACCCAGGGGGCCCGGGCCGACGGCGTCGGAGGACGGGGTCGAGGACGACGCCGTCGCCGCGGTGCGGGCAGGGGCATCGGCCGATATGAGGGTGTACGCACTCCCGGCCCCGGTCAGCAGGACCACAGTGGCGACCGCTGCCGGCACGGGCATCTTCCTGCGGGCCCGGCGGCGGCCACCGGTCACCCGGCCCGCGTGGCGAGGCCCGGAAGGCAGGCCCGTCCCCGCCGTGTCGACCGTCGCCCGGTCCCTGTCCTGTCCGAATTCGTCGTCGCGCAATTGCATCGCATCTCCTCAGAGGGGTGACGGCCCACTCGGCCTGACACATGAGGAGACCTGCGGGGCGGGCGGCGATAACACTTTCTCCGTGTGATCCGTGTGATCCGCGTGATCCGGCCGGATCCGCGCCGACCCGGCTGCGTCGGCCCCGTCGGAGCCGTCCGGGTACGCCGCCTCGCCGGTGGGGCGGGCGGGGCATGCGGGCCGCGGTCCCGGTCCGCCCCTACGCGACCTCGACGCCGTAGTCGCGCAGCAGGTCCTCCAGGCCGCCCCGGTAGCCCTTGCCGCCGATCACGAAGTCCCAGTCGCCGTTGGACCGGCGCCGGAAGGAGCCGAGCACCAGCGCGGTCTCTCCGGCCCGGCCGTCGGAGACCTCCAGCCGACCCGCCTCGGCGCCCGACGCGTCCAGGAGCCGGATCCGGGCGTCGGTGAATCCGGCCAGGTCGGCGTGCGGATCGGCCTCCGGGTCGATGGCGGCCACGAGCACCAGCCGGTCGGCCCCGGATGGCAAGGCGTCGAAGGAGACCTCAAGTGCCGCCTTGTCCGGCGCCGCGTGTGCCCGCGTCCGTACCGAACCGTCGGGCGTGCACGGGTTGTTGAAGAACACGAAGTGGTCCTCGCTCAGCACCCGGCTGCCGGCGCAGACGAGGGCGCACACGTCCAGCGCGACCCGCCCCGACCAGGTCATGCCCAGCACGTTGTGGTCGGCCGGCGGGGCGGGCTCGGCAGCGCGCTGTGCCGGTACCGGGGCCGCCGGACCGCCGCCGAGGCGCCCGCGCAGCCCGTACTGGTGCAGGAGTTCCACCAGCCGGTCGCCGGGAACCAGCTCCAGCGGCTTGCCGTTGGAGAAGGTGTACGACGTCGGTCCGAAGGACGAGGTGGTGACCAGCACCCCCTTGTTCGCGCCCTTGTCCTGGACCGTGCCGTACAGGTCCCGTACCGCCGTGGGCGGCACGGTGTTGCGGTAGCGCTTGACCTGGACCACGATCCGTCCGCCCGTGATCGGGGAGGGGTCGTTCGCCTCGATGTCCACACCTCCGTCGCCGGACCGCTGCGTGGTCAGCGCCTCCATGCCCATCGCCCGGAAGAGCTCCGCCACCAGGTTCTCGAAGGCGATCGGGTCCATGACGAAGAGGTCGGGCTCCTCCTCGTCCTCGGCCGCGTCCCCGCCGTGGCTGACGACTCCGCCGCCGACCTCGTCGGGCCTGCGCCCCGGGCGTACGGCCGTCAACTGGTCGGGCCGCGCCGACAGCTGCCCGCGCAGCCCCTCCAGCAGGCAGTCCACCGCGCTGACCTGTTCCAGCCTGAGCCCCGCGAAGGCGGTGCGGGCGGTCGACACCGAGGCGAGTACGATCCGCGCCTCCTGCCCCGTCACCGGATCGTGGTCGTCCACGAACCCGTTGACCACGACGGACTCCAGCGCGCCGAACTCGTCCGCCGCGTACAGCTCGCGCACCACCAGCAGCAGGCACTGTGCCAGCAGGTCGCGGTAGAGCGCGCGTCGCTGAGTCACCGGGCGGGCCGTCTCCCGGTCCTGGTCCGTGCTGGGCATGTACCGCACCGACTTGGCCTCGGGCACCACCCGGAAGCCCGGCAGCTGCCAGTCCAGCACCAGCTCGCGCGTGCCCGGGTCGTACGCGGCCGCCAACTGCCTCGGCAGTGCCTCGGGCCAGGCGGTGGACGCGTAGAGGGCTGCCGAGAAGTACTCCACGGCCGCATCCGGGTCGCCCGCGCGCAGCGACCGGGCCAGTTCGGCGAGGCCGTCGTTGTGCTCCCGGATCCCCGCGAGCTGCTGCGCCGCCCACTGGTCGTACTGCTGTCGGTACGCGGCCAGTTGCTGCTGCCGCTGCATCTCCGCGGCATGCGCCGCCTGCCAGGCCTGGGTGTAGCGGGCGTGCGCCTCGCGCTCCGCCTGTGCCCGGCGGTGTGAGCCGAGCGTCCAACCGGTGTTCTGCTGCTGGAACTGCTCCAGGCGCGGCATCGGCAGCGGATGCGCGAGGTTCCCCGGGGCGAAGGGCTCCAATCGCTCCGGTCTGACCAGCGCGGCCGTACGGAACGCCGGAGCCCGGCAGCCTGCCGCCAGCAGCCCCTGCAGGGCGGCGACCTCCGCCTCGATGCGCTCGGTGCGCCGTCGTGCCTCGGCCTCGCGGTGCTGGCGGTAGGCGGCCTGCTGCTCGCGCTGTCCCCGGGCCGCCTCGCGCTCGTACGCCCGTTGCCGGCGTTCCGCCTCGCGGTGCTGGATCAGCTGTGTCTGCTGCATCCGGCGCTGGGCCTCGGCCCAGTCCCCGATCAACCTGCCCGACCGACGACTCATCAGCTCTGTGTTCTCCCGCCCCACCCGACAGTGCCAAGAGGGAAGACACTAGTCGCCGTTCGGGTGGTACGTCCCCCCGACGTACCACCCGAACGGCCCGCAATCCCTACAACGCGGGTCCCGCCAGCGTCGCCACGGCGGCCGGCAGGGCCGCCCCCGAACCGTCCCGGCGCGGGTCCGGGGTCGGCAGCTCGGCCGGAGCGCCGTTCGCCGCGGCCGCGCGGGCGGGTGCGCCGCCCGCCCAGGCGAGGACCAGCAGGTCCTCGCCCTTCAGGAACCGCTGGCAGCGCACGCCGCCGGTGGCCCGACCCTTGCGCGGGTACTGGTCGAACGGGGTGAGCTTCCCGGACAGCACCGAGTCGTCCAGGGTCCCGTGCGAGCCGGCCACCGTGAACACCACGGCGTCCCGGCCCGGGTCGACGGCCGAGAAGTGGATCACCTTGGCGTTCTGGGAGAGCTTGATGCCCGCCATACCGCCCGCCGGGCGGCCCTGCGGGCGCACCTGGCCGGCGGGGTAGCGCAGCAGCTGGGCGTCGTCGGTGATGAAGACCAGGTCCTCCTCACCCGTGCGCAGCTCGACCCCGCCCACGATCCGGTCGCCCTCCTTGAGGGTGATGACCTCCAGCTCGTCCTTGTTGGCCGGGTAGTCCGGCACGACCCGCTTGACCACGCCCTGCTCCGTGCCCAGCGCCAGGCCCTGCGAGGACTCGTCCAGTGAGGTCAGGCAGACCACCTTCTCGTCCGCCTCCAGTCCGGAGAGGAACTCCGAGACCGGCGCGCCCCCCGCCAGGTTGGGTGCGGCGTGCGTGTCCGGCAGCTGCGGCAGGTCGATCACCGAGAGCCGCAGCAGCCGGCCGGCGGAGGTGACCACGCCGACATCCGCCCGCGCGGTCGCCGCCACCTGCGAGACGATCAGGTCGTGCTTGGCCCGGGCGCCGCCCTCGTCCTGGGGTAGCGGGTCGCCGTTCGCCGTACGGGCCAGCAGGCCCGTCGAGGACAGCAGCACCCGGCACGGGTCGTCCGCGACCTCCAGCGGTACGGCGGCCACCGCGGTGCCCGCCGACTCCAGCAGGACGGTGCGCCGCTCGGTGCCGAACTTCTTCGCGACGACGGCCAGTTCCGCGGAGACCAGCTTGCGCAGCTCGTTGTCGGACTCCAGGATGCCGGTCAGCTCGTCGATCTCGCCCGTCAGGCGGTCGCGCTCGGACTCCAGCTCCAGGCGGTCGAACTTGGTGAGCCGGCGCAGCGGGGTGTCGAGGATGTACTGGGTCTGCGTCTCGCTGAGCGAGAACCGCTCCATGAGCCGCGCCTTGGCCTGGGCGGAGTTCTCGCTGTCGCGGATGAGCCGGATGACCTCGTCGATGTCGATGAGGGCCACCAGCAGGCCCTCGACGAGGTGCAGCCGGTCCCGGCGCTTGGTGCGGCGGAACTCGCTGCGCCGCCGGACGACCTCGAAGCGATGGTCGAGGTAGACCTCCAGCAGCTCTTTGAGGCCGAGGGTGAGCGGCTGCCCGTCCACCAGCGCGACGTTGTTGATGCCGAAGGACTCCTCCATCGGCGTCAGCTTGTAGAGCTGTTCCAGCACGGCCTCCGGGTGGAAACCGTTCTTGATCTCGATGACCAGGCGCAGGCCGTGGGCGCGGTCGGTGAGGTCCTTGACGTCGGCGATGCCCTGGAGCTTCTTGGAGCCGACCAGGTCCTTGATCTTCGCGATGACCTTCTCGGGACCCACCGTGAAGGGCAGTTCGGTGACGACCAGGCCCTTGCGGCGCGCCGTGACGTTCTCCACGGCCACCGTCGCGCGGATCTTGAAGGAGCCGCGGCCGTTCTCGTAGGCGTCCTTGATGCCCGAGAGGCCGACGATCCGGCCGCCGGTGGGCAGGTCGGGACCCGGTACGAAGCGCATCAGCGCGTCCAGGTCGGCGTGCGGGTACCGGATCAGGTGGCGGGCCGCCGCGACGACCTCGCCGAGGTTGTGCGGGGGCATGTTGGTCGCCATGCCGACTGCGATCCCGGACGCGCCGTTGACCAGCAGGTTTGGGTAGGCGGCGGGGAGCGCGACCGGCTCCTGTTCCTGGCCGTCGTAGTTGGCGGTGAAGTCGACGGTGTCCTCGTCGATCGACTCCGTCATCAGCGACGTGGCATCGGCCATGCGGCACTCGGTGTAGCGCATCGCGGCCGGCGGGTCGTCGTTGCCGAGCGAGCCGAAGTTGCCGTGGCCGTCGACCAGCGGCAGCCGCATCGAGAACGGCTGGGCCATGCGTACGAGGGCGTCGTAGATCGAGGCGTCGCCGTGGGGGTGGAGCTTGCCCATCACCTCGCCGACGACACGGGCGCACTTGACGTACCCGCGGTCGGGGCGCAGGCCCATCTCGTTCATCTGGTACACGATGCGCCGGTGCACCGGCTTCATGCCGTCCCGCGCGTCGGGCAGGGCACGGGAGTAGATCACCGAGTACGCGTACTCGAGGAAGGAGCCCTGCATTTCGTCGACGACGTCGATGTCGAGGATCTTCTCCTCGAAATCCTCCGGCGGCGGGGTCTTCGTGCTGCGGCGGGCCATCGCTGCGCGGCTCCTTAACCAAGAATGGGATGTGCTGGGTGTCTGGCTGGTCTGGCGGGGTCTGGCTGGGTCCTGCCGAGGTCCGGCGGGACGTACGACGCGGACCATTGTGTCCCGAGCGACCGACAACGCCGACTCCGACCCAGGTCTGGCCCGGGAACTTATCCGGTGGCCGACGCGCTTGCATACAGTGGCAGGTCTGACGGAAATCTCTGCATCGCGATCGAAGGGACCACATGCCCATGGGTCACACGGCCACAGCCCAGGCCGGCTCCGGCGGCCTGACAGCGACCGAGCACCGGCTGGCCAACGGCCTGCGCGTGGTGCTGTCCGAGGACCACCTGACCCCGGTCGCCGCGGTCTGCCTCTGGTACGACGTCGGCTCGCGCCACGAAGTCAAGGGGCGTACCGGTCTGGCTCACCTCTTCGAGCACCTGATGTTCCAGGGCTCGGCGAGCGTACCGGGCAACGGCCACTTCGAGCTGGTCCAGGGCGCCGGCGGCTCCCTCAACGGCACCACCAGCTTCGAGCGCACCAACTACTTCGAGACGATGCCGACCCACCAGCTGGAGCTCGCGCTCTGGCTGGAGGCGGACCGGATGGGCTCGCTGCTGGCCGCCCTGGACGACGAGTCCATGGAGAACCAGCGCGACGTCGTCAAGAACGAGCGCCGCCAGCGCTACGACAACGTCCCCTACGGCACCGCCTTCGAGCGGCTGACCGCCCTCGCCTACCCCGAGGGCCACCCGTACCACCACACCCCGATCGGCTCCATGGCCGACCTGGACGCCGCGTCCCTGGAGGACGCGCGCGCCTTCTTCCGCACCTACTACGCGCCCAACAACGCCGTGCTGTCGGTCGTCGGGGACATCGACCCGGAAAAGACGCTCGCCTGGATCGAGAAGTACTTCGGCACCATCCCCGCCCACGACGGCAAGCAGCCGCCCCGCGACGGCTCGCTGCCCGACGTCATCGGGAAGCAGCTGCGCGAGGAGATCGTCGAGGAGGTCCCGGCACGTGCGCTGATGGCCGCCTACCGGCTGCCGCACGACGGTACCCGCGAGTGCGACGCGGCCGACGTGGCACTGACCATCCTGGGCGGCGGCGAGTCCTCGCTGCTGCACAACCGGCTGGTGCGCCGCGACCAGACGGCCGTCGCCGCCGGCTTCGGCATGCTCCGCCTGGCCGGGGCGCCGTCGCTGGGCTGGCTGGACGTGAAGACCTCCAGCGGGGTCGAGATCCCCGCCATCGAGGCGGCCGTCGACGAGGAGCTCGCGCGGTTCGCCGCGGAGGGCCCGACCGCCGAGGAGATGGAGCGCGCCCAGGCGCAGCTGGAGCGCGAGTGGCTGGACCGGCTGAGCACGGTGGCCGGCCGCGCCGACGAACTGTGCCGGTACGCGGTGCTGTTCGGAGACCCGCAGCTGGCCCTCACCGCCGTCCAGCGGGTCCTCGACGTCACTGCCGAGGAGGTGCAGGCCGTGGCCGCGGCCCGGCTGCGCCCGGACAACCGCGCGGTCCTCGTCTACGAGCCGCTCGCGGCGGACGGGGCCGAGGGCGAAGAGAACGCCGACAGCGACGAGAACGAGGGGGCGGAGCAGTGAGCGACACCGCAGCCGTCACGATGACCTTCCACCCGCGCCCGCAGGCCGGCGAGCCGCAGCCGTGGGCCTTCCCGGCCCCTGAGCGCGGGACGCTGCCCAACGGGCTGACCCTGCTGCGCTGCCACCGCCCGGGCCAGCAGGTCGTCGCGGTCGAGATCAACCTCGCCGCGCCCCTCGACGCGGAGCCCGAGGGCCTGGACGGCGTGGCGACGATCATGGCGCGGGCCCTGTCGGAGGGCACCGACAAGCACACCGCCGAGGAGTTCGCAGCCGAGCTGGAGCGCTGCGGGGCCACGCTCGACGCGCATGCCGACCACCCCGGCCTGCGGGTCTCCCTGGAGGTTCCGGCCTCCCGGCTGGCCAAGGCGCTGGGTCTGCTCGCCGAGGCGCTGCGCGCCCCCGCGTTCGCCGACGCCGAGGTCGACCGGCTCGTGCGCAACAGGCTCGACGAGATCCCGCACGAGCTGGCCAACCCGCAGCGCCGCGCCGCCAAGCAGCTCTCCAAGGAGCTCTTCCCGGCGTCCCTGCGGATGTCCCGGCCGCGCCAGGGCACCGAGGAGACGGTCGCCCGGATCGACTCCGCCGCCGTGCGCGCCTTCTACGAGGCCCATGTACGCCCCGCCACCGCCACCGCGGTGGTCGTCGGCGACCTGACCGGCATCGACCTCGACGCCGTGCTGGCCGACACCCTGGGCGCCTGGACCGGGGACACCGCCGAGGCGCGCCCCGTGCCGCCGGTGACCGCCGACGACACCGGCCGCGTGGTCATCGTCGACCGGCCCGGCGCGGTCCAGACGCAGCTGCTGATCGGCCGCATCGGGCCGGACCGCCACGACCGGGTCTGGGCGGCCCAGGTGCTGGGCACGTACTGCCTCGGCGGCACCCTCACCTCCCGTCTGGACAAGGTGCTGCGCGAGGAGAAGGGGTACACCTACGGCGTGCGGGCCTTCGGCCAGGTGCTGCGCTCCACCGCCGACGGCAAGGGTGCCTCCATGCTCGCCATCAGCGGCTCGGTCGACACCCCCAACACCGGACCGGCGCTGGAGGACCTCTGGAAGGTGCTGCGCACCCTCGCGGAGGGCGGCCTGACCGACGCCGAACGCGATGTGGCCGTGCAGAACCTGGTGGGCGTGGCCCCGCTGAAGTTCGAGACGGCCGCCTCGGTCGCCGGCACCCTGGCCGACCAGGTCGAGCAGGAGCTCCCGGACGACTACCAGGGGCAGCTGTACGCGCAGTTGGCCGCGACCGGCACGGTGGAGGCCACCACGGCCGTCGTGCAGGCCTTCCCGGCGGACCGGCTGGTCACGATCCTGGTGGGTGACGCCGCGCTGATCGAGGAGCCCGTGAGGGCCCTCGGGATCGGTGAGGTCTCGGTCGTCACCAACTGAGGCCGCGGGCGCCCGGAATGACGGGCAACTGACGCATCGGGCAAGGGGTTCCGGCGGAAACCGCCGGAACCCCTTTTGTCCGTTTAGTGGTGAGGTTGCTTGTATGTGGTGTGGCGTACGCAACAAAAAGGCGCGTCTGTTTGGCGATTGACTGATGATCCGCCTAGCGTCAGGCGTGCTGTCCGTCAGTTGTGCCCGCCGCACCCGCGGCACCGGACAGCGATCGCCGAGTCCCCGTCAGGCGCGAGCCTGGGGAGCCGGGGACCCACATCAGTCCCTGGGGTGAATCGGACCCCCTCGCAAGAGGAAGTCCGTAGGAGACCTTCCTGCTCCGAACCCGTCAGCTAACCCGGTAGGCGAGAAGGAAGGAAAGGATCAAACCCTTCATGGCGTTTGGCAGTCGTCCCGCTGGTACCGGCAAGCACCGTGGTTCCAGCCGCCTGAGCAAGAAGACCGCCGGCTACGCCGGTATCGCCGCGATCGCCACCACGGGTGTGGTCGGCTCCCTCGCCGCCCCGGCCTTCGCCGCGGACAACCACAGCAGCTCCGCACCGGAGAACGGGCTCGGTGCCGTCCTCGTCGCCGAGGACCTTGCGGGCGACATCACCGACCAGGCCGTCTCCCAGCAGCGCGCCGCCGAGCACGCCGCCGCCCAGGAGCAGGCCGAGGCCGCCGCCAAGCAGCAGGCCGCCGAGGCCAAGCGCCTCGCCGAGGCCAAGGCGAAGGCCGAGCGCGAGGCCGCCGAGCGCGCCGCGCGCGAGGAGGAGCGCAAGCGCCTCAACACCTTCGTCTCGCCGCTGGACGACTCCTACGTCAGCACCCAGTACCGGGCGGGCGGCGGCATGTGGTCCTCCGGCAGCCACACCGGCATCGACTTCCACGCCGCGTCCGGCACCTCGGTCCACGCGGTGGGCTTCGGTACGGTCGTCGAGGCCGGCTGGGGCGGCGCGTACGGCAACAACGTCGTGATCAAGCACAACGACGGCACCTACACGCAGTACGGCCACATGTCCTCGCTGAACGTCACCGTCGGCCAGCAGGTCACCCCGGGCCAGCAGATCGGCCTGTCGGGTTCCACCGGCAACTCCAGCGGCCCGCACCTGCACTTCGAGGCCCGCACCGGCTCGCAGTACGGCTCGGACATCGACCCGATCGCGTACCTGCGCTCGCACGGCGTCAGCCTCTGACCCTCCGCGCGGCCCGTCGGGCCCGGCGCACGAAGCACAGCTCCACGAAGACCCCGCCTCCCGAGCCGGGGTCTTCGTGTTTTTGTGCTTCGGTGCAATGTTTCGGATTCCTGCCCGCTCTCGAAATTTTGCTGTGCTGCAATAGAGTCGTTGTGTGCGCGGCTGCGCGCACGGGGGTTGGCGGTCGGAATTAGACGGAGGTTCGGTCTTGCGTATTCCTGCGCACGCGGTATGCACGGCAATTCGCGACGACATCGTCTCCGGGGTGTTCGAACCGGGCGGTCGGCTGACCGAGGAGGTGCTGGCCCGCCGGTACGGGGTCTCGCGCGTCCCGGTCCGCGAAGCCCTCCGGACGTTGGAGTCCGAGGGCTTCGTGACCACGCGGCGGCACGCGGGGGCCTGTGTGGCCGAACCGACCGCCCAGGAGGCGGCGGATCTGCTGGAGCTGCGGATGCTGCTGGAGCCGCTGGCCGCGGCCAGGGCCGCCCGGCGCCGCACGGACGCGCACCTCAAGGTGCTGCGGGGGCTGGTCAGGCTCGGCCAGGAGCGAACCAGGCGGGGCCAGGGTGAGGACCTGCGGGCGCTGGGTGGCTGGTTCCACGAGACGCTGGCGCAGGCCTCCGGAAGCCCCGGATTGATCGCGCTTCTCACGCAGATGCGGCACAAGGTGGCGTGGATGTTCGTGGTGGAGGCGCCCGCCCGGCCTGCGGAGTCCTGGGCGGAGCACGGCGCGATCGTGGACGCGGTGGCCCGCGGGGACGCCGAGCGGGCGCGGACGCTGGCCGCGGTCCACGCCGACCGGGCGGCCGCCGCGCACCGGCTGCGGCAGCGCCCGGCGGTGAGCACTTCGCAACCTGCCGTAAACATGTCGAGCCTACGGCATTAACAAGAGCCGTATACAAAGGACGGAATCGCGCGAATTCGGTGCGCGATTCAATATGCCCGGCCGAATTGTGTGGAGCGGACGGAATGCCGCGCGATGCGGTCGGGTCGGCCGCTTTTCGCCGGGCGGAATTTCCCCGGGGCCGGTCTCTTCGGCCCGGGCGCCGCACCACGCCGAAGCCGCGACCCCGTGGGGCCGCGGCTTCGCCGTACGCGGGGTGCGGGGTGAACCCGAAGGGTCTCAGACGGTCTCGGGGAGCTCTTCGAGGCCCTCGGCGACCAGCTTCGCGAGGCGGTCCAGTGCGGCTTCCGCGCCCTCGGCCTCGGAGGCGAGGACGATCTCCTCGCCGCCCTGGGCGCCCAGGCCCAGTACCGCCAGCATGGAGGCGGCGTTGACGGGGTCGCCGCCGGACTTCGCGATGGTCACCGGGACGCCGGAAGCGGTCGTCGCACGGACGAAGATCGAGGCGGGACGAGCGTGCAGGCCCTCGGCCCAACCGACGTTGACGCGGCGCTCTGCCATGGTGATGCCCTTCAGGTTCTTACGGTTGTCTAGACCAGTCTCTCACGGCATCCCGCATGCTCCGACCGACCTTCGGCCTGAATTCCGCCGCTCGCCGACGCTCCCCAGCTTGCACCGTTTTGTCACTTCTTGTCTCCTGCGCCGCGCGAGCGCTGTCCGGCCCGGTCCGGCCGTAAGGTAGGCGCATGACCATAGAGTCGGACCTGTCCTACCCGGCCCACTGGGAAGCCGACGTCGTCCTCCGCGACGGCGGCACCGCCCGGATCAGGCCCATCACCACCGAGGACGCCGGCCGGCTCGTCAGCTTCTACGAGCTGGTCTCGGAGGAGTCGAAGTACTACCGCTTCTTCGCGCCCTACCCCCGCCTCTCCGCCCGCGACGTGCACCGCTTCACCCACCACGACTACGTGGACCGGGTGGGCCTCGCCGCGACCGTCGGCGAGGAGTTCATCGCCACCGTCCGCTACGACCGCATCGGCGCCGACGGCCGACCCGCCTCCGCTCCCGCCGACGAGGCGGAGGTGGCCTTCCTCGTGCAGGACGCCCACCAGGGCCGCGGGGTCGCCTCCGCACTCCTCGAACACATCGGCGCGGTGGCCCGCGAGCGCGGCATCCGTAGGTTCGCCGCCGAGGTGCTGCCCGCCAACACCAAGATGATCAAGGTGTTCACGGACGTCGGCTACGAGCAGCGGCGCAGCTTCGAGGACGGCTCCGTCCACCTCACCCTCGACCTCGAACCCACCGCCGAGTCGCTCGCCGTGCAGCGCGCCCGGGAACAGCGCGCCGAGGCCCGCTCCGTGCAGCGTCTGCTGGCCCCCGGCTCGGTGGCCGTCGTCGGCGTCAGCCGGTCCGGCGCGGGCGTGGGCGCGGCCGCGCTGCGCAACCTGCGCGACAGCGGCTTCCACGGACACCTCTACGCCGTCAACGAGGCCGTCACGCGCGACCTCCTCGACGGGGTGCGGGCCTACCGCTCCGTCGGGGACATCGGCGCCCCCGTCGACCTCGCGGTGATCGCGGTCCCGGCCGACCGGGTCCCCGACGCGGTCGCGGCCTGCGGCGAACACGGCGTGCAGGGGCTCGTCGTCCTCTCCGCCGGATACGGGGACAGTGGCCCGGCCGGACTGGCCCGCCAGCGCGAGTTGCTGCGGCAGGTGCGCTCGTACGGGATGCGGCTCATCGGACCCAACGCCTACGGGGTGATCAACACCGCCCCGGAGGTGGAGCTCAACGCCTCGCTCACCCCCGCACCGATGCCGGTGCGCGGCCGGACCGGTCTGTTCACGCAGTCCGGGGCCATCGGGATCGCCCTGCTCTCGGCGCTGCTCCGGCGCGGCGAAGGCCTGTCCTCCTTCGTCTCCGCCGGGAACCGTGCCGACGTCTCCGGCAACGACATCCTCCAGTACTGGTACGAGGACGAAGCGACCGACGTCGCCCTGCTGTACCTCGAAACCCTCGGCAACCCGAGGAAGTTCACCCGCCTCGCCCGCCGGACGGCGGCCGTCAAGCCGGTGGTCGTCGCCAAGGGCGGCCGGCACACCCCCGCCGGGCACGTCGTCCCCGGCACCCGGCTGTCGGAGGACACCGTCTCCGCCCTGCTGCGGCAGGCCGGCGTGATCCGGGTCGACACGGTCACCGAGCTGGTGGACGTGGGCCTGCTGCTGGCCTCGCAACCGCTGCCCGCCGGCCCCCGGATCGCGATCCTCGGCAACTCCGAGTCGCTCGGGGTCCTGACCTACGACGCCTGCCTGAACCAGGGCCTGAAGCCGCTGCCGCCCCTGGACCTGACGACCGCCGCCTCCCCCGAGGACTTCCGCACCGCGCTGGCCGCCGCCCTCGCCTCCGACGACTGCGACGCAGTCGTCGTCACCGCCATTCCGTGGGTCAGCGAGCACGCCCTCGCCGACGACCTGGCCGACGCGCTCCGTGAGGCGGTCGCCGGGGCTCCCGGCAAGCCCGTGGCGGTCGTGCACGTGGAACTGGCCGAGCTGGTGCGGGCCCTGTCCGCGACCCGCGGACCCACCGCCGAGTCGCCGGACCGCTCCGCCGGGGACAGCCCCTGGACCCCGGCCGCCCTGGCGGCGACCGCTCCCGCCACCGCCGACCCGGAGCGGATCCCCAGCTATCCCGCCGCCGAGCGCGCCGTGAAGGCCGTCGCGGAGGCCGTGCGCTACGGCCAGTGGCGGCGGGCCCTCGCCGACGCCGGCCAGGTCCCCGAGTACGAGGACATCGACGAGGCAGGCGCCGCGACCCAGCTCGCCGCCCTGCTCGCGGACGTCGACGGCGGGGCCGTACTGACCCTGAGCGACGGGGACGCCCGCGAACTGCTCGCCCGCTACGGCATCCAGGTCCTGCCCACCCTTCCCGCACCCAGTCCCGACGCGGCCGTCCGGGCGGCCGCCGTCCTGGGCTACCCGGTCGCCCTCAAGACCACCGCCCCGCACCTGCGCCACCGCGCGGACCTGGGCGGCGTACGGCTCGACCTGACGGGCGAGGCCGAGCTGAGGCGTTCGTACGAGGAGCTCACCGACGCCCTGGGCAAGCCGGCCGAGCTCCGGCCCGTGGTCCAGACCATGGTGCCGCGGGGCGTCGACACCGTCGTCCGGTCCGTGATCGACCCGGCCGCGGGCGCCGTCCTGTCCTTCGGGCTCGCCGGGGTGGCCTCCGAGCTGCTCGGCGACACCGCCCACCGGCTGGTCCCGGCCACCGACCGGGACGCCGCCGGACTGATCCGGTCCATCCGGGCGGCACCCCTCCTCCTGGGCTGGCGGGGCAGCGACCCGGTCGACACCCCCGCCCTGGAGGACGTGCTCCTGCGGCTGTCCCGGCTCGTCGACGACCATCCCGAGGTGATCGGTGTCAGCCTGGAGCCCGTCGTCGCCGGCGTCGAGGGGGTCTCCGTCCTCAGCGCCACCGTCCAGGTCGCCCACCCGCCCGTCCGGAGCGATCTCGGGCCGCGGACCCTCCCCAGCTACTGAGTGGGTACGGCCACCGGGCGGGTACGGCGCGGCATGACGGCACCCGGGGGGCCTTACCATTGACCCCATGGCGAAATCCGGTACGACGACCCAGGGGCTGCGCACGGCGATCGAGCGCAGCGGCTACTACCCGGCCCTCGTGGCCGAGGCGGTGGAGGCCGCGGTGGGCGGCGAGCCGATCGCGTCGTACCTGGTCCACCAGGAGACGACCTTCGACTCCAACGAGGTGCGCCGCCACGTCACCGTGCTGGTCCTGACCGGCAACCGCTTCATCGTCAGCCACACCGACGAGCAGGCCGCCGACGCAGGGTCCCCGTCCCCGTACGCGACCACCTCCACCGAGTCGGTCAAGCTCTCCAGCATCTCCTCCGTGGTGCTGAGCCGCGTCGTCGCCAACCCGGAGTCCTACACCCCCGGCACCCTGCCCCGTGAGGTCGTCCTGACCATCGGCTGGGGCGCGGTCTCGCGGATCGATCTGGAGCCGGCCGCCTGCGGCGACCCCAACTGCGACTCCGACCACGGCTACACCGGCAACTCCACCGCCGACGACCTCAGCCTGCGGGTCAGCGAGGCCGGCGACGGACCGGAGGCGGTGCGCCAGACCCTGCTCTTCGCGCAGGCCCTCTCCGAGGCGACCGCGGCGACCTCCGCCACCTCCGCCCGCTGATGGTGTATTCCGCACCGCAGGACTGGACCGAGCCGGAGCTGCTGGACCTGGCCGGCGCACCCGTCCCGGAGTACGGTGCCGGGTCGCTCGCCGACCTGCTGCCGACGCTCGTGGCCGGGCAGGGCGTGCCCGGCTACGCCCCCGCCATCGCCGAGCTGACCCCGGCCGACCGCAACTGTGTGTTCCTCGTCGACGGCATGGGCTGGGAGCAGATCAAGGCCCACGCGGACGAGGCGCCCTACCTCGCCTCCCTCCTCGGCAGTTCGCGCGGCGGCACCGGGCGCCCGATCACCGCGGGATTCCCGGCGACCACCGCCACCTCGCTGGCCTCCGTCGGCACCGGGCTGCCGCCGGCCCGCCACGGCCTGCCCGGCTACGCCGTGCGCAACCCGGCCACCGGCGAGCTGATGAACCAGCTCCGCTGGCACCCGTGGACGCCGCCGAAGCCGTGGCAGCCGTACCCGACGGTCTTCCAGGAGGCCGACAGGGCGGGCGTGGCGACCGCCCAGGTGTCCTCGCCCGCCTTCCAGACCACCCCGCTGACCAAGGTGGCACTCAGCGGCGGCACCTTCCTGGGCCGGATGACCGGTGAGGAGCGGATGGACGTGGCCGCCGAACGCCTCGCGGCCGGTGACCGCTCGCTCGTCTACACCTACTACAGCGAGCTCGACGGGGTCGGCCACCGGCACGGCGTGGACTCGGACGCCTGGCGCGGGCAGCTGATGTACGTGGACCGGCTGGTCCAGCGGCTCGCGGAGCAGCTGCCGCCGCGCACCGCGCTGTACGTGACCGCCGACCACGGCATGGTCGACGTCCCCTTCGACGAGGACGCCCGGATCGACTTCGACGAGGACTGGGAACTGGGCGCGGGTGTCGCCCTGCTCGGCGGCGAGGGCCGCGCCCGGCACGTGTACGCGGTGCCGGGCGCGGAAGCCGACGTGCTGACCGTGTGGCGCGAGGTGCTCGGGGACCGCTTCTGGGTCGCGAGCCGCGAGGAGGCCCTGGAGCTGGGCTGGTTCGGTCCGCCGGGGGAGTGCGACGAGCGTGTCCTCGGCCGGATCGGCGACGTGGTCGCGGCGGCCCATGCCGACGTCGCGATCACCGCTTCCCGCAACGAGCCCAACGAGTCGGCCCTCGCCGGAATGCACGGCTCCATGACTGCCGCGGAACAGCTCGTACCGCTCCTCGAAATCCGCACCTGACCGGTCCCCGCTCGCCGAGCCGCCCCCGATCCGCCCACGACCCGAAAGGTCCGTACTTCCCATGCCCGAGCTGGTGTTCTTCTCCGGAACGATGGACTGCGGAAAGAGCACCAACTCGCTGAGGAATCCGCCATCTCACGCAGGGGCCGCCGACCATCGCTGCCCCACGGTCTGCCCGCCCCGAAAGGTCACCCTCCTCTGATGTCCGAATTGGTATTTTTCTCCGGCACCATGGATTGCGGGAAGAGTACTTTGGCGCTCCAGATCGGGCACAACCGGTCGGCCCGCGGGCTCCAGGGTGTGATCTTCACGCGCGACGACCGTGCGGGCGAGGGCAAGCTCTCCTCGCGCCTGGGCCTGGTGACGGAGGCGGTCGAGGCCACCGAAGGCATGGACCTGTACGCGTACCTCGTGAACCAGTTGTCCACGGGCGGCAAGGCGGACTACGTGATCGTGGACGAGGCGCAGTTCCTCGCTCCCGAGCAGATCGACCAACTGGCCCGGATCGTGGACGACCTCGATATGGACGTGTTCGCCTTCGGCATCACCACAGACTTCCGTACGAAGCTGTTTCCCGGCTCTCAGCGTCTGATCGAGCTGGCCGACCGCATTGAGCAGCTCCAGGTCGAAGCCCTGTGCTGGTGCGGAGCCCGAGCCACGCACAACGCCCGGACGATAGAAGGCGAGATGGTGGTCGAAGGTGCCCAGGTCGTCGTCGGCGACGTCAACCGCCCGGCGGGGGAGATCGGTTACGAGGTCCTCTGCCGCCGGCACCACCGCCGCCGCATGACGAGTGGTTCGGCCCAGGCCGGAGCCCTCTCCCCGGACGTCCTTCCCGTCAACCACGCCTGACAAAGAAGCTCCGGACTAGGGTCGGGGCTTCTTCGGTGGTGAGGGTGCTGTCATCGTCCAAGGCGTCCAACAGCTGGATGGTGTTGGCCTTGGATCCAGGCGAACGCCACCATGGGGCGGGTACGTTGCCCCTATGGCTGACTTCTTGATCGTGATCACGACCGTCGACAATCAGGACGCCGCGCGGAAGCTGTCGCGCTCGGCAGTGGAGGCGAACCTGGCCGCTTCCGGGCAGGTGACCGGGCCCATCGAGACGACGTACCGGCACCTCGGAGAGGTTTCCGAGGGGACCGAGTTCCAGGTGGCCTTCCGTACGGCCGGTGACCGGCGCGAAGCGCTGGAGAAGCACTTGGTGGACAACCATCCCTACGACTCGCCTGAGGTCATCGCGTTCACGATCGACGCCGGCCCTGCCGAGTACCTGGACTGGATCACGCGGGCCACCCGCTAGCCCTTGGCCCGTTCCAGTAGCGCACCGACCGGGGCGAGGGACCGGTGGGGCTCCAGTCGCTTGACCATCAGGCGGGCCCGCACCATCGGCCGGATCGATGTGAGGCCCTCGGAGAGGTCGAACACCCGGGTCGTGATCGCGGTCGCGTGTTCGATCTCGCCGGCGTCCAGGTAGGCCGCCGCCAGCCACGACAGGTAGAGCGCCTTGTCTCGGGACCGGGAGTCGTCGTACCGGCCCAGGGCGTCCTCCAGGGCCGGGATCGCCCGCAGGGGCCGGTGCAGCTCCGACCAGCACCTGCCCGTCATGATCGCGATCTCGTCGCGGTCCACCCAGTACGCCCAGTCGGGGCCCGGCTCGTCGCCGGGCTCGTGGATCGCCTCCTCGGCGAGGCCCAGCGCGTAGTCCGCTTCCCGGGCGTTGCCGGAGGTCGCGTGCTGCCATGCCAGTCGGTCGGCCAGCAGTGCCCGTACGACGGGTGCCGTTCCCGAACCGAGAGCCTCGTACGCGGCCGTGGCGAAGCGGATCCCGGAGTCGCCGCCCACGGTCCATTCGAGGTACGCGAGGAAGGCCAGCGAGTTGCCTTCCAGGGAGCTATCTTCGGCAGCGCGTGATGCGGCCAGGGCCGTCATGTAGTGCCCGCGGGCCTCCTCGTACTGGCCCGCGTCGTATGCCGCCCAGCCGGCGAGTTGGGCCTGTTCGGCGATGATCCCGCGAAGGCCCCTGCCGGTCGTCTCGCTGTAGACCCCCTCGTCAGCCAGTCGGGTCGTGGTCGCCAGCTCGCGGACGTACATCTGGTAGGTGTCGCCACCGCCCACGAAGTCGTCGAGGCGCCGGAGCCGGGCGGTGCGCTGGCTCAACTGCCGTGGAACGTCAGCTCCGAGCCTCCGTCCCGACGAGAGCAGGGAAGAGGGCTGTATGACGGCGATCCCGGCACCGGCCGAAGCCGTCATGAATCCGCGGCGGTCGAACACTTCGTTCTCCTGGTGGGTCTGGTCCTTCTGCTCCTGTCGGCGAAGACGCCGGGCGAGAGCGACGGCCCGGCGGAGCTCCTCCTCCGGTACGCCGAACTCCGCGGCCAGTAGCGCCCGTGAAGCCGGGTCCGGCAGCCGCTCGTGGGTCTCCCACCTGGAGACGGCGCCCTGCTCCAGCGGGTACCCCCGCCGGGCGGAGAGATCGGCCGCCAGACCTTCCTGCGTGCGTCCGCCGGCCATGCGGAGGCGCCGCAGCAGCGGCCCGATCGGCTCCACGCCGTCGCCCTCGTTCGTGGTCATCATCGCCATCCCCCGACCGTCGGCAGAGCCCTGATCCCAGCCTGGCCATAAAACCTGGCCATGTCCCCGGAATGGCCATGCCTTCTGGCCCATCCATCCAAACGCGTACGGCAGTTGACTGGTCACAGCCGCCTGGGAAGGGCGGCCTCCCCCTCGCAGCGGGCCGCAAGGCCGTACCCCATGTCGCACCTGCGGCCCGCTGCGTCCCCCGGAGCGAAGAGCCAGCCCGAGCCCAAGGAGAGAGCCGTGGCCCCTCAGATCCGCCCGCGCCAGCGTCAGACCGTGCCCGGTTGGGTCAGCGAAGGTACGCCGGTCTTCGACCCGCTGGAAAACCGGCGGGGCATCGTCCAGTTCATCGGCGAGTACGAAGACCCAGCCACCCGTGTCTCGTACGCGAACGCGGTCTTTGCTCGGCCCGAGGGCGGAGGCTCGGAGTGGATCGTCAAGGACCCGTCCAGCCTGGAGCGGGGCTGAACCGCAGGGCCCTGCGGGGGTGCGCCAGCAGCTCGCAGTCCTCGTCTACATCGCGGTCACCTGCGTCCTGGTGGTCGTTCTCGCCCTCGCCGGCGATACCGCGCCCTGACCCCGTGGGTGCACGCGCAGCACCATCCCCGCCCCCAGACTTCCCGCAGGAACCCCTGCGGGCGCATCAAAAATCAGGAAGGAGTACGGGATGAACGAGAACGCTCCCACCGAGCAGGCCAGCGGTCTGCTGATCAGTGTCCGCCGGATCAACGCGGCGCGGTCGCGCGCCGAAGAGGCTTCGGACAACACCGGTGGCAAGTCGGACATGAACGACACCTGATCGACCGAGGAGACCCACGGTGATTGATTCCGCATCGTGGGCACAGCGTCTGGGCGGGGACACGTTCCTCGCCCGGACGTGTTTCCGCGCCCACACAGTGATCCGTTCAGCCGGCGCCGCCGGTCCCACCCTGCTGACCTGGGACGACATCAACGAGATCGTTGCCGCACACCGGCTGGAGCCACCCCGTATGCGCCTCTCCCGCGCCGGGGAGGCGGTCCCCGCGACGGCTTACTCCGTCCTGCGCACGAACCGGCGCGGGGTGTCCTGGTACCAGCCCCAGCCCGCCGAGTTCCACGCGCGCCTCGCCGAGGGCGCGTCCCTTGTCATCGACGCGATCGACCAGATCCACCCGCCCGTTCGCGAGGCCGCCGCCGGCCTCGAACGGTTCTTCCGGACTCCCGTCCAAGCCAACGCGTACGCCTCCTGGACGTCCGAAGAGGGCTTTGGTACCCACTGGGACGACCACGATGTCGTGGTCCTCCAACTCGAAGGCTCCAAGCGGTGGAAGATCTACGGACCCACCCGGCAGGCCCCCGCCTGGCGCGACGTCGAAGCTCCCGAGGCCCCGACGGGCGAGCCGATCGCGGACATCGTCCTGACGCCCGGCGATCTCCTCTACCTGCCGCGCGGCTGGTGGCACGCGGTGAGCGCCGACCAAGGCACCGCATCGCTCCACCTCACCTTCGGACTGGCCACGCAGACCGGGGCAGAGTTCCTCGGATGGCTGTGCGACGACCTCCGGACCAGCGCAACCGTCCGCTCTGACGTCCCTCGTTTCAGCACCCCCGAGGAGCGGGCGGACTACCTGGGCGCCGTACGCAAAGAGGTGCTTGCCGCTCTGGAGGGCCCGGCGGTTCTGGACCGGTGGGAGAGGTCGCTGGACACCACACACCCGGGTCAGCCGCGCCTTTCCCTGCCGTACCTGGCGACGGTTCCGCCCGAGACCGGGATCACCGTCCAGGTCACCGTGCCCCGTGCCCGGGTGGACCAGGATGCCGAGGCGGTGTCCTTCTCCGGCGCCGGGCGCGAGTGGACTTTCGCGCTGCCCGCCGCTCCGCTGCTGCGCCGCCTGGCCGCCGGGCTGCCGGTCACACTCGGAGACCTCGCCACCGCATCCGGACTCACCGTCGCCCAAAGCGCCGAGATCGTCTCGGCCCTGGTAGGCGGACAGGCCGCCGCCGTGATCGGGGCACCCAGGTGACCGCAACCCTCGGCCTCGGGACGTACCGGGTGCGCGCTGTCGAGGAGCCGGCGCGCGCTGCGTGTTCCGACGGGCTGGTGTGGCTGGACACCGCACCCAACTACGCCACGGCCCACCAGGCACTCGGCCCGGTCATCGCCGACCATCCCCGCGCCATGGTCGCGACGAAGAGCGGCTTCTTCACCCGGCAGGAGGGCGAGGCCGCGGTGGCGGCCGGAGTCCTCCCACCCGAGGAAGCCGCCGTCGGCCACAGCCTCCACCCCGGCTTCGCCCGCTGGCAGACCGATCGCTCCCTCGCGGCCCTGGGCCGCGCCGACATCGTGTTCGTCCACAACCCCGAGCACGCCCATCAGGACCGTGGGGTGCTGCACGCGCGGCTGCGCGACGTGTTCTGCGTGCTGGAGGAGTACGCCACCGCAGGCCGCATCGCCGGGTACGGAGTCGCCACCTGGTCCGGCTTCCAGCACGAGGCATTCACCGTCTCCGAACTCCTCGGCCTGGCCAAAGAGGCCGCCGGATCGGGTGAACACCATCTCGGCGCGATCCAGCAGCCGGTCAGCCTCGTCATGGTCCGCCCGATCGCGCTCGCCCTCGGTGGGCGGGGTCCGCTCGTCCAGGCTCGCGCCGCTGGCCTGCTCACCTTCGGCTCCTCACCCCTGCACGGCGGCGAACTCCTCGACTTGGCCACACCCGAACTCGCCGAGTTCATCCGACCCGGCACCAGCACGGCCGCCGCCTGTCTCCTGGCTGCGGCGTCCTGCCCGAGCCTGGACGTGGTACTGCTGTCCGCCAGTACGCCGCAGCACTGGAAGGCCGCCAAGGAGGCCATTGCCTCGCCGCTCGAACCGGTCCAGCTCAGGAGGGTCACCGATGTATTCGCCCAAGGATGAGACCACCAGGGCCCGCATGGAGGACGCGCTCGCCACCGCCTCCTCACACCTGGCCACCGCCCCGACGGGCCCGCTGTCCTGGGGATGGCTCGGCCGGACTGTCGGCTCTCGCACCGAGAACGGCCACTGGCTCCGCGTCCACTGCGGTGAAGCTGCAAAGACCCCCACCACCCGGAACGAGGGCATCGCGCTCGCCGAGGAACGGGTCTCGGACAAGGTGTCCCGCCCCCACCTCCACGACCTCTACCGATGGGAGGCCGGGGAGTACGTCTTCGAGGCCGAGTTGATCGACTACGTCGCCCAGCCCGTCATCTCTCCGGAAACCCCCGACCTTACTGAGGACCCGGGTCTCCCGGACTCCTGGTGGGCGACGCTGCGGGAGAGCCTGGACGCCCTCAGTGCCGCCGAGCCGCCCCGCGAGACCATCCGCCAGTCCTGGGCGGACCGCGTGTTCCCGGAGTTCCTCGGCATCCCCGCGCCGACCATCACCGAACGCGTCACGGGCCACGCAGATCTCCAGTGGGCCAACCTCACCCACTACCCCCTCGTCATCCTCGACTGGGAACGCTGGGGAGCCGTCCCCGTCGGCTACGACCCGGCCATGCTCTACGTCAACAGCCTCCGCGTCCCCGCCGTCGCCGCACGCATCCGCACCGAGTTCGCCGATGTCCTCGACACCCCCGCCGGCCGGATCGGCGAACAGGTCGCTCTCGCCGAAATGCTTCAGGCCGTAGGCCGTGGTTGGTACGTGGAGCTGGCTCCACTGCTGCGCCGGCGCGCGGAGGAAGTGACGGGCATCCTTCCTCGCTGAGCGCCAACAACTAGGGAGACAGGCCGACATGATCGAACGAGTCCGAGCCGTCCTCGTCACCGCGGACGACACGATGCTGGTCATCCGCCGCACCAAGCCCGGCCTGCCCGCGTACTGGGTGCTGCCCGGTGGTGGCGTCGAGGAGAGCGACGAGTCCCGGGAGGCCGCCCTCCACCGAGAGATCCACGAGGAGATCGCGGGGAAGGCCGACATCGTCCGCCTCCTGCACACGATGGAGTCCGACGACGAGCGTCAGCTCTTCTACCTCGCCCGCATCGCCACCTGGTCCTTCGAGGGCCGCACCGGCCCCGAGTTCAGCGCCGAAGGACGCGGCGAATACGCCCTGGAGGAGATCCTGCTGACCATGGAGGGGCTGGATGGCATCGACCTGAAGCCCGAGGAGATCGCCCACGTTCTGCGGGGCGCTATCGGCGTCGGCACGCTCGGGGCTGGGGTCGTGGCCTAGGAGGCTCCTGGGGATCGTGGTCCGCCCCGGTGCACGCGCGACCGTGCGCGCCGGGTCGCGGGCGTCGTGGCCAGGAGCCGGGGCACGTGCCGGACGGTGCCCGACCGCATCCCCGGGGTGGCGCCGGTCACCTGCGGCGCCGGTCACCTGCGGCGGGGGCGGGCGCCGATGCCCTGGCAGTCGGGGGTGCGGGCCAGCGCGCGGCGGGCGGGGTCGGTGTACTCGCGCTCGACCGACGCGCGCAGCAGGGTCAGTTCGGTGCGGACAGCCGGCAGACAGCCGGGCGGCAGCGCCGTGAGCAGGCCCTCCAGCAGCGAGCGGAGCCGTCGGCAGATCTGGACGGACCTGACGCCGTACTCGCGGATCTCGGTGACGGCCAGCTGGAGGTAGTCCTCCCAGTCCCGGCCTTGGACCACCAGCCGCGGCGTGCCGTGGCGGTCGCCCAGCACGTAGCGGCTGCGCGGACCGGCCCGCCCGACCGCGTGGAGGATCGCCTCGATCTCGTTGAGCACCTGGACCGCGGTGGTCGGGTCGTTCACGGCGGGGGACAGCGCCCGGACGGCGATGTCGACGAGGACCCGCAGCGCGAAGGCCGGGTCCTGCTCGATGGTCCGCTCGGAGCCGAAGGCGATCAGCCCGGCCACCTGCCGCTGCTCGGGGGCCGGGTTGCCGCCGTGGATCTCGACGACGACCGCGCCCGGCGGCACGTAGTCCCCGACCAGGCGGGTGACCACAAGGACGCAGTCGTGGCGCGCCGCCAGGGCCGTCAGCTTCTCCGGGTGGAACGCCTGGATCACGCCGCCGTGCTCGGCGGGTACGTACGTGACCGCACCGCCCGCGGCCTGCGCCGCGGGGTCCCAAGGGCGTGCGGTCGCGTCGCGGATCGTGGCCTGCGCGCGGACCAGGACCGTCTCGCCCATCCGTCCGACCAGGCCGGCGATGGCCACGGGGCGCAGGTTGTGGGTGAAGCGGTTGAGGTAGACCAGCAGCAGCAACAGGCTGACGGACACGGCCGCCCCGGCCATGGTGACTCCGAGGTCGGGCACGGAGTCCGGCTCGATGGTGCGCAGCAGGGCGAAGGAGAAGGAGAAGGTCCCGGTGAAGGTGGCCAGCACCGCCTTCTGCAGCCGGTCGCGGTACCACAGGCGCATGTAGCGCGGGGACAGGGTCCCCGTGGCCTGCTGGACGACGAGCACCCCGATCGTGACGACGAATCCGAGCAGGGCGATCATGGCGCCGACGATGGCGGTCAGCACGCCGGCGGCCGTCGAGGCGGAGTAGCGCCAGCCGGCCGGGAGCCATGGCGTGGCGTCCATGGTCACGGCCCACTCCGCCAGCAGTACGCCGAGGACCAGGCCGAGCAGCGGCACCATCCACAGGCTGGCCTTCGTGTACTGCAGCAGCCGGAACCGGGAGGCCCAGGACATCAGGGGCCGCAGCGGGAATCCGGTCGCCCCACGGGCGCCTGCGTACGTCGGTGCGGCAGCGGCACGGGTGACCTCCGGCCTCCGGATCGGGGTGCGGGATACGGGGTGCGGGGTGCGGGGTTCGGGGTTCGGGACGCCTTCCGTCCCACAGTAAGACCGGCACCCGGCCGCCGCATGCGCCCGTCACCCGGAACGCCCCTCGGCGGGCTCCGGGCCGGCCGGCGCGGGCGGTACGGGACCGAGCAGGACGAGGGTGTCGTCCTGCGACGGGGCGACGTCACCGGACCGGCTCTCGGTGACCGCGTCGAGCCTGCCGTCGAAGCGCACCACGAACAGCGTCTCGCAGTCCGCCGGGACCGGCCGGGCGGCCGACTGCACCAGGTACCGGGCGCCCTGCCGATAGCGCTCGGCCAGGACGTGCCGCACCAGCCGGGAGCCGAAGAGGACCTCGCCGCCTGCGCTGGGGGCGACGACGCCGAGACCCTTGTCGTGCGGGGGCCCGACCCGGTACACGGGGCCCTCGACGTTGCCCTCGGCCATGACCGCGGCGAGGGCGTTGAAGTTGTCGTCGTCCGTGCACAGGAAGACGGTGGTGACGCCCTCCAGGCGGGCGCGCGGGTCGGAGGCCGCGGCCAGCAGCTCGCCCCGGGCCAGTTCCAGCCCGGCGTCCCTGATCCGATCCCGTTCGTCCTCGCTGCCGGCCCACATCAGCACGTCGAGCCCGGCCGCCCGCAGGGCCCTGCCCAGGTCGACGACCCAGTGGTCGCCGCCCACCAGCAGCGGGCGCGAGCGGGACGGGCGGACGACACCGAGCCTGCGGGCCACGGGAGCGGCGGTCAGCGCGTAGAGCAGAACCGTTCCCACGATCACCAGGAAGGTGACGGGGAGGATCTTCGAGGCGCCGGCCAGACCCTGGTCGGAGAGGCCGGCGGCGAAGGCCGAGGCCGTGGAGGCCGCGACGATCCCGCGCGGCGCCATCCAGCCGATGAACCTCCTCTCCCCGCGGGCCAGCTCCGACTTCCCGGTGGAGACGAAGGCCACGAGCGGCCTGACGACCAGAACCAGGAACGCGATGAGGACGAGGGAGGGGAGCAGGACCGGCGTCAGGGACGCCGGGGTCACGGTCGACGAGATCGAGACGAACAGCAGCCCGATGATCAGCTGGACGAGCGTCTCGAAGAAGGGCCTGCGGGCGGGCATGTCGAAGCCGGGGAGGTTGGCGACCGCCAGCCCGGTGACCGTCGCGGCGATCAGCCCGGTGTCGTCTCGGACGATGTCGCACCCCGCCGCCACGATGATCACCACGGCCAGCTGGGCGATCGTACCGAGCGTCTCGCCGAGCCGCATGACGTGCAGCGTCAGCCACAGCAGGGCCAGGCCCACCGCGCCGCCGACCAGGCCGACGCCCATGCTGATCGCGAACTGGCCCAGCTGGTGGCCCCGGCCCACTTCGGAGTGCGTGGAGGAGACGCCGTGGAAGACGAGCGCGCCGAGGATGCCTCCGATCGGGTCGATCAGCGTCCCCTCCCAGACCAGGATGCGCCGCAGCGTGTCGGTGGGCCGCACGTAGTCCAGCAGCGGCCCCACCACCGTCGGGCCCGACACCACGAGGATCACGCCCAGCATCGTGGCGCTGGCCAGCGACATGCCGAACAGCGCGGGTGCGACGGCTGCGACGGCCAGGAAGGTGACGAGGACACCGGCCACCAGCAGCCTGCCGACGATCCCCCGGGTGCGGCCGGTGAGGTGGCGCAGGTCGAGCCCGAGCCCCGCGTCGTAGAGGATCACCGCCACCGCCAGGGAGACCAGGGCGGAGAAACCGGGCCCGAGCAGGTCGTTCGGGTGGATGACGTCGGTCAGCGCCCCCGTGACGAACCCGGCGGGCAGCAGCAGGAGCAGCGCGGGCACGCGCAGCTTCGCGGCGAGGATCTGGGAGGCGGCGGCCAGCGCCACCGTCAGGGCGATCCCGAGGAGGAGCCGGTCCCCGGTCACGGAGGCGTTCCAACACGGCCGCCCGTACCCGGCGGGCGGCCGTCAGCCCCCATCGGCGCTCTTCCCCGGTTCGGCGCCGCCGCGCCGCAGGTCGGCGTCGCCGAGCGACTCCAGTTCGCCGTGCGTGTCCAGCCAGTACAGCAGGACGAGGGCCGGGGCGACGACCACCAGGGCGACCAGCGTGACGAACGCCAGCCAGGTCAGGGTGGAGGGAGCCCCCGCCGCGTCGGCGACGGTCAGCGAGGTGGGGATGAGGTAGGGCCGCTGGGCCATGCCCCAGGCCAGGACGGCCGACGCGACGACCCCCACGGCCGTGACACGCACCCAGGTCCCCGGCGGGCGCAGGAGCAGCCATGCCGTGGCGAAGGTGGCCGCCGCGGCCAGCAGGACGAAGAGCAGGCCCATGCCGTGGGTGAGGCCGTGCCACACGTGCGGGGCGTCGGTGCGCGTGACGAACAGCGCGACCACGGCCAGCACGGCGACCGCCGCGAGCGCCGCCAGCGCCCGCCCCCGGAAGTGGTCGACGAGGTCGGGCGCGCCGAAGCGGCGGGCGTCCCCGGAGAGGAACACGGCGCCGAGGAAGGCCGTGGTCGCGATGGCCAGCAGCCCGAACAGCAGCGAGGTGGGGTTCGACCAGGCCTCGGCCGAGGCCTCCGTGCCGAGCGCGACCCGGCCCGAGGCGATGCCGCCGACGGCCGCGCCGAGGAAGAAGGGAGTCACCAGCGAGGACACGGCGAACACGCTCCCGAACAGCCGCCGCCCGGCGAGCCGCCGCGAGGCCTTGCGGAAGGCGAAGCCCGCACCGCGCAGGACCATGCCGACGGCGGCCAGGGCGAGCGGCACCCACATCGCGGAGAACACCGTCTGGAAGAAGACCGGGAACCCCGTCCACATGATGACGAAGATGAAGATCAGCCAGACGTTGTTGACCTCCCACACCGGGGCCATGGCGTGGTCGATGAGCCATCGCTGCCGTTTGCCCCGCTGCGCCCCTCCCGCGGTGAGGTCCCAGAAGCCGGCGCCGTAGTCGGTGCCGCCCGCGCAGGTGTAGGCGGTCACGGCGAGCAGCAGCGCGAAGGCGATGACGTCGGCGGTCACGGGCGGCCGTCCCCGGGGGCTGATGACGATGAAGACGACGAGGGCGGCGGTCCGGACGGGACGGGGGAGCGCGGCCCGTACGGGGTGTCCGCCTCCGGTGCCTCGACGGCAGGCCCCGCCCCCTGCTGCGCGTCGGCGAGACGCCATCGGGTGCGCATCGTGAGCAGGACGGCGAGGAACGCGCCGAAGACGAACACGTACACCACGATCACCAGTCCGAACATGATCCACAAGGTCGTCGAGCGGGTCGCGGTGACCGCTTCGGCGACCCGCATGTTCTGGTAGACGATCCACGGCTGGCGTCCCACCTCGGTGGTCACCCAGCCGCATTCCACGGCCACGACGGACGCGACGCCCGCGCAGGCCGCGCTGCGCCAGAACCAGGGGGAGGCCGGCAGCCTGCGGTGCCGCAGCCAGACCACGGCGTACCAGAGGGCGAGCAGCACCAGTACGGACCCGATCACGACCATGAGGTCGAAGGCCCAGTGGGCGATGGTCGCCTGGGTGGCGTTGGGGCGGTCGCTCTCCGGGACGGAGGCCAGCCCCATCACCTTGGTGTCCGGGCTGAAGCCGGCCAGGATGGAGTCGAGCTGGGGGATCTTGATGCCGCCCGAGACCGTGCCGTCCGGGTGGAGCCGGCCGAAGATGTACTCCGGCATGTGGGTGTCGGTCTCCCACACGATCTCCATGGCGGCGAACTTCACGGGCTGCTTGTGGAACACCTGCCGGGCGATGGAGTCGCCCAGGAAGAACTGGATCGGGGTGGCGATCGCGGCGACGGTGAAGGGGATGGTGAAGCCGAGCCGGTGGTAGTGGTCCCGGCGGCCCCGCAGCCATCCGACGGCGTAGACACCGGCCACCACGTATCCGGCGGTCAGCAGCATCGCGACCACGAAGTGCCAGTACTGCGGCCCGAACATCGGGGTGAAGATCGCCTTCCAGATGTTCACGTCGACCGGGTTGCCGGCGGAGTCGAGGGTGAACCCGCGCGGGGTGTTCATCCACGAGTTGGCGGCCAGGATGCCGAACGCCCCCATCAGCGCGGCAGCCGGCAGCGGGAGCCCGAGCAGGAAGTGCGTACGGGGTTTCAGCCGGCGCCAGCCGTAGAGGTAGATGGCGATGAGCACCGCCTCCAGGAAGAACGCCCACCCCTCGACACCGAAGCCGATGCCGAACACGTCACCCCACTTGCCCATGAGCCCCGGCCAGAGCAGGCCGAACTCGAAGGACAGGACGGTGCCGGTGACGACTCCGACGGCGAACTGCACCGCCATCACGGCCGACCAGCGCCGCGCCAGCAGCAGGGCGGTGGGGTCGTCGCGGCGGATTCCCCGGTAGTGCATCAGCAGGGTGATGAACGGCAGGGCCACCCCCATCGGCACCAGGATGATGTGCGAGGCCAGGGTGAAGGCCATGAGCTGCCGGGCCGGGAGCAGCTGGGCCGGCGCGTCCGCCGCCAGCAGGAGAACCGTGGTGTGCATGCGTGCCTTCGCTGGGAGCCGGGGAGGGGAGTCAGCCGCCCGTGGCGAACCCGGGGAAGAGGGTCATCCCGCCGTCGACGTAGAGGGTGGTCCCCACCACGTAGTCCATGAGGTCGGAGGCGAGGGCGACGACCGCGTGGGCGATGTCGTCCGGATCGCCGATCCGGTCGTAGGGGATCAGCTTCAGCAGGTCCTCACGGGCCTGCTCGGTCTCCCAGGCGCCGCGGTTGATCGGCGTCTTGATGGCCCCGGGGGCGACCGCGTTCACCCGGATCTTCTGCGGTGCGAGCTCCTGGGCCAGGGTCTCCATCATCATCTGCACGCCGCCCTTGGAGGAGGCGTAGTTGACGTGGCCCGCCCACGGGATGACCTGGTGGACCGAGCTCATACAGATGATCTTCCCGGCCGCCCGGGACACCTCGGGGACGACGCCGCGCCGCAGGAACTCCCGCGTCGCCTCCCGGGCGCACAGGAACTGCCCCGTCAGGTTGACGTCCAGGACCTTCTGCCACTGGGCGAGGGTCATCTCGGTGAACGGGGCGTCCCGCTGCAGGCCGGCGTTGGCGACCAGGATGTCGATCGTGCCGAACTCCCGGACCATCCGGTCCATCATGGCCACGACCTGGTCCTCCTGGGACACGTCCGCCTCGTACGCCGCCGCGCGCACCCCGAACGAGGCGATCTCCCGGACGACCGCCTCGGCGGACTCCCGGTCGGCCACGTAGTTGACCACCACGTCGGCGCCGGCCCTGCCGAGTCCGATGGCGGTCGCCTTCCCGATACCGGAGTTGGCGCCGGTGACCAGCGCCTTCTGACCCTTCAGCAGATGAGCCGGAATCACACCCTGCGGTGCGCCCACGGTGGAATCCACGTTGTGCTGCCTCCTCGACGAGCGGGCCCCGGCACGCCCCGACCGCAGCGGGCCGGACCGACCGCCCACGTAATCACCGGCCGTGGCGGGGGACCTGCCGGGCGGGCGCCGGTTGCGCCGTTCGGCCGAGGATCTTCCTCCGGTCGGCGCAGACCCGGAGGCCGGGGTCAGTTCAGCCGGGCCAGGAGGTGGTCGCCGACCCGCAGGGCGTTGGCGATGGCGGTCAGGGACGGGTTGACCGCGCCGATGCTCGGGAAGAAGCTCGTGTCGACCACGTAGAGGTTGTCGAGGTCGTGGGCCTTGCAGTTGACGTCCAGGGCCGAGGAGGCCGGGTCCGTGCCGAAGCGGACGGTTCCCGCCTGGTGCGCGGTCGCCCCGATCGGCATTCCCTTGTGCAGGTAGATGCTGTGCGGCAGCAGGTGGTGCTCGTGCATGCCCAGGTGTCCGAGCATGCCCTGGAGCTTGTGCCGGAGCCGGTTCAGGCCCTCCGTGTTGTTCTTCTCGTCGAGCGCGAGGTGGATGGCGCCGGCACCGTCCAGGGTGACGCGGTTGTCGGGCATCGGAAGGTCCTCGCCGCACAGCCAGAAGTCGACCGCGTGGTGCGCCAGCACCTCGAAGGGCATGTCCGGCGTGACCGCCCCGGCCCAGCGCGGCGCCTCCCCGTGAATCTGCGCGGCGTCCGACTTGCCGAGCATCTGGATGCCGCCGAGCGGGAAGTCCCAGTCGTCCGCTCCCAGGTACCAGTCGTGCAGCGCCAGGGTCTTCTGGAATTGCGTGGGGTTGGGCTCCCTCGACACCGCCATCAGGGCCAGGTTGTTGTGCCGCATGTAGTGCCGGCCGACCACGCCGGAGCTGTTGGCCAGCCCCCGGGGATGACGGTCGCCGGCCGAGGCCAGCAGCAGGGCGGCGGAGTTGACCGCCCCGCAGGAGACGACCACGACGTCCGCGCGGAACCGGGTCTCGGAGCCGTCCGCGAGCCTGGCGACGGCGGCGGTGACACTGCGCCCCGACGCGTCGGTCTCCAGCCGGACCACGCGGGCATCGGTGATCAGCTCCACGTTGGGATGTTCCAGGGCGGGTTCCACGCAGACCACCTGGGCGTCGGACTTGCCGCGCACCAGGCAGGGGAAGCCGTCCACCCGATCGCAGCGGATGCACGCGCTGGAGGGGGCGGCCCGCCCGTCGGCGTCCTGGACGAGGTCGACCCCGATGGGCAGGTGGAAGGGGTGCAGTCCCTTCCGCTCCAGGTCGTCGCTCAACTGCTGGATGCGTGGCTCGTGTGCGACCGGAGGGTGGGCGTACTGCGCGCTCACCGGCCCCTCGCCCGGGTCCTCCCCGTGCCGCCCGTGCACCCGGTAGAGGTGCTCGGCCTGCGTGTAGTACGGCTCCAGGTCCTCGTACCGCAGCGGCCAGGCGGGGGAGATGCCGCCGTGGTGCCGGATCTCGCCGAAGTCCTCGGGCCGCAGCCGGAAGAGGGCGGCTCCGTAGAACTTGGTGTTCCCGCCGACGTAGTAGTTGACCTCCGGCGGGAACGCGTTGCCGTGCTGGTCGAACCAGAACTCCGGAGCCCGGTACTTGCCCTTGACGAACACGGCGCTGGAATCCCAGTTGTCCCGCTCCCGCGGCAGGTAGCCGCCGCGTTCGAGGAGGAGCACGCGCTTGCCGGAGGGGGCCAGCCGGTGGGCGAGGGTGCCGCCCCCGGCGCCGGTGCCGATGATGATCACGTCGTAGTGGGGAGAGTCGCCCACGTCGACCACCGTCCTTGGGCTCGTGGCCCCGTCCGTCGGACCGGAGCCTGCCACTCCGCGGAGCGGAGACCCAGCATTCCCACCCATTCGAAGCTAGCCGCCCGCGAGCCGGTCGGCGACCGGGCCGGGCCCGCCCCGGGGCGGAGCGCCGTCACAGCACGGCGATCGGGTTCACCGGAGAGCCGGTGGCGCCCGGCAGCCGCAGCGGCGCGACCACGCACAGGAAGCTCCACCGGCCGGCCCGCGCGCAGGCCCCCGCCAGTTCTTCCAGCTGCAGGTAGTCCATGAGGTGCACTCCCATCGCCTGCACCGCCAGGACGTGCACGGGGAAGGCGACGTCCGCCACCGCGCTGGGCGCGGTGTCGTTGTTGCCGTCGCCGCCCAGGACGGCGACCTCCCGTTCGGCCAGGAACGGCATGGCGGAGGGGTGCAGGCCGGCGCGCGCCACGGCCGCCTCCCACGGCCCGAGCTCCCTGCGGCGGCGCCGGTGCCCCACCCGTACCAGCAGCAGGTCCCCGGGGCCGACGCGGACCCCCTGGGCGGCCTCCGCGGCCGTCAGGTCGTCCGCCGTCACGTGCTCCCCCGGCTCCAGCCAGGGCACGTCCCGCAGGCGCGGAACGTCCAGCAGCACACCCCGCCCGACGATGCCCTCGCGGACCAGGTCCACGGAGAGTGACCGGACCTCCGGGGCGGCCGGGTCCCCGGCCGGGACCCCGCCGTGCAACTCGCCGTCGAACAGCACGTGGTTCAGCGCGTCGAGGTGGCTGTCGGCGTCCCCGTGGACGTTCATGGCGAACCGGTCGAGGGCGAAGTGCAGTCCCGGGGCCCCGGCCTCGCCGGGTGCGGGCCCCGTCATCCGGTGCTGGGCCGGCTCCGGGTCGTCCGGGCCCGGCCGGGTCTCGATCGGCGCCGCCAGGGACACCGTACGGCCGAGCCGGACCCCGGCCGCGGCCGCGGCCACACGGGCGGGTGTCAGATGGCGCAGCGCCCCGCGCCGCACGCCGTCCGGGCCGGGCCGGGCCGTCCCGCGCAGCCGCTCGTACAGCATGCGGAAGTCCTCGGCGCTCATGAGCCGGGGGACGGGCGGTGCGGGGTGCCGGGTCATCGGATCGCCGCCTCAGCCGGTGGCCGTCCAGGGGCGCAGACCCCAGCGCAGCGTATGGCCGGCCCCCGGTTCCAGGACGGTCAGCCCGCTGCCGGTGCGGAAGGCGTCCGCCGGACAGGACATCGCCTCCACGGCGACACCGCGACGGCGCCGCCCGGGCTCGGCCAGCGTGTCGCCCGTGTAGACCTGCACGTACCGGGTGCCCTCGCCGAGCCACAGGTCGGTACCGCGGTGGCCCGCCGGGTGCGCCAGCCGGACCACGGCCCGCCCGTCCGCTTCGCGTGCGAGCCCGGTGAAGGCGGTGTCCAGCGCTCCCGCACCGATGGGCCGGGCGGAGCGGAAGTCGTACTCCGTGCCCGCGACGGGCACCTCGCCGGTCGGTAGGCCCTCGTCGTCGGCGGTCAGCCGGTGGCGGGCGGGCACGGTCAGCAGTGCCGTGTCGACGAGACCGGTGCCGACCGTCAGGTACGGGTGCTGCCCCACGCCGTACGGGGCCCGCGCCACGCCCGTGTTGACGGCGCGGACCACCACCTCCAGGCCGTCGTCGTCGAGCCGGTACTCGGCGAACACCTCCAGCAGGAAGGGGTATCCGGGCTGTGGGTGAAGGGTGGTGCCCACCCGCACGGCGTTCCCGGAGTGGGCGAGCAGCCGCCACGGGGTCCAGCGCAGCAGCCCGTGGATCGCGTTGTGCCGCTCCGGCTCGCTCAGGGGGAGCTGCAGGTCCGCTCCGTCGAAGTGATAGCGTCCGCCGCCGACCCGGTTGGGCCAGGGTACGAGGATCTGGCCGCGCCCCGAGGTGACGGGCTCATCGGCGGCGAACCCGTCCAACAGGGCCACGCCGTCGGCCTCGTAGTGGCGCAGGGCGCCGCCGAGTTCGACGACGAAGGCGCGTTGCCCGCCGTGACGCAGCTCCCACTGCTCACCCGTCGGGCCTGCGGACCGGGGCGTCTGTGCGGACATGGGAGCCTCCTCGGACGGCGGGGAAGGGGCGGAGAGGCCCAGCAACGAGAGCGCGGCCGCCGCCACGGCCCGCGGCGGCTGGTCGACCTCCACGATCACGGGGTGCTCGTCGGGTCCCGGTTCCTGGAGGTCGGCGAACTGGCTGTCCAGCAGGGCCGGCGGGAAGAAGTGGCCGTGCCGGGCGCCCAGCCGGGCCTGTACGAGCTCCGGCGTGCCGTGCAGGTACACCAGGCGCGCCCCGGGCCGCCCGCGCAGCAGCCGGTCCCGGTAGGAGCGCTTGAGCGCCGAGCAGGTGACGACGGCGGGGCGGTGCGCCCCGGCCTCCTGGTCCATCCAGGCGCCGATGGCCGCCAGCCAGGGAGCCCGGTCGGCGTCGTCAAGGGGGTGTCCGGCGGCCATCTTGGCCCGGTTGGCCGGGGAGTGGAACTCGTCTGCGTCCCGGTGGGGCCAGCCGAGTCGGTCGGCGAGTAGCCGGGCCACCGTGGTCTTGCCCGACCCGGACACGCCGACCACGAGCACCAGGGGAGTCGGCCGCGCGGCTTCCGCCGGCACCGCGGCTCAGTCCTTCGTCGGACGGGGGGCCGTGCACAGCGCCCAGACGATCAGGCCGTCGACGGCCAGGAGTACCAGGGTCCGCAACGGCGCGTACGGAAGCCACATGAAGCCGGAGACCATGCTGAGACCCGCGAACACGATGCCGACGACTCGGGCCCACAGGGCGCCCCGGAGCACGGCGATTCCGGCGCAGAAGAGGACGACGCCCAGGACGAGCTGGACCCAGCCCCAGCCCGTGAGGCCGAACGCGTAGGCGTAGTCCGGGGTGGAGAGGAAGACCTCGTCCCCGGCGATCGCGGAGATGCCCGAGGACAACGTCGCCAGGCCGCCGAAGACCATCAGGAACCCGGCGAAGTACAGCCAGCCGTCCAGGGCGCCCAAGCCGGCCCTGCCGGCGGCCGGCGCAGCGGCCTTCGGCCGGACTCCGCTCACGTGATCTGCCATGACGTGCTCCTTCCTCACTTCGCTCCGGCCCCGCGGGTCGCGACCGGCAGGCCCACTGGCGCCACCTCGGGCCCGGGCGGCAGCAGTTCGGTGACCACGAAGGCGACCACGGACGCGAGGATGATCACGGGGATCATCGCGCCGCTGCCGAGCAGGAGCACGACGAGCACCACGCTGCTGACCGGGATCCGCAGCGCGCACGTGGTGGCGGCGGCCATGCCGGCCGCGAGGCCCGGAATGACGCCCAGCCCCGGCAGTGGCGCGAACAGCAGACCCGCGGCCGCTCCCAGGAACAGGGCGGGGAAGACCGGCCCGCCGCGCAGGCTGCCCAGGCAGAGCGCGTACGCCGCGCCCTTGCACAGCAGGACCGCGATCAGCGCCCCGATGCCCCAGGCCTGCGGATCGGCGGCCATGTCGGCCATGACGGCCTGGCCCGACGAGGCGACGTCCACCGGGGAGTTGCCGGTGACCAGCGCGTAGAGCGCTGCGGCGGCACCGGCGGCCACGGCGCAGACGGCCGTGTGGGCCACGGGCCGCCTGGCCACGTACACGGAGGCGAACCGGCCGCCGGCCAGCACCAGGTGCATGAAGACGCCCAGGACGACCGCCAGCAGCAGTGACCACAGCACGTCGGGGGCGTCGAGGCGGGGGAAGGGGCCGTCCAGGTCCAGCTTCAGGCTGCCCGTCGCCAGGCCCGTCCAGCGGCCGAAGCCGGTGAACACGAGCTCGCCGACCCCGCTGGACAGCAGCGCCGGCAGCATGATCGCGAAGAGTTGCGGTCCGCCCACCCCGGCCACCTCCATCAGCAGCACGGCGCCGATCAGCGGGTTGCCGAAGATCGCGGAGATGGCCGCGGCCGCCCCCGCCGCGCCCAGGATCGCCGTGCTCTGCGGGGTCGTGGGCGCCTGGGCCAAGTCCCGGAACAGCAGCGCGAGCCCGCCGCCGAGTGCGATCAGCGGGGCCTCCGGGCCGAGGGCCGCACCCAGCGGCAGGCTGAGCACCGCCGCCAGGATGACGCCGGGCAGCGCGGCCGAGGTGGCCCCTCCCGCGTGCAGCCCCGAGGCGGGGATGTGGCCGCCGGCGCCGGGCATGCGGGTCACCACCAGCCCGACCAGGACGCCGGCCAGCAGCAGCAGCGGCACCGGCCACCACCAGGGTGGGCCGCTCCAGCCGAGCGCCTCCGGAAGATCGGCCCACACCAGGTGCTCCAGCTCGTGCAGGGCGACCAGGAACCAGAACGCCGCCAGGGAGACCGGGATGCCGATGAGCGCACACAGGACGAGGAGCTTGAGGTAGCCCGGCGTGCGCAGCATGTCCCGCAGCCGGTCGCCCTCCGGGGGCGGCTCGGCGGGCGCCGGGGTGCGCGGTGCCGTCATGGGTCATCCCTTCCCGTCCCCCGCCACCGAGCGGCCGGTCAGCCGGCGAGGAGCCTGGCCTTCTGCTGGGCGAACTCCTCCTCGGTCAGCAGCCCCTGGGCCTTCAACTCGCCCAGCTTCTGCAGTTGGTCGAGCTTGCTGCTCATGTCGTCGCCGGGGGGCGGCGGAGGGGGAGGAGCGGCCTGGGCCGGTTGCGGCGGGGGCGGCGGCGCCGCGGCCTGCTGCTGTTCGTACTCCTGCTGGGACCAGCGGCCCGCCTGCCGCCGCGATACGCGGTTGGAGACCGCGGTGGCCGTCCCGGCCACGACGGCGGTGCGGGCGACTCCACGAAGAAGTCCGGGCATGGGGCGTCATCTCCCAGGTTGCCGAAGGGCGGACGGCCGCAACGCGCGTCCGGTCCGCAGGTCGTCATGTGCCGCGGGACGGGGAGTCGGGACTGCTGCCGCCCGCGGCCCGCGGTCCGCGCTCACGCCTCCATGGCGTCGAGCGAGGCCAGCAGCGCCTGGACGGGAATCCTGCCGCCGGCCACCAACTGCGCGCCGCCGCGCCGCAGGGCGCGGGCGAACGGCGCCGCCCAGACGTTCTCGTACACCAGGATGCCGGCCGAGCTGCCCGCTTCCAGAGCGGCACCGGCCTCGTCGATGTCGTCCTGGCCCAGCAGGCCGGAGGCCGCGCCCTCGAAGACGGAGAGGTCCATCTCACCGCCGCCGGCGTCCTTCAGTTCCAGTGCGACGACCGAACCGTCAGCATCCTTGCGGACGAAGACCAGGTCGAGGATGCGGATGATGTTGCGTTCCACCAGATCGACGAGCAGGGGGAAGCCCTCACCGGTCATCCTGTTGCCGGGGAACTCGACGATCAGGTAGTCGACGGGCCCCATCGTTTCGATGTCGTCGCTCATCACGGCTCCTCACGTGCTGTCCGGTGGGGGGTGACCGGCCGTGGGCCGCCGCCTGTTTCCGTGCGGCGCATTCCCCGCCGCACGGTGCAGGGGCAGCACTCCAGCTCATTGCAGCACCCTCGGAGCGCCTTCGCACCTTCGGACTGTCGCCGCCAGGCTCCGTGGACGGCGTACGGACGCCGTGTGCGGGCCCCGGTCTTCCCGCTCCACCCGGCCTGGATGGAGCGGGAAGACCGGGGCCGGCGCACCACCATCGGCTCCGGACCGCACGCCCCGGGAAGCGGGTCCGCAGCCCGCCGCATCCCTACGCGGGGGCGTCCGCCCGGTTCCAGTCCATCCGGGACCAGGGCAGGGCCAGTTCCTCCCGGCGGGTGACCTGGCGGGGAGCCAGCGAGCCGATGGGGACGGCCTCGCGGTGCCGCGCGTACACGGTGTCCACGTAGCGGTGACCGGTGTCGGCGGCGACGAAGAGGACCGTGCGACCGGGCGAGCGGTCGCGCTCCCAGCGGGCGGCGAGGTAGCCGGCCCCGCTGGACAGCCCGGCGAACACCGCGTGCCGGCGCAGCAGGTCGACGCCGCCGGCGAGGGCGGCGTCGAACGAGATCCAGTGGAGCGCGTCGTAGGACGCATGGCGGACGTTGCCGAAGGGGATGGAGCTGCCGATGCCCGCGATGATGATCTCAGGGTCGGCGACGTGCTCCGCACCGAAGGTGACGCTGCCGAAGGGCTGTACGCCGACCAGCTCGGTACCGGGCGCCTCCTCGCGCAGGTAGTGGGCGAGGGCTCCGGTCGAGGCCCCCGAGCCGACCCCGCCGACGACGGTGAGTTCCGCACCGCGCGCCGACCGGCGGATCAGGTCGGCCACGGCCCGGTAGCCCAGGTAGTGGACGTCGTCGTGGTACTGCCGCATCCAGTGGTGGCTGGGGTGTTCGGCGAGGATCTCGTGTACGCGCTCGACGCGCCGTTTCTGGTCCAGTTTCAGGTCGCTGCAGGGCTCCATCTGCTCCAGGGTCGCGCCGAGGACGGCGAGTTGGGTGCGCAGGGTGCGGTCGACCGTCGTCGAGCCGACGATGTGGCAGCGCATGCCGTGCCGGTGGCAGGCCAGCGCGAGGGCGTACGCGTAGATCCCGCTGGAGCTGTCCAGCAGGGTGTCGCCGGGCCGCACCGCTCCCGTGTCGAGGAGGTGGCGGACCGCGGCGAGGGCGGAGACCACCTTCATGGTCTCAAAGCGCAGGCAGACGAGCCGGTCGTCGAGGCGTATCAGGTCCGGTCGGCCGATGGCCTCCGCGATGTGCTGGTCCACTCGGGGACTCCTTGGTCGTCGGGACGTTCGGAAGGTCTGGCCGGTCCGCCCGGTCCGCCCGGCCTGGCGGGGCGGAGCAGCCGGGAGGGGCCGGGAAGGTCGTGAACGTGCGGGTGACGGGGATGCCTTCGCTCTCCAGGGCCCGCACGCAGCCGCGGATCCGGTGGCGCAGCCCCGGGGCGGCCGCATCCAGCAGCAGCCCGGCGACCGCGCCGCTGTGCGCGATCTGGACCCCTACGGCCTCCAGCCGCCCGGCGATGCCGACGAGTGCGTCGAACTCCGGGTGGCGCAGGAGCCGTTGCCCGCGCCGGGCGCTCGCCGTCGCCACCCGGCCGAGCAGGGCGGCGTCGCCGGTGGCCACGGCCCGCCGCAGCAGCACCCGCAGCCGCTCGAAGGCGCGTACGTCGTGGTCGTCGAGCGCCCGGGCCGGGAGCGAGAGGGTGTCCACGGGCGCGCCCCCGCCGAGCGCGCAGCCCACGACCACGAGGGGCGGCAGGCGGTGACCGAGCACCTCCAGCACCCGCCCCTCGCGCTGGGCGAACAGCACCGGGCGGGTGTCGAGCATCAGGGGGTCGCAGGCCAGCTCGGCGCGGACCGCGAGCCGGGCGACGGCGGCGGCCGGCAGCCGCATCCCGTAGGAGTCCGCCACCGCGCGGACCGCCGCGATGACGTCGCTGGTGGAACTGCCCATGCCCAGCCCCACCGGGATGTCTCCGGAGAGCCGCAGCTCCCCGCCACAGGGCGGCTCGCCGCACCGCCGGGAGCACTCCTCGACGGCCAGGGCCGCCGCGCGCGCGGCCTTCGTACGGTCGCCGGGCCGCACGCCCAGCCGCTCCGGCGGGGTGCCGGGCCGCCGGGTGAACGCGGCCCGGCTCCCCGGGCCGCCCATGGGCAGGGTGACCAGGCCGGCGCAGCGGCGCCCGGCGGCGTCGAGGAAGACGCCCTGGAGGATCTCGCCGTGGTGGCAGGGCGCGTGCCCGGCTCCGTGGCGGTCGGCGGCGGGGGAGTCGCGGCGGGTCGCCGGGATCACGCCGGGGCCGCCGTCCGGTAGCGGTACAGCGTGGTCGGGTCGGCGCTGAACTGGGAGAAGGGGAACGGCTCGGCGGACAGGGCGGTCACCCCGGCACCGAGGAAGGCACGGGCCACGGCGCTGCCGCTCTGGGCGTAGACGACGAGCGGGATTCCACGGGTGCGGCAGCGGTCCAGGATGACGTCGAAGGAGCCGTTGCTCAGGGTCATGCCGGTGGCGACGACGGCGTCGGCGCGCTCCAGGACCTCGTGCATGTCGCTGGTGACCGGGTCGCCCCACTGGGTGGTCCTGAGGTTGAAGTCGCAGGGCAGCGGTTCGCCGCCGCGCTCGCGGATCGCCGCGATCAGCGGGTTCACCACGCCGATGAGGCCGACCGCGGCGCCGCGGTCGATGTCCAGCAGCCCGGCGATCGCCGCGTCGCGGGCCAGCGCGCGCACCTCGGGGGTGCCGGCGGGCAGGGTGACCGCCTCCGCGCCGGAGTCGCGGTGCGGGCGCCGCCCGGCCAGGTAGGCGTCGAGCGCGGCGATCCGCAGCGGGTGCGGCGCCTCGCGCAGCAGGACGTCGAGCGGAGCGCCGGAGGCGTCGTGGCAGACCGCCGGGTCGATTTCGCCGGCCTCGAAGGCGCAGCCGCCGAAGGAGCCGCCGAGGCGGACCAGGACGTACTGATTGAGGTAGGTGGTGTCGCCGCCGGCCAGCCGGGTTCCGTGGTGGATCCAGAACACGCTGGTCGCCACCAGTCCGCCGGGCTGCGGGCCGTGTTCGCCGGCCAGCACGGCCTCGATCAGGGCGTCGACGGAGGCCGCCGGTGCGGCTGCGGGCCCGGGAGCGGGGGTCCTCAGGGGGCGGGGCTCGGGCCGGGGCTGGGGCTGGGGTCGCGTCGGTGTCGTCATCGGGTTCCTTGTCGGAGAGCGGACGGGGAGGCGGGAGCGGTGCCCCGGAGGGGACCGCGGTAGGTGACCGACGGCCTGCCCAGGGCGTCGGTGCGGAGTTCGGCGTCCACCTCGAAGACCCGGGCGAGGTTCTCGGAGGTCAGGACGGTGTCGGGGGCGCCGGAGGCGACCAGCGCGCCGTCGTGTACGAGCAGCAGCCGGTCGCAGTGGCGGGCGGCCAGAGTCAGGTCGTGCAGGGCGACGAGGACCGTCTGGTCGGTGGCGGCGAGCAGCTCCATCAGTTCCAACTGATGTTTCACGTCGAGGTGGTTGGTGGGTTCGTCGAGGAGCAGTGCATAGGGCTGCTGGGCGAAGGCGCGGGCGATGTGGGCCCGTTGACGCTCGCCGCCGGACAGGTTCCGCCAGGGGCGCCCGGCGAGCGCGCCGAGTCCGACGCGGTCGAGCGCGGCGGCGACCACGGCCCGGTCGTGCGCGTCCGGGCCGCGCCAGCGGTCGCGGAAGGGGGTCCGGCCCAGCCCGACGACGTCGGCGACGCGCAGGTCGGTGTCGAGGCCGGAGTCCTGGGCGACGAAGGCGACCCGGCGGGCGATCGCCCGGGGGCCGAGGTCCCCCACGGGCACGCCGTCGTAGCGGACCGTGCCCGCGTCCGGCACCCGCAGCCCGGCCAGGCAGCGCAGCAGCGAGGACTTGCCCGAGCCGTTGGCGCCGAGCAGCCCCACGGTCTCCCCTGGTGCGATGTCCAGTCCGATCCCGCGGACGACGGGAGTGCCCGACACCGACCAGCTCAGCCCCTCGGCGCTGATCCTCACAGCTCCCCCCTCCGGCGCAGGACGAGCAGGAACAGCGGGACGCCGATGAGCGCGGTGATCACACCGACGGGCACCTCCCGGGGGGCGAAGGCCACCCGCGCCAGGGCGTCGGTCCACACCAGGAACACCGCGCCCGCGAGCGCCGCATGCGGCAGCAGCGCCCGGTGCAGCGGTCCGGCCAGGAAACGCACCCCGTGCGGCACGATCAGCCCCACGAAACCGATGGCGCCGACGGTGGCCACCGCGACCGAGGTGAGCGCGGCCGTCACCACGAGCAGCAGCATCCGGGTGCGCCGTACGCCGATCCCCAGGGAGGCGGCGGTGTCCGCGCCGAAGGCGAGCCCGTCGAGGGCGTTCGCGCACAGCCAGGCTGCGGCCAGCCCCAGGGGCGTGACGATCGCGCAGACCAGCACGGCGTCCCAGCGGGCCGGGGCCAGCGAGCCCAGCAGCCAGTGGGTGACGGCGCGGGTGGTGTCGGCGTCGGCCGAGGCCATCAGGGCGAGCGAGGTCAGCGCGGTGAAGAGCTGGCCGACGACCACGCCGGTCAGCACGATGCGGACCGAGTCCAGCCCGGTGCGGCGCAGCAGGAGCAGCAGGCCCGCGAAGGCGAGCAGCGCCCCGGCGAGCGCGCCGCCGGTGATCCCGAGGGTGCCCGCGCCCGCACCGAGGACGACCACGGCGACCGCGCCTGCTCCGGCACCCGAGGAGACCCCGAGCAGGTACGGGTCGGCGAGCGCGTTGCGCGTGACCGCCTGGAGCACCGTGCCGCAGACCGCCAGCGAGGCACCGACCAGGGCCGCCATCAGGACCCGCGGCAGCCGCAGGTCCCACACGAGCGAGTCCAGCAGCGGCGGCAGCGCCTCGACGTCCAGCCCGAGCCGCGACCCGAGCACCCGGGCCAGGTCGGTCCACCCCACCTCGGCGGTGCCGACACGGGTGGCGGCCGCCACCGAGACGGCCAGGACGAGGGCCGAGGCGAGGAGCGGTCCGGCCCGCGCGGGTCCGCGGGGGGACGCCGCGGGCGCCGGGGCCGGCGCGGTGACGGCCGCCCCCGGCGTGCGGGCCGAGGGGTGCAGCAGGTCGGCGCACGCGCCCGTCGACAGGCCCTTCGCCACAGCCGGTCCCGCCGGTCCGGCCCGGCCGGCCACGTCAGCGGGCATATCCGAGGTCCTTCATCGCGCCCGCCAGCAGGCCCAGCGTGTGCACGGAGCGCACGGAGGGGTCCAGCTCGATGCCGGGCACCTCGACGATCCGGTTGCCGCGCACCGCCGCCAGCCGGGACACCACCGGGTCCTCCGCCATCGCCCTGCGCTTCTCCGCGGCGCTGTCACCGGGCCGGCCGCGTTCGGACAGGTCGCCGATCACGATGAAGTCCGGGTCGCGCCTGGCGACTTCCTCCCAGGACACCTCAGGCCAGTCCTCCTCCACGTCGTCGAAGGCGTTCTTCGCGCCGACGATCCGGCTCATCTCGCTGGGCAGTCCGGTCCGCCCGGCGACGTACGGCATGCCGTTGAAGACCGAGTAGAGGTAGACGACGGTGGGTTGCTTCCCGGCCCCGGCCCCGGCCCCGGCCGCGCTCCGGCCGGCCTCGGCGACGGCGGCCCGCTGTTCCCGGGCGAGGGCGGCGGCCCGTTCCTCGGCGCCGAAGATCCGGCCCAGCGCCTCGTAGTCGGAGAAGAGCAGTTCGAAGGGGGACTTCCCGGGCTCGTTGTGCTGGGGGCAGTCCACGGCGCTGACGAAGGCGGGGACCTTCAGCGCCGCCAGCTCCTCCCGGGTGCCCGCCCGGTCCTTCGTATAGAGGTCGGTGGAGCCGGCCACGACGAAATCCGGTGTGGCGGCACGCAGTTGCTCACCCGTCGCGATCTTGGGGGCGATGACCGGGACCTTCGCGTACGCGTCCCGGTACTGCGCGGGGATCTTCGTCTTGAGATTGGCGGTTCCGGCCATCCGGTCGTGGAGGCCCAGTTCCAGCAGGGTCTCGGTGGAGGACTGGTCCAGGGCGACGGTGCGCTTCGGGGGGCCGTCGAAGGACAGCCGTCCGCCGCAACTGGTGACGGTGGTAGGGGCGGAGGGCGTGCCCTCCGCCCTGCGGTCCGTGCCGCCGCCGGCCGAGCAGCCGGCGGCGGCCGCGGATGCGAGAACGAGGGTCAGGGCGAGGCCGGTTCGGGTGCGATGGCGCATGGGTCCTCCGTCAGGCGGCGTGGATGGGGGCAGGGGCGTGCACCGGGCGGGAGTGCCGCGTCCACAGAGTACTGTAATGGTTATCGTTTTCATTAATGGATGAGGAGCACCACATCGTGGCGACCACACCTGCCCCCACGGAGCCCAGGAGCCGTCCACAGCAGACGCGTTCCGTCCTGCGCGACGTCGCCTTCCTGCGCCTGTGGGCTGGCACCACCGCCTCCGGGCTCGCGACCTGGGCCCTGCCCTTCGTACTGGGCCTCGCGGTCCTGGAGCGCGAACTGGGCGCGGCCGGCCTCGGCCTCGTCCTCGCGGCGCGCACCGCCGGCTTCCTCGCCGCCGTGGCCGTCGGCGGGGTGCTGGCCGACCGCCACTCCCGGCGGGCCGTCGTCCTGTGGTCGGCCCTGGCCGCCGCGGCCGCCGCGCCCCTCCTCGCCGCCGGACTGGGGCGCTCCCTGCTGCTGATGACCGCGGCCGCAGCCCTGGCCGGCGCCGGGCAGGGAGCCTGCCGCCCCGCCTTCCAGGCACTCACGGCCGAGGTCGTCGACGCCGGCCGCAGGCAGCAGGCCAACGCCGCGACGACCCTGGCCGTGCGCGCCTCCACACTGGCCGGGCCGGCCCTGACCGCGCTGCTCGCGGCCTTCACCGATGTCGCGACCCTGCTGCTCGGCATCGGCCTGCTCTGGCTGGTCGCCGCGCTCCTGCCGGGCCGGGGGTCCGCGTCCGGCGCCCCGGACGCGGACCGGCCGCAGCGCGCCTCGCTGCGCGCCGAGTTCGTCGACGGCATACGCGAGGCCCGCCGCCACCCCTGGTTCCTCGCGGGACTCGCAGGCCTGGTCGCCGTGATCGCGCTCGGCTACTCCGCCACCAGCGTCGCCCTGCCCCTGATCAGCCGTGACCGCTACGGCACCGAGTGGGTGCTGGCCGCCGCCATGACCGCCTACACGGTCGGCGCGCTCGGCGGGGCCCTGGTCACCGCCCGCTTCCGGCCGCGCTCCCAGGGCTGGGCCGCCTTCGCGGGCCTGGCCGCCTACGGCTTCGCGCCGCTGAGCCTGGTGCTCCCGGTCCACCCGGGCGTGGTCGTCGGCGCCTACGCGGTCGCCGGGATCGGCATCGAGCTGTTCAACGTGCCCTGGTTCACCGCCACCCAGCGCGAAGTCGCCCCGGACAAGCTCGCCCGGGTCTCCTCGCTGGACTTCCTCGTGTCCTACGGCCTGGCCCCGGTGGGCCTGGCGCTCATCGCCCCGGCCATCGAGGTCTTCGGGGCGACCCCGGTCCTCGGCGTCTGCGCCGCGGCCTGCTTCCTGGTCCCCGCGGCGGCTGCACTGGTGCCCACCGCACGGCACTTCGGGCGGCCGCCGGCACGGCCCGCCGGCTGACTCCCGCAGCGGCGGCGCTCAGGGCCGCGAGCGTACGAGGGCGAAGACCGCCCCCTCCGGGTCCGTGACCGTGGCCTGCCGCCCGCGCATGCCCTCCCGGGGCGGCTCGACGACGCGCCCGCCGAGCTCCTCGACCCGGCTCGCGGCCGCGTCGGTGTCCGCCACCTCGAAATAGGCCAGCCAGTGCGGCCCCCGGTCGTGCGGCAGCGAACGGCCCACGCCGTGCACGGCGGCGACGGGCCGGCCCGCCAGGTTCAGGGTGAGGTGGTCGAAGTCGTCCGAGGCGGTGACGTGGGTCTGCGCCTCGTGGCCGAAGACGTGCTCGTAGAACTTGCCGACCGTCGAGGTGTCCTGGGTGATCAGCTCGTGCCAGACGGGGGTACCCGGCCCGCCGTGCGGCCGGGCGCCCAGGTGGTCCTGCGCCTGCCACAGCCCGAAGACCGCCCCCAGCGGGTCCGAGCAGATGGCCACCCGCCCCGCGATGCCGGCGTCCAGCGGCCCCACCGCGACCGTGCCGCCGCAGGCCCGGACGGATTCGGCGCTGGCGTCCGCGTCGTCCGTGGCCAGGTACGTGGTCCACGCCGTCGGAAGATGGCCGTCCGGCGGCATCTCGCCGATCCCGGCCACTTCGTGTCCGTCCAGCACGGCACGGACGTACGGCCCGAGCTGCTCGGGCCCGGGCACGTACTCCCATCCGAACAGGTCGGCGTAGAAGTCCTCGGTGCTCCCGAGGCCGTGCACCATGAGACTCACCCAGCACGGGGTGCCGGGGGTGCGCCGGGTCGCTTCCGCTGCCTCGGTCATGTCTGCCGTCTCCTCCGTCGTGCCGTCACCGGTGCTGATGGTTCCACTCCGGCGGACCCGGCGCTCCCCGACCGCGCCGCATTCCGGTGGTCCGGAACGGAGTTGACCGGAACCGGGTGCCCCGCTGATGACGGTCCTGTGACGCCGGTGCCGGGCGGGGAGGAAGATGGCCGCCATGAGTGCGAAGACTGCGATCCTTTCCGTTGCCGAACTGAGGAACGAGCTGGCGGGTGCCCGGCCGCCGGTCCTGCTGGACGTCCGCTGGCAGCTCGGCGGCCCCGACCAGCGGCCCGCGTACGAGGCCGGGCACCTGCCGGGCGCCGCGTACGTCGACCTCGACCGTGAACTGGCAGGTCCGGCCGGGGCGGGAGGGCGCCACCCGCTCCCGGACGCGGAGGCCTTCGGCGCGGCGATGCGCAGGGCCGGGGTCTGCGCGGACGTGCCTGTGGTCGTGTACGACGGCGGGCAGGGCTGGGCGGCGGCCCGCGCGTGGTGGCTTTTGCGCTGGACGGGTCACCCGAACGTGCGAGTCCTGGACGGGGGCCTGGCCGCGTGGACGGCGGCGGGAGGCGGGCTCACCGCCGAACGGGTGATTCCGGACGAGGGCGATTTCAAGCCAACCCCCGGATTGCTCGGGCTGCTCGACGCCGACGCGGCGGCGGAGCGGGCGCGCGAAGGCGTGCTCCTGGACGCCCGTGCGGGGGAGAGGTACCGCGGCGAGGTCGAGCCGATCGACCCGGTGGGCGGGCACATCCCCGGCGCGCTGTCGGCCCCGACCACCGAGAACGTGGGTCCCGACGGCCGCTTCCTGCCGGCGGACGCGCTGCGGGCCCGGTTCGAGGCGCTCGGGGCCTCCGAAGGGACCGCGGTGGGCGTGTACTGCGGATCGGGGGTCTCCGGAGCCCATGAAGTGCTCGCCCTGGAGGTGGCCGGCATCGAGTCCGACCTCTATGCGGGCAGCTGGTCGCACTGGTGCACGGACCCGGCCCGCCCGGTCGCCACGGGTCCGGACCCCAGCTAGCCGGGCCGGGGCCGGGTGCCACCCGGCCCCGGGGGGGCTACTCCTGCTTCTTGCGCCGGGTGCCGAAGACGATCTCGTCCCAGCTCGGCACCGCCGCACGGCGCCCGGGCCGGACCCCGTCGGCCTCGGCCTGCCGGTCGGTGGTGCCCGTCAGTCGGTCGCGGTGGCCCGCCACCGTACGGGGCATCAGGACGTCGGCGTACGCGGCGCCCGCGCCCGCCGAGGCGGCCGGGGCCGGCGGCTCCTCTGCCTCGGCTTCCGTGTCCGTCGGATCGGGGCGTTCCGGCACGACCATGTCGCCGCGGAAGCTCGGTACCGCCTCCAGCAGGCTGGTCAGCGTGTCCCGCTCCTCCTCCGGCTCCGGGACGGGCGTCGGCCGGGGCTCGACCCGCTCCAGCTGCCGGTCCAGGGTGCGATCCAGCGGCCGGTCGCGCGGCAGGCGCGCGATCCTCGGGACGAACGGGAAGCTCGGCTCCGGCGCGGCCGGCAGGTCCTCCGACTCGCCGATGAGCGAGCGGGCCTCGTCGTCCACGGCCACGACCAGCCGGCGCGGCGGGTCGTAGGTCCAGCTCGCCGAATGCGGCTCGCCGACGACCCGGTAGACCAGGAGGACTTCCCAGGTGCCGTCGTCGCGGCGCCAGGAGTCCCACTGGACGGAGTCCTTCTCGGCCCCACGCAGGGTCAGGCGCTCCTGCACGGCTTCGCCGAGCTGCGGCCCGGTGTTCTCGCCGGGGCGGCGCACCGGGGTCTTGCGGGCGCGCTCGGCCATGAAGGCGCGTTCGGCGAGCACCGGGCCCTCGAAGCGGCGCACGCGGTCGACGGGGATGCCGGCGAGCTGGGCGACCTCCTCCGCGGTGGCACCGGCTCGTATCCGGGCCTGGATGTCACGGGGGCGGAGGTGGCTCTCGACCTCGATCTCGATCTGGTTCAGGCGTGCGCGGTCGTTGCGTACGGCAGCTCGAAGCCGCTCATCGATCGGAAGCGTGTACTCCGTGCTGTCCGCAGCCTTGAGCACCAGTCGTGTGCCGTCATTGGAGACGGCCACGACACGCAGTTCGGGCATGGGGACCTCCCGGGTGGTGCCTGCCGACGTCACGTGCGTCGCTGCTTCCGCTAGTCGAGTGTGGCCTGCCCGGGTGCAGCCTGCCACAACCTTGCCGAGTTAAACCGGCGTGTCGGGCATGCGCCCTTGATCGCCGTTATGGCACGGTTACCTGTTGGGCACGCACAGTGACCACATGGTTACCGTGCGCAGCAGGGCCCGTGCAATGTCGCGACATCACCGGTCTTCGAGTGCCGCTTTCCGTCAGCCGGCCCCCTCTCCCGGATCCGGACAACCGAAAGGAAGGACAGACCCAGGGCTCGCCACAGTACTCCATTCGGGCCACCTGGGGAGACCGCCGCGCCGCCGAACTTTCCCCGGGCGGCGCGTGTTCGGCTGCCCGCTGTCGGTTCCCACCAGCGGTCGTCATCCGGGCGCGGGTGTCCTGCTTCACAGAATCACCCGAAACGGAACTATCCCCTTCGCTCAGCTGTCAGTAACTGCTGAAAGAGCAGAAGACACGAGAGGTCGGGCACACAGGGGATGGCGATGGGTCAGAAGACGACGGGTGGCGCCGGGACCGAACCGGCGGGAAGGAAACTCGACCTGAGCGTGGCCCAGGTCGCCGGATCCTCCCTCGCCACCGTCGCGGCCGCCCTGCTCGCGTCCACGATGGGCGTCTACGGAACCATCCTCGGCGCCGGGGTGGTCAGCGTCGTCGCCACCGCCGGCGGACCCGTCATCCAGCACCTCTTCCGGCGTACCGGCGACCAGCTGCGCGGCAGCACCCGGCCGAAGACCCGTCAGGTACCGCCGCCCCGCGGGCAGGAGGGGGCGGCGGACCCCGGGGCGGCGGACGCCGGGGCGGCGGAGGAGTTCGGGCGGCCCACCGTGCACGGCACCCGGATGCGCGGATGGAAGCGCACCGCGGTGGCCTCCGGCGCGGCCTTCGCCGTCGCCATCGGCGGCCTCGGCACCTACGAGGCGATGGCAGGCACCTCCGTCAGCAGCGACGGCGGCACCCTCTTCTCCGGCGGAACCCGCAAGGCCGGCGAGGAGCGCCCCGCCCCGTCCCGACGCGGTCCGGCCGGTGGGGAGGACGAGCGGGGGAGCGGCGCCGACACCCCCGGCCCGGGCGGCTCCCCGAACCCCTCCCGTCCGGGCGGGAGCCGCAGCCCGAGCGTGGACCCCGGGCCGTCGCGCTCCGGCGAGCCGGCGCCCGGCCCGTCGGTGCCGACGCACGGACCGGCGCCCACCCCGACGCCGTCGGCACCGGACCCGGTGCCGACCCCGGGCGCCGAGGGCAGCACGCCGCCGTCACCGAGCGCCTCCTGACCCGCCTCAGCTCCCGAGGACCCGCCGCAGGTAGTCGTTGCCGAAGACCCGGTCCGGGTCGAGGCGGTCCCGCAGTGCGGTGAACTCCCCGAAGCGCGGGTAGATCCGCGAGAGGTGGTCCGCGTCCCGGGTGTGCACCTTGCCCCAGTGCGGGCGTCCACCGTGCGCGGTGAAGATGCGCTCGGCCGCGGTGAAGTAGGCCTGGTACGGGGTGCCCCTGTACATGTGCACCGCGATGTAGGCCGTGTCGCGGCCGGAGGCCGTCGACAGTGTGATGTCGTCTGCCGGAGCCGTCCGCACCTCCACCGGAAAGCTGATCCGCAGCCGCGAGCGGTCCACCATCGCCCGGAGCTCCCGCAGCGCTCCGACCACGGCCTCGCGCGGGAGGGCGTACTCCATCTCCACGAACCGCACCCGGCGCGGGCTGGTGAACACCTTGTACGGGATGTCCGTGTAGGTGCGCGCCGACAGGGCGCGGCTGGCCACGCGGGCGATGGAGGGGATGGTCGCCGGGACCGCGCGGCCCAGCGTGTTGACGGCCTGGAAGAGGCCGTTGGAGAGCAGCTCGTCCTCCACCCAGCCACTCACCGGTCCGGGCGGGGAGGCGGGGCCCTGGCTGCGGTTGTTGCGCTTGGTGTTGCAGTTGCCGGTGTGCGGGAACCAGTAGAACTCGAAGTGCTCGTTCTCCGCGAAGTGCTCCTCGAACTCGGCGGTCACCCGGTCGAAGCCCATGGGCTCCTCACGGGCGGTCAGGAAGAAGAGCGGCTCCACCGCGAAGGTGATCGCGGTGACGATGCCGAGCGCGCCGATGCCCACCCGGGCCGCCGCGAAGACCTCGGGATTCTCCTTCTCGGAACAGGTCAGCAGCCGGCCGTCGGCGGTGACCAGTTCCAGGGCGCGGATCTGGGCGGCGATGGAGGCCGAGTCGCGGCCGGTGCCGTGGGTTCCGGTGCTGGTGGCGCCGGAGACCGTCTGCTCCATGATGTCGCCCATGTTGGTGAGCGAGAGGCCCTCGGCGGCGAGGGCCCGGTTCAGGTCCTTGAGGGCCGTGCCCGCCGCGACCGTGACGGTCCCCGCGGCGCGGTCGACCGACCGGATCCCGGCCAGGGCCTGCGGCCGGACGAGGACCCCGTCGGTCGCGGCGGCCGCGGTGAAGGAGTGGCCGGTGCCGACCGCCTTCACCCGCAGTCCGTCCTCGGCGGCCCGGCGGACCGCCTCCTGGAGCTCCCCGACCGATGCCGGGGTCACCACGCGGGCGGGTGTGGCGGTGATGTTGCCCGCCCAGTTACGCCACGCGGTCGCCGTGCTGCCGTTCCGTGCTGTCGCCGTCCCCATCGGTTGCTGGCTCCTCCCCTTGCGCCGGCCTCGTCAGCCGGCGGTATCCCGCGAACGCAACCGCCGCCGCGGCCGCCCCCGCCGAGAGGGAGACGACGTACCCGGTCCGCGCGCCGGCCGCGTCGACGACCCAGCCGGTCACGGAGGACCCGAGCGCGATACCGACCGCGAGGCCGGTGCTGATCCAGGTCATGCCCTCGGTCAGCTTCGCGTGTGGTACGTGCGCCTCGATCAGGGCCATCGTGGTGATCATCGTGGGAGCGATGGCGAGGCCCGAGACGAAGAGCGCCACGGCCAGAAACGGAAGGTTCCCGGCCAGTAGGAGGGGGATCATACTCACGGCCATCGCACAGATGCCCAGTACCCAGCGGGGTTCGGCCCTGCCCTTGAAGTGGATCAGACCGAAGGCAATGCCCGCGAGGCAGGATCCGGCCGCCCAGATGGCCAGGATGAAGCTGGCGGCGGACTTGTGGCCCTGCTCCTCGGCGAAGGCCAGCGTGGAGACGTCGATGGAACCGAAGATTGCGCCGGTCGCCACGAACGTGGCCGCCAGGACCTGCAGACCGGGGGAGCGCAGGGCCGAGGTGCGGTTCCCGTCCACCTCGCGCGGGTGCGGCGCGGGCTCGGTGGACCGCTGCGCCGTGAGCAGCCAGACGCCGACCAGCAGGCACACGGCGGCGATCAGTGGACCGGCCTCGGGGAACCAGGTGGTGGACAGCCCGATGGCGAGGATCGGGCCGAAGATGAAGCACACCTCGTCGACGACGGACTCGAAGGAGTAGGCGGTGTGCAGATCGCGCGGGGAGTCGCGGTAGATGGTGGTCCACCGGGCCCGGACCATCGAGCCGACACTGGGCACGCAGCCGGCAACAGCCGCGCAGACGAAGAGGGTCCAGTCGGGCCAGCCGTTCGCGGCGGCCACCAGCAGGAGGGCGACCGCGCCCACGCAGATCAGGGTGGCGGGCCGCAGGACCGCCCGCTGTCCGTGCTGGTCCACCAGGCGGGACACCTGAGGGCCGATCACGGCCGCGGCGAGCGCGAGCGTCCCGGTGAGGGCGCTGGCCATCGCGTAGCGTCCGGTGATCTCGGAGATCATGGTCAGGATTCCGACACCGACCATGGATATCGGCAGGCGGCCGATCAGGCCGGCGGCGCTGAATCCCTTGGTGCCGGGGGCCGCGAATATCGCGCGGTAGGGACTGGGCAAGGGCCCTCCGTAAGGGACGAGATCAGCCCGTACAGATTACGGCGGTCGACCGGGCGCCGCACGGGAGAATTTCCGGGAACCGGAACTTAGGCTCACCTTACCTGTGTCGGAGTCCGCCTCGCGGACAGGGCAGTTCTCCCGGGAGCGGGCCGGGTGGCAGGATTCGAGGCATGTCAGACCAGTTCCGTACCCCCGGCGCCGGCTCCGCCGCCCCGTACGACGCACTCCTGCTGCTCTCCTTCGGCGGGCCCGAAGGACCCGACGACGTCGTGCCGTTCCTGGAGAACGTCACGCGCGGCCGCGGCATCCCGCGCGAGCGGCTCAAGGAGGTCGGGCAGCACTACTTCGGCTTCGGCGGGGTCAGCCCGATCAACGGGCAGAACCGCGAGCTGCTCGACGCGCTGCGCAAGGACTTCACCGAACACGGGCTCGACCTGCCCGTCTACTGGGGCAACCGCAACTGGGCCCCGTACCTGGACGACGTGATGCGCCAGATGGCCGCCGACGGGCGCCGACGCATCGCCGTGCTCGCCACCAGCGCGTACGCCTCGTACTCGGGCTGCCGCCAGTACCGCGAGAACCTGGCCGACGCCCTGGCCGCGCTGGAGCGGGACGGCGTGGAGCCGCCGCGGGTCGACAAGCTGCGGCACTACTTCAACCACCCCGGCTTCGTGGAGCCCATGATCGACGGGGTGCTGGCCTCGCTCGACGCCCTGCCCGAGGAGGTGCGCGCCGGGGCGCACCTCGCCTTCACCACGCACTCCATCCCGACCGCCGCAGCCGACACCTCCGGCCCCGTCGAGGACCACACCGAGGGCGGTGAGGGCGGCGCGTACGTCCGGCAGCACCTCGACGTCGCCCGGGTCGTCGCCGACGCGGTCGCGGTGCGCACCGGTGTCGCCCGCCCCTGGCGGCTGGTCTACCAGTCCCGCAGCGGTGCCCCGCACATCCCGTGGCTGGAGCCGGACATCTGCGACCACCTGGAGGCCCTCCGCGCCGAGGGCGCCCCCGCCGTCGTCATGGTCCCCATCGGCTTCGTCTCCGACCACATGGAAGTCCTGTACGACCTGGACACCGAGGCCACGGCCAAGGCCGCCGAGCTGGGCCTGCCCGTCGCGCGCTCCGCGACCGTGGGCGCCGACCCGCGTTTCGCCGGGGCCGTCCGCGAACTCGTGCTGGAGCGGGCCGCCAAGGAGCGGGGCGAGGCCGCCGGGGAGTGCTGGGTGGGCACGCTGGGACAGAGCCACGACCTGTGCGCGGTGGGCTGCTGCCCGGCGCGGGCCCCACGGCCGGCCGCCGCGGGCGCGGACAGCCCGTACGCCTAGGAAGAGGAACCGTGATCTCCGAAGAGCTGAAGGCCGAACTGCTGGACGTCGGCATGGATGCGGCCCGTCAGGCCGGAGCGCTGCTGCGCGACGGCCGGCCGGCCGACCTGGCGGTGGCGGCCACGAAGACCAGCCCGATCGACGTGGTGACCGAGATGGACATCGCCGCGGAGAAGCTGATCACCGGCATCCTCGCCGAGCGGCGGCCCGAGGACGGGCTGCTGGGCGAGGAAGGCGCCGACACGCCGGGGACGAGCGGGGTGCGCTGGGTCGTCGACCCGCTGGACGGCACCGTGAACTACCTCTACGGGCTCCCGAGCTGGGGCGTGTCCATCGCTGCCGAGTACGGGGGCGAGACCGTGGTGGGCGTCGTGGCGGCGCCGATGCGCGGGGAGGTCTACCACGCCGTGCTCGGCGGTGGCGCCTGGCTGGGCACGGCCCGCCTCTCCTGCCGTCCGGCGGCCCCCCTGGACCAGGCGCTGGTCGGGACCGGCTTCGCCTACGTCCAGGCGCGGCGGGCGCACCAGGCCGGCGTGGCACAGCGGATCATCCCGCTGGTGCGGGACATCCGGCGGGGCGGCTCGGCGGCCCTGGACCTGTGCGACGTGGCCGCGGGGCGGCTCGACGGCTACTACGAGCGCGGGCTGAACCCCTGGGACCTGGCCGCCGGCGACCTGATCGCCCGGGAGGCCGGCGCCGTGACCGGCGGCCGACCGGGGGAGCCGGCCTCGGGCGAGCTGGTGCTCGCCGCCACCCCGGCCGTCTTCGCCTCGCTCCAGCCGCTGCTGGAGGAGGCCGGGGCCTGGCACGACTGAGCCCCGTACCGCACCTGCAGCTGGACCCCGGCCGCCCGAAGGGGGCGGCCGGGGTCCATGTCGTCCCGGAGCCGGTGCTCAGCGGCCGCTCGGCGGCCGGTCGGCGCGGCGGTCGGTCAGCAGGCGGGCGCGGCGGCCGTGACCGGGACGCCGTGCTCGGCGGCCAGTCGCTGGAGGTCTTCCAGCTCCGCCTGTTCCACTTCCGCGAGGAAGTCGTCACCCGTCTCGCGGGCGTGCCTGAGATCCGACTGCGTGGCCCTGATGCGCTGCAGGAGACCCGCGGTGAATGCGTCCATGATGGGTTCGCCCCCTCTTCGTGGGTCGGCGGCGGCACGGGGCAGTACCGCCGTCAGGGAGTGGATGGGGTGTGCTCACGTCCTCCCCGGCACACTGGGCGCAGAAACCTCTCCCGGCCGGGGAATCCCCACTTCCGCCCCGCAGGCCCCTCCCTGACCCGCCTTACAGCCGGTTTACGGCCGAAACGGGCAGGATGTACGACGCAACAACGTGTGCCCTTTTGGGCTCGGAGGAAGGAAACGACGTGCGCGTACTCGTCGTCGAGGACGAGCAGCTGCTCGCCGATGCGGTGGCCACCGGCCTGCGCCGGGAGGCCATGGCCGTGGACGTCGTGTACGACGGCGCCGCCGCCCTGGAGCGGGTCGGCGTGAACGACTACGACGTGGTCGTGCTCGACCGGGACCTCCCCCTTGTGCACGGTGACGACGTCTGCCGGAAGATCGTCGAGCTCGGCATGCCCACCCGTGTGCTGATGCTGACCGCCTCGGGCGACGTGAGCGACCGGGTGGAGGGCCTGGAGCTGGGGGCCGACGACTACCTGCCCAAGCCGTTCGCCTTCACCGAGCTGACCGCCCGGGTGCGGGCGCTCGGGCGGCGGACCACCGTCGCGCTGCCGCCCGTACTGGAGCGGGCCGGGATCAAGCTGGACCCGAACCGGCGCGAGGTGTTCCGCGAGGGCAAGGAGGTGCAGCTGGCGCCGAAGGAGTTCGCGGTGCTGGAGGTCCTCATGCGCAGCGAGGGGACCGTGGTCTCGGCCGAGCAGCTGCTGGAGAAGGCCTGGGACGAGAACACCGACCCGTTCACCAACGTGGTGCGCGTGACGGTGATGACCCTGCGCCGCAAGCTGGGCGAGCCGCCCGTCATCGTGACGGTGCCCGGCTCCGGATACCGGATCTGACCACGTGGCGACCACCCCGGCCCCACCGACGGCGCCGCCGAAGCCGACCTGGGACCCCGGACAGCCCGAGGGTCCCTTCCCGTGGCTGAGGCCGACCATTCGGATACGCCTCACGCTGCTGTACGGCGGGATGTTCCTGATCGCGGGCATCCTGCTGCTGTCGATCATCTACCTGCTGGCGGCCCAGGCCCTGCGGCAGGGCAACGCCCTGCCGTTCCAGATCGTCAGCGTGAGCGGGCAGAAGATCGTCGTCTCCAGCCCGACCTGTCCGGGGGTGGGCGGCGAGCAACCGCTCGAACAGTTCTACGCCGCGATCCAGTCCTGCATGCTCGAACAGCGCAGGCACGCCCTGGACGACCTGCTCAGCCGCTCGCTGATGGCCCTGCTGGGCCTGAGCATCATCGCCTTCGCCTTCGGCTACGCGATGGCCGGCCGGGTGCTCTCGCCGCTGGGCAAGATCACCCGTACCGCCCGCCGGGTGGTCGGGTCCGACCTCACCCGGCGCATCGAGCTGGACGGGCCGGACGACGAGCTCAAGGAGCTCGCCGACACCTTCGACGAGATGCTCGACCGCCTGGAGCGGGCCTTCACCGCCCAGCAGCGGTTCGTCGCCAACGCCTCGCACGAGTTGCGGACGCCGCTGGCGATCAACCGGACCCTGCTGGAGGTGCACCTGTCCGATCCGGGCGCCCCGGTGGAGCTCCAACAGCTCGGCAAAACCCTGCTCGCCACCAACGAGCGCAGCGAGCAGTTGGTCGAGGGCCTGCTGCTGCTGGCCCGCAGCGAGAACCAGATCGTCGAGCGCAAGCCCGTGGACCTCGCGGAGGTCGCCTCGCGCGCCGTCGACCAGGTGCGGGGCGAGGCCGAGGCCAAGGGTGTGGAGATCCGCGGCGAGCGCGGGCCGGCCGTCGTGCAGGGCAACGGAGTCCTGCTGGAGCGGATCGCCCTCAACCTGGTGCAGAACGCCGTCCGGTACAACGTGCCGGAGGGCGGCTGGGTGGAGGTCACCACCGAGGCCCAGCACGGCCAGGCGGTGCTCCTGGTGTCGAACACGGGTCCCGTGGTTCCCGCGTACGAGGTGGACAACCTCTTCGAGCCGTTCAGGCGGCTGCGTACGGAGCGTACGGGCAGTGACAAGGGTGTCGGGTTGGGCCTGTCGATCGCGCGCTCCGTGGCGCGCGCACACGGCGGCCGGATCCAGGCGACGCCCCGGGAGGGCGGTGGCCTCGTGATGCGTGTCACTCTGCCCTGCTGAGACCAGCGCCCCGTGTTCGCTTTTGGCTGAATACTTGGCTCCTGAACCCAATACCTCCTGTGTGATCGATCACAGTCGGCGGTGTCCGGCCCTGTGCGTTCGGTGACTCGGGGGCGGTCGGAACGCCCGGGAAGTCCGGGTTTCCGGCCCCTCGAATGGCGGGAAATACACGGGGTGGCGTTTGTGCAAGACGGCGCCCGGACCGTGTACGGTCCCGGTCGTCATCCCAGCCGATCGCCCCTTCGGGCGGGCGGCTGGGTGTCGATTGAGTAACAGACCTTGATGTGAGGCAAAATCTCCGCCTCAGGTCGGGCACAAGTCCGGCCTCTCGTGCGTTACGTGCGCTGAGACACCGCTAACACCCAGAGGGGGAGAGCGAAAAATGGCAACGGACTACGACACTCCGCGCAAGACCGACGACGACGTCGACAACGACAGCATCGAGGAGCTCAAGGCTCGACGCAATGAGAAGTCGTCCTCGTCCGTCGACATGGACGAATTCGACTCGGCCGAGAGCCTGGAGCTTCCCGGTGCGGACCTCTCCAACGAGGAGCTCGCCGTCCGGGTCCTGCCCAAGCAGGCCGACGAGTTCACCTGCATGAGCTGCTTCCTGGTGCACCACCGCAGCCAGCTGGCGCGCGAGAAGAACGGTCAGCCGATCTGCCGCGACTGCGACTGAGAGGTGTCGGCCGTGACTGGCTCGACACCCTTTCGGAAGCGCGTCTTCCGAAAGCAGGGTGATCCGGCGGAGACGCAGGCGGCGACCACGGACCCGGAGACGGGTCTCGAAGCCGCCCCCGGCGACTCCGCCAGTGCGGCGCTCGCCGCTCCCTCCGACGTGGCTTCGGCGGCGCCGGTCGCGGAGTCCGGCGAGGGGTCCCGGCGCGGTGGCGGGAGCCGCCGGCTGCAAGCGGTCAGGAACGGAGTGCGCAAGGGCGGCGAAGGCGTGCGCGGCGCCGCCCTCTACGTCACCGACAGGATCATCGAGAACGCTCCGCGCGTCCCGGTCCGTGACCTCGCGACGCTGCGCGCGCAGTTCCCCGGCCTCGGACCCGAGCAGCTCGCCGACAAGCTGATCGCGGGCGCCACCGCCGCCTCGGCGACCGTCGGCGCCAGCATCGGCGCGGCGGCCATGCTGCCCGTGCCGCCCGCGATGCCCGCCGAGCTCGCGGCGGAGATCACCGGAGTCGCGGCGATCGAGCTGAAGCTCGTCGCGGAGCTCCACGAGGTCTACGGCCAGCGGCCGCCCGGCAACCTCAGGGAGCGGACGTTCGCCTACCTGACCGCGTGGACGGAAGAGCGCGGGGTCGACCTCACTAAGCCCACCACGCTGAACGCCGCGCTCGGCGGGCAGATGAAGCGCGAACTGCGCCAGCAGATCATGAAGCGGATGTTCCGCAGCCTGCCGAACCTCATGCCGTTCATGGTGGGCGCGGCGGTCGGAGCGGTCATGAACCGCCGCGACACCCGCAAACTCGCCGAGAAGGTCCGTGGAGACCTGCGCCGACAGGCGGTGGCCTGGGAGGCCCTGCGCGCCCTGCCGCCCCTGGAACGACCCGTGGAGCCCCTTCCCGAGGCCACCAGGGCAGCCCTGGAGGGTCCGCGGTACTTCATGCGCGACTGACGCGTTCGGCGGCCGGCCGCCCGGCACTGCGGGGCCGGCCCCTCAGGCCGCCCGCGCCGCACGCAGCGCCGAGACCAGGGCCTGCGGCTCGCGGGTGGAGACGTAGACGTACGGGGTCGGGTCGGCGGGGTCGGTGACCTCGACGCGCACCGCCGTCGGCACGTAGCTGCGCATCAGCATGAAGGCCCGGGGGTCCGCCTTGTAGGTGCGCCAGGCGCGCGCCTCCTCGGTGTCCAGGATCTCGGGCTCGCCCAGCGCCGACACCGGGATCCGGGCGTCGCCGACGGCCAGCGCACCGTTCACCACGCGCACGCGCGCGGAGCCGTACGAGCTCACCAGGAACCCGGCCAGCGCCGTCCCGCCGACGAGGCCGGCCAGCAGGGGCATGGTGCCCAGGGGCAGCAGCATCAACGCGCCCGCGAGTCCGGTCAGGACGGCGATGCCCCACCAGGAGCGGGGGGCGGTCAGGCGTTCGTCGTGGTGCGCGGTGGAGGGCTGCATGTGCTCAAGCCTGCCACGAGGCGACCGGCGGGTAGCCGCGCGGGTAAGGTCTGCGGCTGTGAGTGGACGAAACACAGCGTTGACGCCCCCGGCCGATGCCGTCGCACCGGTCCGGCATCCCGACGCCCCGGCACCCGGTGAGCTCCTCGGTGCCCATTACGAGCACTGTTTCGGCTGCGGCGGGGGCCAGCCGCACGGACTCCACCTGGAGGCCCGCGCGGGCGAGGGCGTGCGCATCACCGCCGAGTTCACCGTCAGGCCCGCGCACCAGGGCGCGCCCGGGCTCGCCCACGGCGGGGTGCTCGCCACCGCACTCGACGAGACGCTGGGCTCTCTGAACTGGCTGCTGCGCGTCATCGCGGTGACCGGACGGCTGGAGACGGACTTCGTGCGGCCGGTGCCCGTGGACACCGTGCTCCACCTGGAGGCCGAGGTCACCGCCGTCGCCGGCCGGAAGATCTACTGCACGGCCGTGGGCCGGATAGGCGGGCCGGAGGGCCCGGTCGCGGTCCGCGCCGACGCGCTCTTCATCGAGGTGAAGGTCGACCACTTCATCGACAACGGACGGCCCGAGGAGATCCAGGCGGCGATGGCCGACCCGGACCAGGTCAGGCGTGCACGCGCCTTTGAGGTGAATCCCTGATGTCCCTGAGCAACAACGGATCCCGCCGCGACGTCGACGTGTTGCTGCGCCGCGTCGATCCGGAGGTTCCCATTCCGGCGTACGGGCACCCCGGCGACGCCGGCTGCGATCTGGTCACCACCGAGGCCGCCGTGCTGGAGCCCGGTGAGCGCGCGGTGCTGCCCACGGGGGTCGCGATCGCCCTGCCCGACGGGTACGCGGCCTTCGTGCACCCGCGTTCGGGGCTGGCCGCGCGCTGCGGGCTCGCGCTCGTGAATGCCCCGGGGACGGTGGATGCCGGGTACCGTGGAGAGATCAAGGTGATCGTGGTCAATCTCGACCCTCGCGAGAGCGTCCGGTTCGAGCGTTTCGACCGCATTGCCCAGCTGGTTGTCCAGCGGGTCGAGAAGGTGCGCTTCCACGAGGTGGCGGAACTTCCCGGCTCGGCCCGGGCCGAGGGGGGCTTCGGCTCCACCGGCGGTCATGCGGCCGTGGCCGGATCCGGGGCTGGTCAGCAGGGTGGGAATGGCTACGCTTCGGTCGTTACCGACCGGGAAGGACAGTGACGTGTTCGGACGTCGCAAGAAGAACGACTCCGCCAAGGACGGCGGCGCGGCCGAGCAGGTCGTAGACGGCGTCGCCGCCGCTGAGCAGGACGACACGGGCGAGTCGGACGGCGCTGCCGCGCCGCGCCGGATCAACCTGCCCCCGGCCCCGCGGCCGGACGGCCCCTGGGACGTCTCCGAGGTGCCCGGCAACCCGACCGACGGCCGGGTCGACCTGGGCGGCATCTTCGTACCCGGTGTCGACGGCATGGAACTGCGCGTCGAGGTGGCCGGGGACGCCATCGTGGCCGCCACCGTGGTGCTGGGTGACAGCGCCGTGCAGCTGCAGGCCTTCGCCGCCCCCAAGAAGGAGGGCATCTGGGGCGAGGTCCGCGACGAGATCGCCGCGGGCATCACCCAGCAGGGCGGCATCATCGACGAGGTCCAGGGCGCGCTGGGCTGGGAACTGCGTGCGCAGGTCCCCGTCCCGCTGCCGGACGGGCAGACCGGTGCCCAGCTGGTCCGCTTCGTCGGCGTCGACGGCCCGCGCTGGTTCCTGCGGGGCGTCATCTCCGGCCAGGGCGCGGTGCGCCCCGAGTCGGCGGGCGTGCTGGAGCAGATCTTCCGGGACACCGTCGTCGTCCGCGGCGACGGCCCGATGGCCCCGCGCGACCCGATCGTCCTGAAGCTCCCGAACGACGCCCAGATGGTGCCGGACGGCGTGCAGACGGAGGACCAGGAAGGCTCCCGCTTCGGCGGCGGCATGGGCCAGCTCGACCGCGGCCCGGAGATCACCGAGGTCCGCTGACCCGCCGACCCCGGACGGCCCCCGCGCACAGGGGGGGCGCGTCGTGTTCCCGGCCGGTGGGCCCCCTCCTTCGGGGCGGGGCCCACCGGCTCTCGCGCGCCCGGGGCGGAGCCCGGCGCTCCGGATCGGGCCCCTGGCGGAGTTCCGTCCGAGTTCCGTCAGAGATCCGTCAGAGATCCGTCAGGGATCGGCCCCGGGTCCGGGACGGGTGCCGGCCCGGACCGGACGTCCCCGAGAATGAGCCCATGGGACGCGGCAAGCTCAGGATCTACCTCGGCGCGGCACCCGGCGTGGGCAAGACCCACGCGATGCTCTCCGAGGGGCACCGCAGGACGGAGCGGGGCGCGGACTGCGTCGTGGGCTTCGCCGAGCACCACGGGCGACCGCGCACGCAGGCCGCGCTCCACGGCCTGGAACAGGTCGAGCGCCGGACCCTGGCCCACCGCGGCGCCCCCCTCACCGAGATGGACGTGGACGCGCTCCTCGCCCGCCGCCCGGCCGTCGCGCTGGTGGACGAGCTCGCGCACACCAACGCTCCCGGCTCGCGCAACGCCAAGCGCTGGCAGGACGTGGAGGAGCTGCTGCGCGCCGGCATCGACGTCGTCTCGACCGTCAACATCCAGCACCTGGAGTCGCTCGGGGACGTCGTCGAGTCGATCACCGGGGTGCGGCAGCGGGAGACCGTGCCCGACGAGGTCGTCCGCCGGGCCGACCAGGTCGAGCTGGTCGACATGTCCCCGCAGGCGCTGCGCCGGCGCATGGCGCACGGGAACATATACGGGCCCGAGATGATCGACGCGGCGCTCTCCCACCACTTCCGGCCGGGCAACCTCACCGCGCTGCGCGAGCTCGCACTGCTGTGGGTGGCCGACCGGGCGGACGAGTACCTCCAGCAGTACCGGGGCGAGCACGGCATCCCCTCGACCTGGCAGGCACGGGAGCGGATCGTCGTCGGGCTGACCGGCGGCCCGGAGGGGCGCACCCTCATCCGGCGTGCGTCGAGGATGGCGGCCAAGGGCTCGGGCAGCGAGATCCTCGCCGTCTACGTCGCCCGCAGCGACGGCCCGACCGCCGCCTCGCCGAAGGAACTCGCGGTTCAGCGCGCCCTGGTCGAGGACGTCGGAGGAACGTTCCATCACGTCATCGGCGACAACATTCCCGACGCCCTGCTGGCCTTCGCACGCGGGATCAACGCCACCCAGATCGTGCTCGGCTCCAGCCGCCGCCGCCCCTGGCAGTACGTCTTCGGCCCCGGCGTCGGCGCCGGGGTGGCCCGCGACGCCGGCCCCGACCTCGACGTCCACATCGTCACGCACGACGAGGTCGCCAGGGGGCGCGGCCTGCCCGCCGCCCGCACGGCGGCCCAGCTCGGCCGCAACCGGACCGCGGCCGGCTGGGTCGTGGGAACGGTCCTGCCGCTGCTGCTGTGCCTGCTGCTCACGCACGTCGACGCGGACCTCGGGCTCGCCAACGACATGCTGCTGTTCCTGTCGCTGACGGTGGCCGCCGCGCTGCTGGGAGGGCTCTGGCCGGCCCTCGCCTCCGCGGCGCTCGGCTCGCTGCTGATGAACTACTTCTTCGCGCCCCCGCTGCACCGGTTCACCGTGTCCGACCCCAGGAACATCCTCGCCATCACCGTCTTCTTCGGCGTGGCCGTCTCGGTGGCCTCGGTGGTGGACCTGGCCGCCCGGCGCACCCACCAGGCCGCCCGTCTGCGCGCCGAGTCCGAGATCCTCTCCTTCCTCGCCGGAAGCGTGCTCCGCGGCGAGACCACGCTGGACGCGCTGCTGGAGCGGGTGCGCGAGACCTTCGCCATGGAGTCGGTGGCCCTGCTGGAGCGGACCGGCGACCGGGAGCCCTGGAAGCCGGCCGGCAGCGTCGGCCCCGGTGCGGTGGCCCGGCCCGAGGACGCCGATGTGGACATGCCGATCGGCGACCACATGGCCCTCGCGCTGTCCGGGCGGGTCCTGCCGGCGGAGGACCGGCGGGTGCTCGGCGCCTTCGCCGCCCAGGCGGCCGTGGTCCTGGACCGCCAGCGCCTGGTCGGCGAGGCCGAGGAGGCCCGCAGGCTGGCCGAGGGCAACCGGATCCGCACCGCCCTGCTGGCCGCCGTCAGCCACGACCTGCGCACGCCGCTCGCCTCCATCAAGGCGTCCGTCACCTCGCTGCGCTCCGACGACGTGGAATGGTCCGAGGAAGACCGGGCCGTGCTCCTGGAGGGCATCGAGGACGGCGCCGACCGCCTCGACCACCTGGTGGGTAACCTCCTCGACATGTCGCGGCTGCAGACCGGGACGGTCACCCCGCTGATCCGGGAGATCGACCTCGACGAGGTGGTCCCGATGGCGCTGGGCGGCGTACCGGAGGACAGCGTGCTGCTGGACGTGCCCGAGTCGCTGCCGATGGTGGCGGCGGACCCCGGGCTGCTGGAGCGGGCCGTGGCCAACGTCGTGGAGAACGCCGTCAAGTACAGCCCGGCCGGCGAACCGGTGCTGGTGGCGGCCAGCTGCCTCGGCGACCGGGTCGAAATGCGGGTCGTCGACCGTGGGCCGGGCGTCCCCGACGAGGCCAAGGACCGGATCTTCGCCCCCTTCCAGCGGTACGGGGACGCCCCGCGCGGCGCCGGGGTGGGCCTCGGGCTGGCCGTCGCGCGCGGCTTCTCCGAGTCCATGAACGGCACCCTCGCGGCCGAGGACACCCCCGGCGGCGGGCTGACCATGGTGCTGACCCTGCGGGCGGTGTCCCGACGGCCTGCCCCGGCCCCGTGCCCGGCCCCGATACCGGTCTCGGGCACGGCCGACGGCGCGGACGGCACGGACGGCATGGACGGCGCGGATGCCGGGCGCGGCGGGTACGGCGGCGGGCCCGGGGGAGACGCTTCCCGAGCCACGCGTCCCCCCGGCACGGACCGTGCCGGGCCCCACCACGCCGGCACGGACCGCGCCGGGACCGACCCACTCGACACCGGTCACGACCGTGGCCGGACGATGCGACAGAAGGCAGGACGCCGATGACCCGGGTGCTCGTGGTGGACGACGAGCCGCAGATCGTCCGAGCCCTCGTGATCAATCTGAAGGCGCGCACGTACGAGGTCGACGCCGCCTCCGACGGCGCGAGCGCACTGGAGCTCGCGGCCGCCCGCCACCCCGACGTGGTCGTCCTCGACCTCGGTCTGCCGGACATGGACGGGGTGGAGGTGATCAGGGGGCTGCGCGGCCGGAGCCGCGTGCCGATCCTGGTCCTCTCCGCCCGGCACAGCTCCGACGAGAAGGTGGAGGCCCTGGACGCGGGGGCGGACGACTACGTCACCAAGCCCTTCGGCATGGACGAGCTGCTGGCCAGGCTGCGCGCCGCCGTCCGCCGGGCCGAACCGTCCGCCGGGTCCGGCGCGGACGGGTCGGTCGTGGCGACCGAGGGCTTCACGGTGGACCTGGCCGCCAAGAAGGCGGTGCGCGAGGGGCGCGACGTACGGCTGACGCCCACCGAGTGGCACCTGCTGGAGGTCCTGGTCCGCAACGGCGGCAAGCTGGTCGGCCAGAAGCAGCTGCTCCAGGAGGTCTGGGGACCCTCGTACGGCACCGAGACGAACTACCTGAGGGTCTACATGGCCCAGTTGCGGCGCAAGCTGGAGGCGGACCCCTCGCGTCCGCGGCACTTCATCACCGAGCCGGGCATGGGATACCGCTTCGAGAGGTAGTCGGTGCGCCGGTAGGCTTTCCTGTATGAGTGCTGAACCGCGTCCCGGGAGTCCCGCGAAGCCGGCCAGGTCGGCGGGCCGGTTCCGCCGGATGATCGAGCGGCTGTCGACCTCGCAGGAGGAGCTGCATTCGGCGGAGCTGCAGGAGGACGCAGAAGCCGCGGGCTGTACACGGATCTGCGACTGCGACGACCGCCAGATAGTCAAGGTGACCGGCACCCTCCGCACGGTCACCCTGCGCCCCCGGGCCGGCGTCCCAGCCCTGGAGGCTGAGCTGTTCGACGGCTCCGGCGCGCTGGACGTGGTCTGGCTCGGGCGTCGCTCGATCGTGGGAATCGAGCCCGGCCGGCGCATGACCGCTTCCGGACGCATCTCGCTGAGCCACGGCCGTCGGGTGCTGTTCAACCCGAAGTACGAACTCCGACCGCTCGGACAGGAGCAGTAACCGGCGATGCCACTCGACAAACCGACCAACCCGGAGCCCGGCACCGAGCCGTCCGAGGACCAGAAGGCCGTGACACAGGCGGCCCTGTTCGACGCGTTCGGAGGTGTCCGGGGCACCATCGAGACGATGCTCCCCGGGCTGCTCTTCGTGATGATCTACACGGTCAACAAGGACGTGAAGATGTCCGCCATCGCGGCGGGCGCGGTCGCCGTCCTGCTGGTGATCGTGCGGCTGCTGCGCAAGGACACGGTCAAGCACGCCTTCAGCGGGGTGTTCGGCGTGGGCGTGGGCGTGGCCTTCGCCCTGTTCACGGGCAGCGCCAAGGGCTTCTACCTGCCGGGCATGATCTACGGCGTCTGCCTGGGCCTGGCCTTCACGGTCTCGGCGCTGGTGGGCTTCCCCCTGCTGGGCGTGATCCTCGGGCCGGTCTTCAAGGAGAACCTGTCCTGGCGCACCCGCAACCCGGGGCGCAAGAAGGCGTACACCAAGGCGAGCCTGGCGTGGGGGCTGATCTTCCTCGCCAAGTACGCGATCCTCTTCCCGCTGTACTGGTGGGGCGACGCGACACAGTTGGGCTGGGTGCTGATCGCGCTGAAACTCCCGCCGATGGTGCTCGCGGTGTACTTCACCTGGGTCTTCCTGGCGAAGGCGCCGCCGCCGATCGACGTGATCGCGGAGTGGGAGGCCAAGGAGGCCGCCGAGGCCGCGGCCGCCAGGCCGAAGGCCTGATCGGGCGGTACCCGAAGAGCGAGCGGGGGCGCACCCGGCCGGGCGCGCCCCCTTCGCCCGACGAGCGGACCCGCAGGGCTAGCGGCGGGCCTGGAGGAGGTCCTCCAGCTGCTCCTCGCGGGCCTGGGCGGCCACGAACAGGAGCTCGTCGCCCGGCTCCAGGGTCTCCTCGCCGTGCGGCGTCAGCACCCGGTTGCCCCGGATGATCGTGACCAGCGAGGTGTCCTCGGGCCAGCTGATCTCGCTGATCTGCGTACCCGCGACCGAGGAGTCGGCCGGAAGGGTCAGCTCGACCAGGTTGGCGTCGCCGTGGCTGAAGCGCAGCAGCCGTACCAGGTCGCCGACGCTCACGGCCTCCTCGACCAGGGCCGACATCAGGCGCGGCGTGGAGACCGCGACGTCCACGCCCCAGGACTCGTTGAAGAGCCACTCGTTCTTCGGGTTGTTGACGCGGGCCACCACGCGCGGCACCCCGTACTCGGTCTTCGCGAGCAGCGAGACGACGAGGTTGACCTTGTCGTCCCCGGTCGCCGCGATGACCACGTTGCAGCGCTGCAGCGCCGCCTCGTCCAGCGAGGTGATCTCGCAGGCGTCGGCCAGCAGCCACTCGGCCTGCGGCACCCGCTCCACCGAGATGGCGGTCGGCGCCTTGTCGACCAGGAGCACCTCGTGGCCGTTCTCCAGCAGCTCGCCCGCGATGGAGCGGCCGACCGCTCCCGCCCCGGCGATCGCGACCCTCATGCGTGTGCCTCCTCAGGCCCCTCGGCGAAGACCGCCTCGACCTTGTCGATCTCGTCCGTGCGCATCATCACGTGGACGAGGTCGCCCTCCTGCAGCACCGTCTGGGAGGTCGGCAGCATGGCCTCGCCCAGCCGGGTGAGGAACGCGACACGCACGCCGGTCTCGTCCTGGATCTTGCTGACCTTGTGGCCGATCCAGGCGGGGGAGGTGTGCACCTCGGCGAGCTGGACGCCGCCGCTCGGGTCCCGCCACAGCGGCTCGGCGCCCGACGGCAGCAGCCGGCGCAGCATCTGGTCGGCGGTCCAGCGCACGGTGGCGACGGTGGGGATGCCCAGACGCTGGTAGACCTCGGCGCGCTTGGGGTCGTAGATGCGCGCGGCGACGTTCTCGACGCCGAACATCTCCCGGGCCACCCGGGCGGCGATGATGTTGGAATTGTCACCACTGCTGACGGCCGCGAACGCGCCCGCGTCCTCGATTCCCGCCTCCCGCAGGGTGTCCTGGTCAAAGCCGACCCCGGTGACGCGGCGGCCACCGAAACCGGCGCCGAGCCGGCGGAATGCGGTGGGGTCCTGGTCGACGACTGCGACCGTATGACCCTGCTGTTCCAGGGTTTGCGCGAGGGCGGAGCCCACTCTTCCGCAACCCATGATGACGATGTGCACGGCCGTCCTTCCGGCTGTCAGCGACTCGCTGGTTCCCAGCCTCATTGCATGCTCTGGTTAAACAGGGTCTCAGACCACGGCCCAAGCTACACACGGGTGGTCGCCGGTGTGACCCCTCGGGGCTTCCATGGACGTATCCGCAGCACGTTCGTGTCACGTTCGTGGTGCGCTCGGGGAGGAAAAGCAACGGGATGGCGGCATCAGGGGGTGGGGGTTCGTCAGTCTCATTTCGAACGCTTACGATCCTCTGCGTGTCCAAACTGACCGACGTGCCCAAACGGATCCTGATCGGCCGGGCGCTGCGCAGCGACCGCCTCGGGGAAACCCTCCTTCCCAAGCGGATCGCCCTTCCCGTCTTCGCGTCCGACCCTCTCTCCTCGGTGGCCTACGCACCGGGTGAGGTCCTGCTGGTCCTGTCGATCGCGGGCGTCTCGGCCTACCACTACAGCCCCTGGATCGCCCTCGCGGTCGTGGTGCTGATGTTCACGGTGGTGGCCTCCTACCGGCAGAACGTCCACGCCTACCCCAGCGGTGGCGGCGACTACGAGGTGGCCAACACCAACCTCGGGCCCCGGGCCGGCCTGACCGTCGCGAGCGCCCTGCTCGTCGACTACGTCCTGACCGTCGCCGTGTCGATCTCCTCCGGGGTCGAGAACCTCGGCTCCGCGGTGCATTTCGTCATCGAGCACAAGGTGCTCTCGGCGATCGTCATGATCCTTCTGCTCACGCTGATGAACCTGCGCGGCGTGAAGGAGTCCGGCAAGCTCTTCGCGATCCCGACCTACGTCTTCGTCGCCGCGGTCTTCGTCATGATCGGCTGGGGTGCCTGGAAGGGCATCGTCCTCGGCGAGACCATGTCGGCGCCGACGGCCGATTTCGAGATCGAACCAGAACAGAAGGGCCTGGCCGGCTTCGCCATGGTCTTCCTGCTGCTGCGCGCCTTCTCCTCGGGCTGTGCGGCGCTGACCGGCGTCGAGGCGATCAGCAACGGCGTCCCCGCCTTCCGCAAGCCCAAGAGCAAGAACGCCGCGACCACGCTCGCCCTCATGGGCGGCCTGGCGGTCACCATGTTCTGCGGCATCATCGGCCTGGCCATGGCCACCAACGTGCGGATGGCCGAGAACCCGGCCGTGGACCTGCTGCACGACGGCGTCCCGGTCGGCCCCGAGTACGTCCAGGACCCGGTGATCTCCCAGGTCGGCGAGGCCGTCTTCGGCAACGGCAGCATCCTCTTCGTCCTGCTGGCCACCGCCACCGCGCTGGTGCTGTTCCTGGCCGCGAACACCGCGTACAACGGCTTCCCGCTGCTCGGCTCGATCCTCGCGCAGGACCGCTACCTGCCGCGCCAGCTGCACACCCGCGGCGACCGGCTCGCCTTCTCCAACGGCATCGTGCTCCTCGCCGGCGCCGCCATCCTGCTCGTCTGGATCTACGACGCGGACTCGACGAAGCTGATCCAGCTCTACATCGTCGGCGTCTTCGTGTCCTTCACGCTGAGCCAGATCGGCATGGTCCGGCACTGGAACCGGCACCTGAGGACGGAACGCGACGTGGCCGCCCGCCGGCGCATGCACCGCTCCCGGGCGATCAACACCTTCGGCGCCTTCTTCACGGGCATGGTTCTGGTCGTCGTCCTGGCCACCAAGTTCACCCATGGCGCCTGGGTCGCCCTGCTCGGCATGGTGATCTTCTACGGCACGATGACGGCGATCCGGAAGCACTACGACCGGGTCTCCGCCGAGATCGCCGCCGCCGAGGGCCCCAGCGACGACAGCGTGCGCCCCTCCCGGGTCCACTCCATCGTCCTGGTCTCCAAGGTGCACAAGCCCACGCTGCGCGCCCTGGCCTTCGCCAAGCTCACCCGCTCGGACACCCTGGAAGCACTCAGCATCAGCGTCGACCAGGCCGAGACCAAGGCCCTGCGCGAGGAGTGGGACCGGCGCAGGATCAACGTCCCGCTCAAGATCCTCGACTCGCCGTACCGCGAGATCACCCGCCCGGTCGTCGAGTACGTCAAGGGCCTGCGCAGCGAGAACCCGCGCGACGCGGTCAGCGTGTACATCCCCGAGTACGTCGTCGGCCGCTGGTGGGAGCACCTGCTGCACAACCAGAGCGCGCTGCGCCTCAAGGGCAGGCTGCTCTTCACCCCCGGTGTGATGGTCACCTCGGTGCCGTACCAGCTCGAATCCTCGGAGCTCGCCAAGCGGAGGGCCAAGAAGCGGCAGGACTGGAACGCGCCGGGCTCGGTGCGCCGCGGTCCCGTGGACACCCCGCGACCGCCGAAGGCGCCGACCGGCAAGGGCTGAGCAGGTTGGTGAACGGCCGGACGAGATCCACGTAAACTGGTGGGTCGGTCGTCCGGCCGTTTCACTTTTGGTCTTTCTTAGCCTTGGAGCCTCCCCGCCATGACGGAGCAGAACGAGAAGCAGTCACTGGTCGGGGAGGAGTACGAGGTCGAGGTCGGACCCGTGGCGCACGGCGGGCACTGCATCGCCCGGACCGCGGAGGGCCGCGTCCTGTTCGTCCGCCACACCCTCCCCGGTGAGAAGGTCGTCGCGAAGGTCACCGAGGGCGACGTCGACTCCCGCTTCCTGCGCGCCGACGCGATCACCGTGCTCGAAGCCTCCAAGGACCGGGTCGAGGCCCCCTGCCCCTACGCGGGCCCCGGCAGGTGCGGCGGCTGCGACTGGCAGCACGCCAAGCCGGGCGCACAGCGCCGGCTCAAGGGCGAGGTCGTCGCCGAACAGCTGAAGCGGCTTGCCGGGCTGACCGCGGAGGAGGCCGGCTGGGACGGCACCGTGATGCCCGCCGAGGGCGACAAGCTGCCGGCCGGGCAGGTGCCGCAGTGGCGCACGCGCGTGCAGTACGCCGTCGACGCCGACGGTACCGTCGGGCTGCGCAAGCACCGCTCGCACGAGATCGAGCCGATCGACCACTGCATGATCGCTGCGCCCGGCGTCAGCGAGCTCGGCATCGAGAAGCAGGACTGGCCCCAGATGGCCACGGTCGAGGCGATCGCCGCATCCGGCTCGGGCGACCGCCAGGTCGTCCTCACCCCTCGCCCCGGCGGTCGCCTCCCGCTCGTCGAGCTCGACAAGCCGGTCTCCGTCCTCCGCGTCGGGGAGAAGGACGGCGGCGTCCACCGCGTCCACGGCCGCCCCTTCGTACGGGAGCGCGCGGACGGCCGTACGTACCGCGTCGGCATGGGCGGCTTCTGGCAGGTCCACCCGCAGGCCGCGGACACCCTGATCAAGGCCGTCATGCAGGGCCTGATGCCGCGCAAGGGCGAGATGGCCCTCGACCTGTACTGCGGCGTCGGCATCTTCGCGGGCGCGCTCGCCGAACGCCTCGGCGAAACGGGCGCGGTGCTCGGCATCGAGTCGACGAAGCGCGCGGTGGAGGACGCCCGGCACAACCTCGCGGACTTCCCCCGGGTCCGCATCGAGCAGGGCAAGGTCGAGACGGTCCTCCCGAAAACCGGCATCACGGAATGCGACCTGGTCGTCCTGGACCCGCCGCGCGCGGGCGCGGGCAAGCAGACGGTCCGCCACGTGGCCGGCCTCTCGGCCCGCCGCATCGCCTACGTCGCCTGCGACCCGGCGGCCCTGGCCCGCGACCTGGGCTACTTCAGGGAATACGGCTACAAGCCCCGCACCCTCCGCGTCTTCGACCTCTTCCCGATGACGCATCATGTGGAGTGCGTCGCGATCCTGGAGCCTGCTGAAAAGGGCCGCTGACCTGCCGTTTCTCTGATTGTGCGTTATGGGCGTTACGTGCGTTAGGTGCGATATCTTGACGCATGTTTGACGCACGAGCGGCAAGTTTGACGCACGTTTGACGCACGAGCGGCGCGATTTCTGATGGGTCGTCATGCGCGGTTTGGCGGCAGTCGGCGGAGTTCACAGTCGCGTTGCGGTGGGCCCTCCGAAGGTGTGGGGAGGCCGACTGGTGAGTCGGTGGCCGACCCCCTGGCCCGCTTTCGGTAGTGACGTACCGTGACGCCGGCCAGGGTGTCGGGCGGATGTCGTGTCAGGGGCCGTAGGGGCTCCAGTGTCCGAGGAATGGCCTGAGGTCGTCGCCTCGTGGTTCGGGGATGTCAGGCAGCCGGGGTGGTGTGCTCAGCGGGTCGAGGCGCTCGACAGCGGCCGCTGCCCAGCTGACCCATGCCTCGGCTTCGGTTCTGGCCTGCCCCGCCGGTATGGTCTCGACGCGCGTGCGTACGGCGCTCACGTACTCGGTCAGCCGGGTGGCGTGGCGCCAAGCTGCTTCCTGGGCTTCGAAGCATCTGACGCGGTACGCCTCGGCGTACTGGACGCGAGCCTCTTCCATGGCGGCTTCCCAGCGGATGCGCTTCCGGCGTGCCGCTTCGATCTCTTCCAGGCGTCTGCGTTCGGCGGCTTCGCCGCGAAGCGTGACCTCCTGGGCGATCTCGGCGAGCTGCTCTTCGAGTGGGCGGCCGGGGGCGTCGGCCCATTCGCCCGCCCGGTGCGGCTGGCCGCCGCTGAGGACCAAGCGGAGGCGTTCGGACGGGGTGTAGTCGAAGCGCGGGATCCTGGTCCAGGAGTTCTTCTTGGCCTCGGCGAGTTCCTTCTCGGTGGCGACGTGCTCGGTCCGGTCCTGTTCCTGGAGGACGAGGAACCCCACTGGCTGGCCCTGTGCGGTGATGGTGAAGTGAGGCGTTTCTCTGCGGCGGCGATGAGACGGGGGCGCGGAGCCGGTCCGTCCTGCCGAACTGGAGTGTCCTTCGGCCTCGGTGGCGGTGATCAGCGCCTGGATGAGCCGGAGGGCACGTCCTTGGACGGGCTTGGTCAGGCCCAGCGGCTGGGGTTCGTTCTGCATGGCCCGGACCACGGCGTGAGGCCGCGTGAGCCGAGAGGGAACGAGGACGGGGGCGAGGACGGCGAGGCGCCAGGCGGGGATGTCGACCAGTTTGATTTCGTACCCGCCACGGCACCAGCCCCCGTACAGCTCCTTCGTCCCCGGGATCCTTTCGGACCTGCGTGCCGCAGCGACGCGGGACGGCCACTTCTCCAAGTCCGGACCGCTGCCGCTCTTGACGATCCGGCCGCCGGCCTCTGCGAGCTCCTGTAACAGCTGCTCCGTGAACGTCACGCGAGGCTGTGATGGAGGGCTGCCTGGCTTCCGCCCGGCGGCCGGGGTTTCCTGCGCTCGAGCGGGCGGGGCTTGCGGAGCAGCGGCCTGAGCCTTCCGCGGGAGAGAGCCGCGGGGAGGGAACGTGCCGTGCGCCAGATAGTGCTGGCCGGCGCTCGTCAGAGCGACACTCCACTGCCCGCCCTTCCGGGAGACCGCGACCAGGCCTCGGTTCTGCAGCGCCTGACAGGTGGTCTTGTAGGAGCTGGTCTCCCAAACGTCGGCAGGGCACCCGGCTCCCACCCACTGCAGCACCGAAAGCTGCCGCTCATTGACCTGGCGCTCCAATGGCCCGCCTTCGAGTCGAGGTTGACGTACGACGGCGGCATGTTGTCAGTTCCGTTCGTCAGCGACGGGTGGTTCGAAACAATTTCGCTCGAACGAGCGGGGGTGATGTGGACCGTGTCTCTGTCCGTGCGGGCGGCGTCTTCACCGTTGCCGTCTGCTCGGCCTCCGTGACCTGCTGGCGAGTCAGCCCAGTGGCTTCGGTCGGGACCTTCAGCCACTGAACTTCGCGCGCAAGCGTTCGTTCTCCTTCTCCAGCTTCTTGATGCGTCGTTCGAGTTCGGCTCGTGTCGGCTTCTTCGGCGGCGGCGGAGGCAGGGGTTCTGTTGCTTCCTGTGGCTCGCCACGCAGTCCGATGGGTTCGAAGGCCACGATCGTTTGCCGGTCTTCCCCGCACTCCGAGCATCGCCTGCCGTATGACCCGGCGGAGAGGGGGTCGGTGTACGTGTAGTGCGCCTCCGTCTCGATGATGTGGCCGCAGTACAGCCGGACACGCCACCGCATGATCTCGTGGTCGGCCTTCTTGAAGGACTGCATCAGCTTCGCGACGTTCTCGAACGCCTGGCGGCGACGCTCCGCCCTCACCGGGTCTGCCCGGCATTCGGCGTCGTCCTCCTCGACCTGACGCCGAGCCCACTCGCTGATCTCCTCGCTCTGCTTCTGACGGCTGTGGTCCCTGCGGGTGAGTTCATACCCCTCCAATGGAACGCCGCTGCTCCGGTACCCGACTTCGTGCATGACGGTCAGCGTAGAAGCGGCGACTACGCGGCCGTGGGGGAGAACGGTCCTGGCCAGCCAGCTTGCGGATTCTGCCCATGAGTGACCGCTGGGGTGCGTACTGGCCCAGATGGGCCGGTCTCCATGATGCCGCTTACGGTTGATCGGATTCCTGGTCGCACGAGTCGCTGCGGGCGGTGTTGCGTACGCTTCGAGGCCAGCCGCGTGGGCTCGCGTGGTGCGGGGGCGAGATCCGCTCTGAAGTGAGCATGTGCTGGACGGTCCCGGTCAAGCCGTCGCCAGGCGCAGACTCACGCAGCCGCCAATCCCATGGCCCTTCTCAGTCACGGCACCCGGCTTGCGGGCTGGAGAGGGGTTCAAGGGCCGGCAGACTGCGAGGAGGTTTCGGACGGACGTAGGCATGGCTGCTCGTTGTGGCTGCGCTCGCAGTCGTTCGTCCGTGGCCGCTTCCGGTCAGTGTGCGACGGCCACTGACCGTTCTGCGGTCATCCGCGGAGGTGACCTTCGGGCGGACGAGCGTCGTACTAGCCTGGGCATCCGTGCGGAGGCTCCCCGTGTCCAGTGCAGGGGCAGGCTGGTTAGGCGTACCGATCCCGCTCAGGTTACGGCAAAGAGGGGCACCGGCGAGCGGATCATGTAGATGTGGGCCCGCTCGTGCTTCCGGTGGCGGGTGCCGGCGGGTAAGCATGGGCGTGCAGACGCACCGCAAGCGCGGGTGTCGGTTCGAAACGAGAGCAGGTTGGTCCATGTCGGTCGTGGCGCGAGAGCCGATGGATGTCGTCGCCGGTGCGGTGGCTCCCTGCGACCTCGTGCCCCGCGAGGCGAAGCTCGCGCCCGTCGAAGTCTTCGGCACGGAAGCCGTTGTGGCCTACCGGTATGACGTGCGAGAGCGCGAGCGGCGGGCAGTTGATGGGATGCCGCCGCTGACGCGGCCGGATGTGCTGAATCTTCTTATGGCGCTTCCCCTCGGCGAGCCGGTTCCCGCCAGTTCCTTGAGTGAGAAGGAGCGGCGGGTTCTGAGGGCCCTGCCGACGGGTGCAGCGGTCCGCAGAGACGGGTCGATTACCCGCCGAGCGACGCAGCCTGTCCATATCGACATGGCTTTCGTGCCCGGCCGTAGCTGGGAGTCGGCGATGGAGAAGGCCGAGCGATTTACTCCATTCTGCTCCCGCACGGTGGTGGTGGACGGGTCACTGCGGCGCAAGGATGACGCAGTCATGCGCGCGGACTTCTACGGCATCGGACTGCTCACGGTCCAGGGAGACGCGGTGGAAGTCGTGGTGCCACCGCGCCCCTTCGTACGCAGACGGCATACCGTCGCCGGCTGGAAGTTCCTGGAAGACGTTCACCGCCAGCTCCCATGAGCGTCCCGCCCGCGGCTCGCTACGCGGCGACGGGGAGTGTTGCCCACGCTTTGAGTGGCGGGGGCGCTTGGAAACCGGACCTGGGGCTGGCGCCCAGGCCGATGCGCTGGTTTTCCAACGCGTAGCGGTCGATGGCGGCCGCGCACTTGTCCCGCCACCATGATTTGCGCGGAAGGCCGGGTCGGTATCCGGCCATTTCGGTGACCCAGTCGCTCCACGTGAGAACGGTGTGGTTGTCGGCCTCGCGTCGGGTTTCGCCGTCAGCCAGGTAGAACCGATCGAGACCACGCCCGTCGCACTCCTCGCAGGAGCAGGTCGCGGGATCGATGTTGCTGTACAGCCTGGCGAGGGACGCGGCGCCCTTGAAACACATGAGCTCCGGCATCAGCACGTTCGGGTAAGTGGGTCCACCCCCGGGCTTGTTGACTTGCGCCTTCTCGCCGGGCGGGATCGCGTGGCGGAGCGAGCTCTGAACGCCGATGCCGGCGCAGAAAGCGCCATGTGCCATGACGTCGAGCGCTGCGAGATCAGTCCGCAGGAGCGCCATGTGTTCGACCTCGTTGAACAGGCTGCGCAGATTGGCCGGGATGTCCTTGGTCTGCTCCAGGGGGTCGAACTGGCGGAAGAGGATGATGGCCTTCGGGTGCCGGATCTTCGTGCAGACCGCGATGAGCTGACCGATGTTCTCGCGGTTGAGCCACGTGACGTCGATCGGGAGCGCCACGACGGTGTCGGCGCGTTCGATCTGGTTGGCCTCGCGCATCACTGCTTTGAGCGTCTTGGAGTCCGCCGGCGGAATGTAGCCGGTCGGGGTCAGTGCCGCGCTCGCTCCTCGAGCCTTCTGGAAGGCCAGTGAGGTGTCCACGGAGGCGAACAGCTCGTCGGTGGGCACCATGAACGGCTCGTCTGCCGTCGCGACGTAGGTCGTGTAGGGGGCGCTGTCGATCAGCAGGGTGCCCTCGTAACCTGCAGTGCTGCGAAGTTGGAAGGCCCGCTCGTCGGCCTTGGCTCCGGTCATCACCACGCCGCTGAGATCGTCATCAAGGGCGTGGCGCGGCCGCGGAAGGTTGAGGGCGTTTTCATGGAGCAATACCCGCCCCTGCAGAAGAGGCACGGCGGCAACGGTGTGGTCGAGCGTCTTCAAGGCGGGCGGTTGCCGCCTCGGGGAGGGGGTGTCGCTCATGAATCACCTCGCAGAAGGGTCCGGCACATCCTTGTGTCCGGACGGAGAAGAAGCGCACAAGTAGATCTCGTGGAACTCCTCGCGACCCAGGCCCGCCAGGTGGGCGGTCTCAGTCGGACTGAGGTGGAGCTGCTCCTCAAGCCGGGTGACGGCTTGAGCGAGCTGGCGCGGGGATTCGCGCCGGATGGTTGTCGGTTCGTTGGTGCGATAGCCCAGGGCGGACAACTCGACCATGATCGTGCGGTATTGCCATTCGCTGACAACCCCCAAGTCCATGGCCCGTCTGATGAGCGCTGCCATGGACACTCCCCACCTCGCCTTGAGGTCGAGCAGGCGGGATACGTCGATACCTGGTTTCAGTTCGGGCAGGACGGCGTCGTGGGGCATGAGGAATTCGGCAGCGAACCGATTGGCCTGTTCCTCCTGTACGCGCCCCTCGCCGGGCTCGCCGTGCATCACCAGGTGGCCCAGCTCATGCGCGAGACTGAATCGGGAACGGTCTGCGGGGGCACTGGAATTGAGAAGAATCAGCGGCGCCTTGCCCGCAGGCCACTGGCTTACTGCGTCGAGTTCGGTGGTGCAGAGGTCGCGGACTACGACCAGTGCGCCGGCGCCTTCGAGTAGGGCGACCACGTCATCGATGGGCCCTGCGGGAACGCTCCATTCCGCACGCACCGTCTCTGCCGCGTCCGCAGGGGTGTCGAAGTCGTTTACCTCAATGCGCCGAAACTGGCTAGGGCGACGGAAGTCTGCCGCTTGGGTGACGGATTCCACCTGGAGGCGGGTGATCGCCAGCGTTGCATGGATTCGACGCAGGGCGGGTGCGCCCATGGAGGCGCGCTTGCGGTGATGGACCAGCCCGACGCCTGCCCCGGCCGTATCAGACGTGCGGCACAGCATGTCGGCGGTATACCGAAGCGCGTCGGCGAACAGTTGGACACGCCCGTCCCTGACGGGAATGCGGCCAGCTTCAGCTCGGCTCACGTACCCCTGAGTGATGCGGGTGCCCTCCAGGCGTGACAACTCGCCAGCGAGGTCGGACTGTGTCCAGCCACGCGAGTCGCGGGCCAACGTCAGCATGGCGGGATCCGCCACCAGGGTTCTCTGGTCGCTCACGTCCACCTCCAGCCCTCTAGCGATGTCAACTCCCTAGAGGATACACGATTTTATGCCTAAGAATATTCCGCACATGATCCCTTGTTCATCGCGGTTCCAGGTCTACCAGTCCAACTCCGAGTCGACGAGGTCGCGCCCGCAGCAGGCGCCGGAAAGGGAGAGGTCCTGCTCCCGCCGGGGCGGTGCCCGTTGCGCGTCGCGCACCAGGCCCTTGCGCCCCAAGAGATCGTCCTCCTTGCAGCGAGCTTGCGGCAGCCGCAGCTGGTCGCGAGGCTCACGGCACTCGGCGCACCGCGCCTGGGCCACAGGCCGTTCCGCGTACGGCATCGGTGCCTTCTTGGCCGCGTCGTGGCCTGGCGCGAGTGCCTCCGCTTCGTCTACCGCCCGGTAGGTCTGTCGTGGTCCGGGTCCGGGTCCGGATGCGGGGGCGTGTCGGGGAGTGGGCTGGCGGCCTCGGCGTGGACTTGGTCGGTGAGCTCGCGGTGCCAGGCCGCGAATTCCTCGCGGATGGCGGCTGCGGCCTGGGCGTCGAGGCCGTACGCGGCGAACTGTCGGTCGGCGTGGTGCTGGACGCGGGCGAGGGCGGACGTGTACTCGTCGAGGCTGGGTTCGGCCTCGTTCTGCGCGGCGAGTTCCAACAGCCGGGCGCGCGTGTAGCCGGCCTTCCGCAGTGCGTGGACATCGATCGCATCCCGGACTTCGGCGCGACCGAACAGGGCACCGGTCTTGGCCGCGGCGAGGTCGTCGAGGTGGAGGACCGGTCCGAGTTCCGATTCGACCGGTGGATGGTGCAGCAGGTCGCCGACCAGCTCCACCTTGGACTGGGCGCCGGAGTCCGGATCGGTGAGGTGCAGGCGCGCATACACCTGTGCTTGCTGGGTGACCTGGACCAGGTACCCGGCCTTCCGGTAGGCCTCGGCGAGACGCGCGATCGCCTGCGGTAGCTCCCCTTCGGCACGTCCGATCGGGGTGAAGAGGTCGACGTCGTCACTGACTCGGCTGACGAGGTGGTGGGCCTGGACGGCCTATCCGCCGGCGAGCCGGTAGCCGAAGGCCTTGGCGAGTGCTTCCAGGCCGATGCGGATGAGCCCGTGGTGCAGGTCTTCCACTACGCGGCCGCCGCAGACGCACTGGCGAGTTCGGGGAACCGGGCTTCCCAGGCGGCCCTCGCGGGGCCGGGCAGGAACAGGGTCCGCCAGTGGCTCCGCAGTACGTCGGCATTGAGGTGGGCGTGCAGGTCCTCGGGCGTTTGCGCCTCGCGGATCACCCGCTCGTACATCAGACGCGCGTCTGCATCGTCGGCCAGGTCGTATTCGTAGTGCGGGCCCCAGTCCAGGTGCCGGGGCAGGACCACGCGGCCGTCCACCGGCCCGCTCAGCTCCGCGAGCGAGTCCGGCAGGGTGTACGGCCGAAGCTGTGCGTACCTGCTGCTCATGTCACCAGCATGCCCGAACCCGGGGCCTTGCAGTACGCACAAACTGCGAGCGCGGCACCTTCCGTGTCCCCGGCGGAGTGCTCAGCAAGGTTCCGCAGCCAGCGATCGCGACGGTCTCGCCGGCACGGCCTCGGTCGCTGGGGCCGTGCGCGACCCCGGTTCCCGGGCGGGACCGGGCTGGGCGGTGCCGTGGCTGCGACCACCGCCCAGCCCGGAGTCTCAAGCCGCCTCTGCGGCGTGCTCGTGGATGTCGCAGGCGTCGTCGGCTCCGTACGTCTCCCAGGCCGGGAACTCGTCGCCGTCCGGCACGGGTTCGCCCGGCGCGAGCAGACAGGCGTCCAGCGCCGCCAGGAGGGCTTCGTGGCGCATACCGGTGCCGATGAAGACCAGTTCCTGGCCCTGTGCGGTGCCGGGTCCGCGGGTGCCGGAGGGTTCGAAGCGGGCCACGGCGCCGGCCTGCGACCACAGGCCGGTCACACGGGGGCGGCTGGCGAGCCAGAAGAAGCCCTTGGAGCGCAGGATCCGCCCGAAGGTGCCGCTGTCGAGGCCCTTGGTGACGAACGTCCACAGCCGACCGGGGTGAAAGGCCGCGTCGGCGCGGAACACGGCCGAGGAGATCCCGTACTCCTCGGTCTCGGGGACGTGGTCGCCGTTGAGCTCCTGAACCCAGCCCGGCGCCTGCTGGGCCTTCTCGACGTCGAACAGGCCGGTTCCCAGGACGTGTTCGAGGGCCACGTGTCCGCGTACGGCGGGCACGACTCGGGCGGCCGGGTTCAGGCGGGTCAGCGCGGCCCGCAGGCGTGCGGCTTGGTCCGGCTTCACCAGGTCGAGCTTGTTGAGGACGATGACGTCGGCGAACTCGACCTGGTCGACGAGCAGGTCGCTGATGGTGCGTTCGTCGTCCTCGTAGGCGGCGAGGCCACGCGCGGCCAGTTCGTCCCCGCCTTCGAGTTCCCGCAGGAAGTTCGCGGCGTCCACGACGGTGACCATGGTGTCGAGGCGGGCGAGGTCGCCGAGGGTGGCGCCGTCGTCCCGGGGGAAGGAGAAGGTCGCGGCGACCGGCATGGGCTCGGAGATGCCGCTTGACTCGATGAGCAGGTAATCGAAGCGGCCCTCGCGGGCGAGCCGGTCGACCTCCTCCAGCAGGTCGTCGCGCAGGGTGCAGCAGATGCACCCGTTGGTCATCTCGACCAGCCGCTCCTCGGTACGCGAGAGCGCCGCCTCGCCACCGCGCACGAGCGCCGCGTCGATGTTGACCTCGCTCATGTCATTGACGATCACCGCGACGCGCAGGCCCTCGCGGTTGCCCAGGACGTGGTTGAGCAGGGTCGTCTTTCCCGCGCCGAGGAAACCGGACAGGACGGTCACCGGCAGGAGGTCGTGCGACGCCACGGGATCAGCCCTCGGGGTGGATGAGGCCGCGCTCGTACGCCTTCACCAGGCGCTGAGGGACCTGGTAGACGGACCCGTCGACGGTGACCGGCACCAGCTGGGGAGTGGTCGCCTTCCACTGGGCGCGGCGGTGACGGGTGTTGCTGCGGGACATCTTCCGCTTGGGGACGGCCATGGTGAAGTTCCTCGGTTCGGTTGGTTGATGCTGTTCCGCCGTGATGGCACGGCTGATTCGTGAGTCCGCGTGCGGCACCCCGCGGAGCCCCCCTTGCTTGCCCGTAGGGGTGCCGCACGCGGACCGATGCACCCTAACCTCTAACGGTAATCATTTTCAATAGAGGGCTTTCGGGTGTGCGCGCGGCTGGGTTCGCCTACCAGGACGACTTGGTCACGCCGGGCAGGAACCCCGCGTGGGCTTGCTGTCGCGTCCGTACGCGGGAGAGTCCGAACTTGCGCAGGTAGCCGCGGGGGCGGCCGTCCACGCTGTCGCGGTTGCGTACGCGGGTGGCGCTGGCGTTGCGCGGCTGCCGGCGCAGTTCGGCGAGGGCGGCATCGCGTTCGGCCGCGCTGGATGACGGTCGGCGGATGATCTCCTTGAGCTCGGTCCGGCGGGCGGCGTACCGCTGGACGATCTCCTTGCGCTTCTCGTTCTGCGCGATCTTGCTCTTCTTCGCCATCAGGCCTTCACCCCGCGGGCTCGGATCCGGGCGACGGCGGCCTCGATGCCGATCGTGTCCACCGTCTTGATCGCCTTGGTGCTCAGCGTCAGGCGGACGTGGCGCCCCTCGCTGGGCAGCCAGTAGCGCTTGTGCTGGATGTTCGGGTCGAAGCGGCGTGAGGTGCGCCGGTGCGAGTGGGAGATGTTGTTGCCGAATCCCGGCTTGGCGCCGGTCAGTTGGCAGTGGGCCGACATGGATCTGCCGCCTCTCTCAGTGGGTGGGCATGTTGGTAATGGAAATCATTGTCATATGCTAGCGCCATGGCACGCAACGAGATCCGCCCGATCATCAAGCTCCGCTCCACGGCGGGCACCGGGTTCACCTATGTCACCCGCAAGAACCGGCGCAACGACCCCGACCGGCTGGTGCTGCGCAAGTACGACCCCGTCGCCCGTCGCCACGTCGACTTCCGCGAAGAGCGCTGACCGCCCCGCAACCCCGCTCCACCACCGAAAGGTTCCTGCCATGAAGCCCGGAATCCACCCCGCCTACGGCCCCGTCGTCTTCCGCGACACCGCCTCCGGCACCGCTTTCCTCACCCGCTCCACGATGACCAGCGACAAGACCGTCGACTGGGAGGACGGCAACACCTACCCGGTGGTCGACGTGGAGATCTCCTCCGCGAGCCACCCCTTCTACACCGGCACTGCGCGCGTCCTCGACACGGCCGGCCGCGTGGAGAAGTTCGAGCGCCGCTACGGAGCCCGCTGATGGACCGCGAGCACCAGCTCCCCGTCGTGATCGTCGCCGGGATGCACTCCGAAGCCCGGAAGGAGGTCGTCGAGCAGCTCCTGCGGACCGTTCCCGGGAGTGTGGCGCTGCACCACGACCTGTCCGCGGCGCCCGACGGCACCGTGCTCCGCCTGATCCGCGACGCCTCCGGCACCCTCTCCCGAGGTGAGGCACCGCTGGTCAACGACTGCGCGTGCTGCGCACTGCGCGAGGACCTCGTCCCGGAGCTGGAGCGGATGGCGGACAGCGGCCTGACCCGGCTCGCCGTGGTCGAGCTGTGGGACTCGGTCGAACCGAAGGCCATGGCGGAGGTCGTCGCCGGTCATGGCGCGGACCGTCTGGTGGTGACGAACGTGATCACCGCCGTGGACCCCGCGCTCGTCCTGCCCTGCCTCGCCAACGGCGACGACCTGGCCGACGCCGGCCTCGCCGCCGCCCCCACCGACCAGCGGACCGTCGGCGACACCTGGGCGCGCCAGCTGGAGTACGCCCCCGTACTCGCGCTCGTCGACAGCGAGGAAGCCGACGACGAGGATCGGGCGCTGCTGGCTCAACTGCATCCCACCGCACGGCGCGTGGCGGCCGCTTCAGTCGACCTCGCCCGGGCCGCGTTCGCCGGCTTCGACGTCGAGGCCGCGGCAGCAGCCCAGCACCCGGCGTGTGCGCTGCTGCCGCAGGAGGCGGACGAGGCCGGGGTGACCACCCTGGTCTGGCACCGCCGACGGCCCTTCCATCCCGAGCGTCTCTACGAGGCGTTGGAGGACCTGTGCTGTGCGGCGGCCCGCAGCCGTGGCAGGTTCTGGCTCGCCGACCGCCCCGACACCCTGCTGGCCTGGGACGCCGCGGGCGGCGCGCTGTGCGTGGAGAGCGCCGGCCCGTGGCTGGCGTCACTGCCCGACGCCGCCTGGGAGATGGTCCCGCCGATGCGGCGGGCCGCCGCGGCCCTGGACTGGCACCCCGACCACGGCGACTGCTGCCAGCACCTCGTCTTCACCTCACCCGGTCTCGACCGGGACGGGCTGGAACAGCTCCTCGATTCCTGCCTGCTGACGGACGCGGAGTACCTGTCGGGGCGCGAGGCCTGGAAGGACTTGCCCGCCGCCTTCGACTCCCTCCTCGACGCCGCCTGACCCCCGTCCCCACCACCTGTTCACGGCCTGCCGAGGCCGTCACCGAAACGTTCCGTGCAAGGAGAAGCCGCCATGGCCCGACGCCCCGTTCCTCACAAGCCCGCCAAGTCCAAGCCCAACCCGCTCGACGCGGCCAGGATCACCTACATCGACTACAAGGACACCGACCTGCTGCGGAAGTTCATCTCCGACCGCGGGAAGATCCGCAGCCGCCGCGTCACCCGAGTGACCGCCCAGCAGCAGCGGGCCCTCGCCGCCGCCATCAAGAACGCGCGTGAGATGGCCCTGCTGCCGTACGCCGGTCGCTGAACCGGCAAGGGGATCCGGGGGTGGCCGGCCCGGGTCTCCACTGGAGGGTCCGGCCGCGCGGGAGGATAATCCAAGTGATTGCCATTTCGGTTTCCCTCGCGCAGGGAGGACGGTATGCGCGGCGTGTCAGCCCGCACACCGGGGGTGGTTCTTGGCCTGTCACTGGCGCTGGTGTGCGCAGGGGGCGGGCCCGGGTACGCGGCCCCGTCCCCGATCCCCGTGGTCGCCTCGACGAATGTGTACGGGGACCTCGTCCGGCAGGTCGGGGGTGGGCGTGTCGCCGTCGTGTCGATCATCAGGGATCCCGCACAGGACCCGCACTCCTACGAGGCCAGCACGCGCACCCAGCTGCAGCTTTCCCGTGCCCAGGTGGTCGTCGAGAACGGCGGCGGCTATGACGAGTTCGTCGGCCGGATGCTGCGGAGCTCGGACAACTCCTCGGCCGAGGTGATCGATGCCGTGAAGGTCTCGGGCATGGAGCCCAATGTCGCGGGGGAGTTCAACGAGCACGTCTGGTACGACCTGCCGACGATGGGCCGCCTCGCCGACCGGATCGCCCAGGCCCTCGGCAGGGTCTCACCCGCCGACGCCGACGCCTTCCGGAAGAACGCGCAGGTCTTCAAGGACGAGCTGGCCGGGCTGGAGGCGCGGACGGACCGGATCGAGGCTCGCCGCGCCGGTACCTCCGTAGCGGTCACCGAGCCCGTCCCGCTCTACCTGACCGAGGCCTGCGGCCTGGTGAACAAGACGCCCGCGGCCTTCAGCGAGGCCGTCGAGGAGGGCGACGAGGTCCCACCCCGGGTTCTGCGAGAGACGCTCGACCTGTTCACCGGCCGGCACGTGCAGGCCCTGGTCTACAACGAGCAGACCAGCGGACCGCAGACGGAGAAGGTCAGAAAGGCCGCCGAGGAGAACCGGATTCCCGTGGTGCCCGTGACGGAGACCCTTCCGCAGGGCAAGGACTACCTCGGCTGGATGACGGACAACATCACCGCCCTCGACCGTGCCCTGGAGCGGTAATGGCGCGCACCCACGAGGGCACCGACTCGCTCGCCCCGCAGCCGTTCCCGGTACGGGCGGCCGATCGAGGCGACCTCCCGCCGGTGATCAGCCTTCGTGGTGCCGCACTCGCCTACGGTGACCGCGTGCTGTGGCAGGATCTGGACCTCGATGTGCGGCCGGGGGAGTTCCTGGCCGTGCTGGGACCGAACGGATCGGGCAAGACCAGCCTGCTGCGCGTCCTGCTGGGCCGGCAGCCGCTCACCGCGGGATACGTCTCGGTCCTCGGCCGCCCGCCGCACCGCTCCGCCGGGCTCATCGGCTACGTCCCGCAGCAGAAGTCGCTGCCCGCGCACACGCTGCTGCGCGCCCGGGACCTCGTACGGCTCGGCCTCGAAGGGCACCGCTGGGGGCTGCCGCTCGGCCGGCGGGCCGCCCGTCGGAGGGTTGAGGAACTTCTCGACGCCGTAGGCGCGCTGCCGTACGCCGACGTCCCGGTCGGCCGGCTCTCCGGCGGGGAGCAGCAGCGGGTGCGGGTCGCGCAGGCGCTGGCCACGGACCCGCGGATCCTGCTGTGCGACGAGCCGCTGCTCTCCCTCGACCTCCAGCACCAGCGCACGGTGACGGACCTGGTGGACCGGCGGCGCCGGGTCGCAGGCACTGCCGTGGTCTTCGTGACCCACGAGATCAATCCGGTCCTGGGGCCGGCGGACCGGGTGCTCTACCTGGCCGGGGGCGGGTTCCGGGTCGGCCCGCCGGAGCAGGTGATGACGACCGCCGTGCTGTCCGAGCTGTACGGGATCCAGGTGGACGTCGTACGCGTCCGGGGCCGGATCGTGGTCGTCGGCGCACCCGACGCGGCGGCTCCCGCCCACCACCTCGGCGCCCGGCCGAACGGGGGCGGACCGCCATGAGGGCAGCGACAGCCCTGGTCGCGCCGGTCGCCGGCGACGGCGCGGATCCGGGCATCTGGCAGCAGATCTTCAACTTCGACAACTACGGGGAGCTGCTGGCACTGGTCCACAATTCGCTGCTGGCCGGGGCCCTGCTGGGGCTGGTGGGCGGTCTCGTCGGGGTCTTCGTGATCATGAGGGACCTGCCGTTCGCGGTGCACGGTATCAGCGAGCTGTCCTTCGCGGGCGCGGCGGCCGCGCTCCTGATCGGGTTCAACATCGTCGCCGGGTCGATCGTCGGCTCGCTGATGGCGGCCACCGCGATCGGTCTGCTCGGGGTCCGGGCCCGCGACCGCAATTCGGTGATCGGGATCATCATGCCGTTCGGGCTGGGGCTGGGCGTGCTGTGCCTTTCCCTCTACAAGGGCCGGGCGGCCAACAAGTTCGGCATCCTGACCGGGCAGATCGTCGCCGTCGACACCCCCCAGACGGCCTGGCTGGTGGGTACGTCCGTCGTCGTGCTGGCGGCCCTCGCGGTGGTCTGGCGGCCGCTGACCTTCGCCAGCGCCGATCCCGACGTGGCCGAGTCCCGCGGGGTGCCCGTCCGGGCCCTGTCGCTGGCGTTCATGCTGGTCCTCGGGCTGGCGGTGGCTCTGTGCGTGCAGATCGTGGGCGCCCTGCTGGTGCTGGCCCTGCTGGTCACCCCGGCGGCAGCAGCGGCCCGGGTCACCGCGTCCCCGGTGCTGCTGCCCGTACTGAGCGTGCTCTTCGCGCTGGTCGCCATGGAGGGCGGCATCCTGCTCGCGCTGGGCAGCAGCATTCCCATCAGCCCGTACGTGACGACCCTCGCGTTCCTGATCTACCTCGGCTGCCGGCTGGTGGGCTCCCGGCGGGCCGGGTACGCCACCCGGGCCGCGATTCTTCCCGAACGCCGGCCCGTGGCCAGCAGGTGACCGCGGCCCGGCTCGACCTCGTACGCGCCCCGGTCCAGACTGGAAGGAGAGGTCCGTCGTGCCCGGGCAGGGCGCGCACGGAAGGAGGCGTTCATGCATCCCCTCGCCATCGTCGGCGCCGCCGCCGGCAAGCTGGCCCACTACGCGGTGTCCGGCGTGGTGGGTGCACTGATCATCAAGAAGCTCCCCGATGCCCAGCCCGCCGCGCGCAAGGCGCTGGTGAGCGGGCTCGCGGGCGGCATCGTGGCGAGCCGGTGGCTGTCCTCGGCCGCCGAGGAGGCCCGGCTCAAGGCCGGGGACATGCTCGCGGAGGCCCGTACCTCGCTCGGCGAGGAGGTCCCGCCGCCCTCGGCCGTCAAGGTCGACCACGACGACCACGGCCACGAGCACTGATCATGTCCGCGGTACTCGTGCGGTCGGTCGCCACGGGGCGTGCCCGGCTGACCGTTCCGTGGCTGCGGGACCGTCCCGGCTGCGCCGGACTCGTCGACGACCGCCTCACCCATCTTGGCGGCTTCCGTGCCCTGCGGATCTTCCCGCGCACGGGCAGTGTCGTGATCTGGATGGAGCCCGGCGATCTGGATGTGGATGCGCTGGTCCGCGCGCTGGAGGAGGCGCCGCCCGCATCGGCCCCGGCGAAGGCGACCAGGTCGGCCCCGGACTCCTCCACCGGTGAGATCGCCCGGCTCGTGGTCGGCGGGGCGGTCCTCGCGTTCGTGGCCGTGCGCCGCCTGCTGGCCCGGCCCCGCATCGGTATCGGCTCCTCCGGATTCCTGGGCGTCGTCACCGTCTTCACGGGGCTGCCGTTCTTCCGCGGAGCCCTGCGCACGCTGCGCGGCCGGGGTCATCCCGGTACCGACACGCTGGTCACCGCCGCGACCGTGATCTCGCTGGTGTTGCGCGAGAACGTGGTCGCCCTGACCGTGCTGTGGCTGCTCAACATCGGCGAGTTCCTCCAGACCCTCACCCTGCGCCGCACCCGCCGCGCCATCGAGGACCTGCTCACCATCGGCGAGGAGCGGGTCTGGCTGGTCCGGGAGGAGGGCGTGGAGGTGGAGGTCCCGCTGGAGGAGCTGGCACCCGGTGATGTCGTCGCCGTGTACGAGCACCACCGGATCCCCGTCGACGGGCACGTGACCGGCGGCGAGGCCCTGGTCGACCAGGCCGCGGTCACCGGCGAGGCCCTGCCGGTCTACGCCCGGGCGGGTTCCCACGTCTACGCCGGCACCATCGTCACCTCCGGCTCGTTGACCGTGCGCGCCGACTCCGTGGGCCGGGACACCACGGTCGGCCGCATCATCACCCGGGTCGAGGAGGCCCAGACCGACCGGGCCCCGATCCAGACGGTGGCCACCCGCTTCACCCAGCGCTTCGTGCCGGTCTCCTTCGCGCTCGCCGCCCTGACGTACGTCGTCACCCGCGACGCGCGCCGGGCGATGACGATGCTGCTGATCGCCTGCCCGTGTGCCGCGGGCCTGGCCACCCCGACCGCCATCAGCGCCGCCATCGGCAACGGAGCCCGCCGCGGCACCCTCATCAAGGGCGGCACCCACCTCGAAGGTGTGGGCCGGGTCACCGCCGTCGTCTTCGACAAGACCGGCACCCTCACCTTCGGCAAGCCCCTCGTCACCAGCGTCGTCACCCTCAGCGAGCGCTTCGGCGCCGACGAGGTGCTCAGCCTGGCCGCCTCCGGCGAGCTCCACGCCCGCCACCCGCTCGCCCAGGCCATCGTCGCCCACACCGCGGAGCAGCACCTGCACGTCCCCCTCCACCAGGCCTGCGAGGTCGTACTCGGCATGGGCATGCGCGCCGAACTCGACGGCACTCGCCTCCTGGTGGGCAGCCCCGCCCTGCTGCGCCGGCACGGCATCGAGCTCACCGAGGACGCCCAGGGCTGGACCGACCACCTGCGCCGCGGTGGCGAGACCGTCATCTGCCTGGCCCAGGACGAGGAGTTCATCGGCCTGCTCGGGGTCTCCGACGCCGTCCGGGCGGGCGCCGACATCGTCGTCCGGCAACTGCGTGACCTGGGCGTCTCGAGGCTGGTCCTGCTCACCGGTGACGCCCCGGAAACCGCCCAGGTCGTGGCGGACGCCCTCGGCATCACCGAAGTCCACGCCCACGCCCTGCCGGAGGCCAAGCTCCAGCTGATCCGCGACCTCCAGGCCGAGGGCCACATCGTGGCGATGGTGGGCGACGGCACGAACGACGCCCCCGCGCTGGCTCTGGCGGACGTCGGCATCACGATGGGCGAGCACTCCTCCCATGTGGCCCTGGAGACCGCGGACATCGCACTCGCGGGCAACGACCTGCGCCAGGTCGCGGCCGTGGTCGAGCTCAGCCGGCACACCCTGCGCGTCGTACGGCAGAACTACGGGCTCGCCATCGGCGTCAACCTGCTCGGGCTGGTCGCGGGCGCGGGCGGCTCCATCAATCCGGTGCTGGCGGCGCTGCTGCACAACACCAGCAGCATCGCGGTCGTCGGCAACTCCGCCCGCCTGGTCAACCACACTCCGCACCTGCCCCGGGTGGAGGAGGACACGCTCAGGCCGGCGCCGTTGGAGGAGCGACGGGTCACATGACGCCGGCCGGCTCGCGGTCGGGTCCGGTCGGTCCCGTCACCGGCCCGGGACCGGTTTCCGGCACCGGGAGCGGCATCTCGAAGTGGACGGTCCCGTATCCGCCGTGCTCGCCGGTGGTGCGGGCGTCGAAGACCTCGGTGGCGATGCTCCGCCAGAAGCCTTCCGCGCCGGGGATGTCGACGTTGGTGTGCAGGTAGATGCGCTCGTAGCCGGGTACGGACGCGGCGAACGCGCAGGCGGTGTGCACCATGGCGCGGGCCAGCCCGTGGCGCCGGTGCTCGGGGCGTACGTACACGCGGAGCAGCTGGGCGGTCCGTCCGGAGGGGTATCGCTCGACGAGGCTGAGCGGGTGCGGAGGGTGGGCGGGGCCGCGTGAGTTGAGTGCGGTGGTGCCGACCACTTCGCCGTCGGCGCCTACGGCCACGACGAGGGTGTGCCGCGGATGCCGCAGATATGTGCCGTCGAGGTCGACGACGTCGGGGTGCCAGGCGGGCACGTACCCGTAGTCGAATTCCCGGTAGAAGGTGTCCAGCATGACGCTCCGGGCACCGGGCACGTCCTCGCTTCTCGCGTGCCGCACCGTGTAGGGCCCGACCCTCTGATCTCGCGTCAGCTCTGTCATCACACTCCGCCTCTCATGCTCCGGGGGCCGCAGGCTATCGGAAAACTGTCGTATTGGAAATGAAAACGATTTCAGATAACGTCTGCGTCGCACAGAGCCGACGGCAGTCTGGGAGGAAGTTCCGGTGGGACATCTGCTGGTGATCGAAAGCTGGGTGGGGTCGATGAGCAGGCTGCTGCCCAGGGCGATCCGCGAAGACGGGCACGAGTTCACCTTCGTCACCCGCGACCTGCACCACTACCTGCGCTCGAACCAGGCAGGCGAGGGGCCGCACCCGCTGCTCACGGCCCGCAACGTCATCGCGGCGGACACCAACGACACGGGCGCTCTGCTTGAGCGGCTCGAGGGGCTGCATGCCGTACTCAGCTTCGACGGGGTGGTCTCCTCGTGCGACTACTACCTGCCGGCCGTCGCGCACACCGCCCGGCGGCTCGGCCTGCCCGGGCCTACTCCGGAGGCCGTCGAGGCGGCGTGCCGGAAGGACCTGACGCGCCGTGTGCTCGCTGAAGCGGGAGTGCCCGGGCCTCGGTTCGCGCTCTGCGAGGGCGCGGGGGAGGCGGCGGCAGCGGCTCGTGAGATCGGCTACCCGCTCGTCGTGAAGCCGGTGGACCTGTGTGCGGGCATGCTGGTCCGCGCGGTGCGCGACGAGCGCGAACTGGAACTCGCCTGCCAGGCCCTCGCCGAGTTCCCGGTCAACGCCCGTGGCCAGGACCGTACGCCCGTCATCCTCCTCGAAGAGCTGCTGCACGGGCCCGAAGTCAGCGTGGAGACCGTATCCTTCGGCGGTGCCACCCATGTCGTGGGCGTCACCGACAAGAGCATCGGTGGGGCGCCCGCCTTCATCGAGACCGGCCACATGTTCCCGGCCGGTCTCGACAAGGCCCTGGCGTCGGAGGCCGCCGAGACCGCGCTGCGGGCGGTCAAGGCACTGGGCCTGGATCAGGTGGTCTGCCACACCGAGATCAAACTGACGCCCGACGGCCCCCGGCTGGTGGAGGTCAACCCGCGCCCGGCCGGCAACCGCATCACCGAACTGGTCCGCCACGTCACGGGCGTCGACCTGGCGACCGCCTGCGTGGACGTGGCCCTCGGCCACGTGCCGGACCTCGCACCGCGAGAGACCGGAGTGCGCAGCGCCGCCATCGCGTTCCTGCTGACCGACACCACCGGCACCCTGGTCGGCATCGAGGGTGAGGAAGACGTCCGCGCCCGGCCCGAGGTGCTGGAGCTCACCCTCGCAGAGCCCGGCCGCACCGTGCGGGCCGCCACCAGCAACAACGAATACCTCGGGCATGTCATGACGGCCGACACCGAGGGCGGCGGCGCCCGCGCTGCTGCCGAGCGGCTGCTGGCCGGCCTGCGCCCCTGTTACGAACCCTCCGCGGCGGTGCCCGCGTGACGTCCCTGCCTGCCCTGCACACGCGCGGCACAGAAGGGTCCGGGCACGGAGACCCCGTGATCCGGACCGTTGACCAGCTTCTCGATGCCGTCCGTGACGGGGCGTACGGCCCCGACCCCGCCCACGAGCGGATCTCGCTCGCGTTCACCACAGCCCAGGCCGTCCGGCACCACGGGCGCAGCAGCGGTTACCGCAACGAAGTGCTGAGCCTGCGCCTCGACGCGGCCGTCGGGTCCTGCGCCGTGGAGCCCGGGGCGCTGCCCGGGGGCACCCTCGACGACTGCGTGGGCGCCACCGTCGCCGACCTGCTCGGCCATTCGCTCCTGCCGGTGCGGATCGCGGCCCTCGATGCCTACCTGGCTCACGTACGCCCGCACACGCCCGGCAACGGCGCCCACCCGTATCCGCTGCCTGCCGGCAGTTCCCTGAGCCGTTCCAAGGCCCGGGCCCGTGCCGTCGTCGACCTCCTGCCCGATGAGGCCCCGGGGCCCTACGAGCGCCGCCCGGTCCTGGTGGTCGGAGTGGTGAACTCGCTCCTGGAGCAGCTGCATGCGCGGGGCCTCGACTACCTGCCGTGCGACCTCAAGGGCGGCACCACCGAGTGGGGCGAGCCCGTCCTGACCGATACGGCCGCTCAGCTCGAGCGTTGCGGCGCCGTCCTCGCCTCCGGCATGACCCTCGGCAACGGCACCTTCCAGAGCCTGCTCGACCACGCCGCCCGGACGGGCAAGCCCCTTGTGATGTTCGCCCAGACCGGAAGCGCCGTCCTGCCCCGCTTCCTCGGAGCCGGGGTGAGCGCCGTGTCCGCCGAGCCGTACCCGTTCTTCTGGCTCGACGGCGGCCCCGGGGTCATCCACCGCTACGGAGGTTGTCCGTGACCCTGGCTCCGCCCATGCACCGGTCCGACGCCGCTGCCGCCAACCCCGATCTGCTGCCCCTGCTGGGGCGCACCCCGCTCGCCCGTATCCGCACCGACCTTCCCCACCCCCATCCCGGGTTCTGGGCCAAGCTCGAATGCCTCAGCGCCGGCGGGATGAAGGCCCGCGCGGCGATGTCCATGCTGGCCGGTGCCCGACGGCGCGGTGAGCTGCGCCCCGGCGCGCCGGTCGTGGAGTCCACCTCCGGGACGATGGGCGTCGGGCTGGCCTTCGCCGGACAGGCGCTCGGTCATCCCGTCGTCCTCGTCGGCGACACCGAACTCGAACCGTCCATGCGGCAGCTGCTGCGTACCTACGGCGCCCGCCTGGAGCTCGTCGACCGACCCGCGGACAAGGGCGGATGGCAGGCCGCCCGTATCGCCCGGCTGCGCGAGGTCCTGGCGCGGACTGACGGTGCCTACTGGCCTGACCAGTACAACAACCCCGACAATCCCGCGGGTTACCGCTCGATGGCCGCAGAACTGATCGGCCAGCTCGACCACTTGGACGTCCTGGTGTGCAGCGTGGGAACCGGCGGTCACAGCGCCGGACTGGTCGGCCCGCTGCGCCGTCGCTGGCCCCGGCTGAAGGTGGTGGGCGTCGACTCCGTCGGCTCCGCCATCTTCGGCCAGCCCGCCCGGCCGCGCCTGATGCGCGGACTCGGCAGCAGCATCCACCCCGGCAACGTCCGCCACGGAGCGTTCGACGAGGTGCACTGGGTGGGCCCCGCCGAGGCCGTCGACGCCTGCCGCCGGCTTGCCCGTGGCAGCTTCGTCAGCGGCGGCTGGAGCACCGGCGCCGTCGCCCTGGTCTCCGCGTGGGCGGCTCGGGCCGAGCCCGGCGCCGTCGTCGCGACCGTCTTCCCCGACGGCCCGCACCGCTACCTCGGCACCGTGTACGACGACGACTTCTGCCACGCCCACGGACTGACCGCCGCTGCCCTGGCCACCCGCCCGCTGGAGATCCCGCACCCGCGTGCGGCTGAGGCGTTTGGCTGGGTCCGCTGCCGCACCGTCCTCGATCCCGTCGCCGCGCCCCGTGGCGGAACCCCTGCCACCCGCGTTCCGGCCCCCGGAGGTGCCGTATGAGACTCACCTGGCACACCGCCTCGCTGGAACTGGCGGAACCGCTGCGGATCTCCCGCTCCGTCATGGCCCGCCGCGACGCCGTCTGGGTCTGTCTGGAGCACGGCGGGCTGCGCGGTTGGGGGGAGGCTGTCAGCAGCGACTATCTCGGGCTGCCCACCCAGCGCATCCTGCGCTACCTGAGCGCCGTACGCCCGGCGTTCGAGCGCCTGCCGGACCCCGAGACCGCCTGGGCCGAGCTGGCACCTGCGGGCTCCCTCGGCGCCGACCTGCCCGCGGGAGTCCTTGCCGCGGTCGAGGCCGCCGTACTGGACCTCACCGGCAAACGGGCCGGCGAACCCGCTCACCAACTCCTCGGCAGTCCTCTGCCTCCGTCGGCGGCCACGGCCCGCACCATTGGTATCGTCCCGCCTGTCTCCGCTGCCGCCCAGGCGAGTCGGCTCGCCGTGGCCGGGTTCACCGTCCTGAAGGTCAAGGCGGGGTCCCCCGACCCAGCCGAGGACCTTGCCCGGGTCGAGGCCGTCCGCGAAGGGGCGCCCGCCGCGGATCTGCTGCTCGACCCCAACGGCGCCTGGACCGAGGACCAGGCCCACGCACTGCTGCCGCGCTTCGCCGCCCTCGGCGTCACGGCGGTGGAGCAGCCGATCGCGGCCGGCCGGCCCGATGCGCTGGCCCGGGTCGCGATCGCTTCCCCGATTCCGGTGATCGCCGACGAGGACGCCGTTTCCTACGAGGACGCCGTGGCCCTCGCCGGCCGGGTCCACGGGGTCAACGTCAAGCTCGCCAAGTGCGGCGGCGTACGGGCCGCGCTGCGCATCCACGCCGCGCTGGCAGGCAGCGGCACCGACCTCATGCTCGGCTGCCTGACGGCCAGTTCGCTCGGCATCGCCCCCGCCGTCCACCTCGTCGACCGGGCCCGCTGGGTCGACCTCGACGGGCACCTGCTCCTCGCCGACGACCCGTGGACCGGGATCGGAGGCGCCGACGGCACCGTACGCCCCGCCCCGCGCGGCGGCCTGGGAGTGCTGCGCCGGGCCCACATACCCGCAGGGGCCGCACGGTGAGAACCCTCGCCGCGGTGCGCGGCTTCCCGCCGGCCGTGCGGCTCCTGCTGATCAACCAGCTCGGCGTCAACACCGGCTTCTACGTGCTCATCCCGTACCTGGCCACCCACCTCACCGACGACCTCGGCATGTCGGCGGCGCTGGTCGGCCTGGTCCTGGGCCTGCGCAACCTCAGCCAGCAGGGCATGTTCCTGATCGGGGGCTCGGCGGCCGACCGCCTCGGCGCCCGCGGCGTGATCATCGCGGGCTGTGGACTGCGTACTCTCGGCTTCGCGCTGTTCGCGTTCGGCGACGCCCTGCCCGTACTGATCGCCGCCTCGGTGCTGAGCGGGCTCGCCGGCGCCCTGTTCAACCCGGCCGTACGGACGTACGTCGCCCAGGAGTCCGGCGACCGCAAGGCCGAGGCGTTCGCGCTGTTCAACGTGTTCGCCACGGCCGGGGCGCTGCTCGGACCGCTGCTGGGCAGCCTGCTGCTGTTCGGCGGTTTCCGGGTGGCGGCGCTCACAGCGGCGGGCGTGTTCGCGGTGCTCACCGTTGCGCAGGCCGTCGTGCTGCCCGCTCGTGCGGTGCCGCGTCCGGCCGGGTCCGTCCTCGGCGACTGGCGGGAGGTGGCGGGCAACCGCCGCTTCGTCGCCTTCGCCCTGGCCATGGTCGGCATGTACGGCATGGAGAGCCAGCTCTACCTGCTGCTCCCGCACGCCGCGCGCCAGGCCACCGGCTGGGCGGGCGCCGTCGGGCTGCTCTTCGCCGCCGGGACGCTTGCCAACCTGCTGTTCCAGCTGCGCCTGACCCACCGGCTGTCCGCACGGGGCGGCGGCCGCGGCCGCTGGATCGCCGCCGGGCTGGCCGTCAGCGCGCTTGGTTTCGTACCGCCCATGCTGGTGGCGGGCGCGGCGGGGGAGCACCCGGGGCGGCTGCTGCCGGTGCTGGCCGGGGCGCTGCTGCTGCACCTCGGGCTGATGACCGCCGGGCCGTTCGTGATGGAGCTGATTCCCGCGTTCGGCCGCGGGGAGCTGACCGGCACGTTCTACGGCCTCTTCTATGCCGTGTCCGGAGTAGCCGCCGCGGGCGCCGGGGCGGGGGTCGGGTGGGCCATGGACACCGCCACCCGCACCGGCCCGGCATGGTTTCCTTACGCCTGCTGCACGGGCCTCGGCTTCGTCTCGGCGGCTGCTGTTGCGCGGCTGCACCGGCGCCGGTTCCTGCCCGACGCTCCCGTCACCGCGGAGGCACCCACCGTCCCGGACACCCGGGACCCGGACCGGGACCCGGACCCGGACCCATGTGCGGACGCGGCATCCGCCGCTCCGAACCGCGACCCCCGCTCCCTAAGCGAGACCCGATGAGCAACGGCAACCTTCTCACCGACCATCCCGAGCTCTACGAAGAGCGCTTCCCGGACCCCGACCACCTCGCCGCCCGTTGGGCCGAGGACACCCTGCGCCGTCACGGCGCGGGACCCCGCGTCCTGGACGTCGGCTGCGGCACCGGCCGGGACGCGGCCTGGCTGCACCGCCACGCCGGACGCCGAGTCACCGGCATCGACACCGCCGAGACCATGCTCGCCCACGCCCGCCGCGCCCACCCAGGCCCCGACTACCACCGCGCCGACATGCGGGACTTCGACCTCGGGGCCACCTTCGACGCGGTCATCTGCCTGGACAGCGCCCTCCTCTACTGCCACACCAACGACGACCTGACGGCGTTCCTCGACCGCTGCCGCGCCCACCTCGCCCCCGGTGGCCTGCTCGTCGCGGAGATGCGCAACGGCGCCTTTTTCCTCGGCAACACCGAGCTCCTCGACGGCCCGCGCACCGCCTCCTTCGACTGGCGCGGCACCATCCATACCTCCCACACCACCCTGTGGATCGATCACGGCGCCCAACTCCTGCGCCGCCACCGCACCTGGAGCGCCGACGACGGCAGCCCGTCCAAGGAGCAGCCCGAGCAGCAGTCCGCCTGGCGGCTGCTGTTCCCCCAGGAGCTGCGGTACTTCCTCACCACCGCCGGCTTCGAGGTCCTCGACCTGTACGACCGGCCCGGCCCGCGCACCGAACCGCCGTGGCGCGAAGGCGACTCCCCGTCCGGGACCACGAGTTCCGACCGCCTGCACCTCGTCGCCCGGCTCCACCACTAGAACCACCCTCCCCAGCAGCAAACGGAGACACCACACCGTGAACAACCCCCGCTCCGGCTTCGCCCGCAGAGGATTCCTCCTCGCCACCGCCACGGCCACCGCCGCCGCCCTCGCCCTCACCGCCGGCTGCGCCGGCGACACCGGCAAGACCGCCGACCCCAAGAACGCCGCAGCGGCCGGCACCCCCCAGCGCGGCGGCACGCTGCGCGCCGCCTTCCCCGGCGGAGGCGCGGGCGAGACCCTCGACCCGCACGCCGCCAACCTGTTCGTCGACGCCGCCCGCGCCAAGGCCCTCTACGACAAGCTCGCCGACTTCGGCGCCGACCTCGCCCCCGTACCGCGCCTCGCCGAGCGCTGGGAGCCCAACGAGAGCCTCGACACCTGGAAGATCACCCTCCGTAAGGCCGCCTTCCACGACGGCCGCCCGGTCACCGCCGAGGACGTCCTCTACAGCTACCGCCGCATCGCCGACCCCAAGGGCACCTTCCGCGCCAAGGCCTCCCTGGAGCCCATCGACCTCGCGGCCAGCCGCGCCCTCGACGCGTCCACCGTCGAGTTCAAGCTGAAGCGCCCCTACGCCGAATTCCCCAACGTCCTCGCCGCGTTCGGTGCGTACATCATCCCCAAGGACACCACCTCCTTCGACAAGCCCGTCGGCTCCGGCCCGTTCACCTTCGCCGCCTTCACCCCCGGCAAGTCCCTCGTCGTCAAGCGCAACGACGCCTACTGGGAGGGCGCCCCCCACCTCGACCAGGTCGAATTCGTCGTCGCCTCCGAGGAGTCGGCCCGCGTCAGCGCACTGCTCGGCGGGCAGGTCCAGTACGCCCACGAGCTCAGCCCCGCCACCGCCCGCACCCACGAGGGCAAGGGGAAGATCGAGGTCATCCGGCTGCCCGGCAGCTCCATGCAGGGCTTCGTGATGAAGACCGACCGGCCTCCGTTCAACGACCCGCGGGTCCGCCAGGCCTTCTTCCTCATCGCCGACCGCAAGGAACTCGTCGACGGCGCCCTCTCCGGCGCCGGCGAGGTCGGCAACGACCTCTTCGGCAAGGGGTACCGGTACTACGCCTCCGGCCTGCCCCAGCGCACCCAGGACCTGGAGCGGGCCCGCGCCCTCCTCAAGGAGGCCGGCGCCGAGAACCTCAAGGTCACCCTCGACACCGCTCCCGCCGCCACCGGCTTTGTCGAGGCCGCCGGGATCTTCAAGGAGCAGGCGGCAAAGGCCGGGGTCACCGTCGAGGTCAAGGTCGGCAACAAGGACACGTACTGGAAGGACATCCTCGACAACGGGACCTTCGCCTCCTACCGGTCCGGGTCCATGCCCATCGAGTCCCACATCTCGCAGCGCCTGCTCACCGGCTCCACCACCAACGCCACCAAGTGGAAGCAGAAGGACTTCGACGACCTGTACCAGCAGGCCCAGTCCACCCGTGACGAGAAGGAGCGGGCCGCCCTCTACGAGCGCATGCAGCGCCGCCTGTACGACGAAGGCGGCTTCCTGATCTGGGGCTTCGCCGACTGGATCGTCGCCACCGCGCCCACCGTGCACGGCGTCGACGCGAAGGCCCCCGCCAACACCCTCGACTGGGCCCGCTTCGACAAGATCTGGATCGCGTGACCCTCCACCTCCACTGGGTCGGCCGCCGCCTGCTCCTCGGCCTGGGGCAGACGGCGGCCGTCGTCCTGTTCGTCTTCGCGCTCACCGAGGCCCTGCCCGGGGACGCGGCCGTCGCCCTGGCCGGCGACCAGCCCGACCCCGAGCGCATCGCCCGTATCCGCGCGGCCCTGGACCTGGACCGGCCCACCGCCGAACGCTTCCTGGACTGGGCCGCCGGACTTCTCCACGGCGACCTCGGCACCTCCCTGGTCAGCGGACGGCCCGTCTCCGGCTACCTGGCCGGCGGCCTCGGGCCCACGGTGCTGCTCGCGTCCGCCACCCTCGTCGTCCTGCTCCCGCTGTCGGCCGGGCTCGGCGTGCTCTGCGCCCGCCGCGAGGGCGGCCCACTGGACCGCACCCTCAGCGCGCTGACCCTGGCGGTGCACTCCGTACCCGAATTCGCCCTCGGCGTGCTGCTGGCCACCGTGTTCGGACTGTGGCTGGGCTGGCTGCCGCCCACCGCCGTCGGCGCGGACCCGCTCACCGACCCGGCCGTACTGGTCCTGCCCGTCCTCGTCCTCATCTCCCGGCCCGTGTGCACCATCAGCCGTCTCGTCCGCGCCGGGATGATCGACGCCATGGCCTCGCCGTATGTCGCCCAGGCGCTGCGTTACGGCGTCGGCGGCGGGCGCGTGCGCTGGGCGCACGCCCTGCCCAACGCCCTCGCCCCGGCCGCCCAGCAGCTGGCCCGGACCTGCGACTGGCTGCTGAGCGGGGTCATCGTCGTCGAGGCCCTCTTCGTCATCCCGGGCCTGGGGACCGTGCTCATCGACGCCGTCGCCGCCCGGGACGTACCCGTCGTCCAGGGCATGGCCGTCGTCTTCGGCGTGGTCACCGTCCTGGCCAATCTCGGGGCCGACCTCGTCGCCCGCCGGTTCGCTCCGCGTGCGGAGGTGGTCGCGTGAAGCCCCGTCTGCCCCGGTACGCGCTCGCCGTGGGGCTCATCGCCGTCCCCCTGCTGCTGGCCGTCCTCGGACCGCTCCTCGCCGGACCGGCCGGGCCGCGCTCGGTCTCCTTCGCGTCGGGCCCGGGGCACTGGCTCGGCACGGACTTCAGCGGCCGGGACGTCTGGCGGCAGGTCCTGCTCGGCGGACGCTCCGTGGTCCTCGTGGCCCTCGCGGCCACCGGCCTCGCCTATCTGGTGGCCGTCCCCCTCGGGCTGACCGCCGCGCTCACCCACCGCACCTGGCTGGAGGAGGCCCTCATGCGGCCCCTCGACGTACTGATCGCCGTGCCGTCCCTCCTGCTGGTCCTGCTGGTCGCGGCGACCCTGACCCCGGGGCCGGCCGGGCTGGCCGTCCTGGTCGGGCTGGCCGCCGTACCCGAGGCCGCGCGGGTCGTGCACGCGGCGGCGGCCGAGATCTCCTCCCGGCCCGCCGTCGAGGCCCTGCGGATGCAGGGGGAGTCCTGGTGGCGTACGGCCTTCGGCTACGTCGCCCGCTCCATGCGCCGCACCCTGGCCGCCGACGCCGGAATCCGGCTGACCGGCGCGCTCTACCTGGTGGCCACGGCCGCCTTCCTCGGGATCGGAGTCGAGCCGGATGCCGCCGACTGGGCGGTGATGGTGGACCGCAACCGCACGGGAATGTTCCTCCAGCCGTGGGCCGTGGTGGTGCCCGCACTCCTCATCGCCGCTCTGTCCATGGGCACCAACCTGCTCTTCGACGCCGCCCTGCACACACCGGCCGCCAAAGCCACGAGGAAAGAAGGTCGAGGATGAACCCGGTCGCGGAAGTGGAGGACCTGCGCGTGGAGGTGGCGGGCAGCACGCTCGTCGACGGAGTGAGCCTGACGGCCCGCGCCGGCCGCGTCACCGCCCTCATCGGGCCCTCCGGCAGTGGCAAGACCACCACCGGACGCGCCCTGCTCGGCGAGTTTCCGCCCGGCGCCCGCATCGACGGCCGAATCCGCACCCCGGGCGGTGGCGCCGTCGGGTACGTACCCCAGCACCCCGCCGCCGTCCTCAACCCCGCCCGGCGCGCCGGAGCACTGCTGTGGGACATCGCCGCCCGCCGGGGCGGAACCCGCCGCGCGATCCACGACCGCGTCGAGCACGCCCTGCGCCTGGCCCAGCTGCCCGACCCCGCGATGGTGCTGCGCCGCTACCCCCACCAGCTCTCCGGCGGCCAGCAGCAGCGGGTCGTCATCGCCCAGGCCCTGCTCCTCGGCGCCAAGGTGATCGTCGCCGACGAACCCACCACGGGCCAGGACCCGGCCACCAAACAGGGCGTGGTCGAGGCCCTGGCCGACGTCGCCCGGCAAGGCATCGCCATTGTCCTGCTGAGCCACGACCTGGACGTCGTACGACAGCTGGCCGACGACGCGGTCATACTGCGCGCCGGCCGGGTTGTGGCCCAGGGATCGGTGGACGAGGTGCTGCCCACCCCCGCGCAGCCGGCGGCCCACCGGCCCCGCCCTGCCGCACCCGGGAGCGGAGGGCGTCTGGAGGTACGGGACCTGACCGCACGGCACCGGACCACGCGCGGCACCGTTCCGGTACTGCACGACATCACGGTGTCGGTCGCGCCGGGGGAGTGCCTGGCCGTGGTCGGCCGCTCCGGCAGCGGCAAGACCACCCTCGGCCGGTGCCTGGCCGGACTGCACTCCGCGTACGAGGGGACGGTCCTGCTCGACGGGAACCCGCTGCCGCGCAGCCTCCGCGCCCGCACCCCCGCCGAACTGGCCGCCGTCCAGTACGTGTTCCAGGACCCCAAGGCAGCCTTCGACGAACACCGGCCGGTCATCGACCAGGTCGCCCGCACGGCGGCCCGACTCCGCGGAGCCGACCGGGACACCGCACGCCAAGCCGCCACCCGAACCCTGGAGGAACTGGGACTGGCCGAGGACCTGACCCTGCGCCGCCCCGGTGCACTGTCCGGCGGCGAACTCCAGCGGGCCGCCCTGGCCCGGGCACTGCTGGCAGAGCCCAAGGTCCTGATATGCGACGAGATCACCTCCGGCCTCGACCCCGCCACGCGCGATGCCATCCTCGCCGTCCTGACGGGGCTCCGCGACCGGGCATCGCTCAGCCTGGTGTTCATCACCCACGACCGGGTAGCCGCCGACGCCCTGGCCGACCGCACCGCGGCCCTCGACGCAGGCCGTCTGATCACGTGTGGGTAGACCGGCATCGACGAAGTGTGGGGCTCAGGTGGACCGCAAGGTCCGGTGGGGCAGGCGGCGACGCACTCGGCTGCCCGGGCCCTGTTCGCCCGGCCAGAGGCAGCCAAGAAGCGTCAGCGCGCTGCACATAACGCCCACTCCGCACGTAACGCACACCGGTACCCTGTCCAATTTGCGCCGTCCAGGCCGCTGACCTGCGGTTTCCTTTCACATGTTTTCGCTAGATCTTATTTCTATGACCCACCACGTGGAGTGCGTCGCGATCCTTGAACCGATCGCGAAGGGCGCCTGACCTGCGGTTTTGCCGGTGCGCATTATGTGCACTGTGGGCGTTACGGGCGATATCTTGACGCTGAGATGACGCTCGTGACGCTCATTTGACGCTCGCTGGCGTGGCTGACCGACCACGGGGCCGAGTTCCAGCAGCTGGTCCGCGACCGGCTCGGGGCGGACGCCGCTTCCCAGGTGCTGTGGAGCAGTCCCCGGCTGATCTGCATCGCGGAGGACTTCACCCGATACGACGTCCACGCCGTGCGCGAGACCCGCCGCACCATCGACCTGGTCCGCTACAGCTTCTTCGGCACCGGCCTTCTCGCGCTTGAGCCGGTAGCTAAGGTGACGGCGACGCCCGCCCGGAGCGACGGCCAGCGGCCCGCTGGTGCGTGGGTTCGGAGAGGACGTCAGCAGCGTCGACCGCAAGCAGTCCCGCGCGTACCGCGCCTACGAAATTTCGCGTGCGTCAGCCACGCCCGCCAGATCGGCCACCACGGCACCGGTGATGTCGAGGTACGGATGCGAAGCGAAGCTGACCTTCTGCGGGCTGAGCCGCTGCTGCGAATGAGTTACGAGGCTGCCTGAGCGGGCTTGCTGCTCGGTGATGGCGGTGGTCTGAGGTTGTCATGGTGGTTCGGTGTTAGGCGTCGTCCTCGTGGCGGCCGTATGGGTAACGGAGCAGATCGGGCGGGCCGAGGAACTGCTCGACAACCTCCGAAATGTCAACGCCGAAGGCAAGTACTACCGGAAGCTCGATCGGCGACTGACCGCACTCTATGGCGACGTCGAGAGGCTCGTCGAGCAGTGGCAGGAGGTGCGCCGCCGCGGCGACAACCCCGAAGTGGATCTAGCCATCGCCCGCACCCTGTACGCGAAGGCCGGTCGGGACTGGTCGCGTCTGACTGAGGAGCAGACGCGGACCATCGCCGAGATGACCGAAGGGCGGATCAACAACGGCCAGGCCACCGACGCCGACCTACGGCTATGGTTCCAATCCTACAGGAGACTCCCCGAGTATTCCGAGACCCATGCCCTTGAGCGGCTAGCATGGTTCGCCTCCGAGCGAGACAGCCTCGATGCGAACTACTACAGCTACATCCTGAACTTCCTCATCTGGTACCGGGGCGACGCGCGGGACGAAGAGGGCATCCGCTACTACCTAGAGGAATGCAAGCGTCTGAGCCGCCAGCACCGCAGGCAGTGGAGCTTCGAGTGGCTCGGAGGTAGCTCCCGCCCGCATCCGCTAGTGCACTTCGGCGAATTGGGCCGCTGGCACCACGGGCCAACAGGCTTTTGGAGTCACCCACAGGAGCTGGTACGTGTCAGCGGAATCATTGAGGAAATCAAGGGTCCCCAGTCCGGACGGCTGAGGATCGCCCGCAGCCAGTTGTCGGCCTTCTTCGCTCCCCGGAACCAGTTCTGGCAGACCCGTGACATTAACGAGCCCGTTGAGTTCTACCTCGGTTTCAGCTACGAGGAACTGCGTGCCTGGGAACCCACCTACCCTGGCGAGACACCCGACGCGCTGATCAACGCCGCGCCTCCCAAGGTGGTCGGGCCCTTGGGCACGTCGAGTCCAGTCGTCTCCTCCGTACCTGCACACACGGGCATGGCACCGGTGCCCGAACCACAACCGGACGAGCCTGAAGCCGGGCCCGCGGTACCCGCTCCCGCTCCTGGGCCCTATCGGGGTCGATCCGGCGGTGCTGCGTTCCCTCGCTGGCCGCCAGCGCGGCCACGGGGGCTGGGGACTTCCAGAAGGCCATTCACGACCTTCTGAAGCAAGCCCGGGGAGAGGAACGCCGCCTGACCTCATTGGAGTTGGGCAAGGCATTGCAGACCTTGTTCGGAATGGACGCTTACAACAGGTTCCGCAGGGAGAAGGGGGGAGGAAAACTGAAGGTCGCCGTCGAGACCCTCGGCTTCAGGACCCTGCCGACCCCGCAGGGGTTCGACATCGACCTTCCTTAGAGGGCGTTTACCCAGGTCAAGGGCATTATGCCGCTTATGCGACTGCCCTGCTTTGATGCGGTTCAGCCTGTAGAGGAGGAATGTCACCCGGCAGACCGAGAACCCTCCTGCCCGTCTCATCCGCTTCTTTGCCCGGAAACCCGTCTGGCGTAGAGATACCGCAGAACCTCCCAGTTGCCAGCGGAACGACATCTTCCGGCATGTCCATGCTCACGCTGTGCCGTGAGCGAGCGCAAGCCGTACCCCAGCGACCTGTCCGACGCCCGGTGGGCCCTGATCGAGCCGACGTTGACGGCCTGGCGGAATGCCCGGCTCGAACGCAGACCCACGGGCCAGCCGGCCAAGGTTGAGTTACGCGATGTGTTCAACGCGCTCCTCTACATCAACCGCACGGGAATCCCCTGGAAATACCTTCCGCACGACTTCCCCAGCCACGGCACCGTCTACGCCTACTACAGCCACGGCACCGTCTACGCCTACTACGCGGCCTGGCGCGACGAGGGAATCTTCGCCCAGATCAACTACGACCTGACCGGACTGGCCCGCGTCAAGGAAGGCCGAAAGCCCGAGCCGACCGCCTCCGTCATCGACACCCAGAGCGTCAAAACCTCCATCAATGTGCCCCTGACCAGCCAGGGAACCGACGCCGCGAAGAAGATCGTGGGCAGGAAGCGCGGCATCCTCACCGACACCATCGGCCTCATCCTCGCCGTGACCGTCGCCGGCGCCGGCCTCTCCGAGAATGCCATGGGAATACGCCTCCTCGAACAGGCGAAAGCGGCCTACCCGACCATCGCGAAGAGCTGGGTCGACACCGGCTTCAAGAAATCCGTGGTCGAGCACGGGGCCACCCTCGGAATCGATGTCGAAGTCGTCAACAGGAACCCTGAAACCCGCGGCTTTCAGGTCTTGAAAAGGCGCTGGGTAGTAGAGCGGAGTATCGGCTGGATCATGATGCACCGCCGCCTCGCCCGCGACTACGAGACTCTCACCGCCAGCTCCGAAGCCATGATTCACATCGCCTCGATCGACAACCGCGCCAAACGCATAACGGACGAGACCACACCAACCTGGCGAGGAACCTACTAGTAGTGCTTGGTCAGGTCCGTATTGGGGTGGGTATGTCGCGGTGACAGGTGGGGCAGGCGCCGTTCCATGTCGCGAGAAGGGTTTGTAGCTCGCGGATGATCCGGTAGAGGGTCAGGCCAGCGCCGTGTCTTTTGGGGCTCTGGCCAGTCGTTGCAGGGTGCAGAAGGCGTGCGCGACGGAGACGAGGGTGACGTGGTGGTGCCAGCCGTTCCAGGTGCGGCCCTCGAAGTGGGCCAGGCCCAGGGCCTGCTTCATCTCGCGGTAGTCGTGTTCGATGCGCCAGCGGAGCTTGGCCAGGCGGACCAGGGTGGTCAGCGGGGTGTCGGCGGGCAGGTCGGAGAGCCAGAACTGGACCGGCTCGGCCTGGCCTGCTGGCCACTCGGCCAGGAGCCAGCACTCCGGCAGTTCCGGTCCGTCAACAGTCTGGCGGACCTCGCGTCCGGCAGGCCGGATCCGCAAGGCCACGAACCGCGAGTACATCCGCTTGAAGCCGCTGCGGCCCGTGCCGGGCCGGGATCCCTCACGCCACTGCACCGGCTTCGCCGCCTTCCGGCCGGCCGCGATGACCAGCTGTTTCACCGACTGCGGCTTGTCGGGGTACTTCGCCACCGGCGGGCGCCCGGTCCCGGAGTACGGCTCGGCGACCGGCACCGCGGGGCCGGGCTGGGCCGAGAGGGTGGTGGAGATGCCCACGACGTAGTTGAGGCCGCGGGCCTGCAGGCCGTGCCGGAAGGCCGCGGCGTCGCCGTATCCGGCGTCCGCAATGGCCAGCGGCACCTCGATGCCCCACGAGCGGGTCTCATCCAGCATGTCCAGGGCCAGCTGCCATTTCTCCACATGCCCGATGTCGTCGGGGATACCGCAGGCGGTGCGGCGGGCGACCTTGTCCGGATCCGCCTTCACCGACCCGGGCGCCCAGGTCTCGGGCAGGAACAGCCGCCAGTCGACCGCCGCCGAGGCATGATCCGAAGCCATGTGCAGGGAGACGCCCACCTGGCAGTTGGTGACCTTGCCCGCGGTGCCGGTGTACTGCCGCGACACACACGCCGAGGCATTGCCGTCCTTGAGGAACCCGGTGTCGTCGAAGACCAGCACGGTGGGCCGGATCGCCCTTTCCATCCTCCAGGCCAGCCGGGCCCGCACATGCGCCGGATCCCACGGACTGGTGGTGATGAAGTGGGCCAGGGCCTGACGGTTCCCGTCCTCGCCCAGCCGGGCGGCCATCGGCTCGACCGACTTGCGCTGCCCGTCGGTCAGCAGCCCACGCAGGTAGACCCGCCCCCACCGACGCTGATCATTCCGCGCGAACGGCTCGAAAACCTCCGCCGCGAAATCCTCCAGATCACACCGCACCGCGGCCAAGTCCTCAGGCGTCACACCCGATCAACGACACAGCCACTCAACTGGACACGCCACCAAAGACTGAACCTGACCAAGCCCTACTAGGGCATAAGCGGCAATCTGCCTAGATCAAACGCCCTCTAAGGTCCAATGCCCCGCCTGTTTGCCCCCGTCATCGGGCTGAATGAGGACGCCGCCGTCTGGCGGTGGCAAGGTGTGATGGCACCGCGAGTACCCTTCTCGCCCACGCTTCCAAGGGATCATGACGACGCCCCTGGAGGGCTGGGTGATCCACACGTTGCCCGTGGACCCCCAAGGTCAGGCTGCCGCGCAGTCGCGGGACGCAGGGCGGCAGATGGCGGCGCAGTCGGGTACAATGCGAGCCGTGGTCGGCGCGTCGAGGAAGGCTCGGATCTCGGTACGTGGGGCATGGACACTGACCTCGATGCTCTGTAGGGGCAGGGCCGCACCTCGCCGTCAGCCGACATGTAGGGGGTGGCCGACCGGCAAGGGTTGCTCTCCTCCTTGGACAGCTGCAGCTGCCGCAGGTCGTCGAGGTAGGAGCGGTATCCGTTGGACAGGCGGAAGTACTGGTCGAGTCCGTGTCGCGCGCTCTCTGGATCAGCGAGTGCTGGACCGATCGGCTGTCCCGGCGCAGGGCGCTTTCGGAGAGGAGCACGGGGCTGAGCTGAACGTCGATCCCCGTTCCCGCTACGAGGTCGGCGAGATGCGCGGCTTCCTCGTCGTCCACCTCCCAGTAGGTGAGGTGCAGGACCTTCGAGGGGGTGTCGACGGCATTTAGCGTCGCGACGGCCGAGGCGGCGCTCAGGGTGGTGCGGCTGAGTGCCATCGCGTCCGCGAGTCGGCGGAGACGGTCACGCTGGTCAGAAGGTGACCGACCTCCGCGAGGGCGGCGACCTCAGCCTCCCGAGCGGGCCGAGGTCACCATGGACACCGCCATGCCGAACTGGAGGGCCGGGCGGACGAGCTGCCGGAGGCTGCCCGTCGCCGCGGCGGTCCCACAGCGCTCCTGAGGGGAACCCGTGGCCCGTGGGGCCGTCCCGCGGCGGGGTCAGCGCGTGAGGTGTCGGGTACCTGCCGTCAGCGCCCCCGCCACACGGGTTCACGCCCCTCCGCGAAGGCGCGCGGGCCCTCGACGGCATCCGCGCTGTGCCTTCGCTGCTGCTCCCAAGGGAAGGGGGTGACGAACGCTTCCTCCAGGGGCATGTCGACAGAGCGCATCACGGCCTCCTTGATGGCACGCACGGCCAGGGGAGCGCTGCAGAGCAGCGCATCGGTCCATGCGGTGACCGCGTCATCCAACTCCTCGGCAGGCACGACCTCATTGACCAGCCCCAGGCGCAGCGCCACGTCTGCACTCATCCGGCGGCCGGTCAGCAGATAGCCCATGGCGATCTTCAGAGGTATCTGTCGTGCGAGTCTGAAGGCCCCTCCGGCACCGGGCACCAGTCCCAGGGTCGCCTCGGGCAGTGCGAAGACCGACTGGTCGGAGGCGATGATGAGGTCACAGGCGAGGGCGAGTTCGAAGCCCCCGCCGAGGGCATAGCCGTTCACCCGGGCGACAACCGGTTTGGACAGGCCGAACCGCTCGGTCAGTCGCGGCCACCCCGGCTGACCGCGACTGCCGAACGTCGACGGAGGGACTCCCTGCCCGTCGAGACGGGAGCGTTCGCGCAGGTCCTGTCCGACGGAGAAGGACCGGTCGCCGGCGCCGGTCAGTACGGCGACCCGTACGTCGTCGTCCGCCTCGACGTCGTCCCAGACCCGGGCCAGTTCCTCGTGCATGCGCAGATTCATCGCGTTGAGCACTGCGGGCCGATCGAGTGTGACGTAGGCGATGTGACCCTTCTTCTCGTAGCGCACGCCGGACTCTTCTGTGCCAGTCACCGAGGCGATACCTCATTTCTGGATGAAGCGGCGAGAGCCGTCCGACTTTTCGAGTGATTTTTACGTGAAGTCAGTGCATACCGGCAGCCCCTTCTGTGTTCAACTGATGCGCTGCCGCAGTTGAGCGGCGCCCGACCTAAAGAAGTCACTCCGGGGTGTTCAGTTCACGGGCTGCCGGACACTATTGATCGAATGCGTCAACCCGCGTCATAGTGCTGACTGAGCGCTTGGGTGCGCTGTGGAGTGAGGTGTGCGAGACCGTCCAACCTCTGCACTTCCTTTGTCGTCTCCGTGGTCCAGCGTTCCGCCAGCGGTGAGTTGGCATTCGCACTCCCGGGGCGATATGTGACGTTGGATCTCGAAGAGAGGTGGGGAGCAGATGGCTGAGGAGCCGTTGTTTCTGCGTTCGAAGGCCATTGTGGAGCCGTTGGTTGACCGGTTCTTCGCGTGGCCGCATACGCTGGCGCCGGTGCAGGCGGCGATGAATCTGGCGTTTTTGCAGGTGCCGATGCTGGAGTCGTATCTGCAGTCCCCGAAGGTGCATGTCGCGGCGAGTAACAATCCTGAGCTGCGGGGTGGGTATTTCATCAACATTCCGGAGGAGCGTGCCGATGAGGTGCGTGATCTTCTGGAGGGGATCAAGCGGGACCGGGTGGACATGCTGCGGTTCGCGGAGGCGATCGCCGCGGGTCAGGAGATCCTGCGGGCGAACGCGACGGGGTTCGACCTGACGCCGTTGTATCCGAAGATGCCGGCGGAGCTGAACGGTCTGGTGGAGCTGGCGTACGACACGGACAACCAGGCGCAGATGCGGTTCATGGAGCCGCTGGTCTACAAGAGCAGTGTGTATTCCGAGGCGCGGCAGTCGGTGCAGCTGTCGCTGGAGCCGGGGTATGAGCGTCCGTTCATTCTGAGTACGCCGCGGCTGCCGTCGCCGGATGTCCTGGAGCTGGCGGTGCCGTTCCGTCACGCGGGTCTGGAGGAGCTGTTCAAGGCGCGGGTGAGTCCGGCGACGCTGTCGCATCTGCGGGAGGCGCTGGAGCTGGACGATGCGCAGGCCAAGCAGTTGTCGGGGCTGCTGACGGACCGTCCCAGCGGTGCGCCGGACCGGCACATCGATGGGGGCGGGCGGATCCGGTACTTCGGGCACGCGTGTCTGGTGATGCAGACGCCCGAGGCGGCGATCGTGACGGACCCGTTCATCAGTGCGGACAGTTCCGCCGGTGACCGGTACACGCTGGATGATCTTCCTGATTTCATCGATCTGGTGCTGATCACGCACGGGCATCAGGACCACATCGTGCTCGAGACGCTGCTGCAGCTGCGCGGTCGGGTCGGTGCGATCGTGGTGCCGCGTTCTTCGCGCGGGAACCTGGCGGACCCGTCGATGGCCCTGATGCTGCGGCAGCAGGGTTTCCCGGTCGTCGAGGTCGACGATTTCGACGAGGTGGAGTTCCCGGGCGGGAAGGTCACGGCGACGCCGTTCCTCGGTGAGCACTGTGACCTGGACATCCGGGCGAAGTCCACTTTCTGGGTGGAGCTCGCGGGCAAGAAGGTGTTCGTCGGTGCGGATTCCTCGGGTATCGACCCGATGCTGTACCGGCGGATCAAGGGTCATCTGGGGACGGCTGACATCGCGTTCCTGGGAATGGAGTGTGATGGTGCGCCGCTGACGTGGCTGTACCAGGCGCTGCTGACGATCCCGGTGTCGAAGAAGCTGAGCAATTCGCGGAAGCTGTCGGGGTCGAACGCGGAGCAGGCTGCGGCGATCATGACGGAACTCGGTGCGCACGAGGCGTACGTGTACGCGATGGGTGAAGAGCCCTGGCTGGGACACGTGATGGCGACGACTTACACCGAGGACACGTACCAGATCAAGCAGATCGAAGAATTCATGACCTGGTGCAAGGACCGGGACATCAAGGCCGGTCACCTCTACCGCCAGCAGGAATGGCGCTGGTAGTCGACTCGCGTAGTCGCGTCACCACACCCATTCCCCACTACTGAGGTGGACGACCGGACCGGTCGTCCACCTCCCGGGAGGCACTCCCATGGCCGCGACCCGGCTGAAGAAGGAGGAGCTGCACGCCAGCGTCTCTGACCCGGTGCTCGACACCATGAATTTCCTCAATGGGATTACCCACCGCTATCCCGAGGCGGTCTCATTTGCGCCGGGCCGTCCCTACGACGGATTTTTCCACACCGAGCAGATCTTCTCGCACATTCGCAAGTACCTGAGCCACCTCGAGGAGAACGGCGCTTCGGCCGCCGATATCCGCGACGCGCTCTTCCAGTACGGACCGACCAGCGGCCGGATCCGCGAGCTGATCGCCGACTCGCTGCGCAAGGACGAGAACATCGACGTGGCACCCGAGGCCATCGTGGTCACGGTGGGCTGTCAGGAGGCGATGTTCCTCACCCTGCGCGCGGTCCTCTCGGCGCCCGAGGACGTACTCCTCGTCTCCAGCCCCTGCTACGTCGGCATCACCGGCGCCGCCCGCGTGCTCGGCTTCGAACCGGCTCCCGTCCAGGAACGCCCCGACGGCTTCCACTGCGCCGACCTCGAAGCAGTGCTCGCGGCGGAACGTGCACGCGGCCGCCGGCCCCGCGCGTTCTACGTGGTCCCCGACCACGCCAATCCCTCCGGCAACACGATGTCGCTCGACGAGCGCCACGCCCTGGTGGCACTGGCGGCCCGGGAGGACATCCTCATCCTGGAGGACAGCCCCTACCGCCTCGTGAGCCCCGGGCCCCAGGAGCCGACCCTCAAGTCCCTCGACCGGGCGCAGCGGGTCGTCCACCTGGGCTCCTACTCCAAGACTCTCTTCCCAGGCGCCCGGGTCGGGTTCGCCGTCGCCGACCAGCCCGTCGTGGACCAGGAGGGGAACACCGGCCTGCTGGCCGACGAGATCACCAAGATCAAGAGCATGATCACGGTGAACACCTCCCCGCTGGGCCAGGCCGCGGTCGCGGGCATGCTGCTCGCCGCCGACGGGCGGACCTCGGATCTCAATACCGAGACATCCGCCTACTACGGCAGCGCCATGCGGGCCATCCTCCAGGAGTTGGACTCGGCCTTCGCCGCCTCCGACAGGGAGGACGTCGGCGTGCGCTGGAACGAACCGAGCGGCGGGTTCTTCCTGACCGTCGACGTTCCGTTCCGTGCGGACAACGCCGCGCTGGTGCGTTCGGCGGAGGAGTACGGAGTCATCTGGACGCCCATGTCCTATTTCTATCCCCGAGACGGCGGCGACCACAGTCTCCGCCTGTCCGTCAGCTACCTGAGCAACGAAGAAATCGTCGAAGGAGTCGCCCGGCTCGCGCGCTTCATCCGGGAGGAGTCCCGGCGGGCGCGCTGAGCCGCGCGCCGCACCGCGAGCCGAACCCTCATCCAACCCTCACCCACCGTCCGACGGAAAGCGATCGACGTGCTGGCACCACAGTCCCTTGTCCGCAGCAAGCCTCGTATGTGGGGATGGAAATTCCGATGACCATCAGCCTGACCGCTCCCGGCGTCGACGTTTTCGACATACCGGAGCACGACCGAAGGAAGACCCTCGGCGCGGCCCGGATCACGGGCGTCGCCACCGCCGTCTCCGAAACCTCCTACAGCCAGCGGGAACTCCTCGACATTTGCGCGATCACGGACCCCAGGGTCCGGTCGGTGTTCCTGAACAGCGCGATCGAGCGCCGTTTCCTCACCCTGCCTCCGCGGGCCGAGGACGGCACCCTGCTCACCGAGGCCCAGGGCGAACTCCTCGCCAAGCACAAGCAGGTCGCCCTCGACATGGGCGTCCGGGCGGTGCGCGCCGCCTTGGAGAACGTCGGCCTCGACATCGAGGACATCGACTACCTGTGCTGCACCACCACCACCGGCTTCCTCACCCCGGGCCTGAGCGCCCACCTCATCCGCGAGATGGGCATCTCAGCGAAGACCAGCCGGGTGGACGTCGTCGGCATGGGCTGCAACGCCGGACTGAACGCGCTGAACGCCACTTCGAGCTGGGCCGTGGCCAACCCCGGCAAGGTCGCCGTCATGCTCTGCGCGGAAGCGTGCTCGGCCGCCTACGTGATCGACGGGAGCATGCGCACCGCTGTCGTGAACAGCCTGTTCGGCGACGGCGCCGCAGCGATCGTACTGGTCGCCGACTCCCCTGACACCGCCCACGCCGCGGCCGACATACCGGCCTCGCCCGGCGGACCGCGGATCCTGGGCTTCGCCAGCCACCTGATCACCGACGCCATCGACGCGATGCGCTACGACTGGGACGACGACCAGGGGAAGTTCAGCTTCTACCTGGACCCGCAAGTCCCCTACGTCGTCGGCGCCCACGCGGAACAGGTGGTCGACCGGCTGCTGAACAACGCCGGACTGCGCCGCAGCGACATCAGCCAGTGGCTGGTGCACTCCGGCGGCAAGAAGGTCATCGACGCGGTCCGCGTGAACCTCGGCCTGACCCGGCACGACGTCCGCCACACCACAGGGGTGCTGCGCGACTACGGGAACCTGTCGAGCGGATCGTTTCTGTTCTCCTATGAACGACTGCTTCAGGAAGCGGCCACCAAGGCCGGCGACTACGGCGTCCTGATGACCATGGGCCCTGGGTCGACCATCGAGACAGCGCTGGTGCAATGGTGAGCAACGAGCAGATGAAGGATGTCATGAACTCTCCCCTCGGGATCGAAGCGCAGCTCGCGGCGGAGGGCCTGGTCCTCCGGATCGACGGAAGCAAGCCCCTGTCGGCCGAAGCGGTCGCGGCCGTGACCGCGGTCTGCGATAGGGCCGAGGACCGCGCCGACCAGGCTCCGGTGATCGTCCAGGTCTCCGGCGCCCCGACCGAGCCGTGGACCGAGGAGCTCACGGTGTCGCTGGTCAGCAAGTGGGAACGGGCCCTGCGGCGCCTCGAGCGCCTGCCCCGCCCCACCATCGCGATCGCCGAAGGCGACTGCGGCGGTATCGCGCTGGACGCGCTGCTGGCGACCGACTACCGCATCGCCACCGGCTCGGTGCGCCTGACGGTGTCCGTCGACAACGGCGCCACCTGGCCGGGCATGGCGGTGTACCGACTCGCCAACCACGGGGTGTTCGCCGCGGCGATCCGCCGGGCAGTGCTGTTCGGCACCCCCATCGAGGCCGCCGACGCGCTCAGCATGCACCTGGTCGACGAGGTGACCGAAGACGTGGCCGACTCCCTGACGCGGACCGCCGAACGGACGGGCGCCGTCCAGGGCAGCGAACTGGCGATCCGACGTCAGCTGATGCTCGACGCCACCATCACCGGTTTCGAGGAGGCGCTCGGGGTCCACCTGGCGGCCTGCGACCGCACCCTGCGACGGGCCGCCTCCGCGGCAGCGGCATGACGGCCGCGGACACGACGTCCGGGCCGGACGAGGATGCGCGCACCGTGCGCGCGGATCTCGGCCGGGCCCGGACGGCGGTCACCCATGCGGCGAAACGCACCGACGACCTGCTGGAAGCGCTGCCCGCCGCGGAACACCGCTCCCCCGAGCAGCGCGCCACCGCTCTGGCGGCGCTCAACGCCACCCGGGCGCTGCGCTCCGCGTTCATGGACGTGCACACGGATGCCGTCTACGACGAGCTGACGGAGGGCCGTACCCGTAGCCTAAGGGTGGCCGAGCTGGCCCGGGCCGCGGCAGCGGCCTTCCCCGGGCTGGTGCCGACCGACGAGCAGCTCACCGCAGAGCGTGCGCTGCCGCAGGCCCACAAGGAGGGCCGTGAAGTCGACCAGGGCATCTTCTTCCGGCACGTCCTGGGCTCGTCGACGGCGGGCCGGCACCTGCTCGACGCGATGCTGCGCCCGACACCGCGCGCCCTCGCCCTGCTCCCGGAGTTCCGGGAAACGGGCAGGGTCGATCTGGCCTCAGTCAGGCTGGAACGCACCGGCGCCGTGGCCCGGCTGACCCTGTGCCGCGAGGACTCGCTGAACGCGGAGGACAATCAGCAGGTCGACGACATGGAGACCGCCGTCGACCTCGTCCTCCTAGACCCTGCCGTGGAGGTCGGCCTGGTGCGCGGCGGGGAGATGACCCACCCGCGCTACCGGGGCAAGCGTGTCTTCAGTGCCGGCATCAACCTGAAGACGCTGCATGGCGGCGGCATCTCCCTGACTGATTTCCTGCTGCGCCGCGAGCTCGGCTACATCCACAAACTGGTGAGGGGCGTCCTGACGGATGACGACACCACGGCCTGGCGGTCCCGCACCGTGGAGAAGCCGTGGGTCGCTGTGGTGGACACCTTCGCGATCGGCGGCGGCTGCCAGCTGCTGCTCGCCTTCGACCACGTGATTGCGGCCGCAGACGCCTATCTCAGCCTTCCTGCCGCTCAGGAAGGGATCATTCCAGGCGCTTCCAACTACCGGCTGACCCGGTCCGTGGGGCCCCGGGCGGCCCGGCAGATCATCCTGGAGGGCCGACGGATCTTCGCGAGCGAACCGGACGCCCGGCTGCTCGTCGACGAGGTCCATGACCAGAGCGGTCTGGACGCCGCCGTCGAAAGCGCCGTCGAACGCCTTCAGGGTTCCTCGGTGCTCGCCAACCGGCGGATGCTCAACCTCGCCGAGGAATCGCCCGACGCCTTCCGCGCGTACATGGCCGAGTTCGCGCTCCAGCAGTCAGTGCGCCTCTACAGCCCCGATGTGATCGAGAAGGTCGGCCGATTCTCCGCGGCGTCGGCCGGGTCCACCGGATCGGGTGACTCGGCCGGCTCGGGCGCGAAGCCTTCCGGCGGGTAGCCCCGGCCGGCCGGCCGACCGCCGCGTTCGACGTCCCCACGCAGTCCCACCGAAGCCCGGCGGCGGGCGGGAGTTCCAGCGAACCCCGCCGTCGGGACCACGATTGAATCATGGAGGTACCGTGCCCAACGTGCGGGTCCGCGTCGGCCAGTTCGCGACGAGGCGCATCTGGAAATCGATCACCTGGCTGGAGCGGCGCATGGCGGCGACGTCGCCCGTCGGCGACAAGCCGTTCTTCCCCGATGACACCTTCCCGTGGGCCAAGGTCCTGGAGGAGAACTGGCGCGACATCCGCCGGGAGCTGGACGAGCTGCTGGTGCACCGGGACGAGCTGCCCAACTTCCAGGACATCTCCCTCGCGCAGCGCAGCCTGACCCAGGACGACCAGTGGAAGACGTACTTCTTCGCCGGGTACGGCATCGACTTTGAGACCAATCGCGAGCGCTGCCCGCGCACGATCGAGCTGCTGAAGAACGTCGACGGCCTGTCCACGGCCTTCTTCTCGATCCTCGGCCCGGGCAAGCGGCTGCACGAGCACCGCGGCCCCTACAAGGGCGTACTGCGCTATCACCTGGCGCTGAAGATCCCCGACCCGCAGGACGCCTGCGGCATTCGCGTAGGGGGTGAGACGGCCCACTGGGAGGAGGGCCGGAGCATGGTGTTCGACGACACCTTCCCGCACGAAGCCTGGAACGAGACCGACGAGGACCGGGTGGTCCTGTTCATGGACATCGTCCGCCCGCTGAAGTTCCCGTACGCGATCCTCAACCGGCTGGCGCTCAAGTACATCGCCAGTACGCCGTTCGTTCGGGACGCCAAGGACAAGCACTCCGCCTGGGAGAAGCAGTTCGAGACCATGCGCCAGGACAAGGGCCGCGCCGGAGCCAGGTGACACCGGTCCCGGTGTCCGCTGATCCCGCCGTTGGGCACGACCGCCCCGGCTCCCCCACGGGGAGCCGGGGCGGTCGCGTATCCAGCGGCTACGGAGCGATCAGTTTGACCGGCATGAGCTCCGGTCCGTTGACGACGATCGAGTCCAGCAGCTTCGGCTGCCCGTCGAGTTCGACACCGATCGAGCGGGACAGCAACTCCCTGTACAGTAGCCGCAGTTCAACCCGCGCAAGCATGCTGCCGAGGCAGAAATGCTCGCCGTATCCCAGCGACAGGTGACGGTTCGGCTGGCGGGTGATGTCGAACCGGTCGGGGTCATCGAAGATCGTCTCGTCGCGGTTGGCCGAGGGCAGCCAGAAGGTCACGCGGTCGCCGACCTCCACGCGGCGGCCGTGGATCTCCGCCGGGCGCACCGCGGTGCGCATGATGTGCGTGGCGGTGGAGGTCCAGCGCAGGATCTCCTCGACGGCCGCCGGCAGGAGCGATTGGTCCGCGGAGAGGCGCTGCCACTGCTCGGGGTGCTCCAGGAGGGCGAACATGCCGCCGGCCGCGGCGATCCGTGTGTTCTCGGTGCCCCCGACGAGCAGGTTGTTGCAGTTGAGGATGATGTCCTCGGCGCTCAGCGGCTTCCCGTCCACGCTCGCCGTCGCCAGCACGCTCACCAGGTCGTCGGCCGGATCGTCCGCCTTCTCCTCCTGGAGTTCCTCGAAGTATCCGAGGATGTCGAGGTGGGCGTACCTGCGGGTGGCCGCGTCCCCGGCGCCGAACGCCTGGCTCGTCAGCGTGTAGAGGCGGTCCCAGTCGGCCTGCGGAACGCCCATCATCTTGCAGATCACGTACAGGGGCACGCGCGCGGCGATGTCCGCCACGAAATCGCAGCTGCCCCGCTCCAGGGCCTCGTCGATCACGCCGCGCGCGACGTCCTGCATCTCCGCCTCGATGGCGCGCACCGACCGGACCGCGAACCACGTGTCGACCAGTCCGCGGAGCTGCCCGTGCCGGGGCGCGTCGGTGAGGGCCAGCGTGCGACCGCCGCCCGGGTCGGCCCCGTGATCCGCCGGCCGCAGGAGGATTCCCTGGGCCGAGCTGAAGGTCTCCGAGTCGCGGTACGCCGCGCGGATGTCGTCGTACCTGGTGAGCGCCCAGAATCCCGGCAGATCCGTGGGTGGGTGCCAGTACATGGGTTCGTTGGCGCGGAGCCATCGCCACTGCACGAACGGGTCGCCATCCGAATAGAGCGTGGGATCCACCAGATTGATCTCCGGCGGCTGATCGGCCGTCTCACTGCGCATGCGGATGCCTCACAAGTCTTCTGGATTACAAGAGCAGGAATGCGATAGGTATACGACGCATCAGAGTCGATGGAGGTATGCGGCTTCAAGCCCGATCGTGCTTCTCAAGGGCGGAGCAGATGGGCATTCCTCTACGAGGGTTTCACGGGGGCGCACGCCTTGCCAAGGCGTCAACATCGTGCGATAAGCGCGACGTTGCTGCACCGGGCGGGACCCGGTGGCCACCCCGGAGCAGGTGTCCAACTGCGGCGACAGCGCAGTTGAACTGTGTGCCCCGCCGTGCCGAGTCTCCCGCTCATGGGGAAGGAGCCGCAGGTCGGAGGCTTCCCGGCGGTCCCTCCGGAATCGGGGCCCGGAGCATTGAGCAACTGCGCCGGCCTGGGTCATAGTGAATCACCACCGCAGCCAACCGATTCGGCCCTATGTCGCCATGTGCACACCTGCCGAAGGAAATTGCGTTGGTGAGAGCCACTGAGAATGCGTCAATGTCATTGCCCAGAGAGGACAACGTGATGACGAATCCGTTCGACGACCCCGATGCCAACTACCTGGTCCTGGTTAACGATGAGGGTCAGTACTCGCTCTGGCCCGTGTTCGTCGACGTACCGGAAGGCTGGAACAAGGTTTTCGGGGAGGCCGGACGCCAGGAGTGCCTCGACCACATCGAGCAGAACTGGACCGACATGCGCCCCAAGAGCCTGATCGACGCCATGCAGGCCAAGTAGTACCCGTAACACGACTAGTACCGATGGCACAACCGTTGGTACCTGTAGCGAAACAGTTAGCGGTAGCACGGCGGACCCGGGATCGGCAGTGGCCGGTCCCGGGTATCCGCTGCGATGAGAACTGCCCTGGGCACGGCGACGATCGCCGCTCGGGCGACATGTGATCTGCCGGTCGTATCGGCCCAGATCGCCCAAGAAGCGTGAACCACCAGGTCACAGCTTTGATCCAGAGAGCTGGGCGGTAATGCGGCATGCCCTGAAGGCGGCGGGCCCTGCTGTTCCAGTCGATGACTCGAACCGATTGGAGTGTGCGGGGATGGCTGCGTCTGAGGGCGAACTCCGGGAACTGATGGCCGGGCAGCTCGCGGTCTGGTACGCACAGCAGCTCGCGCCGGACAATCGGGGATTCAGCATCGCCGAATACTTGGAGATCAGGGGCGCGGCCGATCCCGAACTGCTGGTGGAGGCCGCGCGGCGCAGGCTGAGCGAGGCCGAGAGCCTGCGCCTGCGCGTCCGCCTGGTCGACGGAACGCCCTGGCAGTACGTGCACGACGAACGGGACTACCCCGTCGACGTCGTCGACGTGAGCGCCGACGCCGACCCGCGCACGGCCGCCGAGGACTGGATGCGCGCCGACCTGCGCCGCCCGGTGGACCTCGTGGGCGCCCCCCTGTCCACCAACGCGATCATCAAGCTCGGCGACGATCTCTACTTCTGGTACACCCGCGTCCACCACCTGGTGATGGACGGTCTGGGCGGAATGGTGCTCGCCACCCGCGGCGCCGAGATCTACAACGCGCTCCTGGAAGGCCGCGACCTTGAGGCCGGCGCCCTGGAGCCGGTCTCCGTACTGCTCGACGCCGACCACGCCTACCGGAACTCCTCCGAGACCGAACAGGACCGCCAGTACTGGAACGCCGTCCTCTCGGACCTGTCGAAGGAGACCCTCACCGGCAACGCCGGCCGGGCCCGCCGGGCCAAGATCGCCCCGACCCGGCACACCGACGGCATCGGCACCCAGGGAGCCGCCGCCCTCAAGACGGCCGCGCGGCGCCTGAAGACCAACATGGCCGGGCTGCTGATCACCGCCGCAGCCCTGTACGAACACCGCGTCACCGGCGCGCGGGAGGTCGTGATCGGCGTGCCCGTGCGCGGCCGGGCGGGACACCGGGAAGCCGGAATCCCCGGCATGACCTCCAACATCATCCCGCTCCGCCTGACGATCGACCCGCGGACCACGGTCGCGGACGCCGTCCGCCAGACCTCTCGCGCGGTCCGCGAGGGCCTGCGCCACCAGCGGTACCGCCACGAGGAAATCCTCCGCGACCTGAAGATGGTCGACCGCGTCCTGTGCGGGCTGCACATCAACGTCATGTCGTTCGACTACGACCTCCAGTTCGGCGATGCCCCCGCCACCGCGCGCAACCTCTCCACCGGCCCCGTCGACGGCGTCCGGATCGACGTCTACGACCGGTCCGGCCTGCAGATCAACGTCGATGCGAACCCGGACGTCCACGACCCGGCATCGGTCTCCGATGTACTCCGACGCTTCCTGCGCGTGGTGAATTGGCTCGGCACGGCGGCGCCCGAGGAACTCGTCGGCCGGGCCGACCTCCTCGATGAGGCTGAGCGGTATGAGTTGGTGTCGGGGTGGAATGACACGGCGGTTGAGTTGCCGGTGGGGACGCTGGGTGGGTTGTTCGAGGCTCAGGTGGTGCGGTCTCCGGGTGCGGTTGCTGTGGTGTTCGAGGGTGTGGAGGTGTCGTATGCGGAGTTGGATGAGCGTGCGAACCGTCTGGCTCGGGTGCTGATCGGCCGTGGTGTGGGTGCGGAGTCCGTGGTCGGGGTGTGCCTCGAGCGCGGTGTCGACCTGGTGGTTTCGCTGTTGGCGGTGGTGAAGGCGGGTGGCGCGTATGTGCCGGTCGATCCTGATCTGCCGTCGGAGCGTGTGGGGTTCATGCTGGCGGATTCGGGTGCGGCGTGTGTGGTGACCTCGGCCGAGCTGGCGGGCGTGCTGCCTGAGGGCACGGCTGTGGTGGTGCTCGATGACGAGGTGACGGTTGCGGAGCTGGCCGGTGTTTCCGGTGGTGTGTTCTCGGACGCGGAGCGGGATGAGGTGCTCCCGGGTCACCCGGCGTATGTGCTGTTCACGTCGGGTTCGACGGGGCGTCCGAAGGGTGTTGTGGTGTCCCATGCGGGCATCGTGAACCGGCTGGGGTGGATGCAGTCCCGGTATGGGCTGGTCTCTGGTGAGCGGGTGTTGCAGAAGACGCCGTTCGGGTTTGACGTGTCGGTGTGGGAGTTCTTCTGGCCGTTGCTGGAGGGTGCGTCGTTGGTTGTGGCGCGTCCTGGTGGTCATCGTGATCCGGGGTATGTGGCTTCGCTGGTGTGTGGGGAGGGTGTGTCGACGTTGCACTTCGTGCCGTCGATGCTGGAGGCGTTCCTGCGGGATCCGGCTGCGGCTGGGTGCACGGGTCTGCGGCGGGTGATCTGCTCGGGTGAGGCGCTTTCGCCGGTTGTGGTGGCTCGTTTCTTCGAGGTTTTCGGTTCGGGTGTGGAGCTGCACAACCTTTACGGGCCGACTGAGGCGTCTGTGGATGTCACGGCCTGGGAGTGCCCGTCTGGTGAGGACGTGGCGGTGGTTCCGATCGGTGCTCCGATCGCGAACACGCGGGTTTATGTCCTTGACGGTTGTCTTTCTCCGGTTCCGGTGGGTGTGGGTGGTGAGCTGTATCTCGCTGGTGTTCAGCTGGCGCGTGGTTATGCGGGTCGTGCTGGTCTGACGGCTGAGCGGTTTGTTGCGTCGCCGTTCGGTTCGGGTGAGCGTCTGTATCGCACGGGTGATCTTGCTCGTTGGGATGCGCAGGGTCGGGTTGAGTATCTGGGTCGTGCTGATGAGCAGGTGAAGATCCGTGGTTTCCGGATCGAGCCGGGTGAGGTCCAGGCTGTTGTGGTCGGGCATCCGCTGGTCGCGCAGGCTGCTGTGGTGGCGCGTGAGGACGTTTCGGGTGACAAGCGTCTGGTCGCCTACGTCGTCCCCACAAGCGACGTGGATGCCGATGAACTGACCGTTGGGCTTCGGGTGTTCCTGTCCGGCCGGCTGCCGGAGTTCATGGTTCCGTCGGCGATCGTGGTCCTGGAAGCGCTGCCGTTGTCGGTGAACGGCAAGCTGGACCGCAAGGCGCTGCCGGCTCCCGAGTACTCGACGGGTTCGGGCCGTGGCCCCTCCACGGTCCGTGAGGAGATCCTGTGCGCTGCCTTCGCTGAGGTCCTGGGCCTGGAGAGCGTGGGCGTCGACGACGACTTCTTCGCACTCGGCGGTCACTCCCTCCTCGCGGTCCGGATGGTCGAGATCCTGCGCGGCCACGGCGTGTCGGTCTCGGTGCCGACGCTGTTCGAGTCGCCTACGGTCGCGGAGCTGGCGGAGGCAACCGGCGCGGAGCTGGTTCCGGTCCCGGAAAACGCGATCCCCGAGGGTGCGCTGGAGATCACTCCGGAGATGCTGCCGCTGGTGGACCTGACCGCTGATGAGGTGGAGCGGATCGTCGCGACCGTCGACGGCGGCGCCGCGAACGTCGCGGACATCTACCCGTTGACGCCGCTCCAGGAGGGTCTGCTCTTCCACCACCTCCTCGCCGACGGCGGCGAGGACGCCTACGTGACGCCCACCGTGCTGGGGTTCGATTCACGGGACCGGCTGGACGCGTTCATCGACGCACTCCAGCAGGTGCTGAACAGGCACGACATCTTCCGTACTGCCATCGTGTGGGAGGGGCTGCGGGAGCCTGTCCAGGTGGTGTGGCGCGAGGCTGCCCTCCCCGTCGAGGAAGTGCGGCTGGACCCGAACAGCACCGAGCCGATCCAGCAGTTGCTCGCTGAGGTCGGACTGTCCATGGACCTGCGCGAGGCCCCGCTCGCCCGGCTGCACGTTGCGGCGGCGCCGCAGGGTGGCCGTTGGCTGGCGCTACTGCGCCTGCACCACATCGTTGAGGACCACACCGCGCTGGAGATCCTCCTCGGTGAAGTGGAGTCGATCCTCGTCGGCCGGGGTGCGGAGCTGCCCGAGCCGCTGCCGTTCCGGAACTTCGTCGTACAGGCCCGTGCCGGCTTGGACAGCGGGAAGCACGAGCGGTTCTTCGCCGAGCTGCTGGGCGGCGTCGACGAGCCGACGGCGCCGTACGGCCTCGTGGACGCACGCGGTGACGGCATGGACTCCGTCGAAGCGCTGATGGGTCTCGCACCGGAACTGTCCGAACGAGTCCGCGAGGTCGCCCGTCGCCTGGGTGCCACTGCGGCGACGGTGATCCACGTGGCGTGGGCGCGGGTGCTGTCCGCGGTCAGCGGCCGTGACGATGTCGTCTTCGGCACCGTCCTCTTCGGACGCATGAACGCCGGCCCCGGGGCGGACCGGGTGCCCGGCCCGTTCATCAACACGCTTCCGGTCCGGGTGCGCGTCGACGAACTGGGTGTGGTCGAGGCGGTGACCGCGATGCGCGGTCAGCTCGCGGCCCTGCTGGAGCACGAGCACGCGCCGCTCTCGCTGGCGCAGCAGGTCAGCGGCGTGTCGGGGGACAGTCCGCTGTTCACCTCGATGCTCAACTACCGCCCCAACAACGGACTCAATCGGGAAACCACCACGATCCTCGACGGCGTCGAGCTGGAGTACTTCCGCGAGCGCACCAACTACCCGCTGTCGATCGCCGTTGATGACGACGGCACCAGGATCGTCCTGGTCGTTGACGCGGTTGCCCCGGTTGATCCCCGAGCGGTTGCGGCGTTGGTCGTGACGGCGGCGGAGAGCCTGGTCTCGCTGCTGGAGGGGGCGCTGGAGGGTGGCTCTGACCTGCCGTTGAGAGAGGTCGGGGTGCTCAGTGCTGCTGAGCGGTATGAGTTGGTGTCGGGGTGGAATGACACGGCGGTTGAGTTGCCGGTGGGGACGCTGGGTGGGTTGTTCGAGGCTCAGGTGGTGCGGTCTCCGGGTGCGGTTGCTGTGGTGTTCGAGGGTGTGGAGGTGTCGTATGCGGAGTTGGATGAGCGTGCGAACCGTCTGGCTCGGGTGCTGATCGGCCGTGGTGTGGGTGCGGAGTCCGTGGTCGGGGTGTGCCTCGAGCGCGGTGTCGACCTGGTGGTTTCGCTGTTGGCGGTGGTGAAGGCGGGTGGCGCGTATGTGCCGGTCGATCCTGATCTGCCGTCGGAGCGTGTGGGGTTCATGCTGGCGGATTCGGGTGCGGCGTGTGTGGTGACCTCGGCCGAGCTGGCGGGCGTGCTGCCTGAGGGCACGGCTGTGGTGGTGCTCGATGACGAGGTGACGGTTGCGGAGCTGGCCGGTGTTTCTGGTGGTGTGTTCTCGGACGCGGAGCGGGATGAGGTGCTCCCGGGTCACCCGGCGTATGTGCTGTTCACGTCGGGTTCGACGGGGCGTCCGAAGGGTGTTGTGGTGTCCCATGCGGGCATCGTGAACCGGCTGGGGTGGATGCAGTCCCGGTATGGGCTGGTCTCTGGTGAGCGGGTGTTGCAGAAGACGCCGTTCGGGTTTGACGTGTCGGTGTGGGAGTTCTTCTGGCCGTTGCTGGAGGGTGCGTCGTTGGTTGTGGCGCGTCCTGGTGGTCATCGTGATCCGGGGTATGTGGCTTCGCTGGTGTGTGGGGAGGGTGTGTCGACGTTGCACTTCGTGCCGTCGATGCTGGAGGCGTTCCTGCGGGATCCGGCTGCGGCTGGGTGCACGGGTCTGCGGCGGGTGATCTGCTCGGGTGAGGCGCTTTCGCCGGTTGTGGTGGCTCGTTTCTTCGAGGTTTTCGGTTCGGGTGTGGAGCTGCACAACCTTTACGGGCCGACTGAGGCGTCTGTGGATGTCACGGCCTGGGAGTGCCCGTCTGGTGAGGACGTGGCGGTGGTTCCGATCGGTGCTCCGATCGCGAACACGCGGGTTTATGTCCTTGACGGTTGTCTTTCTCCGGTTCCGGTGGGTGTGGGTGGTGAGCTGTATCTCGCTGGTGTTCAGCTGGCGCGTGGTTATGCGGGTCGTGCTGGTCTGACGGCTGAGCGGTTTGTTGCGTCGCCGTTCGGTTCGGGTGAGCGTCTGTATCGCACGGGTGATCTTGCTCGTTGGGATGCGCAGGGTCGGGTTGAGTATCTGGGTCGTGCTGATGAGCAGGTGAAGATCCGTGGTTTCCGGATCGAGCCGGGTGAGGTCCAGGCTGTTGTGGTCGGGCATCCGCTGGTCGCGCAGGCTGCTGTGGTGGCGCGTGAGGACGTTTCGGGTGACAAGCGTCTGGTCGCCTACGTCGTCCCCGCAGGCGAGGTGGACGAGGAGGAACTGGCCGATGGGGTGCGCCGGTTCGCCGGTCAGCATCTGCCGGAGTTCATGGTTCCGTCGGCGATCGTGGTCCTGGAAGCGCTGCCGTTGTCGGTGAACGGCAAGCTGGACCGCAAGGCGCTGCCGGCTCCCGAGTACTCGACGGGTTCGGGCCGTGGCCCCTCCACGGTCCGTGAGGAGATCCTGTGCGCTGCCTTCGCTGAGGTCCTGGGCCTGGAGAGCGTGGGCGTCGACGACGATTTCTTCGCACTCGGCGGTCACTCGCTGCTGGCGATCCGCCTGGTCGAGATCCTGCGGGGTCGTGGGGTGTCGGTTTCGGTGCGGGCGTTGTTGCAGACGCCGACCGTGGCGCGGCTGGCGGTGGAAGCGGGTGCGGACCACATCGTGGTCGCGGCGAACGCGATCCCCGAGGGCACCACGACCATCACGCCGGAGATGCTGCCGCTGGTGGACCTGACCGCTGATGAGGTGGAGCGGATCGTCGCGACCGTCGACGGCGGCGCCGCGAACGTCGCGGACATCTACCCGTTGACGCCGCTCCAGGAGGGTCTGCTCTTCCACCACCTCCTCGCCGACGGCGGCGAGGACACCTACGTCACCCCGACGGTCATGGAGTTCGACTCCCGCGACCGCCTGGACGCCTTCACCGACGCGCTGCAGCAGGTCGTGAACAGGCACGACACCTTCCGTACCTCCATCGTGTGGGAGGGGCTGCGGGAGCCGGTCCAGGTGGTGTGGCGCGAGGCCGCCCTCCCCGTCGAGGAAGTGCGGCTGGACCCGAACAGCACCGAGCCGATCGGGCAGTTGCTCGCTGAGGTCGGACTGTCCATGGACCTGGGCCGGGCGCCTCTGCTCGGACTCCACGTGGCTTCGGTGGCGGACGGTCGTTGGCTGGCTCTGCTGCGCATGCACCACACGGTGCAGGACCACACGACGCTGGAGCTGCTGCTCCAGGAAGTGCAGACGATCCTCGCCGGGCGTGGTGCGGAGCTGTCCGAGCCGCTGCCGTTCCGCAACTTCGTGGCTCAGGCACGTGCCGGGGTCGAACGGTCGGAGCACGAGCGGTTCTTCGCCGAGCTGCTGGGCGACGTCGACGAGCCGACCACGCCGTACGGGCTCGTGGACGCGCGTGGCGACGGCATGGACGCGGCCGAGGCGCGGCTCGACATTCCGTCGGACGTGGAGGCCAGACTGCGCACGGTCGCACGGCAGTTGGGTGCGAGCCCGGCGACGGTGATGCACGTGGCGTGGGCGCGGGTGCTGTCCGCGGTCAGCGGCCGTGACGACGTGGTCTTCGGCACCGTCCTCTTCGGCCGGATGAACGCCGGATCAGGGGCGGACCGGGTGCCCGGGCCGTTCATGAACATGCTTCCGGTCCGGGTGCGGACCGACGAGATCACCGTGGTGGCCGCCGTCAACGCGATGCGTGGACAGCTCGCGACCCTTCTTGAGCACGAGCACGCGCCGTTGGCCGTGGCCCAGAGTGCCAGCGGAGTGGCAGGTGATGCGCCGCTGTTCACGTCGATGTTCAACTACCGGCACAACACCGGCTTCAGCCGAGGCGTAGCCGCCATCTTCGATGGCATTGAGGTGGTGTTCTTCCGGGAGCGCACCAACTACCCCCTCGCCGTGGTCGTCGACGACGACGGGGACCGTCTGGGGCTGGTCGTTGACGCGGTTGCCCCGGTTGATCCCCGAGCGGTTGCGGCGTTGGTCGTGACGGCGGCGGAGAGCCTGGTCTCGCTGCTGGAGGGGGCGCTGGAGGGTGGCTCTGACCTGCCGTTGAGAGAGGTCGGGGTGCTCAGTGCTGCTGAGCGGTATGAGTTGGTGTCGGGGTGGAATGACACGGCGGTTGAGTTGCCGGTGGGGACGCTGGGTGGGTTGTTCGAGGCTCAGGTGGTGCGGTCTCCGGGTGCGGTTGCTGTGGTGTTCGAGGGTGTGGAGGTGTCGTATGCGGAGTTGGATGAGCGTGCGAACCGTCTGGCTCGGGTGCTGATCGGCCGTGGTGTGGGTGCGGAGTCCGTGGTCGGGGTGTGCCTCGAGCGCGGTGTCGACCTGGTGGTTTCGCTGTTGGCGGTGGTGAAGGCGGGTGGCGCGTATGTGCCGGTCGATCCTGATCTGCCGTCGGAGCGTGTGGGGTTCATGCTGGCGGATTCGGGTGCGGCGTGTGTGGTGACCTCGGCCGAGCTGGCGGGCGTGCTGCCTGAGGGCACGGCTGTGGTGGTGCTCGATGACGAGGTGACGGTTGCGGAGCTGGCCGGTGTTTCTGGTGGTGTGTTCTCGGACGCGGAGCGGGATGAGGTGCTCCCGGGTCACCCGGCGTATGTGCTGTTCACGTCGGGTTCGACGGGGCGTCCGAAGGGTGTTGTGGTGTCCCATGCGGGCATCGTGAACCGGCTGGGGTGGATGCAGTCCCGGTATGGGCTGGTCTCTGGTGAGCGGGTGTTGCAGAAGACGCCGTTCGGGTTTGACGTGTCGGTGTGGGAGTTCTTCTGGCCGTTGCTGGAGGGTGCGTCGTTGGTTGTGGCGCGTCCTGGTGGTCATCGTGATCCGGGGTATGTGGCTTCGCTGGTGTGTGGGGAGGGTGTGTCGACGTTGCACTTCGTGCCGTCGATGCTGGAGGCGTTCCTGCGGGATCCGGCTGCGGCTGGGTGCACGGGTCTGCGGCGGGTGATCTGCTCGGGTGAGGCGCTTTCGCCGGTTGTGGTGGCTCGTTTCTTCGAGGTTTTCGGTTCGGGTGTGGAGCTGCACAACCTTTACGGGCCGACTGAGGCGTCTGTGGATGTCACGGCCTGGGAGTGCCCGTCTGGTGAGGACGTGGCGGTGGTTCCGATCGGTGCTCCGATCGCGAACACGCGGGTTTATGTCCTTGACGGTTGTCTTTCTCCGGTTCCGGTGGGTGTGGGTGGTGAGCTGTATCTCGCTGGTGTTCAGCTGGCGCGTGGTTATGCGGGTCGTGCTGGTCTGACGGCTGAGCGGTTTGTTGCGTCGCCGTTCGGTTCGGGTGAGCGTCTGTATCGCACGGGTGATCTTGCTCGTTGGGATGCGCAGGGTCGGGTTGAGTATCTGGGTCGTGCTGATGAGCAGGTGAAGATCCGTGGTTTCCGGATCGAGCCGGGTGAGGTCCAGGCTGTTGTGGTCGGGCATCCGCTGGTCGCGCAGGCTGCTGTGGTGGCGCGTGAGGACGTTTCGGGTGACAAGCGTCTGGTCGCCTACGTCGTCCCCGCAGGCGAGGTGGACGAGGAGGAACTGGCCGATGGGGTGCGCCGGTTCGCCGGTCAGCATCTGCCGGAGTTCATGGTTCCGTCGGCGATCGTGGTCCTGGAAGCGCTGCCGTTGTCGGTGAACGGCAAGCTGGACCGCAAGGCGCTGCCGGCTCCCGAGTACTCGACGGGTTCGGGCCGTGGCCCCTCCACGGTCCGTGAGGAGATCCTGTGCGCTGCCTTCGCTGAGGTCCTGGGCCTGGAGAGCGTGGGCGTCGACGACGATTTCTTCGCACTCGGCGGTCACTCGCTGCTGGCGATCCGCCTGGTCGAGATCCTGCGGGGTCGTGGGGTGTCGGTTTCGGTGCGGGCGTTGTTGCAGACGCCGACCGTGGCGCGGCTGGCGGTGGAAGCGGGTGCGGACCACATCGTGGTCGCGGCGAACGCGATCCCCGAGGGCACCACGACCATCACGCCGGAGATGCTGCCGCTGGTGGACCTGACCGCCGATGAGGTGGAGCGGATCGTCGCCACCGTCGACGGCGGCGCCGCGAACGTGGCGGATGTCTACCCGCTGGCCCCGCTCCAGGAGGGTCTGCTCTTCCACCACCTCCTCGCCGACGGCGGCGAGGACACCTACGTCACCCCGACGGTCATGGAGTTCGACTCCCGCGACCGCCTGGACGCCTTCACCGACGCGCTGCAGCAGGTCGTGAACAGGCACGACATCCTCCGTACCTCCATCGTGTGGGAGGGAAGGCTGCGCGAGCCCGTGCAGGTCGTGTGGCGCCGGGCGACGCTGTCCGTGGCGGAGGTGGCGCTGGACGAGCGGGCCGCGGATCCGGTGCAGGAGCTGCTGACCGGTGTCGGCCTGTCCATGGACCTCGGCCGGGCACCCCTGATCGGGCTGCACGCGGCGGCGGTCGCCGACGGCCGTTGGCTGCTGCTGGTGCGCGTGCACCACATGGTGCAGGACCACACCGCGCTGGAGGTCATGCTCGGCGAGGTCGCGGCGGTCCTGGGCGGCCGGGGTGCGGAGCTGCCCGAGCCGCTGCCGTTCCGCAACTTCGTCGTACAGGCCCGTGCCGGCCTGGACAGCGGGGTGCACGAGCGGTTCTTCGCGGAGCTGCTGGGCGACGTGACGGAGCCGACGGCGCCGTTCGGACTCGTGGACGTGCGCGGTGACGGCATGGACTCCGTCGAGGCGCGGCTGGAGTTCCCGGCGGAGCTGTCCGGACGGGTCCGCGAGGTCGTCCGTCGCCTGGGTGTCAGTGCGGCGACGGTGATGCACGTGGCGTGGGCGCGGGTGCTGTCCGCGGTCAGCGGCCGTGACGACGTGGTCTTCGGCACCGTCCTCTTCGGACGCATGAACGCGGGCGCCGGATCCGACCGCGTGGCCGGCCCGTTCATGAACATGCTTCCGGTACGGGCCCGGCTCGACTCGACGGGCGCGCTGGCGGCGGTCACCGCGATGCGTGGTCAGCTCGCGGCGCTGCTGGAACACGAGCACGCACCCCTCGCGGTGGCCCAGCAGGTCAGCGGCGTGTCGGGGGACACCCCGCTCTTCGCCTCGATGCTCAACTACCGCCACAACCCTGGCGACGGGGACGAGGGACCCGCCTCCGGGGTGGGGGGAGCGCGCCTGGTCTTCAACCGCGAGCGCACCAATTACCCGCTCGCCGTGGCGGTCGATGACGACGGCGAGGGTCTGACCCTGGTCGTGGACGCGGTGGCGCCGGTGAATTCTGCCTCGGTCGCGGCGATGGTCCGTACCGCCACCGACGGCCTGGTGGCCGCGCTGGAGGCGGTCCTGGACGGCGGCGCGGACCCGGCGCTGAACACGGTCGGCGTCCTCGACGAGGCCGACCGGCAGCGGATGCTCACGCGCTGGAACGAGACGGGTCTGGACGTGCCGGGGGCACCGCTGCCCGAACTGCTCGCGGCGCAGGCCGCGCGCACCCCGCACGCCATCGCCGTGGTGTGCGAGGACACCGAGGTGTCGTACGCGGAGCTGGACGCTCGGGCGAACCGCCTGGCGCGGCTCCTGGCGGGCCGGGGCGTCGGTGCGGAGTCCGTGGTCGCGGTCTGCATGGAACGCGGCATCGACCTGGTGGTGGCGCTGCTGGGCGTGCTGAAGTCCGGTGCCGCGTACCTGCCGATCGACCCCGAGTACCCGTCCGAGCGCATCGCCTTCACCCTCGCCGACGCGGGCGTGCGGTGTGTCCTGACCGGCGCGGATCTGATCGAGCGGCTGGCGGGATTCGAGGGGATCGGGGGTGTTCCCGCGATCGCCCTGGACGACGACGCGGTGATCGCCGAGTCGGCGGGCCTGGACGACCGGCCGCTGACGGCGGACGAGCTCGTGGGCTCGCCGGCCCCGGCGAACCCGGCGTACGTGATCTACACCTCGGGATCCACCGGACGCCCCAAGGGTGTGGTGGTGGAGCACCGGTCGCTGGTGAACTTCCTGGCCTCCATGCAGCAGCGCTTCGCGCTGGACGCGGACGACCGGCTGCTGGCCGTGACCACGATCGGCTTCGACATCGCGGGACTGGAGCTCTACCTTCCGCTGCTGGCCGGCGCGCGCGTCGTACTGGCCACCCCGGACGTCGTACGGGATCCGCGGGCGCTGCGCGCGCTGATCCGGACCTCGGGCGCGACGACGCTCCAGGCCACGCCGAGCCTGTGGCACGCCCTGGTGTCCGAGCCTGCGGAGGAGACCGGGGAGGAGACCCGCGCGGCCGGGGACGTCCTGGCCGGGGTCCGCGCCCTGGTCGGCGGCGAGGCGCTGCCGGCCGAGCTGGCGCGCACCCTGCGGGCCAGGACGGCATCGGTGACGAACCTGTACGGCCCGACCGAAACGACCATCTGGTCGACGGCCACCGAGGTGGCGACGGTCTCCGGCGGGGTGTCCTCGATCGGTGCCCCGATCGCGAACACACAGGTGTACGTGCTCGACACCACCCTCGCTCCGGCGCCCGCCGGGGTGGCGGGCGACCTGTACATCGCGGGTGCGGGCCTGGCCCGCGGTTACCTGGGCCGTCCGGGGCTGTCGGCGGAACGCTTCGTGGCGTGCCCGTTCGGCGGGCCGGGCGAGCGGATGTACCGCACCGGAGACACGGTGCGCTGGTCGGTCGACGGCACGCTGGAGTTCGTGGGCCGCGCCGACGACCAGGTGAAGGTGCGCGGCTTCCGCATCGAGCTGGGGGAGATCGAGGCGGTCGTCGCCTCGCACGCCACGGTCGGCCGGGTCGCGGTCGTGGTGCGCGAGGACGTCCCGGGTGACAAGCGGCTGGTCGCCTACGTCGTCCCGGCCGGCCCGGACACCGACGCGGCTGTCCTCGGCGGCGCCGTACGGGAGGTCGCGGCCGAGTCCCTTCCCGCGTACATGGTTCCGTCCGCGGTGGTGGTGCTGGACGCGCTGCCGCTGACGCCGAACGGCAAGCTCGACCGCAAGGCGCTGCCCGCTCCCGACTACACTGCCGTGGCGGGCGCCGGGCGGGGCCCGGCCACGCTCCAGGAGGAGATCCTGTGCGGGGTGTTCGCGCAGGTGCTCGGTGTGGACCGGGTCGGTGTGGAGGACGACTTCTTCGCGCTGGGCGGTCACTCGCTGCTGGCGACGCGGCTGATCAGCCGGGTGCGCGCGGTGCTGGGCGTCGAGGTTCCGCTGCGCGCGCTGTTCGAGGCGCCGACGGTGGCGCGGCTGGCGGCGCGTCTCGACGGCGCCGACCGGGCGCGGGTGGCGCTGACGGCGGGCGAGCGTCCCGAGCGGGTGCCTCTGTCGTTCGCGCAGCGCCGCCTGTGGTTCATCGGGCAGCTCGAAGGCCCCAGCTCCACCTACAACGACCCGGTCGCCCTGCGGCTGTCGGGCCGGATGGACGTCGCCGCGCTGGACGCGGCGCTGCGGGACGTCATCGGCCGCCACGAGGTGCTGCGGACGGTCTTCCCCGTCGGCGACGGCGAGCCGTACCAGCACGTCGCGGAACTCGACGACCTCGGCTGGGACCTGTCGGTGACCGAGGTGGCCCCGGCCGACCTGACCGACGCGATCACCGAGGCCGCCGGATACGGATTCGACCTCTCGCACGAGGCTCCGGTGCGCGCGTGGCTGTTCGCCACCGGCCCCGACGAGCACGTGCTCATGGTGACGGTCCATCACATCGCCGGTGACGCCTGGTCGATGGCGCCGCTGGCCCGCGACATCTCCACTGCGTTCGCCGCCCGCTGCGAGGGCCTGGCCCCCACGTGGGAGCCGCTGCCGGTGCAGTACGCGGACTACGCGCTGTGGCAGCGCGAGCTGGTCGGCAACGAGCAGGACCCGGACAGCGTGATCGCCCGGCAGGTGGCCTACTGGCGCGAAGCCCTGGAGGGCGCGCCCGAGGAGCTGGACCTGCCCGCCGACCACGCGCGGCCCGCGGTGGCGAGCCACCGCGGTCACCGCGTCCCCGTGGAGATCCCGGCCGAGGTGCACGCGCGCCTCGTGGAGGTGGCCCGGGCCGAGGGCGTGACGGTGTTCATGGTGCTGCAGGCCGCGCTGGCGGCGCTGCTGTCCCGGATGGGCGCCGGCGCCGACGTACCCATCGGATCGCCGATCGCCGGGCGTACGGACGAGGCGCTCGACGACCTGGTCGGTTTCTTCATCAACACCCTGGTGATCCGGACGGACCTGTCGGGCGACCCGACGTTCCGCGAGGTACTGTCCCGGGTGCGGGAGACCAGCCTGTCGGCGTTCGCGCACCAGGACGTGCCGTTCGAGCGGCTCGTCGAGGAACTGTCGCCGAGCCGTTCCATGGCGCGCCACGCGCTCTTCCAGGTGATGCTCACCCTCCAGAACGCGGCCGGAGCCGTCCTCGACCTGCCCGGACTCGATGTCGAGATGCTTCCGGCGGGTACGTCGGTGGCGAAGTTCGACCTCGACGTGATAGTGGGCGAGGTGTTCGAGGCCGACGGCGCCCCGGCCGGTGTGCGCGGCACGGTGACCGCGGCGGCGGACCTGTTTGACGCGGGTACCGCGGCCCGGCTGGCCGCACGCCTGGCCCGGGTGGTGGGTCAGTTGGTCGTCGACCCGCAGACCCGGATCGGCGGGCTGGACGTGCTCGACGAGGGCGAACGCCACCAGGTGCTGGAGGCCTGGAACGACACGGCGGCCGAGGTTCCGTTCGGCACCGTGCCCGAGCTGTTCGCGGCGCACGTCTCCCGTACGCCCGACGCGGTAGCCGTCGTCGCCGGCGGCGAGGAGCTGACGTACGCCGAGCTGGACGCCCGGGCCAACCGCCTGGCGCGATACCTGACCGGCCTCGGCGTCGGCCCGGAGACCGTGGTCGCCGTGGCCCTGGCGCGCGGCAGCGAGCTGATGGTCTCGCTGCTCGGTGTCCTCAAGGCCGGTGGCACCTACATGCCGATCGACCCGGAATACCCGGCCGACCGCATCGCATACATGTGTGACGACGCGTCTCCGGTGGTGGTCCTCAGTACCCGGGCCATCGCCGCCACGCTGCCGCCGTCGGCCGCCTCCACCGTGGTGGTGCTCGACTCGGCCGAGGTGGCCGAGGCCTTGGGCGCGCTGCCGTCCGGTGAGGTGGACGACGCGGAACGGCGGGCCGCGCTGTCGGTGACCCACCCCGCGTACGTGATCTACACCTCGGGATCCACCGGCCGTCCGAAGGGCGTACTGGTCTCCCACGCGGGCGTGTCGAGCCTGGTGGCGGGCCACATCCGCTACCTGGGCGTCGGGACCGGTCACCGGGTGGGGCAGTTCGCCTCGGCGAGCTTCGACACCTTCGGCTGGGAATGGCTCATGGCACTGCTGTCCGGAGCCACCCTGGTGGTGATCCCGCCCGAGCGCCGACTGGGGAACGCGCTGCCCGCGTTCCTCACCGCCGAGCGGGTGACCCACGTGACGCTCCCGCCCGCCGTCCTGGCCACCCTCGAGGAGACGTCGATCAGCACGGACACCGTGCTGATCGTGGCCGGCGAGGCGTGCCAGCCCGAGGTGATGGCGCGCTGGGCTCGGGGCCGCGCGATGTTCAACTCCTACGGCCCGACGGAGACCACGGTCGACGCCACCCTGTGGCGCTGCGACCCGCAGGCTCCCGAAGTGGCCATCGGCACGCCCGTGGTCAACACCCAGGTGTACGTGCTGGACGAGCGCCTGGCACCGGCCCCGGTGGGCGTGAACGGCGAGATGTACGTCTCCGGCGCCGGCCTGGCGCGGGGCTACCTCGGACGGTCCGCGCTGACCGCGGAGCGGTTCGTGGCCAACCCGTTCGGTCCCGCCGGTGCCCGCCTGTACCGGACCGGTGACCGGGCCCGCTGGACCCCCGAAGGCGAGCTGGTCTTCGCCGGGCGCTCGGACGACCAGGTCAAGATCCGCGGCTTCCGCATCGAGCCGGGCGAGATCGAGAACGTCGTGGCCACGCACCCCTCGGTGGCCCAGGTCGCGGTCATCGCCCGCGAGGACACCCCCGGGGAGACCCGGCTGGTCGCCTACGTCGTCCTCGCCGACGGCGCCGCGCCGGCCAGGATGTCCGCCGAGGTCAGCGCGCTGGCGGCCGAGCATCTGCCCGAGTACATGGTTCCCTCGGCGGTCGTCGTCCTGGACGAGATCCCGCTGACGGTGAACAAGAAGCTGGACCGCAAGGCCCTGCCCGTACCGGAGTTCGCGGCCGGGGAAACGGCCTCGGGCCGCACCCCGGGCGACCTGCGCCAGGAGATCCTGTGCGGTGTCTTCGCCCAGGTACTCGGCCTGGAGAGCGTCGGCGTCGACGACGACTTCTTCGCCCTCGGCGGCCACTCGCTGCTCGCGGTACGACTGGCGAGCAAGGTGCGCTCGGTGCTCGGGGTCGACCTGGAGATCCGGGAACTCTTCGACGCGCCCACCGTGGCCGGGCTGGCTGCCCGGCTGGCTGGAGAGGGCACAGCCCGGGTCGCCGTGACCGCCCAGCAGCGTCCCGAGCGGGTGCCGCTGTCGTTCGCGCAGCGCCGCCTGTGGTTCCTCGGCCAGCTGGACGGCCCGAGCCCCACCTACAACATCCCGGTGGCCCTGCGGCTGACGGGCCGGGTGGACGTCGCCGCGCTGAACGCGGCGCTGCGGGACGTCATCGGCCGCCACGAGGTGCTGCGCACCGTGTTCGCGGTGGCCGACGGCGAGCCCCACCAGCACATCCTCGACATGGAGAAACTGGACTGGGAGCTGCTGACCGGTGATGCCGACCCGGCGGACCCGGACGGCGCGGTGGCACGGGCCGCCGGCTACGCGTTCGACCTGTCGACCGAAGTGCCCATCAAGGCATGGCTGTTCCCGGTCGGAGCGGACGAGCACCTGCTGGTCCTGGTGGTGCACCACATCGCGGGTGACGGCTGGTCGATGGGTCCGCTGGCCCACGACGTGTCGGTGGCCTACACGGCCCGTACCGACGGCCGCGCCCCGCGGTGGGAGCCGCTGCCGGTCCAGTACGCCGACTACGCGCTGTGGCAGCGCACGCTGCTCGGCGACGAGAGCGACCCGGACAGTGTGATGTCCCGTCAGGTGGCCTACTGGCGCGAGGCGCTGGCGGGCGGGCCCGAGGAACTGGCACTGCCCTTCGACCGTCCGCGACCCGCGGTGGCCGGCAACCGCGGCCACCAACTGCCGGTGCAGATTCCGGCGGAGGTGCACGCGCGACTGGTGGAGGTGGCGCGGGCCGAGGGCGTGACGGTGTTCATGGTGCTGCAGGCCGCCATGGCGGTCCTGCTGTCGAGGCTCGGTGGAGGCACGGACATCCCCATGGGTCTGGCGAACGCCGGGCGTACGGACGAGGCCCTCGACGATCTGGTCGGGTTCTTCGTCAACACCCTGGTGCTCCGCGCGGACCTGTCCGGGGACCCGACGTTCCGGCAGCTGCTGAAGCGGGTGCGGGAGGCCGGTCTGTCGGGCTTCGCGCACCAGGACGTGCCGTTCGAGCGGCTGGTCGAGGAACTCGCCCCGACGCGCTCCCTGGCCCGGCACCCGCTGTTCCAGGTGATGCTCACCCTGCAGAACAACGCCGAGGCGGTCCTGGACCTGCCCGGCGTGCACGCCGAGGCGGTGCCCACGGGCACCGCGGTGGCCAAGTTCGACCTGGACGTGAGCGTGGCCGAGGGCTTCGACGCCGCGGGCGCGCCGGCTGGGCTGAGCGGTCTGCTGACCGTGGCCGCGGACCTGTTCGACCGGGAATCCGGCGAACGGCTCGTGGAACGCTGGATCCGCGTCCTGGACGCGCTGACCGCCAACCCGCGGACGCGGCTGAGCGGCGTCGGGATCCTCGGCGAGGACGAGCGCCACCAGGTGCTCACCGACTGGAACGACACCGCGGCGGACGTGGCACCGGTATCGCTGCCGGAGCTGTTCCACGGCCACGCGACACGGAACCCCGAGGGCACGGCCGTGGTGTTCGAAGGGACCGAGGTGTCGTACGGGGAGCTGGACGCGCGGGCCAACCGGCTGGCGCACCACCTCGTCGGCCGGGGCGTGGGTCCCGAGTCGGTGGTGGGCCTGTGCCTGCCGCGCGGCGTGGACATGGTCGTCGCGATCCTCGCGGTGTGGAAGGCCGGTGGCGCCTATGTGCCGCTCGACCCGGAGTACCCGGCGGAGCGCCTCGCGTTCATGCTCACGGACAGCGGGGCCCGGGTGGTGGTCGGCCACCGTGACACGGCGCGGGACCTGCCCACGACGTGCCCGGCGGTCTGGGTCGACGAAGCGAGCACCCGTGCGGAGCTGTCCGAACTACCCGGCAGCGCGCCGAAGGTGGACATCGCGCTCGCCGATCTGGCCTACGTGATCTACACCTCCGGGTCGACCGGCGTGCCCAAGGGCGTGGCCGTCACCCACGGTTCGCTGGTGAACCTGGTGTCGGTGTTCGGTCCGCTGATGGAGGTCGGGCCGGGTGTCGGGGTGCTGCAGTTCGCCTCGTTCAGCTTCGACGCGTCGGTGCTGGACGTGGCGGTGACGCTGGGCAGTGGTGGTTCGCTGGTGGTGGCCGGTGCGGCTGAGCGGGCGGAGCCGAAGCTGCTGCGCGCGCTGGTCGAGTCGGCCGGTGTGCGGTCCGCGAGCGTGGTGCCGTCGCTGCTCGGTGTGCTGGAGCCCGGGGACCTGGCGGGCGTCGGCTCGCTGGTGGTCGGTGCCGAGGCGATCGAACCGGGCCTGGCGGCCGCGTGGGCGCGGGGCCGGAACCTGGTCAACACCTACGGACCCACCGAAGCCACCGTGATCGTGGCCACCGGATCGGTCGACCCCGGGCGCGAGGGGACGGTCCCCTTCGGCTCGCCCATCGCGAACACGCGGATGTACGTGCTCGACCCGAGCCTGGGGCCGGTGCCCCAGGGCGTCGTGGGCGAGCTGTACGTGGCGGGCGCGGGCCTGGCCCGCGGCTACCTGGGCCGGGCGGCGCTGACGGCGGAACGGTTCGTCGCCGACCCGTACGGCCCTGCGGGCTCCCGTCTGTACCGGACCGGTGACCTGGCGCGCTGGACCGCGGACGGCCAGCTGATCTTCGCCGGGCGGGCCGATGAACAGGTCAAGTTGCGCGGGTTCCGCATCGAACTGGGCGAGGTGCAGGCGGCGACAGCAGCGCACCCGGACGTCGCCCAGGCCGCGCTGGTCGTCCGTGAGGACGCCCCGGGCGACAAGCGGCTGGTTGCCTACGTCGTACCCGCCGAGGGCGACGAGGGGGCCGGCGAGACCGGACTCGGCACCGATGTCCGGCAGTTCGTCGCTCAGAGATTGCCCGCGCACATGGTTCCGGCAGCGGTGGTGGTGCTCGACGCACTCCCCCTGACGGTGAACGGGAAGTTGGACCGCAAGAAGTTGCCCGCTCCGGACTACGCGTCCGGGAAGGCGGGAGGAGGCCGACGGCCGTCGACGCCGCAGGAGGAAATCCTCTGCACCGTCTTCGCCGAAGTGCTGGGAGTGCCCGAGGTGGGAGTCGACGACGACTTCTTCGAACTCGGCGGCCACTCACTGCTCGGCGTCCGGCTCGTCAGTCAGATCAGGGCTGTTCTCGGTGTCGAGGTGGAGATCCGGGCGCTGTTCGACGCGCCGACGGTCGCAGGGCTCGCACAGCAGCTTGGAAAGCAGAAGTCAGCAAGGCCGGCGTTGCGGCCGATGCGTAACCAGGGGGATTCCTAATGTTTCCGTTGTCATTCGCGCAGCGCCGTCTGTGGTTCATCGAGCAGCTTGAGGGCCCCAGCCCGAGGTACAACATTCCGATGGCCATGCGGCTCTCGGGCACGCTGGACAGCGGGGCGCTCGACGCAGCCCTGCGGGACGTCATCGGCCGGCACGAGGTGCTGCGCACGGTGTTCACGGTGGCCGACGGTGAGCCGTACCAGCAGGTGCTGAAGCTCGCCGACGTGGAGTGGAACCTCCGATGCGTCGACGTGTCCGCCGACGCGGCGGCCGGTCTGACCGAGGCGGTCAGCAGCGCCGCAGCGCAGCCGTTCGACCTGTCGTCGCAGGTGCCGATCCGCGCCTGGCTGTTCTCGGTGGCGCCCGACGAGTACGTCCTGCTCGTGGTGGTGCACCACATCGCCAGCGACGGCTGGTCGTCCGGGCCGCTGGCCCGGGACCTCGCGGTCGCCTACGCCGCCCGGTGCGAGGACCGCACGCCCGAGTGGGAGCCGCTGCCGGTCCAGTACGCCGACTACGCGCTGTGGCAGCGCGAACTCCTCGGCGACGCCGAGGACCCCGACAGCGTCCTCTCCCGCCAGGTCGCCTACTGGCGCGAGGCGCTGGCCGGCGCTCCGGAAGAGCTGGAACTCTCCTACGACCACCCGCGTCCGGCCGTGGCCGGATACGGCGGCCACCGGGTCCCGCTGGACATCCCGGCCGCGGTGCACGCACGGCTGGTGGAGGTGGCGCGCGCCGAGGGCGTCACGACCTTCATGGTGCTCCAGGCCGCGCTGGCGGTCCTGCTGTCCCGGATGGGCGCGGGCACCGACATCCCGATCGGATCGGCGAACGCCGGCCGTACGGATGTGGCCCTGGACGACCTGGTCGGCTTCTTCGTCAACACCCTCGTGCTGCGTACGGACCTGTCCGGCGACCCGAAGTTCACCGAGGTGCTCGCCCGCGTCCGGGAAACGGGCCTGTCGGCGTTCGGCCACCAGGAGGTGCCCTTCGAGCGCCTGGTGGAGGAGCTGGCGCCGCCGCGTTCGCTCGCGCTGCACCCGTTGTTCCAGGTGATGCTCACCCTCCAGAACAACGCCGACGCGACCCTCGAACTCCCCGGTGTCCGGGTCAGCGCGGTGGAGGACGAACTCGCCGCCGGCGCGTCGGCCGCCAAGTTCGACCTGGACGTGAGCGTCGAGGAGACCTTCGACGCGCAGGGCACCCCCGCCGGGCTGCGCGGTGTGCTGACCGCCGTGGCCGACCTGTTCGAAGCCGACTCCGCGGGAGACCTCGCCAAGCGCCTCGCCCGGGTGCTGGAGACCGTCACCGCCGAGCCGCAGGTGCGGCTCAGCGCGGTGGACGTCCTCGATGAGGACGAGCGTCGCCGTGTGCTGGTGGAGTGGAACGACACCGCGGCCGAGGTGGCCGGTGGTTCGGTGGCGGATCTGTTCGCGGCGCAGGTGGCCCGGACCCCGGACGCCGTGGCCGTCGTGGCCGAGGGCGCCGAGGTGTCGTACGCGGAGCTGGATGCCCGGGCGAACCGGCTGGCGCGCTTCCTGGTGGACCAGGGCGTGGGCGCGGAGTCGGTGGTGGGTCTGTGCCTGCCGCGTGGGGTGGAGACCATCGCCGCGATCCTGGCGGTGTGGAAGGCCGGGGCGGCTTACCTCCCGATCGACTCCGAACAGCCCGCCGAACGCGTCGCGTTCCTGCTCGCCGACAGCGGCGCCGTGACACTGCTCAGCACGCGCGCCGTGCTCGGTGAACTGTCCGTCGAGGCCCCCGCCCCGCTCGCCCTGGACGCGATCGAGGTCGCCGCCGCGATCGACGCGTACGAGGCCACCGCGCCCCGTACGGACCCGTCCCCGGATGCGCTCGCCTACGTGATCTACACCTCCGGTTCGACGGGCACTCCGAAGGGCGTCGCCGTCACCCACCGGTCGCTGACCAACTACGTCTCCTCGGTGCCCGGCCGGGTCGGCCTCGGCAACCCGGGGGACCGGTACGCGCTGCTCCAGGCCCAGGTCACCGACCTCGGCAACACCGTGCTGTTCGCGAGCCTGACCACCGGTGGCCGGCTGCACATCCTCGACCACGACGCCGCCACCGACCCGGCCGTGGTGACCGGATACCTGGCCGAGCACGCCATCGACCACGTGAAGGCGGTGCCGTCGCACCTGGCGGCCCTCGCCGTCGCGGACGGACCGGCGTCCGTAATGCCCGCCAAGTCCCTGGTGCTCGGCGGTGAGGCAGCCTCTCCCGCGTGGGTGCGGGAGCTGCTGGCGGCGGCCGGAGCGCGTGGGGTCTTCAACCACTACGGCCCCACCGAGACCACCATCGGTGTCACCACCACGCGCCTGACCCCGGAGCGGGTGGCGGGCGCTGTGGTGCCGATCGGCTCGCCGGTGCCCAACGTCCGGCTGTACGTCCTCGACCAGTGGCTGTCCCCGGTGGCCCCGGGCATCGCCGGTGAGCTGTACGTCGCCGGTGCCGCTCTGGCCCGTGGCTACGTCGGCCGTGCGGGTCTGACTGCGGAGCGGTTCGTGGCCGCGCCCTTCTCCGGCGCGGGCGAGCGCATGTACCGCACCGGCGACCGCGTCCGCTGGAACGCCGAGGGCCAGCTGGAGTACCTGGGCCGCGCCGACGAGCAGGTCAAGATCCGCGGGTTCCGCATCGAGCCGGGCGAGGTACAGGCGGTCGTCGCCGCGCACCCGTCGGTCGCCCGGACCGCGGTGATCGCCCGCACGGACGTCCCCGGTGACACCCGTCTCGTGGCCTACATCGTCCCCGCCGACGGCGCGAACACCGACGAACTGGCCGACGTCATAAGGCGGTTCATCGCCGCGCGGCTGCCGGACCACATGGTCCCGTCGGCGGTGGTGGCGCTGGACGTGCTGCCGCTGACCGCGAACGGCAAGCTGGACCGCAAGGCGCTGCCCGCGCCCGAGTACGTGACCAGTTCGGGCCGCGGCCCCTCCAACGTCCGCGAGGAGGTCCTCTGCGCGGTCTTCGCCGAGATCCTCGGCCTGGAGAGCGTCGGCGTCGACGACAGCTTCTTCGCGCTGGGCGGTCACTCGCTGCTGGCCATCCGCCTGGTGGAGACCCTCCGCGGCCGCGGAGTGTCCGTCTCGGTGCGCGCGCTGTTCCAGACGCCGACCGTGGCGGGCCTGGCCGCGGTGGCCGGAACCGAGGATCTGGTGGTCCCCGAGAATGCCATCCCGGCGGACGCGCGGGAGATCACTCCGGAGATGCTGCCGCTGGTGGACCTGACCGCCGATGAGGTGGAGCGGATCGTCGCGACCGTCGACGGCGGCGCCGCCAACATCGCGGACGTCTACCCGCTGGCCCCGCTCCAGGAGGGCCTGCTCTTCCACCACCTCCTCGCCGACGGCGGCGAGGACGCCTACGTCACGCCCACCGTCCTGGAGTTCGACTCCCGCGACCGCCTGGACGCCTTCACCGACGCGCTCCAGCAGGTCCTGAACCGGCACGACATCTACCGGACCGGGATCGTGTGGGAAGGCCTGCGCGAGCCGGTGCAGGTCGTGCGCCGCCGCGCCGTCCTCCCCGTCGAGGAAGTGCGGCTGGACCCGGACGGCGGCGATGCGGTCGAGCAACTGCTCGCGGCCGGCGACCTGTCCATGGACCTGGGCCGGGCACCGCTCATCGCCCTGCACATCACCACCGAGCCGGACTCGGGCCGCTGGTGGGCCCTGGTGCGGGCGCACCACATGGTCCGCGACCACACCGGTATGGAGCTGCTGCTCGGCGAGGTGCGGACGCTGCTCGACGGGCGTGGTGCGGAGCTGCCCGAGCCGCTGCCGTTCCGCGACTTCGTGGCGCAGGCCCGGGCCGGTGTGGACAGCGGGGAGCACGAACGGTTCTTCGCCGAGCTGCTGGGCGATGTCGACGAGCCCACCGCCCCGTACGCGCTGGTGGACGTGCGCGGTGTCGGTTCGGACATCGCGCGAGCGGTGACCCCGCTGGAAGCGGGTCTGGCCGGACGGCTGCGCACGGCCGCCCGGCGACTGGGCGCCAGCCCGGCGACGGTGATGCACGTGGCGTGGGCGCGCGTGCTGTCCGCGGTCAGCGGCCGTGACGATGTCGTCTTCGGCACCGTCCTGTTCGGCCGGATGAACGCCGGCGCCGGCTCCGACCGGGTGGCGGGTCCCTTCATCAACACGCTGCCCGTCCGGGTGCGGATGGACGAACTGGGCGCGCTGGCGGCCGTGTCCGCGATGCGCGACCAGCTGGCCGGTCTGCTGGAGCACGAGCACGCTCCGCTCGCCCTGGCCCAGCAGGCCAGCGGCGTACAGGGGGACACCCCTCTCTTCTCCTCGCTCTTCAACTACCGGCACAACTCCGGTCCCGAGCAGGGCGAGGGCGCCGGTTCCGCTCTCGAAGGGATCCGTACGGTCTTCTCCCGCGAGCGGACCAACTACCCGCTGTCGGTGTCCGTGGACGACGACGGCACGGAGATCGGCCTGGCCATCGACGCCGTCGCCTCGGTGGACGCCAAGGCCGTCGCGGCCCTGCTCGCCACGGCCACGGACAACCTCGTCGCGGCGCTGGAGAACGCCCTCGACGGAGCCGCGGACCAGCCCCTGAGCTCGGTTGATGTTCTGGGTGAGGTGGAGCGTCGTCGGGTTCTGGTGGAGTGGAACGAGACCGCTGCTGTTGTGGGTGAGGTGTCGGTTTCGGGGTTGTTCGAGGCGCAGGTGGCGCGGACTCCGGATGCTGTCGCGGTGGTGGGTGACGGTGTTGAGGTGTCGTATGCGGAGTTGGATGCGCGTGCGAATCGTTTGGCGCGGTATCTGGTCGGCCTGGGTGTGGGGCCGGAGTCCGTGGTGGGTGTGTGCCTGGAGCGTGGTGTCGGGTTCGTGGTCGCGTTGCTGGCGGTGTCGAAGGCGGGTGGTGTGTATCTGCCGGTTGATCCGGGTTATCCGGCGGAGCGGGTCGGGTTCGTTCTGGCCGATTCGGGTGCGGTGTGTGTGGTGACGCAGGCGTCGTGTGTGGGGGTTGTGCCTGCGGGTGTGGCGTCTGTGGTGGTGGATGAGGGGTCGGTTGCCGGGGAGATCGAGTCTCTGGCGGGGTCGGCTCTGGGTGTGGGTGTGGTGTCGGGTCAGGCGGCGTATGTGATTTATACGTCGGGTTCGACGGGCGTGCCCAAGGGTGTGGTGGTGTCGCACTCGGGTGTGGGGTCGCTGGTTGCGGCTCAGGTGGAGCGGTTCGCGGTGGATGGTGCGAGTCGTGTGCTGCAGTTCGCGTCGGTTGGTTTTGATGCGGCGACGGCTGAGATTTTGGTGGCGTTGTCGGTGGGTGCCGCGTTGGTGGTGGCGCCTGCGGGTGAGTTGTTGCCTGGTGGTGGGTTGGTTGAGTTGGTGGCGCGTCTTGGGGTGACGCATGTGACGTTGCCGCCGGCTGTGTTGGGTGTGCTGGGTGGGGGTGATTTGCCGTCGGTGTCGACGTTGGTGTCGGCGGGTGAGGTGCTGGCTGGTGAGTTGGTGGAGAAGTGGGCGCCGGGTCGTCGGTTGGTGAATGCGTATGGTCCGACGGAGACGACGGTGTGCGCGACGATGTCGGGTCCGTTGGTCGCGGGTGGTGTGCCGGTTATCGGTGGGCCGGTGGTCAATGCGCGGGTGTTCGTGCTGGACGGTTCGTTGCGTCCGGTGCCTGTGGGTGTGGTGGGTGAGCTGTATGTGGCTGGTGTGGGTCTGGCGCGTGGGTATGTGGGGCGTGCGGGTCTGACGGCTGAGCGGTTCGTTGCTTCGCCTTACACCGGTGTGGGTGAGCGGATGTATCGGACGGGTGACCGTGTCCGGTGGACCGCTGAGGGTGAGCTGGAGTACCTGGGCCGCGCCGACGAGCAGGTCAAGATCCGCGGGTTCCGTATTGAGCCGGGTGAGGTCCGGTCGGTGGTGGTGGGTCATCCGATGGTGGCTCAGGCCGCGGTGGTGGTTCGTGAGGACGTGGCGGGGGACAAGCGACTGGTCGCTTACGTCGTCCCCGCGGATGACACAGGTGTCGTAGTCGACGCCGAACTCCCTTCGTTTGTGAGGGAGTACGTCGCCGAGCGGCTGCCCGAGTACATGGTTCCGTCGTCGGTGGTGGTGCTGGATGTGCTGCCGCTGACGGTCAACGGGAAGCTGGACGTCAAGGCGCTGCCGGCGCCGGAGTACACGTCGGGTTCGGGTCGTGGTCCCTCCAGCGTGCGGGAGGAGGTCCTGTGTGCTGCCTTCGCTGAGGTCCTGGGCCTGGAGAGCGTGGGCGTCGATGACGACTTCTTCGCGCTGGGCGGCCACTCCCTCCTCGCCGTCCGGCTGATCAGCCGGGTGCGCGCGGTGCTGGGCGTCGAGGTTCCGCTGCGCGCGCTGTTCGAGGCGCCGACGGTGGCGCGGCTGGCGGCGCGTCTCGACGGCGCCGACCGGGCGCGGGTGGCGCTGACGGCGGGCGAGCGTCCCGAGCGGGTGCCTCTGTCGTTCGCGCAGCGCCGCCTGTGGTTCATCGGGCAGCTCGAAGGCCCCAGCTCCACCTACAACATCCCGATGGCCCTGCGCCTGACGGGCGCCGTGGACGCGTCGTCGCTGAACTCGGCGCTGCGGGACGTCATCGGCCGGCACGAGGTGCTGCGCACCGTCTTCGCGGTCGTCGACGGTGAGCCGTACCAGCACATCCTCGGCATGGAGGAGCTGGAGTGGGAGCTGCGGGTCGCCGAGGTGGCCGCGGCCGATGTGGACGCGGCGGTCGCCGGTGCGGCGGGTTACGCCTTCGATCTGGCGGTTGATCTGCCGGTGCAGGCGTGGCTGTTCGCGGTGGGTCCGGACGAGCACGTGCTCGTCGTGGTGGTGCACCACGTCGCGGGTGACGGCTGGTCGACCGGGCCGCTGGCCCGGGACCTGTCGGTGGCGTACGGGGCCCGTAGCGCGGGTTCGGTTCCCGGGTGGGAGCCGCTGCCGGTGCAGTACGCGGACTACGCGCTGTGGCAGCGCGATCTGCTGGGCGACGACCAGGACCCGAACAGCCTGGTCTCGCGCCAGGTGGACTACTGGCGCCGCACGCTCGCCGGAGCCCCCGAAGAGCTGACCCTGCCCTATGACCACAGCCGCCCGGCGGTACTGGGCAACCGAGGCCACAGCGTGCCGCTGGAGATCCCGGCCGAGGTGCACGCGCGCCTCGTGGACGTGGCCCGCGCCGAGGGCGTGACCATGTCCATGCTGCTGCAGACCGCGCTGGCGGTGCTGCTGTCCCGGCTGGGCGCCGGAACCGACATCTCCATCGGCGCGCCGAACGCCGGACGCACCGACGAAGCACTCGACGACCTCGTCGGCTTCTTCGTCAACACTCTCGTGCTGCGCACGGACCTGTCCGGGAACCCGACCTTCACCGACTTGTTCTCCCGGGTGCGGGAGACCGCTCTCGCGGCCTTCGCCCACCAGGACGTGCCGTTCGAGCGTCTGGTCGAGGAGCTGGCCCCGGCCCGCTCCCTCGCCCGCCACCCGCTGTTCCAGGTGACCCTCACGGTGCAGAACAACGCCGACGCGGCCCTGGACCTCTCCGGTCTCGAGGCGGAGACGGTCCCCGCGGGAGCGCCGGTCGCCAAGTTCGACCTGGACGTGACCGTCGGCGAGGTGTTCGACGCCCAGAACCGTCCGGCGGGCCTGCGTGGTGTGGTCGTCGCGGCGGCGGACCTGTTCGACACGGACACCGTCGAGCAGCTCGGCCGACGCCTCGGGACGGTGCTCCGGACCCTGGCCGCCGACCCGCGCACCCGCATCGGCGCCGTCGACGTACTCGACGAGGACGAGCGCCGCCGCGTGCTGGTGGAGTGGAACGACACCGCTACCGAGGTGCCGCGCGCCACGGTGGTGGAGCTGTTCGAGGAGCGGGTCTCCCGGACTCCCGACGCCGTCGCGGTCGTGGCCGACGGGGCGGAGGTCTCGTACGCGGAACTCGACGCCCGGGCCGACCGGATGGCGCGCTACCTGGTGGAGCGGGGAGTCGGCGCGGAGTCGCTGGTCGCGGTCGTGCTCGAACGCGGCGTCGATCTGATGGTGGCGCTGCTCGGCATCCTGAAGGCCGGCGCCGCCTACCTGCCCATCGACCCCACCTACCCCGCCGAGCGGGTCGCCTACATGCTGGACGACGCCAAGCCGGCCGTGGTGCTCGGCGCGGCGGGCACGGTCTCGGCCGTCCCCGCCTCGGCCCCGCGGGTGGTCGTCGACACGGCGGAGTTCGCCCAGGCGCTGGACGACGCGGCGGCCCGGCCGTCGACGGCCGGGGACCGGCTGCGGGCGCTCGCGCTCCCGGCCTACGTGATCTACACGTCCGGGTCGACGGGCCGCCCGAAGGGCGTGGTCGTGACCCAGTCCGGCTTCGCGAACACGGTCGCGGCATTGGCTCGGTTCGGCGCGGGCCCGGACTCCCGGGTCGCTCAGTTCGCGTCCCTGAGCTTCGACAACTTCTGCCTCGAATGGTCGCTGGCCCTCACCTCGGGCGCGACGCTGATCGTGGTCCCCGCCGAGCGGCGGCTGGGCCAGGAACTCGCACGGTTCTTCGCGGAGCAGGAGATCACCCACGCGACGCTGCCGCCGGCCGTGCTCGCCGGGCTGGAGCCCGGGTCGATCGCGCCAGGCGTCGTGCTCGAAGTCGGTGGCGAGGCGTGCTCGCCGGAGCTGGTGGACCGCTGGTCCGCCGGGCGGCTGATGTTCAACACCTACGGTCCGACCGAGACCACGGTGGACGCGACGGTGTGGCGCTGCGCCCCCGGAGTGCGCGAGGTGCCGATCGGTTCGCCCATCGGCAACGCGCGGGCGTTCGTCGTGGACGCCTTCCTGGCCCCCGTGGCACCCGGTGTCGTCGGTGAGCTGTACCTGGCGGGAGAGGGACTGGCGCGCGGTTACGCGGGCCGCCCCGGACTGACCGCGGAGCGCTTCGTGGCGAACCCGCACGGCGCGCCCAGTGAGCGGATGTACCGCACCGGTGACCTGGCCCGCTGGGACGCGGACGGCCGGCTGATGTTCGTCGGCCGCGCCGACGAGCAGGTCAAGGTCCGCGGCTTCCGCATCGAGCTCGGCGAGGTGCAGGCCGTGGTGGCCGGTCACCCGTCGGTCGAGCAGGCCGCGGTGATCGCCCGCGAGGACGTCTCCGGTGACCCCCGCCTGGTCGCCTACGTCGTGCCCGCCGAAGGCGCGGACCACGACGAGCTGTCGGCAGGCGTACGGGCCCGGGTGGCCGAGCAGCTGCCGCAGTACATGGTCCCGTCGGCGGTCGTGGTGCTGGACGTGCTGCCGCTGTCGGTGAACGGCAAGCTGGACCGCAAGGCCCTGCCCGTGCCGGAGTACGCCCAGGGCGAGGGCCGCGGCCCGTCGAACCTGCGGGAAGAACTCATGTGCGCGGCGTTCGCAGAGGTACTGGGTCTCGACAGCGTCGGCGTCGACGACGACTTCTTCGGGCTGGGCGGCCACTCGCTGCTCGCGGTCCGGCTCGTGGAGCGGCTGCGGGAACACGGAGTACCGGTCTCGGTGCGCGCGCTGTTCCAGACGCCCACCGTCGCGGGCCTCGCGACGTCATCCGACGCGGAACTCGTCGTCGTACCGCCGAACGGCATCCCGGACGACGCGCGAACGATCACTCCCGAGATGCTCCCCCTGGTCGACCTCACGGCCGCCGAGGTGGAGCGGATCGTCGCCACGGTAGACGGCGGCGCCGCCAACGTCGCCGACGTCTACCCGCTCGCACCGCTCCAGGAGGGACTGCTCTTCCACCACCTGATGGCGGAGGGCGGCGAGGACGCCTATGTGACCCCGATGGTGGTCGAATTCGCCTCCCGGGACCTCCTGGACCGGTACCTGCTCGCACTGCAGCAGGTGGTGGACCGTCACGACATCCTCCGGACCACGATCGTGTGGGAAGGCCTGCGCGAGCCCGTACAGGTGGTGTGGCGCCGAGCCGCGCTGTCGGTCGAAGAGGTGCTGCTGGACTCCGGGAGCACCGATCCCGTCGCCGACCTGGTGGCGCTCGCGGGATCGGCCATGGACCTGGGACGCGCGCCGCTGATCCGCGTGCATCTTGCCCCCGAGCCGGGCACCGGCAAGTGGCTGGCGCTGTTCCGGGTGCACCACATGGTGCAGGACCACACCGGCATGGAAGTCGTCCTCGACGAGGTCGTCACGATCCTGTCCGGCCGGGCCGACAGCCTGCCGGAGCCGCTCCCCTTCCGCGACTTCGTCGCACAGGCCCGCAACGGCGCCGAGCGCGAGGCCAGCACCCGCTACTTCTCCGAGCTGCTGGGCGACGTCACGGAGACGACCGCCCCGTACCAGGAGCTGAACGCGCTTGGCGACGGCTCCGGCGTGGTCCGCGCCCGGCTCCGATTCGCACCGGAGCTGGACGGCCTGATCCGCGACGCCGCACGCCGCCTGGGCACCAGCCCGGCGACGCTCATGCACGTGGCCTGGGCCCGTCTGCTCGCCGCGCTCAGTGGCCGGCACGACGTGGTGTTCGGCACCGTCCTGCTCGGCCGGATGAACGCCTCGGCGGGCTCCGACCGGGTGGCGGGTCCCTTCATCAACACCCTCCCGATGCGCGTGCGCATCGACGGCACGACGGCGCGGGCCGCCGTCGTGGCGATGCGTGGCCAGCTCGCCGGACTGCTGGAGCACGAACACGCTCCGCTGGCCCTGGCGCAGCAGGCGAGCGGGGTCCCGGGCGACGCCCCGCTGTTCACCGCACTGTTCAACTACCGGCACAACACCGCCCGTCCGCAGGAGCAGGCCGAGGACACCACGCCGGACGGCTCCGCAGTCGAGGGCATCCGGCTGGTGTTCGGCCGGGAAGTCACCAACTACCCGCTCTCGGTGTCCGTCGACGACGACGGGGACGGCATCGGCCTGGCCGTCGACGCGGTGGAGACGATCGACCCCCAGGCGGTCGCCGCGCTGCTGCGCACCACCGTCGAGAACCTGGTCGCCGCGCTGAAGGACGAACTGAACGGCGGCCCGAGCATCCCCCTCTCCGCCGTCGACGTGCTCGACGGGACCGAGCGCCACCACGTCCTGGTGGACCTCAACGACACCGGCCGCCGCACCGCGGCGTCGACCGTGCCCGAACTCTTCGAGGCACAGGTGGCCCGCACCCCCGACGCGGTGGCGCTGACCTCCGCGGACACCGAGCTGACGTACGCGCAGCTCGACGCCCGGGCGAACCGGCTGGCGCGGCTGCTCCTGGACCGGGGGGTCGGCGCGGAGTCGCTCGTCGCCGTGGCCATGCCGCGGGGCGCCGACGCCGTCATCACCCTCCTGGCGATCACGAAGGCGGGCGCCGCCTACCTTCCGGTCGACCCCTCGTACCCGGCGGAGCGCATCGCGTTCATGCTGGCCGACGCGGCACCGGCGCTGCTGGTGACCACCGGCGCGACTGTCCTCCCGCCCCAGGCCCCGGCCACCGGAGCCGCGCCCGTCCCGTACCTCGTACTGGACGCCGCGGAGACGGCCGCCACGCTCGCCGGGCTGGCTGACGCCGCGCTCACGGACGACGAACGCTCTGCCCCCGTCCTCCCGGACAGCGGTGCCTACGTCATCTACACCTCCGGCTCCACCGGCCTGCCCAAGGGCACGGTCGTGCCGCACCGGGCGATCGACCGCCTGGTGCGCGACTCCGGGTACGTCGAACTCGGCGCCGGTGACGTCGTCGCGCACCTGGCCTCGGCGTCCTTCGACGCGGCGACCTTCGAGATCTGGGGCGCCCTGCTCAACGGAGCGGTCCTGGCCGTCGCACCTGCCGGTGCGCTGTCCGTCGCCGAACTCAGGGAGTTCCTGACCGCCCGCCGAGTCACCACCCTGTGGCTGACGGCCGGCCTGTTCCACGAAGTGGTCGACCAGGACCCCGACATGCTCCGCGGCATCCACCAGCTGCTGGCCGGTGGCGACGTCCTCTCCAACGCGCACTGCCGCGCCGTGCTGGACCGACTGCCCTCCGTCCGCCTGCTCAACGGCTACGGGCCGACGGAGAACACCACCTTCACCGCCGTGCACGAGGTGCGGGCCGTCGACGTGGCGGGCAAGGCGGGCGTGCCGATCGGCACCCCGGTCTCCGACACCCGTGTGTACGTGGTGGACGAGTGGCTGAACCCCGTGCCCGTCGGTGTCGTGGGTGAGCTGTACACCTCGGGTGGCGGTCTGGCCCGCGGATACTCGGGCCGCGCCGGACTCACGGCGGAGCGGTTCGTCGCCTGCCCCTTCGAGCCGGGCGAGCGCATGTACCGCACCGGGGACCGGGCGAGCTGGGACATCGAAGGACGACTGGTGTTCGCCGGCCGCGCCGACGACCAGGTCAAGGTCCGCGGCTTCCGGGTCGAGCCCGGTGAGGTGCAGGCCGCGGTGGCCGCGCACCCCGACGTCGCGCAGGCCGCGGTGATCGTCCGTCAGGACGCGCCCGGGAACCAGCGGCTCGTCGCCTACGTGGTGTCCACGGACGCTCACGACGGCACCGAACTCCCGGCGTCCGTACGCGAGTACCTCACCGGACAGCTGCCGGAGTACATGGTCCCGTCCGCGGTGGTGGTGCTGGACGCGCTGCCGCTGACCGCGAACGGGAAGGTCGACCGCAGGGCGCTGCCCGCCCCCGACTACGAGGGCAGCGCCGCGACCGGCGGCCGCAGGGCCGTCACCCTGCGGGAGGAGATCCTGTGCGGCGTGTTCGCACAGGTCCTGGGCCTTGAGAGCGTGGGCGTCGATGACGACTTCTTCGCGCTGGGCGGTCACTCGCTGCTGGCGACGCGGCTGATCAGCCGGGTGCGCGCGGTGCTGGGCGTCGAGGTTCCGCTGCGCGCGCTGTTCGAGGCGCCGACGGTGGCGCGGCTGGCGGCGCGTCTCGACGGCGCCGACCGGGCGCGGGTGGCGCTGACGGCGGGCGAGCGTCCCGAGCGGGTGCCTCTGTCGTTCGCGCAGCGCCGCCTGTGGTTCATCGGGCAGCTCGAAGGCCCCAGCTCCACCTACAACATCCCGATGGCCCTGCGCCTGACGGGCGCCGTGGACGCGTCGTCGCTGAACTCGGCGCTGCGGGACGTCATCGGCCGGCACGAGGTGCTGCGCACCGTCTTCGCGGTCGTCGACGGTGAGCCGTACCAGCACATCCTCGGCATGGAGGAGCTGGAGTGGGAGCTGCGGGTCGCCGAGGTGGCCGCGGCCGATGTGGACGCGGCGGTCGCCGGTGCGGCGGGTTACGCCTTCGATCTGGCGGTTGATCTGCCGGTGCAGGCGTGGCTGTTCGCGGTGGGTCCGGACGAGCACGTGCTCGTCGTGGTGGTGCACCACGTCGCGGGTGACGGCTGGTCGACCGGGCCGCTGGCCCGGGACCTGTCGGTGGCGTACGGGGCCCGTAGCGCGGGTTCGGTTCCCGGGTGGGAGCCGCTGCCGGTGCAGTACGCGGACTACGCGCTGTGGCAGCGCGATCTGCTGGGCGACGACCAGGACCCGAACAGCCTGGTCTCGCGCCAGGTGGACTACTGGCGCCGCACGCTCGCCGGAGCCCCCGAAGAGCTGACCCTGCCCTTCGACCGTCCCCGCCCGACCGTGGCCTCCCACCGCGGACACACCGCGTCCCTGGAGATCCCGGCCGAGGTGCACGCACGGCTGGTGGAGCTGGCACGCGCCGAGGGCGTCACCACCTTCATGGTGCTCCAGGCCGCGCTGGCGGTCCTGCTGTCCCGACTGGGCGCTGGCACCGACATCCCGATCGGCTCGGCGCACGCCGGACGTACCGACGTAGCCCTGGACGACCTCGTCGGCTTCTTCATCAACACGGTGGTCCTGCGGGCCGACGTGTCCGGGGACCCGACGTTCACCGAGGTGCTCGCCCGGGTCCGGGAAGCCGGACTGTCGGGTGTGGCGCACCAGGACGTGCCGTTCGACCGTCTGGTCGAGGAACTGGCCCCGACCCGTTCCATGGCGCGTCACCCCCTCTTCCAGGTCGTCCTGACCATGCAGAACACCATCGAGGCCGTACTGGACCTCGGTGACCTGCGTGCCGTCCGGATGTCGGCCGGTCACACCTCGGCCAAGTTCGACCTGGACGTCCTCGTTGCCGAGGAGTTCGACGCCGACGGCGCACTCGCCGGGTTCCGGGGGACGGTCACCGTCGCTGCGGACCTCTTCGACGCCGAGGCGGCGGGCCGGATCGCCGCCGCCTGGGCACGCGTACTCGACACCCTGACAGCCGAGCCGCAGGTGCGGCTCAGCGCGGTGGACGTCCTCGGCGAGGACGAGCGTCGCCGTGTGCTGGTGGAGTGGAACGACACCGCGGCCGAGGTGGCCGGTGGTTCGGTGGCGGATCTGTTCGCGGCGCAGGTGGCCCGGACCCCGGACGCCCTCGCCGTCGTCTTCGACGGAGTCGAGGTGACCTACGCGGAGCTGGACGCCCGGGCGAACCGGCTGGCGCACTTCCTGGTGGACCAGGGCGTGGGCGCGGAGTCGGTGGTGGGTCTGTGCCTGCCGCGTGGGGTGGAGACCATCGCCGCGATCCTGGCGGTGTGGAAGGCCGGGGCGGGCTACCTCCCGATCGACCCCGAACAGCCCGCCGAACGCATCGCGTTCATGCTGACCGACACCCGCGCCGTCCTCCTGCTCAGCACTGAAGACATCCTCGATGAGCTGCCCACCGGCAAGGTGCGCTCGGTTGCGGTGGACGAGACGCTGGTCACGATGCAGCTGTCGATGGCCCCGGACACCGCGCCGGACGTCACCGCGGCGCCGGACGAGCTGGCCTACGTCATCTACACCTCCGGTTCCACGGGCAGGCCGAAGGGCGTCGCGATCACGCACGGCTCCCTGGCCAACTACGTCGCCAATGTCCCGGAGCGGATCGGGTTCGGTGAACCCGGCGGGCGCTACGCGCTGCTCCAGGCCCAGGCCACCGACCTCGGCAACACCGTCGTGTTCGCCAGCCTGGTCTCGGGCGGCACGCTGTACGTCCTGGAAGAGGACGCGGTCACCGACCCGGTGGCGGTCGCCGACTACCTGGCGGAGCACCGCATCGACCACCTCAAGGTGGTCCCGTCCCACCTCGCGGCGCTGGGAAGCGCCGACGGCCTGGCGAAGGTTCTGCCCGGCGGCTCGCTGGTGCTCGGCGGCGAATCCGCCTCGCCCGCATGGGTGAAGGAGCTCATCGAGGCGGCAGGGGAGCGCCGGGTGTTCAACCATTACGGCCCGACCGAGGCGACCATCGGCGTCGCGACCACCCGCCTGACGGCGGAGCAGGTGGTCGAGGGCGTGGTCCCCATCGGCAGGCCCGTGGCCAACACCCGCCTGTACGTGCTCGACGCCTCGCTGCGGCCGGTGGCCCCCGGCGTCATCGGTGAGCTGTACATCGCGGGCGTCCAGCTCGCACGCGGCTACGTCCGCCGACCGGACCTGACTGCGGAGCGGTTTGTCGCCTCCCCGCTCTCGGGCACCGGCGAGCGCATGTACCGCACCGGCGACCTCGCCAGGTGGACGGCGGACGGCCAGGTCGTGTACCTGGGCCGGGCCGACGACCAGGTCAAGATCCGCGGCTTCCGCATCGAGCCCGGCGAGGTGCAGGCCGTCCTGACCGCGCACCCGCAGGTCGACCGGGCGGCGGTCGTCGCCCGGGAGGACGCGACCGGCGACACCCGCCTCATCGCCTACCTCGTGCCCGTGGACGAGGACGACGACCCGGCGCAACTCTCCTCCGTCGTCAAGCAGTTCGCTGCTCAGCGACTGCCCGAACACATGGTGCCCTCGGCGTTCGTCACGCTGGACGCGCTGCCGCTCACGAGCAACGGCAAGCTGGACCGCAAGGCCCTGCCCGCGCCCGACTACGCCGCCGCGGCGGGTACCGGCCGGGGTCCGTCGACCGCTCAGGAGGAAATCCTTTGCGCCGCGTTCGCTGAGGTCCTCGGCCTGCCCACGGTGGGGGTCGACGACGACTTCTTCGAGCTGGGCGGCCACTCCCTGCTCGCGGTGCGACTGGTCAGCCGCATCCGGGTGGTGCTCGGCGTCGAGGTCGAGATCAGGGTCCTGTTCGAGGCGCCCACGGTTGCCGGGCTCGCCGCCCAGCTGCACGAGGCCGACCGGGCCAGGGTGCCGCTGACGGCGGCCGAGCGCCCCGAGCGCGTGCCGCTGTCGTCCGCGCAGCGCCGCCTGTGGTTCATCGGCCAGCTGGAAGGCCCGAGCCCGACCTACAACATCCCCGTCACCGTCCGGCTCTCCGGCACGGTCGACGTCGCCGCGCTGAACGCCGCGCTGCGGGACGTGATCGCCCGCCACGAGGTCCTGCGCACCGTGTTCGAGACGGCGGACGGCGAGCCGTACCAGCGCGTCCTCGACCCGGCCGACCTGGCCTGGGACCTGAAGGTGGCCGAGGTGGCCCCGACAGACCTGGCCGACGCGATCGGCGAGGCCACGCGCTACGCGTTCGACCTGTCGAACGAGGTGCCGATCCGGGCCTGGCTGTTCCAGGCCGGGCCGCAGGACCAGGTCCTCGTGGTGACCATGCACCACATCGCGAGCGACGGATGGTCCACCGGACCGCTGGCCCGCGACGTGTCCGTGGCCTACGCGGCGCGCTGCGCCGGCCAGGCGCCCGAGTGGCAGCCGCTGCCGGTGCAGTACGCGGACTACGCGCTCTGGCAGCGGGACCTGCTCGGTGACGACCAGGACCCCGACAGCGTCATCTCCGGTCAGGTGGAGTACTGGAGCCGGGCGCTCGCGGGCGCTCCCGAGGAGCTGGAGCTTCCCTTCGACCGGCCGCGTCCCGCGGTCGCCGGATACCAGGGACACCGCGTGCCCCTGGACGTGCCGGCCGAGGTCCACGAGCGGCTGCGGGCCGTCGCCCGCGCCGAGGGCGTGACCATGGCCATGGTGCTGCAGGCCGCGCTGGCGGTGCTGCTGTCCCGGCTGGGCGCCGGCAGCGACATCCCGATCGGTGCGGTGAACGCCGGCCGTACCGATGAAGCGCTCGACGACCTCGTCGGCTTCTTCGTCAACACGCTGGTGCTGCGCACCGACCTCTCGGGGGACCCGACGTTCCGCGAGCTGCTGTCCCGGGTCCGGGACACGGGGCTGTCGGCCTTCGCCCACCAGGACGTGCCGTTCGAGCGGCTGGTCGAGGAACTCGCCCCGGCCCGCTCGCTGTCCCGCCACCCGCTGTTCCAGGTGGCGCTCGCGGTGCAGAACAACGCCGAGGCGGTCCTGGACCTGTCCGGTCTGCGCGCCGGGGGAGCCGGGATCACGGAGACCTCGGGGACCGCGGTGGCGAAGTTCGACCTCGACGTGAGCGTGGGGGAGACCTACGACGCGGAGGGCGCGCCGGCCGGTCTGCGCGGTGCGTTGATCGCGGCCGCGGACCTCTTCGACGCGGGCACTGTCGCACGGTTCGCCGAGCGCCTGACGCGCGTGCTGGAGGCCGTCGCCGGTGAACCGGGACGTCGGCTGAGCTCGGTTGATGTTCTGGGTGAGGTGGAGCGTCGTCGGGTTCTGGTGGAGTGGAACGAGACCGCTGCTGTTGTGGGTGAGGTGTCGGTTTCGGGGTTGTTCGAGGCGCAGGTGGCGCGGACTCCGGATGCTGTCGCGGTGGTGGGTGACGGTGTTGAGGTGTCGTATGCGGAGTTGGATGCGCGTGCGAATCGTTTGGCGCGGTATCTGGTCGGCCTGGGTGTGGGGCCGGAGTCCGTGGTGGGTGTGTGCCTGGAGCGTGGTGTCGGGTTCGTGGTCGCGTTGCTGGCGGTGTCGAAGGCGGGTGGTGTGTATCTGCCGGTTGATCCGGGTTATCCGGCGGAGCGGGTCGGGTTCGTTCTGGCCGATTCGGGTGCGGTGTGTGTGGTGACGCAGGCGTCGTGTGTGGGGGTTGTGCCTGCGGGTGTGGCGTCTGTGGTGGTGGATGAGGGGTCGGTTGCCGGGGAGATCGAGTCTCTGGCGGGGTCGGCTCTGGGTGTGGGTGTGGTGTCGGGTCAGGCGGCGTATGTGATTTATACGTCGGGTTCGACGGGCGTGCCCAAGGGTGTGGTGGTGTCGCACTCGGGTGTGGGGTCGCTGGTTGCGGCTCAGGTGGAGCGGTTCGCGGTGGATGGTGCGAGTCGTGTGCTGCAGTTCGCGTCGGTTGGTTTTGATGCGGCGACGGCTGAGATTTTGGTGGCGTTGTCGGTGGGTGCCGCGTTGGTGGTGGCGCCTGCGGGTGAGTTGTTGCCTGGTGGTGGGTTGGTTGAGTTGGTGGCGCGTCTTGGGGTGACGCATGTGACGTTGCCGCCGGCTGTGTTGGGTGTGCTGGGTGGGGGTGATTTGCCGTCGGTGTCGACGTTGGTGTCGGCGGGTGAGGTGCTGGCTGGTGAGTTGGTGGAGAAGTGGGCGCCGGGTCGTCGGTTGGTGAATGCGTATGGTCCGACGGAGACGACGGTGTGCGCGACGATGTCGGGTCCGTTGGTCGCGGGTGGTGTGCCGGTTATCGGTGGGCCGGTGGTCAATGCGCGGGTGTTCGTGCTGGACGGTTCGTTGCGTCCGGTGCCTGTGGGTGTGGTGGGTGAGCTGTATGTGGCTGGTGTGGGTCTGGCGCGTGGGTATGTGGGGCGTGCGGGTCTGACGGCTGAGCGGTTCGTTGCTTCGCCTTACACCGGTGTGGGTGAGCGGATGTATCGGACGGGTGACCGTGTCCGGTGGACCGCTGAGGGTGAGCTGGAGTACCTGGGCCGCGCCGACGAGCAGGTCAAGATCCGCGGGTTCCGTATTGAGCCGGGTGAGGTCCGGTCGGTGGTGGTGGGTCATCCGATGGTGGCTCAGGCCGCGGTGGTGGTTCGTGAGGACGTGGCGGGGGACAAGCGACTGGTCGCTTACGTCGTCCCCGCTGGCGATGCGGGCGTGGACGTGGATGAGCTGCGGCTGTTCCTGTCCGGCCAGCTGCCGGAGTACATGGTTCCGTCGTCGGTGGTGGTGCTGGACGTGCTGCCGCTGACGGTCAACGGGAAGCTGGACGTCAAGGCACTGCCGGCTCCCGAGTACTCGACGGGTTCGGGCCGTGGCCCTTCCACGGTTCGTGAGGAGATCCTGTGCGCTGCCTTCGCTGAGGTCCTGGGCGTGGAGAGCGTCGGTGTCGATGACGACTTCTTCGCGCTGGGCGGCCACTCCCTCCTCGCCGTCCGGCTGGTGGAGTGGCTGCGCGGCCACGGCGTGTCCGTGTCCGTACGGGCGCTGTTCCAGACGCCGACCGTGGCGGGCCTGGCCGCGGTGGCCGGGACCGAGCAGGTCGACGTACCGGCGAACGCCATCCCCGAGGGCACCACGACCATCACGCCGGAGATGCTGCCGCTGGTGGACCTGACCGCCGACGAGGTGGAGCGGATCGTCGCCACCGTCGACGGCGGGGCCGCGAACGTGGCGGACATCTACCCGCTCGCGCCGCTCCAGGAGGGTCTGCTCTTCCACCACCTCCTCGCCGACGGCGGCGAGGACGCCTACGTCACCCCGAGGGTCGTGGAGTTCGCGTCCCGCGAGCGGCTGGACGCCTTCACGGAGGCGCTGCAGCAGGTCGTGGACCGGCACGACATCTACCGGACCGGGATCGTGTGGGAGGGCCTGCGCGAGCCGGTGCAGGTGGTGTGGCGACGCGCCGTCCTCCCGGTCGAGGAGGTCCAGCTGGACCCCCTCGCCACGGATCCCGCGGGTGACCTGGTGGCCCGGGTCGGCCTGTCCATGGACCTGAGGCGGGCGCCGCTGATCCACATGCACCTGGCGGCAGCGGCCGACGGCCGCTGGCTGGTGCTGCTGCGCATGCACCACATGGTCCAGGACCACACCGCGATGGAGGTGATCCTCGGCGACGTCCAGGCGTTCCTCTCCGGGCGTGGTGCGGAGCTGCCCGAGCCGTTGCCGTTCCGTGACTTCGTGGCGCAGGCCCGGGCCGGTGTGGACAGCGGGGAGCACGAGCGGTTCTTCGCCGAGCTGCTGGGTGATGTCGACGAGCCCACTGCCCCGTACGGGCTGGTGGACGTGCGCGGTGTCGGTTCGGACGTGGCGCGAGCGCTGGGTCAGCTGGAGGAGGGCGTCTCCGGGCGGCTGCGGGACGTCGCACGACGGCTCGGTTCGAGCCCGGCGACGGTGATGCACGTGGCGTGGGCGCGGGTGCTGTCCGCGGTCAGCGGCCGCGAGGACGTGGTGTTCGGCACCGTCCTGTTCGGCCGGATGAACGCCGGCGCCGGCTCCGACCGGGTGGCGGGTCCCTTCATCAACACGCTGCCCGTCCGGGTGCGGATGGACGAACTGGGCGCGCTGGCGGCCGTGTCCGCGATGCGCGACCAGCTGGCCGGTCTGCTGGAGCACGAGCACGCTCCGCTCGCCCTGGCCCAGCAGGCCAGCGGGGTACAGGGGGACACCCCTCTCTTCTCCTCGCTCTTCAACTACCGGCACAACTCCGGTCCCGAGCAGGGCGAGGGAGCCGGTTCCGCTCTCGAAGGGATCCGTACGGTCTTCTCCCGCGAGCGGACCAACTACCCGCTGTCGGTGTCCGTGGACGACGACGGCACGGAGATCGACCTGGCCATCGACGCCGTCGCCTCGGTGGACGCCAAGGCCGTCGCGGCCCTGCTCGCCACGGCCACGGACAACCTGGTCACGGCGATCGAGGAAGCCCTGGACGGCGCCCCCGACCAGCCGCTGAGCTCGGTCGACGTACTCGGCGAGGCCGAGCACCACCAGATGCTGGTGGACTGGAACGACGGCACCGAGCAGGTGCCCGTGGACTCGCTGCCCGCGCTGTTCGACGCGCAGGCGAAGCGGACGCCGGACGCTGTGGCCATCCAGTTCGGCGACACGCGGCTGACGTACGCCGAGCTGGACGCCCGTTCGAACCAGCTGGCGCGACTGCTCGTGTCCCGCGGCGTCGCACCGGAGTCCCTGGTCGCCGTATGCCTCGACCGGTCGGTGGACCTGGTGGTCTCCCTCCTCGCCGTGGTGAAGGCGGGCGGCGCCTACCTGCCGATCGACCCGAGCTACCCGGCCGAGCGCATCGCCTTCGTCCTGGGCGACGCGACCCCCGTGACCGTGGTCACGGACCGCGAGACCCGCGACCGGCTGCTCGGCCCCGAGGACGCGCGCGTCCTCGCGGTGGTCGCCCTGGACGACCCGGCCGTGGCCGGTGAGCTGGACGGCCTGGACGCCGCAGGGCTGACGGACGCGGACCGGGCGGGCAGCCTGCTGGCCTCCCACCCCGCGTACGTGATCTACACCTCGGGGTCGACCGGACAGCCCAAGGGCGTGGTCGTCACCCACGCCAACGTGGCGCGCCTCTTCGGTGCGACACGGAACTGGTTCGAGTTCGGAGCCGACGACGTGTGGACTTGGTTCCACTCCTTCGCCTTCGACTTCTCGGTCTGGGAACTGTGGGGCGCCCTGCTGTACGGCGGCCGCCTGGTCGTCGTCCCGTTCGAGGTGTCGCGTTCCCCGCAGGACTTCCTGCGGCTGCTCGTCCGCGACCGGGTGACGGTGCTCAACCAGACGCCGTCCGCCTTCTACCAGCTGATGCAGGCGGAGGCGCAGGAGCCGGAGCTGGGACAGGAACTGACCCTGCGCACGGTGGTGTTCGGTGGCGAGGCCCTGGACCCGTCCCGGCTGCGGGAGTGGTATGCCCGCCACCCGCAGGACGCGCCGGTGCTGGTGAACATGTACGGGATCACCGAGACCACCGTGCACGTCACCTACGCGGCACTGGACGAGGCCGCGGCCATCGAGGGAGCCCCGAGCGCCATCGGCCGCCAGATTCCCGATCTGCGGCTGTACGTCCTGGACGGGAAGCTCAAGCCCGTACCCGTCGGGGTGCCGGGTGAGCTGTACGTGGTCGGCGCCGGCCTGGCGCGGGGCTATCTGAACCGCCCCGGGCTGACCTCGGACCGGTTCGTGGCCTCCCCGTACGCCGACGCGGGCGAGCGGATGTACCGCACCGGCGACGTGGTCCGGTGGGACGCGGAGGGGAACCTGGAGTTCGTCGGCCGCGCTGACGACCAGGTCAAGGTCCGGGGCTTCCGGATCGAGACCGGCGAGATCGAGGCCGTCCTGGCCGCGTGCCCGCAGCTCGCCCAGACCGCGGTCGTCGTCCGTGAGGACACACCCGGTGACAAGCGGCTCGTCGCCTACGTCGTCCCCGTGGACGCAGCGGACGCCGCGGAGCCGACCGCGGGTGACGGTCTTGCCGGAACGGTCCGGCACTTCGCGATCGAACGCCTGCCCGGGTACATGGTCCCGGCAGCCGTCGTGGTCATGGACTACCTGCCGTTGACCGTGAACGGAAAGCTGGACCGCAAGGCGCTGCCGACACCGGAATACGCCGTTACGGCGGGATCCGGCCGGGGTCCGTCGACCCCCGAGGAAGAGGCCCTGTGTGGAGCGTTCGCCCAGGTGCTGGGGCTGGAGAAGGTCGGTGTGGACGACGACTTCTTCGCCCTCGGCGGGCACTCGCTCCTGGCCGTACGGCTGGTGAGCCGGATCCGGGTGGCGCTGGGCGTGGAGGTCGGGATCGGGACGCTGTTCGAAGCGCCGACGGTCGCGGGTCTCGCACAGCAGCTCGGAAAGAAGAAGTCAGCAAAGCGGCCGGCGTTGCGGCCCATGCGTACGCGCACCCAGGGGGATTCCTGATGTTTCCATTGTCATTCGCCCAGCGCCGTCTGTGGTTCGTCGAGCAGCTCGAGGGCCCCAGTCCGACCTACAACATCCCCATGGCCATGCGGCTGTCCGGCCAGGTGGACAGCGGGGCACTGAACGCCGCCCTGCGCGACGTGATGGACCGGCACGAGGTCTTGCGCACCGTGTTCACCGTCGCCGGCGGTGAGCCGCACCAGCGGGTGCTGGAACTCGCGGACCTCACCTGGAAGCTCGACGTCGTGGACCTGTCCACGACGCCGGGCGCGGTCAACGTGCACGCCGCGGTGGCCGAGACGGCGAGCCACGCCTTCGACCTGTCCTCCGAAGTACCCATCCGGGCCTGGCTGTTCACGGTGGCGCCCGACGCCCACGTGCTCCTCGTGGTGGTCCATCACATCGCCGCCGACGGCTGGTCGATGGGGCCGCTGGCCCGTGACGTCTCCGCCGCGTACGCCGCGCGCCAGGAGGGGCGGGCGCCCGAGTGGGAGCCGCTGCCGGTGCAGTACGCGGACTATGCGATGTGGCAGCGCGAACTGCTCGGCGACGACCAGGACCCGGACAGCGTCGTCTCCCAGCAGATGACCTACTGGCGCGAAGCGCTGGCCGGGATCCCCGAGGAACTGGCGCTGCCCTTCGACCACGCGCGCCCCACGGTCGCCAGCTATCAGGGCCACACCGTGTCGCTGAACATCCCGGCGGAGGTTCACGGCCGGCTCGCGGAGCTGGCCCGGGCCGAAGGCGCCACGACCTTCATGGTCCTCCAGGCCGCCCTGGCGGTGCTGCTGTCGCGGTTCGGTGCGGGGACGGACATCCCCATCGGTGCCGCGGTCGCGGGGCGCACCGACGAAGCCCTCGACGACATGGTGGGGCTGTTCGTCAACACCCTGGTCATGCGCACGGACCTGTCGGGGGACCCGACGTTCCGCGAACTGCTGTCCCGCGTAAGGAAGTCGGGCATCAGCGCGTTTGCGCACCAGGACGTGCCGTTCGAGCGGCTGGTCGAGGAACTCGCCCCGACGCGCTCCCTGGTCCGTCACCCGCTGTTCCAGGTGATGCTCACCCTCCAGAACAACGCGGAGGCGGCCCTGGACCTGTCGGGTGCTGAGCCGACGAGCAGGGTCTCGGCGGGTACGTCCGCCGCCAAGTTCGACCTCGAATTCAGTGTCGGGGAGTCCTTCGGGCCCGGCGGTGTGCCGGCGGGTCTGCGCGGCGCAGTGGTCGCGGCGGCGGACCTGTTCGACGTGGCGTCGGTGGAACGTCTGGTCGAGGGGCTGGTTCGGGTGCTGGGCGCGGTGGCCGCGGAGCCGGAACTCCGACTGGGTGCGGTGGACGTGCTCAGTGCTGCTGAGCGGTATGAGTTGGTGTCGGGGTGGAATGACACGGCGGTTGAGTTGCCGGTGGGGACGCTGGGTGGGTTGTTCGAGGCTCAGGTGGTGCGGTCTCCGGGTGCGGTTGCTGTGGTGTTCGAGGGTGTGGAGGTGTCGTATGCGGAGTTGGATGAGCGTGCGAACCGTCTGGCTCGGGTGCTGATCGGCCGTGGTGTGGGTGCGGAGTCCGTGGTCGGGGTGTGCCTCGAGCGCGGTGTCGACCTGGTGGTTTCGCTGTTGGCGGTGGTGAAGGCGGGTGGCGCGTATGTGCCGGTCGATCCTGATCTGCCGTCGGAGCGTGTGGGGTTCATGCTGGCGGGTTCGGGTGCGGCGTGTGTGGTGACCTCGGCCGAGCTGGCGGGCGTGCTGCCTGAGGGCACGGCTGTGGTGGTGCTCGATGACGAGGTGACGGTTGCGGAGCTGGCCGGTGTTTCTGGTGGTGTGTTCTCGGACGCGGAGCGGGATGAGGTGCTCCCGGGTCACCCGGCGTATGTGCTGTTCACGTCGGGTTCGACGGGGCGTCCGAAGGGTGTTGTGGTGTCCCATGCGGGCATCGTGAACCGGCTGGGGTGGATGCAGTCCCGGTATGGGCTGGTCTCTGGTGAGCGGGTGTTGCAGAAGACGCCGTTCGGGTTTGACGTGTCGGTGTGGGAGTTCTTCTGGCCGTTGCTGGAGGGTGCGTCGTTGGTTGTGGCGCGTCCTGGTGGTCATCGTGATCCGGGGTATGTGGCTTCGCTGGTGTGTGGGGAGGGTGTGTCGACGTTGCACTTCGTGCCGTCGATGCTGGAGGCGTTCCTGCGGGATCCGGCTGCGGCTGGGTGCACGGGTCTGCGGCGGGTGATCTGCTCGGGTGAGGCGCTTTCGCCGGTTGTGGTGGCTCGTTTCTTCGAGGTTTTCGGTTCGGGTGTGGAGCTGCACAACCTTTACGGGCCGACTGAGGCGTCTGTGGATGTCACGGCCTGGGAGTGCCCGTCTGGTGAGGACGTGGCGGTGGTTCCGATCGGTGCTCCGATCGCGAACACGCGGGTTTATGTCCTTGACGGTTGTCTTTCTCCGGTTCCGGTGGGTGTGGGTGGTGAGCTGTATCTCGCTGGTGTTCAGCTGGCGCGTGGTTATGCGGGTCGTGCTGGTCTGACGGCTGAGCGGTTTGTTGCGTCGCCGTTCGGTTCGGGTGAGCGTCTGTATCGCACGGGTGATCTTGCTCGTTGGGATGCGCAGGGTCGGGTTGAGTATCTGGGTCGTGCTGATGAGCAGGTGAAGATCCGTGGTTTCCGGATCGAGCCGGGTGAGGTCCAGGCTGTTGTGGTCGGGCATCCGCTGGTCGCGCAGGCTGCTGTGGTGGCGCGTGAGGACGTTTCGGGTGACAAGCGTCTGGTCGCCTACGTCGTCCCCACAAGCGACGTGGATGCCGATGAACTGACCGTTGGGCTTCGGGTGTTCCTGTCCGGCCGGCTGCCGGAGTTCATGGTTCCGTCGGCGATCGTGGTCCTGGAAGCGCTGCCGTTGTCGGTGAACGGCAAGCTGGACCGCAAGGCGCTGCCGGCTCCCGAGTACTCGACGGGTTCGGGCCGTGGCCCCTCCACGGTCCGTGAGGAGATCCTGTGCGCTGCCTTCGCTGAGGTCCTGGGCCTGGAGAGCGTGGGCGTCGACGACGACTTCTTCGCACTCGGCGGTCACTCGCTGCTGGCGATCCGCCTGGTCGAGATCCTGCGCGGCCACGGCGTGTCCGTGTCCGTGCGGGCGCTGTTCCAGACGCCGACCGTGGCGGGCCTGGCCGCGGTGACCGGAACCGGGGAGATGGTGGTCCCCGAGAACGCCATCCCGGCGGGTGCGCTGGAGATCACTCCGGAGATGCTGCCGCTGGTGGACCTGACCGCTGATGAGGTGGAGCGGATCGTCGCGACCGTCGACGGCGGCGCCGCGAACGTCGCGGACATCTACCCGCTGGCCCCGCTCCAGGAGGGTCTGCTCTTCCACCACCTCCTCGCCGACGGCGGCGAGGACGCCTACGTCATGCCGACGGTCATGGAGTTCGACTCCCGCGAGCGGCTGGACGCCTTCACCGATGCGCTCCAGCAGGTCGTGAACAGGCACGACATCCTGCGCACCGGCATCGTGTGGGAGGGCCTGCGCGAGCCCGTGCAGGTCGTGTGGCGACACGCCGTCCTGCCAGTCGAAGAAGTCCTGCTGGACCCGAACGGCGCCGACCCCATCGACCAGTTGCTGGCGGCCGGCGGCCTGTCCATGGACCTGGGCGCTGCGCCGCTGGTCGGACTGCACGTGGCGGGCATCGCCGACGGCCGCTGGCTGCTGCTGGTCCGCGTCCACCACATGGTGCAGGACCACACCGGTCTGGAGATGCTGCTCGGCGAGGTACGGGCGACGCTCGCCGGACGCGGCGCCGAGCTGTCCGAGCCGCTGCCGTTCCGCAACTTCGTGGCCCAGGCGCGTGCCGGGGTCGAACGGTCCGAGCACGAGCGGTTCTTCGCCGAGCTGCTGGGTGACGTCGACGAGCCCACCGCCCCGTACGGTGTGGTGGACGTGCGGGACGTCGGTGCCGAGGTGGCACGGGCGGGCTCCCGTTTCGACGACGAGCTGGCCGAACGGCTGCGCGCGGTCGCCCGGCGGCTCGGTGCCAGCCCGGCGACGGTGATGCACGTGGCGTGGGCGCGGGTGCTGTCCGCGGTCAGCGGCCGTGACGACGTGGTCTTCGGCACCGTCCTCTTCGGACGCATGAACGCCGGCCCCGGGGCGGACCGGGTGCCCGGCCCGTTCATCAACACGCTGCCCGTCCGGGTGCGCGTGGACGAGCTGGGCGCGCTGGCGGCGGTGTCGGCGATGCGCGGTCAGCTGGCCGGCCTGGTGGAGCACGAACACGCGCCGCTCGCGGTGGCGCAGCAGGCCAGCGGCGTCCCCGGTGACACCCCCCTGTTCACCTCGCTCTTCAACTACCGGCACAACACCGCCCCTTCAGCCGACCAGATCGCCCAGGCCGACGAGGACATGCAGGGCATCCAGACCCTGCTCCAGCGGGAGCGCACCAACTACCCGCTCTCGGTCGCGGTCAACGACGGCGGTAACGGGATGGGCCTGGCCATCGACGCGGTCGCCCCGATCGATCCTGAGGCGGTCGCCACGCTGATGACCGCCGCCACGCGGAACCTGGTGGCGGCGCTCGAACAGGCGCTGGACGGCGGCCCCGACCTGCCGCTGACCACGGTCACCGTGCTCGACGAGGCCGAGCGGCAGCGCGTGCTCACCGCATGGAACGACACCGCGGCCGAGGTGCCGCGGGCGTCCATCCCGCAGCTGTTCGAGACCTGGGCGGCGCGCACTCCGGACGCGGTCGCCGTCGTCTTCGAGGGCACCGAGCTCTCGTACGGAGATCTGAACGCGCGGGCCAACCGGCTGGCGCACCACCTCGTCGGCCGGGGCGTGGGTCCCGAGTCGGTGGTGGGCCTGTGCCTGCCGCGCGGCCTGGACATGGTCGTCGCGATCCTGGCCTCCTGGAAGGCCGGGGCCGCCTACGTCCCGCTGGACCCGGAGTACCCGGTCGAGCGCCTCGCGTTCATGCTCGCCGACAGCGGGGCCCGCGCGGTCGTCCTGCGCCAGGACGTCGCGGGCGACTTGGCCGACGGGCTCGACGCGGACCGGGTGGTCCGGCTCGACGACCCACGGGTGGCCGCCGAACTGGCGGCGCTGCCGGACACCGCGCCCGAAGCCACCGTGGCGGAGGCCGCTCTGGCCTACGTCATCTACACCTCGGGATCCACCGGCCGCCCGAAGGGCGTCGCGGCCACCCATGACGGGCTGGTGAACCTGGTGTCGGTGTTCGGTCCGCTGATGGAGGTCGGGCCGGGTGTCGGGGTGCTGCAGTTCGCCTCGTTCAGCTTCGACGCGTCGGTGCTGGACGTGGCGGTGACGCTGGGCAGTGGTGGTTCGCTGGTGGTGGCCGGTGCGGCTGAGCGGGCGGAGCCGAAGCTGCTGCGCGCGCTGGTCGAGTCGGCCGGTGTGCGGTCCGCGAGCGTGGTGCCGTCGCTGCTCGGTGTGCTGGAGCCCGGGGACCTGGCGGGCGTCGGCTCGCTGGTGGTCGGTGCCGAGGCGATCGAACCGGGCCTGGCGGCCGCGTGGGCGCGGGGCCGGAACCTGGTCAACACCTACGGACCCACCGAAGCCACCGTGATCGTGGCCACCGGATCGGTCGACCCCGGGCGCGAGGGGACGGTCCCCTTCGGTTCACCGACGGCCAACACCCGGCTGTACGTCCTCGACGGATCGCTCCAGCCGGTCGCGGCCGGTGTGGTGGGCGAGCTGTACGTGGCGGGCGCGCAGCTTACGCGCGGCTACCACGGCCGCCCCGAACTGACCGCCGAACGCTTCGTCGCCTGCCCCTTCGCCGGCGCCGGGGCGCGGATGTACCGGACCGGCGACCTCGCCCGCTGGGAGACCGACGGCCAGCTGACCTTTGCCGGGCGGGCCGACGAGCAGGTCAAGCTGCGCGGGTTCCGCATCGAACTGGGCGAGGTGCAGTCCGTGGCGGCCGGGCACCCGGAGGTGGCACAGGCCGCCGTCGTCGCCCGTGAGGACACGCCCGGCGACAAGCGACTCGTCGCCTACGTCGTGCCCGCGGCCGGCGCGGATGCCGGACTGCCGGCGTCGGTGCGCGCGCTCGTGGCAGAGCGTCTGCCGGAGTACATGGTCCCGGCCGCGGTCGTGGTGCTGGACGAGCTGCCCCTGACCGTGAACGGCAAGCTGGACCGCAAGGCCCTCCCCGCGCCCGACTACGGCGACGCGGTGAGCCCGGGCCGGGCCCCCTCCACCCTCCACGAGGAGATCCTCAGCGGCGTCTTCGCCCAGGTGCTGGGCGTGGACACCGTAGGCGTCGACGACGACTTCTTCACCCTCGGCGGCCACTCCCTCCTCGCCGTTCGCCTGGTCAGCCGCGTGCGGGCGGTGCTCGGCGTGGAAGTGCCGCTCCGTGCGTTGTTCGAGGCGCCGACGGTGGCCCGGCTCGCGGCCAGGATCGCCGGCGCCGACCGGGCGCGCCTCGCGCTGGCCGCCCGGGAACGCCCCGAGCGGGTGCCGCTGTCGTTCGCGCAGCGCCGCCTGTGGTTCATCGGCCAGCTGGAGGGGCCGAGCGCGACCTACAACATCCCGATGGTGCTCCGCCTGGCCGGCCAGGTCGACGCCGAGGCGCTCGGCGCCGCCCTGCGGGACGTCATCGGCCGCCACGAAGCGCTGCGCACGGTGTTCGCGGTCGCCGACGGCGAGCCGTACCAGCAGGTGCTGGACCTGGCGGACCTGCCGTGGAAGCTCGACGTCGTGGACCTCTCCACCACGGTGGCCGACGTGGACACCGCGGTGTCGGAGGCGGCGCGGTACGCCTTCGACCTCTCGGCTGAAGTGCCCATCCGAGCCTGGCTGTTCTCGGCCGACGCGGACGAGCACGTGCTCGTCGTGACCGTGCACCACATCGCCGGCGATGCCTGGTCGATGGGGCCGCTGGCCCGTGACGTCTCCGCCGCGTACGCCGCGCGCCAGGAGGGGCGGGCGCCCGAGTGGGAGCCGCTGCCGGTGCAGTACGCGGACTATGCGATGTGGCAGCGCGAACTGCTCGGCGACGACCAGGACCCGGACAGCGTCGTCTCCCAGCAGATGACCTACTGGCGCGAAGCGCTGGCCGGGATCCCCGAGGAACTGGCGCTGCCCTTCGACCACGCGCGCCCCGCGGTGGCCAGCCACCGCGGGCACGGAATCTCCCTGGAGATCCCGGCGGAGGTACACGCGCGGCTGGTGGAGCTGGCGCACGCCGAGGGCGTGACGGTCTTCATGGTGCTCCAGGCAGCGCTGGCGGTCACGCTGTCGCGGTTCGGCGCCGGAACGGACATCCCGATCGGGTCGGCGAACGCCGGACGTATGGACGAAGGACTGGACGACCTCGTCGGCTTCTTCATCAACACGCTGATGCTACGTGCGGACCTGTCGGGGGACCCGACGTTCCGCGAACTGCTGGCGCGGGTGCGGGAGGCCGGTCTGTCGGGCTTCGCGCACCAGGACGTGCCGTTCGAGCGGCTGGTCGAGGAACTCGCCCCGACACGCTCCCTGGCCCGGCACCCGCTGTTCCAGGTGATGCTCACCCTCCAGAACAACGCGGATGCGGCCCTGGACCTGCCCGGGGTCCAGGCGGGAGGGGCATCGGCCGGTGTGCCGGTGGCCAAGTTCGACCTCGAATTCAGTGTCGGGGAGTCCTTCGGGCCCGGCGGTGTGCCGGCGGGTCTGCGCGGCGCAGTGGTCGCGGCGGCGGACCTGTTCGACGTGGCGTCGGTGGAACGTCTGGTCGAGGGGCTGGTTCGGGTGCTGGGCGCGGTGGCCGCGGAGCCGGAACTCCGACTGGGTGCGGTGGACGTGCTCAGTGCTGCTGAGCGGTATGAGTTGGTGTCGGGGTGGAATGACACGGCGGTTGAGTTGCCGGTGGGGACGCTGGGTGGGTTGTTCGAGGCTCAGGTGGTGCGGTCTCCGGGTGCGGTTGCTGTGGTGTTCGAGGGTGTGGAGGTGTCGTATGCGGAGTTGGATGAGCGTGCGAACCGTCTGGCTCGGGTGCTGATCGGCCGTGGTGTGGGTGCGGAGTCCGTGGTCGGGGTGTGCCTCGAGCGCGGTGTCGACCTGGTGGTTTCGCTGTTGGCGGTGGTGAAGGCGGGTGGCGCGTATGTGCCGGTCGATCCTGATCTGCCGTCGGAGCGTGTGGGGTTCATGCTGGCGGATTCGGGTGCGGCGTGTGTGGTGACCTCGGCCGAGCTGGCGGGCGTGCTGCCTGAGGGCACGGCTGTGGTGGTGCTCGATGACGAGGTGACGGTTGCGGAGCTGGCCGGTGTTTCTGGTGGTGTGTTCTCGGACGCGGAGCGGGATGAGGTGCTCCCGGGTCACCCGGCGTATGTGCTGTTCACGTCGGGTTCGACGGGGCGTCCGAAGGGTGTTGTGGTGTCCCATGCGGGCATCGTGAACCGGCTGGGGTGGATGCAGTCCCGGTATGGGCTGGTCTCTGGTGAGCGGGTGTTGCAGAAGACGCCGTTCGGGTTTGACGTGTCGGTGTGGGAGTTCTTCTGGCCGTTGCTGGAGGGTGCGTCGTTGGTTGTGGCGCGTCCTGGTGGTCATCGTGATCCGGGGTATGTGGCTTCGCTGGTGTGTGGGGAGGGTGTGTCGACGTTGCACTTCGTGCCGTCGATGCTGGAGGCGTTCCTGCGGGATCCGGCTGCGGCTGGGTGCACGGGTCTGCGGCGGGTGATCTGCTCGGGTGAGGCGCTTTCGCCGGTTGTGGTGGCTCGTTTCTTCGAGGTTTTCGGTTCGGGTGTGGAGCTGCACAACCTTTACGGGCCGACTGAGGCGTCTGTGGATGTCACGGCCTGGGAGTGCCCGTCTGGTGAGGACGTGGCGGTGGTTCCGATCGGTGCTCCGATCGCGAACACGCGGGTTTATGTCCTTGACGGTTGTCTTTCTCCGGTTCCGGTGGGTGTGGGTGGTGAGCTGTATCTCGCTGGTGTTCAGCTGGCGCGTGGTTATGCGGGTCGTGCTGGTCTGACGGCTGAGCGGTTTGTTGCGTCGCCGTTCGGTTCGGGTGAGCGTCTGTATCGCACGGGTGATCTTGCTCGTTGGGATGCGCAGGGTCGGGTTGAGTATCTGGGTCGTGCTGATGAGCAGGTGAAGATCCGTGGTTTCCGGATCGAGCCGGGTGAGGTCCAGGCTGTTGTGGTCGGGCATCCGCTGGTCGCGCAGGCTGCTGTGGTGGCGCGTGAGGACGTTTCGGGTGACAAGCGTCTGGTCGCCTACGTCGTCCCCACAAGCGACGTGGATGCCGATGAACTGACCGTTGGGCTTCGGGTGTTCCTGTCCGGCCGGCTGCCGGAGTTCATGGTTCCGTCGGCGATCGTGGTCCTGGAAGCGCTGCCGTTGTCGGTGAACGGCAAGCTGGACCGCAAGGCGCTGCCGGCTCCCGAGTACTCGACGGGTTCGGGCCGTGGCCCCTCCACGGTCCGTGAGGAGATCCTGTGCGCTGCCTTCGCTGAGGTCCTGGGCCTGGAGAGCGTGGGCGTCGACGACGACTTCTTCGCACTCGGCGGTCACTCGCTGCTGGCGATCCGCCTGGTCGAGATCCTGCGCGGCCACGGCGTGTCCGTGTCCGTGCGGGCGCTGTTCCAGACGCCGACCGTGGCGGGCCTGGCCGCGGTGACCGGAACCGGGGAGATGGTGGTCCCCGAGAACGCCATCCCGGCGGGTGCGCTGGAGATCACTCCGGAGATGCTGCCGCTGGTGGACCTGACCGCTGATGAGGTGGAGCGGATCGTCGCGACCGTCGACGGCGGCGCCGCGAACGTCGCGGACATCTACCCGCTGGCCCCGCTCCAGGAGGGTCTGCTCTTCCACCACCTCCTCGCCGACGGCGGCGAGGACGCCTACGTCATGCCGACGGTCATGGAGTTCGACTCCCGCGAGCGGCTGGACGCCTTCACCGATGCGCTCCAGCAGGTCGTGAACAGGCACGACATCCTGCGCACCGGCATCGTGTGGGAGGGCCTGCGCGAGCCCGTGCAGGTCGTGTGGCGACACGCCGTCCTGCCAGTCGAAGAAGTCCTGCTGGACCCGAACGGCGCCGACCCGGTGGGCGAGTTGGTGGCCCTGGGCGGTTCGCACATGGACCTGGTCCGGGCACCGCTCATCGGCCTGCACGTGGCCGCGGAGCCGGGCACTGACAGGTGGCTGGTGCTGTTCCGGGCGCACCACATGGTGCAGGACCACACCGCCGTGGTGGTGCTGCTGGAGGAGGTCCAGGCGTTCCTCGCCGGACGCGGCGCCGAGCTGCCCGACCCGCTGCCGTTCCGCAACTTCGTGGCCCAGGCCCGTGCCGGGCTGGGCAGCGGGGAGCACGAGTCGTTCTTCGCCGAGCTGCTGGGCGATGTGGCGGAGCCGACCGCTCCGTTCGGGCTCGTGGACGCGCGGGGCGACGGCGCGGGCGTGGTACGGGCCGGGCTGGCGTTCCCGGACGAGCTGAACGACCGGCTGCGCGAGGTCGCCCGTCGCCTGGGTGTCAGTGCGGCGACGGTGATGCACGTGGCGTGGGCGCGGGTGCTGTCCGCGGTCAGCGGCCGTGACGACGTGGTCTTCGGCACCGTCCTCTTCGGACGCATGAACGCGGGCGCCGGATCCGACCGCGTGGCCGGCCCGTTCATGAACATGCTTCCGGTACGGGCCCGGCTCGACTCGACGGGCGCGCTGGCGGCGGTCACCGCGATGCGTGGTCAGCTCGCGGCGCTGCTGGAACACGAGCACGCACCCCTCGCGGTGGCCCAGCGGGCCAGCGGCGTCCCCGGTGACACCCCCCTGTTCACCTCGATGTTTAACTACCGGCACAACGGCGCCCAGGGTTCGGGCAGGGCCTCCGCCGGGGCTGTGGAGGAGGCCGGGGCGCGGAGCCTGGAGGGGATCAGGACGGTGAAGGTCGTCGACCGCACCAACTACCCCCTCTCGGTCGCCATCGACGACGACGGCAACCGGCTGGGACTGGCCGTCGACGCGGTCGCCCCGATCGACCCGCGGATGGTGGCCGGGCTCGTGCGCACGGTCACCGGGAACCTGGTGGACGCGCTGGAGCGGGCGCTCGACGGCGGCCCGGACCTGCCGCTGAGCGGCCTTCGGGTGCTCGGCGAGGCCGAGCGGCACCAGGTGCTCACCGAATGGAACGACACCGAGGCCGAGATGCCTGACGCCTCGGTTCCGGAACTGTTCGAGGCTCAGGTGGCCCGTACGCCCGACGCGGTCGCGGTGGTGTGCGACAGCGTCGAGGTGACGTACGCCGAACTGGACGCGCGTGCCAACCGGCTGGCCCACCACCTCGTCGGCCAGGGCGTGGGCCCGGAGTCCCTCGTGGCCCTGTGCATGCGGCGCGGCGTCGAGATGACCGTCGCGATCCTGGCCGTCTGGAAGGCGGGGGCTGGGTATCTGCCGATCGACCCGGAGTACCCGGCGGACCGCATCGCGTTCATGCTGTCGGACGGCGGCGTCGCGCTGCTGCTGAGCGAGGAGGAGGTGCTCGACGAGCTGCCCGTCGGCCGGGTGCGCGCCATGGCGCTGGACGAGCCGATGGTCGCAGCCATGGTCGGCGCCTGCCCGGACACCGAGCCCGGGGTCGGCGTGGCGCCGCAGGGCCTGGCCTACGTGATCTACACGTCGGGATCCACCGGCCGTCCGAAGGGCGTCGCGGTCACCCACGGCGGCCTGACGAACTACGTGGTCTGGGCGAGGGAGGCCTACGGCATGCAGGACGGGGGAGGGGCGCCCCTGCACTCGTCCCTCGCCTTCGATCTGACAGTGACCAGCGTGCTGGTGCCCCTGGTGTCCGGCTCGGCGGTCGTGGTGAGCCCCGAGGGCGGCGCCGAGGGACTGGCGGCGCTGGTCGCCGCGGGCGGCGGGTTCGGGCTGGCCAAGGTGGTCCCCGCCCACCTGCCGCTGCTCAGCGAGCTCTTGACGGTGGAGCAGGTGTCCACTACGGCGCGGAAGATGATCGTCGGTGGTGAGGCGCTGACCGGCGCCGTGGTCCGCTCGTGGCTGGAGCGGGCGCCGCGTTCGGTGGTGGTCAACGAGTACGGGCCGACCGAGACGGTCGTCGGATGCACCGTGTTCGAGGTCGCGGCGGGCCAGGAGATCGGCGAATCGGTGCCGATCGGCAAGCCGAACGCCAACACCCGGGTCTACGTCCTGGACGGGACGCTGCAGCCGGTGGTGCCCGGGGTCATCGGCGAGCTGTACATCGCCGGTGCCCAGCTCGCGCGGGGTTACGTCCGGCGGCCGGGGCTGACGGGCGAGCGCTTCGTGGCCTGCCCGTTCGAGCAGGGCGGCCGGATGTACCGGACCGGTGACCAGGTCCGGTGGACCGTTGACGGACAGCTTGAGTACCTGGGAAGGTCCGACGAGCAGGTGAAGGTCCGGGGCTTCCGGATCGAGCCGGGCGAGGTCCAGGCCGCCTTCACGGTCCACCCGTCGGTGGGTCAGGCCGCGGTCGTGGCCCGCGAGGACACGCCCGGTGACATCCGTCTCGTCGCGTACGTCGTCCCGGCTGAGGGCGACAGTCCGTCCGACCTCGAACTAGCGGGAATCCTGCGCAAGTTCGTCGCCCAGCGGCTGCCCGAGCACATGGTTCCCGCAGCGGTCGTCACGCTGGAGCGGCTGCCGCTGACGCAGAACGGCAAGCTGGACCGCAAGGCCCTGCCCGCTCCGGAGTACGCCGGGGCGACGGGTGCCGGACGGGCGCCGTCCACCCCGCAGGAAGAGACCCTCTGCGAGCTGTTCGCACAGGTGCTGGGAGTCGACGCCGCGGGCATGGACGACGACTTCTTCGAGCTGGGCGGCCACTCGCTGCTCGCGGTCCGGCTGGTCAGCCTGATCCGGGCGCGGCTCGGCGTGGAGGTCCCGCTGAAGGTCCTGCTGAACGCGCCGACGGTCGCCGGCCTCGCGGCGGAACTCGGAAAGCAGCAGGCGGCCCGGCCCGCGCTGCGCCCGATGCGTCCCCGCGAGGACTCCTGATGACGGAGGGGCGCTGGACCGCCCTGTAGTACCCGAAGCCGCGGCCGGTTCCCCCCCGGCCGCGGCTTCCCGCGTTCAAGTGGCGCGGAGACTCAGTTGAACGAACCTTTGATCGCCGCACGGACCCTGGGTCATAGTGACTTCGGAGGGGTGACGTTCTTCCTGTGATATCGGTTGAACGGAGCACGGCCGCTTTGGTATTCGGGTCGGCGAATCCCGGACCGACATGCGGGCCACATGTGGTCCAAGAGCCTGATGGAGACCATTCCCAACTGGGCTGCCCGGCACGTAGTTTCTCTCGGCATACTCGAATATTTGGTCCGATAAATCGGCCGGGGGTCCACGACGATCCGGCCGTAGACCTTTCCGTGTCGGCTGAGCATCGTTTCTCCGTGCTTGCACAGCAGCTTGGAAGTCAAAAGTCAGCTAGGCCGGCGTTGCGGCCGATGCGTAACCATTGAGGATTCCTGATGATTCCGTTGTCATTCGCGCAGCGCCGGTTGTGGTTCATCGACCAGTTGGAGGGGCCGAGCGCCACCTACAACATCCCGATCGTGCTGCGGCTGTCCGATGAGGTGGACGGGAAGGCGCTGGGAGCGGCGCTGCGTGACGTGATCGGCCGCCACGAAGTGCTGCGCACCGTCTTCGCGGTCGCCGACGGCGAGCCGTACCAGCGCATCCTGAAGCTGGAGGAGCTGGCCTGGGAGCTGTCCGTGGCCGAGGTGGGACCGTGGGAGCTGGAAGGCGCGGTGGCGCGCGCCTCGGCGTACGCCTTCGACCTGTCGGCCGAAGTTCCCATCCGTGCCTGGCTGTTCTCGGCCGGCGCGGACGAGCACGTCCTCGTCGTGACGGTCCACCACATCGCCACCGACGGCTGGTCCACGAAGCCGCTGGCCCGGGACCTGTCCGTGGCGTACGCGGCACGGTGCGAGGGGCAGGCCCCCGCGTGGGAGCCGCTGCCCGTGCAGTACGCGGACTACGCGCTGTGGCAGCGCGAGCTGCTCGGTGACGACCAGGACCCGAACAGCGTCGCCTCCCGGCAGATCTCCTACTGGCGCGAGGCGCTGGCCGGTGTGCCCGACGAGCTGGAACTCCCCTTCGACCACGCCCGCCCCGCAGTGGCCGGCTACCGCGGCCACACGGTGGGGCTGAACGTCTCCGCGGAGGTGCACGCGCGCCTGACGGAGGTCGCCCGCGAGTCCGACGTGACCATGTTCATGGTGGTCCAGGCCGCGCTGGCCGTCCTGCTGTCCCGGCTCGGCGCGGGCACCGACATCCCGATCGGCGCCACGGTCGCGGGCCGTACCGACGTCGCCCTCGACGACCTGGTCGGCTTCTTCGTCAACACCCTGGTCATGCGCACCGACCTGTCCGGCGAGCCGACGTTCGCCGATGTGCTCGCGCGAGTGCGGGAGGCCAGCTGGAACGCCTTCGCTCACCAGGACGTGCCGTTCGAGCGGCTGGTCGAGGAGCTCGCGCCGGCGCGTTCCCTCTCCCGGCACCCGCTGTTCCAGGTGATGCTCACCATGCAGAACACCGCCGGGGCCGAACTCGACCTCCAGGGCGTGCGGGCCGGGGGCGCCCCGGGTGCCCAGCCCGAATCGCTGACCGCCGGGCTCGCCGCCAAGTTCGACATCGAGACCAGCGTCGGTGAGGCGTTCGACGCCGAGGGGCGGCCCGCCGGGCTGCGCGGTGAGATCATCGCGGCGGCGGACCTCTTCGAACGGGCGTCGGTCGAGCACATGGCGCTTCGGCTCACGCGCGTCCTGGAGGCCGTCGCCGCCGATCCGCAGAAGCCGGTGCACACCATCGACGTCCTGGCCGAGAGTGAGCGGCGGCAGGTGCTCGTCGACTGGAACAGCACCGCCCTGGAGCTGTCGTCGGACACCGACACGGTCGCGGACCTCTTCGAGGCGCAGGTTGCCCGTACCCCCGACGCTCTCGCCCTCGTGGTCGACGGCCTGGAGCTGTCGTACGCCGAACTGGACGCGCGGGCCAACCGGCTGGCCCACCACCTGATCGGCCGCGGAGTCGGCCCCGAGTCGATGGTCGCGGTGTGCCTGGAGCGCGGCGCGGACGTCGTGCCCGCGCTGATCGCGGTCCTGAAGACCGGCGGCGCCTATCTGCCGGTGGACCCGGAGTACCCGGCCGAGCGCATCGCCTACATGCTGGACGACGCGGCGCCCCTGGTCGTGCTCGCCTCCACGGCCACCGCCGCCGCGCTGCCGTCCGTACGCCCGGAGCTCGTGGTGCTGGACGCGCCCGAGACCGTAGCCGTCGTGGCCGGCCTGCCGTCGCACGCGCCGACGCAGGACGCCCGCGTGGCGCCGCTGACGCCCGCCCACCCGGCCTACGTGATCTACACCTCCGGCTCCACGGGACGCCCCAAGGGCGTGGTGGTCGAGCACCGGTCCGTGGTGGCCCTGCTGACCTGGGCGGCCGCCGAGTTCGGCGGCGCCGACTTCGCCCGGGTGCTGGTGTCCACCTCGTTCAACTTCGACGTCTCGGTCTTCGAGCTGTTCGGCCCCCTGGTGTCCGGCGGATCCGTCGAGGTCGTGACGGACCTGCTCGCCCTCGCCGACCGCGACCGCGGCCCCTGGCAGGTCAGCCTGGTCAGCGGCGTGCCCTCGGGGTTCGTCCAGATCCTGGGCGGACCGGGCCCCGACGTCCGTCCGCGCACGGTGGTCCTGGCGGGCGAGGCGCTCACCGCCGACGCGGTCGGCAGCATCCGCCGCGCGTTCCCGGGCGTTCGGCTGGCGAACATCTACGGCCCGACCGAGGCGACCGTGTACACCACGGCCTGGTACACCGACGAGGACGTCGAGGGGGCGGTGCCGATCGGCCGCCCGATCTCGAACGCCCGGGTGTACGTGCTGGACGGACGCATGGCGCCTGTCCCCCCCGGTGTCGCGGGCGAGCTGTACATCACGGGCGCGGGCCTGGCCCGCGGCTACCTGAGCCGCCCCGGGCTGACCGCCGAACGGTTCGTGGCCGACCCCTTCGGCGCCCCGGGCGAGCGCCTCTACCGCACCGGTGACCTGGTGCGCTGGAACACCGAGGGGCAGGTGGAGTACCTGGGCCGCGCCGACGAGCAGGTGAAGGTGCGCGGTTTCCGCATCGAGCTCGGTGAGGTCCAGTCGGTCGTCGCCGGACACGACGAGGTGGCCCAGGCCGTCGTGGTCGCCCGCGAGGACACCCCGGGTGACAAGCGCCTGGTCGCCTACGTCGTGCCCGCCGGGGGCGCGGACCACGAGGAGCTGCCGACGGCGGTGCGCACGCGGGTGGCGGAGCGCCTGCCGCAGTACATGGTCCCGTCGGCAGTGGTGGTGCTGGATGCGCTGCCGCTGTCGGTCAACGGCAAGCTGGACCGCAAGGCCCTGCCCGCGCCCGAGTACACGACGGGTTCGGGCCGTGGTCCCTCCAGCGTGCGGGAGGAGATCCTGTGCGCCGGGTTCGCCGAGGTCCTGGGCCTGGAGAGCGTCGGCGTCGACGACGACTTCTTCGCGCTGGGCGGCCATTCGCTGCTCGCGGTGCGCCTGGTGGAGGTCCTGCGCACGCGCGGGGTCTCGGTATCGGTACGGGCGCTGTTCCAGACCCCGAGCGTGGCGGGCCTGGCCGTGGTGGCCGGGACCGAGCAGGTCGAGGTACCGCCGAACGCCATCCCCGAGGGTGCGCGGGAGATCACCCCGGAGATGCTGCCGCTGGTGGACCTGACCGCCGACGAGGTCGCGCGGATCGTCGCCACCGTCGAGGGCGGCGCCGCCAACATCGCGGACATCTACCCCCTCGCCCCGCTCCAGGAGGGTCTGCTCTTCCACCACCTGCTCGCCGACGGCGGCGAGGACGCGTACGTCCTGCCGACCGTGGTCAGGTTCGACACCCGGGAGCGGCTGGACGCCTTCACCGAGGCCCTGCGCCAGGTGGCGGACCGGCACGACATCCTGCGCACCGCGATCGTATGGGAGGGCCTGCGCGAGCCGGTGCAGGTGGTGTGGCGACGCGCCGTCCTGCCGGTCGAGGAAGTACGGCTGGACCCGGACGGTACCGACCCGGTCAGCGAGCTGGTGGCCCTGGCCGGCACCTCCGTGGACCTGCGGCGCGCGCCGCTGATCCACGTCCACGCGGCGGCGGAGCCGGGCGGTGACGCGTGGCTGGCCCTGGTGCGGGTGCACCACATTGTCCAGGACCACACCGCCCTGGAGGTGCTGCTCGAAGAGGTCGAGGCGTTCCTGGCCGGCCGCGGTGACGAGCTGCCCGAGCCGCTGCCCTTCCGCGACTTCGTCGCACAGGCCCGCGGCGGCGTCGAGCGCGCGGAACACGAGCGCTACTTCGCCGGACTGCTGGGCGACGTCACCGAGCCGACCGCCCCGTACGGGCTGATGGACGCCCACGGCGACGGAGCCGGGGTCGTGCGGACCCGGGTGCAGTTCACCCCCGAACTCTCGCAGCGGATCCGCGAGGTCTCGCGCCGGTCCGGCGCGAGCCCGGCGACCGTGATGCACGTGGCGTGGGCGCGGGTGCTGGCCGCGGTCAGCGGCCGTGACGACGTGGTCTTCGGCACCGTCCTCTTCGGGCGCATGAACGCCGGTACCGGATCCGACCGGACCCTGGGCCCGTACATCAACACGCTGCCGGTGCGCGTGAAGATCGCCGGGACCGATGCCGCGGCGTCGGTCGCCGCTATGCGCGGTCAGCTCGCCGAGCTGCTCTCGCACGAGCACGCGCCGCTGGCACTCGCCCAGCAGGCCAGCGCCGTACCCGGTGACACACCGCTGTTCACCTCGCTCTTCAACTACCGCCACAACACCGTCCGTCCGGCCGAAGAGGCCGCGGACGAGACCCGGACCGCCGGGACCGCAGGGATCAGGGCGGTCTTCTCGCAGGAGCGCAACAACTATCCGCTGACCGTCTCCGTCGACGACGACGGCGAGGACATCGGGCTGGCCGTGGACGCGGTGGCACCGATCGACTCCCTGGCGGTGGGTACCCTGCTGCGCACGGCCGTGGAGAACCTCGTCGCGGTGCTGGAGGACGTACGGGAAGGCGGCCAGGACCGGCCGCTGCGGGCCATCGAGGTACTGGACGAGTCCGAGCGCCGCCGGGTGCTCGGTGAGTGGAACGACACCGCCGAGCAGACCCCCGACCAGACCGTGGTGGAGCTGTTCCAGGCACGGGTGAGTGCCTCTCCCGACGCGCTCGCCGTGGTCGGCGATGCCGCCGAGCTGACGTACGGCGAGCTGGACGCCCGGGCCAACCGCCTGGCGCGGCACCTGACCGGCCTCGGCGTCGGCCCCGAAGCGGTGGTCGGCCTGTGCCTGGAGCGGGGCGTGGACGTGCTCGTGGCCGTCCTGGCGGTCTGGAAGGCCGGCGGCGCCTACCTGCCGGTCGACCCCGAGTACCCGGCGGAGCGGATCGCGTTCATGCTGGACGACGCCACGGTGGCGTGCGTGCTCACCGATGGGGCGACGCGCGAGCGGCTGGCGGAATTCGAAGCGGGCTCCGGCGCTGCCCCGGTGGTCGTCCTGGACGACGCCACGGTGGCGGCCGGGCTCGCGGCCCTCGCCGCGGACGCGCTGACCGGGACCGACGGAGCGCATCCCGTGCTGTCCGCGCACCCCGCGTACGTGATCTACACCTCGGGATCGACGGGCCGCCCCAAGGGCGTCGCCGTCACCCACGGCGGACTGACCAACTACGTGACCTGGGCGATCCGGGCCTACGGTATGGGCGAGGGGGGCGGCGCGCCGCTGCACTCGTCGCTGGCCTTCGACCTGACGGTCACCAGCCTGCTCCTGCCGCTGGTGTCCGGTTCCCCGGTCGTGATCAGCCGGGACGGCGGGGCCGAGGGACTGGCCGAGGTGATCCGGCGGTCCGAGGAGTTCGGTCTGGTCAAGATCGTGCCCGGACACCTGCCGCTGCTCGCGCGCCTGCTGTCCGACGGACAGCTCGGCGACGCCTCCCGGCGCTGGATCGTCGGCGGCGAGGCCCTCACGGGCGCCGATGTCCGCACCTGGCTGGAGCACGCGCCGCACTCGGTCGTGGTCAACGAGTACGGACCGACCGAAACGGTCGTCGGATGCTGCGTCTTCGAGGTGACGGCGGGCCAGGAGGTCGGCCAATCGGTGCCGATCGGGCGCCCGATCGCGAACACCCGCCTGTACGTCCTCGACGGGAGCCTCTCGCCCGCCCCGGCCGGCGTCGCCGGTGAGCTGTACATCGCCGGTGCCGGACTGGCCCGCGGCTACGTGAACCGCCCCGGCGTGACCGCCGAGCGGTTCGTGGCCTCCCCCTTCGTGCCGGGCGAACGCCTGTACCGCAGCGGGGACCTCGCTCGCCGGCGCGCGGACGGCGAACTGGAGTACCTGGGCCGGGCCGACGAGCAGGTGAAGATCCGCGGGTTCCGCATCGAACCGGGCGAGATCGCCGCCCTGCTGTCCGGCCACGCGTCGGTGCGCCAGGCGGCGGTCGTGGTCCGTGAGGACACCCCCGGCGACAAGCGCCTCGTCGCCTACGCCGTGCCCGCCGAGGACGCGGCCGCGGCTACCGTCGCCGCACTGCCGGCGTCCCTGCTCGCGTACGCCGCCGATCAGCTGCCGTCGCACATGGTGCCGGCCGCCGTCGTGACCCTGGACGAACTGCCGCTGACCGTGAACGGGAAGCTGGACCGCCGGGCGCTGCCCGCGCCGGAGTACACGGCGGGATCGGGCGGCGGTCCGACCAACGCGCGGGAGGAGATCCTGTGCGCGGTGTTCGCCGAGGTCCTGGGCCTGGAGAGTGTCGGCGTCGACGACGACTTCTTCCGGCTGGGCGGACACTCCCTGCTGGCCGTCTCGCTCGTGGAACGCCTGCGCGTCCGCGGCGTCTCCGTCTCGGTACGGGCGCTCTTCGAGACGCCGACCGTGGCGGGCCTCGCCAGGGCGGCCGCCGCCGACCGGGTCGCCGTACCGCCGAACCTCATCCCCGAGGGCACGCGCACGCTCACCCCGCAGATGCTGCCGCTCGTGGAGCTGGACGCCGGTGAGATCGAGCGGATCGTCGCGACCGTCGAGGGCGGCGCCGCCAACGTGGCCGACGTCTACCCGCTCGCGCCGCTCCAGGAGGGCCTCCTCTTCCACCACCTGATGGCGGGCAGCGGACGCGACACCTACGCGGCCCCCACCGTGCTCGACTTCGACTCCCGGGCCCGGCTGGACGCGTTCGTGAACGCGATGCAGCACCTGGTGAACCGGCACGACATCTACCGCACGGCCGTGGTCTGGGAAGGACTGCGGGAACCGGTGCAGGTCGTGTGGCGCCGCGCCGAACTCCCGGTCGCGGAGGTCACACTGGATCCGCAGGGCGGGGAGCTCGTGGACCAGCTGCTGGCGATCGGCGGCACGTCCATGGACCTGCGCCGCGCCCCGCTGGTCGACCTGCACGTGGCGGCCGTTCCGAACAGCGACCGGTGGGCGGCCCTGCTGCGCATGCACCACATGGTCCAGGACCACACCACGCTGGCGGCCGTCTTCGACGAGCTGCAGGCCTTCCTCAGCGGACGCGCCGCGGAACTTCCTGAGCCGCTGCCGTTCCGCGACTTCGTCGCGCAGACGCGTGGCGGCGCCGAACGCTCCGCCCACGACGCGCACTTCGCCGAGCTGCTCGGTGACGTCACCGAGCCGACCTCGCCGTTCGGGATGAAGGACGTCCACGGTGACGGCACCGACCTGAGCCAGGCGCACCTGGGCTTCGGGCAGCAGCTGGACACCCGGGTGCGCGAGGTCTCGCGCAAGCTCGGCACCAGCCCGGCGACGCTCCTGCACGTGGCGTGGGCGCGGGTGCTGGCCGCGGTCAGCGGCCGTGACGACGTCGTCTTCGGCACCGTGCTCTTCGGCCGGATGAACTCCGGCGCGGGCTCCGACCGGGCGCTGGGCTTGTTCATGAACACCCTGCCGGTCCGCGTGCAGGTGGGCGAAGTCAGCGTCATGACCGCGGTCGCCGCCATGCGCGCGCAGCTCGCGGCGCTGCTGGAACACGAGCACGCGCCGCTGGCCGTGGCACAGCGCGCCAGTGGAGTGCCCAGCGATACGCCGCTGTTCACCTCCCTGCTCAACTACCGGCACAACACCCCGGCGGCGTCCGCCGAGGGCGCGGAGGCGGGGCGCGACGAGGGCATCGAGGGGATCCGCAGGCTGTTCATGCGCCCCCGCAACAACTACCCGCTGACCGTTGCCGTGGACGACAACGCCGACAGCATGGGTCTCGTCGTGGACTCGGTCGCCCCGGGCGACCCGGACGCCGTGGGGCGCCTGGTGCGCACCGCGGTGGAGAACCTGGTCGCCGCGCTGGAATCCGCCATGGCCGGAGGCCCGGACCAGCTGCTGGACACGGTCGAGGTGCTCGGCCGGGACGAACTCCACCAGGTGCTCGTGGAGTGGAACGACACGGCGGCGGAAGCCCCCGCGGGCTCGGTGGCCGAACTCTTCGAAGCCCACGTCGCGTCCACTCCGGAGGCGGTCGCGGTGGTCTGCGACGGCGAGGAGGTGACGTACGCCGAACTCGACGCCCGCGCCAACCGGCTCGCGCACTATCTGATCGAGCAGGGCGTCGGCGCCGAGTCGCTCGTGGGGCTCTGCCTCGGACGCGGCGTGGAGATGATCGCGGCGATCCTCGGCGTGTGGAAGGCCGGTGCGGCGTACCTGCCGATCGACCCCGAGCAGCCGACGGACCGGGTCGCCTTCATCCTGACCGACAGCCGGGCCGTGCTCGCGCTGACCACCGAGGAGATCCTGGACGAACTCCCCGCGGGCAAGTCCCGCCTGGTCGCGCTGGACGGCGCCATGGCGCGGATGCAGCTCGCCGCCGCCCCCACCACGCCGCCGCGCGTACCGGTGGAGCCGCGGGGCCTGGCCTACGTGATCTACACCTCGGGTTCGACGGGCCGGCCCAAGGGCGTCGCGATCACGCACGGTTCCCTGGCCAACTACGTTTCGTCGGTACCCGGCCGGGTCGGCTTCGGCACCCCGGGCGGCCGGTACGCGCTGCTCCAGGCACAGGCCACCGACCTCGGCAACACCGTCGTGTTCGCGAGCCTGGCCACCGGCGGTGAACTGCACATCCTGGGCGAGACCGCGGTCACCGACCCGGTCGCCGTGGCCGGCTACCTCGCCGAACACGGCATCGACTACCTCAAGGCGGTGCCCTCCCACCTGGCCGCGCTCGGATCCGCCGGAGACCTGGGCGCCGTACTCCCGGCCACCTCCCTGGTCCTCGGTGGCGAAGCGGCCTCCGCCGCCTGGGTGGGCGAGCTGCTCGCGGCCGGTGAGGGCCGCGGGGTCTTCAACCACTACGGTCCGACGGAGACCACCATCGGCGTGGCCACGACGCCCCTGTCCGCCGACATGGCGACCGGCGACGCGGTGCCCGTGGGCACGCCGATCGCCAACACCCGCTTCTACGTCCTGGACGACCGGCTCCAGCCGGTCCCGGTCGGCGCGGCGGGCGAACTGTACGTCGCCGGCGCGGGCCTGGCCCGTGGCTACGTGCGCCGTCCCGGACTGACCGCCGAGCGGTTCGTCGCCGGCCCCTTCGGCGCGGCGGGCGAGCGGATGTACCGCACCGGTGACCTGGCGCGCTGGAACGCGGACGGCCTCCTTGTGTTCGCCGGGCGGGCCGACGAGCAGGTGAAGATCCGCGGCTTCCGGATCGAGCCGGGCGAGGTCCAGTCGGTCCTGGCCACGCACCCGATGGTCGAACAGTCCGTGGTCATCGCCCGGGAGGACACCGCGGGCGACAAGCGCCTGGTGGCCTACGTGGTGACCGGCGACCCGGAGAGCGCTGACGACATCGAACTCTCCACTGCCATACGGCGGTTCGTCGGCCAGAGGCTGCCGGAGCACATGGTGCCCTCGGCCGTCGTGGTCCTCGACCGGCTGCCGCTGACAGGCAACGGGAAGCTGGACCGCAGGGCCCTGCCCGCCCCGCACTACGGCTCCGCGCTGACCGGCGGCCGCAACCGCGCGGCCAGCCTCCAGGAAGAGATCCTGTGCATGGCCTTCGCGGAGGTCCTCGGACTGCCCGCGGTCGGCCCGGACGACGACTTCTTCGAGCTGGGCGGCCACTCGCTGCTCGCGGTCCGCCTGGTCAGCCGGATCCGCACCACACTCGGCGTCGAGGTCGAGATCCGCGCCCTGTTCGACACTCCCACGGCCGCGGGCCTGGCCGAACACCTGGCCGGGGCGCGCGAGGCACGGCCGCCGTTGGAAGCCGCGACGCGCCCCGAGCGGCCGCCCCTGTCCTACGGTCAGCGCCGCCTGTGGATCATCGACAAGCTGGAGGGCCCGGGCCACACCTACAACATCCCCGTCGCGGCCCGGCTGTCCGGCGAGGTGGACGCACAGGCACTGAACGCCGCCTTCCATGACGTGCTCGAACGCCACGAGGTGCTGCGCACCGTCTTCCCGGTCGCCGACGGCGAGCCCTACCAGCAGGTGTGGGACCCGGCCGACCTGGACTGGGACCTGACCGTGGCCGAGGTCGCTCCGGAGGACCTGGCGCAAGCGGTCGCCGCAGCGCAGCGCCACACCTTCGATCTGTCGGCCCAAGTGCCGGTGAAGGCATGGCTTTTCAGTGCCGGCCCGGACGACCACGTGCTCGTGGTCGTCATCCACCACATCGCCACCGACGGCTGGTCCTGGGCGCCCCTGGCCCGCGACCTGTCCGCCGCCTACGCCGCACGCTCCGGGGGCGCCGCCCCGCAGTGGCGCGAACTGCCGGTGCAGTACGCGGACTACGCGCTCTGGCAGCGCGAGATCCTGGGCGACAGCGAGGACCCCGACAGCCTGATCTCCCGCCAGGTCGCATACTGGCGCGAGGCGCTGGCCGGAATCCCGGAAGAACTGACGCTTCCGACCGACAAGGCGCGTCCGGCCGTCGCCGGTCACCAGGGCCACCGCGTCCCGGTCGAAATCCCGGCCGAGGTGCACGCACGGCTGCTGGAGATCGCCCGTGCCGAGGGCGTGACGATGTTCATGGTGCTGCACGGGGCCCTGGCGGTCCTGCTGTCCCGGCTCGGAGCGGGCACCGACATCCCGATCGGCTCGGCCATCGCCGGACGCAACGACGAGGCGCTGGACGACCTCGTCGGTTACTTCGTCAACACCTTCGTGCTGCGCACCGACCTGTCGCAGGACCCGACCTTCAGCGAGGTGCTGGGGCGGGTACGGGAGTCCGGACTCGGCGCGTTCGCCCACGCGGACGTTCCGTTCGAGCGGCTCGTAGAGGAACTGGCCCCGGCCCGTTCGCTGTCCCGCCACCCGCTCTTCCAGGTGATGCTGCTGCTGGAGAACACCGCCGAGGCGGTGCTGGACATGCCCGGGCGGCGTACCGACGCCGGTACGCCCTCCGCAGCGTCCTCCGACGCGCCCGGTGCTGCGGCCGAACCGACCGTCAGCACGTCCGTGGTCAAGTTCGACCTGGACGTGAGCATGGTCGAAACGCACGACGCGCAGGGAGCGCCCGCGGGCCTGCGCGGCACGGTCATCGCCTCGACGGACCTGTTCGAGCCCGATTCGGTCGTACGCATCGCGCGGCGCCTGACGCGCGTCCTCGCCACCCTGGCCGCCGCCCCGGACACCCGGCTCAGCGCCGTGGACGTCCTGGACGAGGACGAGCGGCACCGCATGCTGACCGAGTGGAACGACACCGCGGCCGAGGTGCCGGACACGACGGTCGCCGCCCTGTTCGAAGCCCAGGTCGCGCGCACTCCCGACGCGCCGGCCCTCACCTTCGGCGGAGTGGAACTGAGCTACGCCGAGCTGGACGCCCGGGCCAACCGGGTGGCCCGGTACCTGGCCGGGAACGGAGTGGGACCCGAGTCGGTCGTCGCAGTCGTCTTCGAGCGCACTGTCGACCTGGTCGTGGCCCTGCTTGCCGTGGTCAAGGCTGGCGCCGCCTACCTTCCGATCGATCCGAACTATCCCGCCGACCGCATCGCGTACGTGATCGCCGATTCGGGCGCGGTGTGCGTGCTCTCCGGCGAGGGCATGCGGGACCGGCTGGAGGAGTTCGACGTCCAGACCGCGGCGGACACCGGAGTTCCGGTGGTCCTGCTCGACGACCCCGAGCTGGTCCGGGAGCTGGCCGGATACGCGGACGGTGCACTCGCCGACGACGAGCGCACCCGCCCTCTGTCGCCCGCCCACCCCATGTGGGTGATCTACACCTCCGGATCCACCGGACGCCCCAAGGGCGTGCTCGTCGAACACCGGGCGATCGTCAACTTCCTGGAGTCGATGCAGGTCAGCTTCCCGCTGACCGCGGGCGACCGCCTGCTGGCCGTCAGCACGCACGGCTGTGACATGGCGGGCTTCGAGTTCTACCTGCCGCTGCTGGGCGGCGCGACGCTGCTGCTCGCTGCGCAGGAGCAGGTGCTTGACCCGTGGGCGCTGCGGGAGCTGATCCGCTCCGCCGGAGCGACCATGGTGCACGCGACGCCGAGCCTGTGGCGCGGCCTCGTTGCCGACGCAGACGACCCCGTGGACTGGACGCGGGTGCGGGCGCTGATCGGCGCGGAGGCGCTGCCCGCCGACCTGGCCCGTACCCTGCTGGAGCGGACGCCGACCCTGACGAACCTGTACGGGCCGACGGAGACCACCACCTGGTCGACGGCCAAGGTGCTGCGACCGGACGCGGTGGACGTATCGTCCATCGGCGGGCCGATCGGCAACACTCAGGTGTACGTGCTTGACGAGGGACTCGTTCCGGTGGCCCCGGGCGTGGCCGGTGAGCTGTACATCGCCGGCAAGGGCATCGCCCGTGGATACCTGGGACGGCCGGGTTTGACGGCCGGGCGTTTCGTGGCCTGCCCGTTCGGCGCCGACGGTGAGCGGATGTACCGCACCGGCGACGTCGTCCGCTGGACGGCGGACGGCGATCTGCAGTACGTCGGGCGTTCCGACGATCAGGTCAAGGTACGCGGGTTCCGTGTCGAGCTGGGCGAGATCGAAGCCGTCCTGTCCACCCATACGGAGGTCGGACAGGCCGTGGTGGTGGTCCGGGAGGACACCCCGGGAGACAAGCGCCTCGTGGCCTACGTGGTGCCGTCCTCGGCCACCGGCCAGGACGACGAAGGGGAGCTGGGCCGCTCGGTGCGCGCCCTCGCCCAGGACCGCATGCCCGGGTACATGGTGCCTTCTGCGGTGGTGACGATCGACCGGCTGCCGCTGATGCCGAACGGCAAGCTGGACCGCAAGGCGCTCCCGGCCCCCGGGATCACGGCCGCGGACGGTACCGCCAACCGGGCAGTCACCTCCTTTGAGGGGAGCCTCTGCGAGGCGTTCGCCGAGGTGCTCGGTGTGGAAACGGTCGGCGTCGACGAGGACTTCTTCGCGCTGGGCGGCCACTCCCTGATGGCGGTCCGACTGGTCGAACAGCTGCGGGAGCGGGGCGTGTCGGTCGCGGTCCGCGACGTGTTCGCCGCCCCGACCGTCAGCGAGCTGATGAAGCGGATGAGCCTGTCGTCGGTGCGCGACGCGCTCGACGGCCTCCTGCCGATCCGGACCGGGGGCAGCAAGCCCCCCTTCTTCGGCATCCACCCGGCCGGCGGCCTGAGCTGGTGCTACATGCCGCTCGCCCAGTGCGTGCCGGGCGACATCCCGTTGTACGGACTCCAGGACCGCGGACTCGACGGGACCACCGAACCGGCCCGTTCCGTACGGGAGATGGCGGCGGAGTACGTCGAACTGATCCGCGGGGTGCAGCCCTCCGGCCCCTACCACCTGCTGGGATGGTCCTTCGGGGCGGTCGCCGCCCACGAGATCGCCGTGCAGCTGCGGGCGGCGGGCCAGGAGGTCGCGGCACTCGTCCTCATGGACCAGAACCCGGCGGTGCCGGACCCGGACGCCGGACCCGTCGGCGACCTCGCAGCCGTGCCGGAGGACCAGCTGGACGCCGTGGCCGAGTTCGTGCGGGTCCAGGCGGGCCACGCGCTCGGTGCCACCACGGACGAGGAATTCAGGAGCCTGGCCAAGGTCCTTCTGAATCACCGTGAGATCCAGAACCGGCATTCCCACGGGGACTTCGACGGTGACGCCCTGCTGATCGTGGCCGAGAGGGAAGAGCGGGAGGAAGCGACCTCGGGCGACGCGTGGAAGCCTTATGTCAGCGGGGAAATCCGCGAGGCCGGCATTCCCTGCACGCACTACGACATGGCCAAGCCGGAGAACCTCGCCAAGGTGTGGTCCGCCGTGGCGGACTGGCTGGGACTGGAAGGGTGATGATTCCCCGGGCGGCGTGAGCCGCCCGGGGTGACGCGGCGGGATCCGCTCGGCGGATCCCGCCGCGTCGCCGTGCCCTGCGGGCAAGAGATCGAGGGTGGACCGAACGCCCCGACGAGGATTTCGTCGGGGCGTTCGGTCCACCCTCGATCTCTTGGTGTACGAGCCGCGGGCTTCAGCGCGACGCGGTGTGCAGGGCCGGGACTTCGTGGTCCGCCAGCAGTGACGTCACCAGGCTCGGTTCGACGTTGCCGCCGCTGAGCAGGACCCCGACGTCGGTGCCGTGTCCGGACGCATGCTCCAGGGCCGCGGCGAGCGCGGTCGCCGCGGCCGGCTCGATGACCAGCCGCGCGTGCAGGAACGCGGCGCGCAGCGCGTCGGCGATGGCGGTCTCCGACACCGTCACGACGCCGCTGACCGCCCGGTGCGCGAGGTCGAAGGGCAGAGCGCCGATCCGGTCGGGGCGCAGCCCGTCGGCGATGGTCGGGCCGCCGGGCACGGTCACCGGCCGACCGGCGCGCAGGGCCTCGGTGAAGGCGGGTACGGCCCGCGGCTCGGCCCCGATCACCGCGACGTCCTGCCCCGTGGCCGCCAGAGCGGCGCCGGCGACGGCGCTGCCGCCGCCGATGGGCACGATCACTGCGTCCAGCTTCCCGCCTTGCGCGGTGACCTGGCCGATCAGCTCGGCCGTGGCGGTTCCCTGTCCCGCGACCACATGGGGGTTCTCGTACGGATCGATGACGTCGTAACCGTGCAGCTCGCGCAGTTCCTCCACCACGGCGACCCGTTCGGCGAGCACCGTCCCGGCCGTCACCACGTCGGCACCGGCCTCCCGGATCCGGCGGATCTTGGCCGGTGCGGCGTCGGAGGGGAGCACCACGACCGTGGGCAACGCGTACTCGCGGGCGGCGAGCGCGACCGCGATGGCGTGGTTGCCGGTGCTCTGCGCGATCACGCCCCGGCTTCCCGAGGCGGCCAGCCGCTCCAGGGCCAGCAGGGCACCCCGGACCTTGAAGGACCCGCCGCGCTGCAGGTTCTCGGTCTTGAGCCACAGCCGCGCGCCGCAGAGCGCGTCCAGCTGGTCGGAGCGAAGCACAGGGGTCTTCCACACCCGGCCGGTCAGCCGGCGCGCTGCTTCGTCGATGTCACCGCGGTCCAGCCTCGGTGACCTGGTGTCGGTGGCAGCCACGCTGCCTACGGGCTCGCGCACAGCGCCCGTCTCCCTCCTGATCGGACAGCTCGTTCCGCTGTCTGCGGGTACGTGGTCACGTGAATTCGCGGCGGTCATGAATTTCCCGTGAAGCGCCACGCATTCGATGCCGTGTGCCGTTTTCGAGCGACGGCGGAAATGCCGGATCGACGGCTTTCGGTAAACCCCTCGACGGGGGTAGAGATCTCGTCATCCTGGCACGCGTACCTTTGCCGCGAAAGGTCTGGAAGGCATGCGTGAACGCGCGGACGCGACGACCATCAGGTCGTCGCGTCCGCGCGTCGGGAGGTTCCGGTATCCGGTCGTGGAGCGGCCGGACGTCACTCGTTGTGCAGTGCCTCCGCGATCGTCAGGCGGGTGGTCGCACGGGCCGGGAGGTACGCCCCCACGACCGCGATCACGATGCCCGCGAAGCCCAGCATGACCAGGACCGGCGTGTGCCACACGTCCATGGTGCTCCGCGCGAGGTCGACGTTGGCCGCCTTGCCCGCGATCGGCATGATCACGCGGTGGGCGAGGACGCCCACCGGGATGCCGAGCAGCCCGCCGATCGCTCCCATCGCCGCCATGGACGTCACCGTCATCGCGATCACTTGTCGCGGCGTCATGCCGATCGACTGGAGCATGCCCAGGTCGCGACGGCGCTCTCGGGTATTGAGGACGACGGTGTTGAAGACACCCATCGCCGCGACCGCGGCGAGCATCAGGGTGAGCACCGACGACAGACCGATCACGGCCGCGGTGAACGTGGTCGTGGTCTCGTTCCCGCGCGAGTAGAGCCCCTCGTCGGCCGACTTTACGGCGGAGGTGAAGCGGCCGATGTCGGTACCGGGGACGACCTGGACCAGGTACTGGAAGCGGGAGTTGAGACGGCTGACGTCCAGAGCGAGCGGGGACAGCGTCCCCCAGTCCGCGTAGAGCGATTCCTGCTGGCCCATGAGCGAACCGACGATCGTGGTCCGGGTCTGCTTGCCGCCGACCTCCAGGGTGAGCTGGTCGCCGACCTCCAGCCCCCGCTTGTGCAGGAAGGCGGAGGACACGGCGATCTCGCCGGGCCCCTCGACCCAGTGCCCGGTGACGATCTGGTCCTGGAAGCCCAGGGTGGAGTAGTCCCCCCGCAGGAAGTCGGCGACCACGCCTTGCGCGGAACCGACGATGGACACCGGGACGTGCGCGTCGACGGTCACGTGGCGGGTGCCGTCCAGGGTGCGCAGCATCGACTCGACGTGCTGGTCGTCGAGCTTCGCGGCGGTCTCGCCGAACTGCGGCTGGCCCGGCTGCACGGTGATCTGGGCGGCCGACGCGTGAGTCGTGGCCTTCCCGAACTGGGTGACCGTACCGACCAGGCCGGTCGCGAAGGTGGCCGTGGTCACCCCGAGGAGGACCGCCACCAGCGTCATCGCGCTGCGGCCGGGCCGGGCGAAGGGAAGGCCCAGGCCCAGGCTGATCGAGCGGGGCAGCCGGCTTCCGCTGAGCCTGCGCTGGATCCGCAGACCGCGTCCGGGGCGCGGGGCGCTGCCCGCGCTGATCGCCTCGGCGGCGGAGAGACGGTGAGCCCGCATCGCCGGAACGGCCGCGGCGAGGACGACGACCGCGGTCATCGTGACCATCGCCGCCGCGCACACCCACAGGTTGAGGCTCACGCTGTTCAGGTCCATGCCCATGCCCTGGAAGGCGCTGGTCAGCAGCGGCTTCGTGGCCAGCGCGCCGCCGACGGTGCCGACGACGCACCCGAGCACCGTGGGCAGCGTCACCATCAGCAGGTAGACGGAGACCACTTGGCGCGGGGTGAAGCCCAGCGACTTCAGAACGCCGATGTGCCGGAACCCGGAGACCACCGCGCCGCTGATGACGTTGGCGACGATCAGCAGGGCGACGAGCACCCCGAGGACGCCGAAGACCAAGAGGAAGGGAACGTAGACCCCCGGACCGGAGGCGATGTCCTGCTTGACCGTGAGGTAGGACTGCGCGGCCAGCAGCGAGTCCTTCGGCAGCCCGGCGGTGACGTCGGCCATGTCGCGGTCGATGTCGGCCTGCGTCGCCGAGGAGGCGAAGCGGTAGAGCATCTGGGTGGCCGTCGGATGCATGGCCTCCATCTGCGCGGGCGAGACCCAGGCATCGGCGGTCCGGCTCAGGGTGTAGGCGTAGCCGACGATGGACAGCTGGGTGCCGTCAGGGGTGACGATCTTCTCGCCGAGGGGGAACGGAGCCATGGTGCCGACCGCGGGGGGAGTCGCGTTCACGACGATCTCGCCGGGCGCGGTGGCCCAGTGGCCGCTCCACAGCTTCACCTTGTCCACCGGGCCGTCCGGGTCAGCGCGGCCGACCACGGTGAGCGGACCCGTCAGGAAGGAGACGCTGCCCGGAGCCAGGCTCACCGAGGTCTGCCCGAAGGGTCCGGCGGCGGCTTCCACGCCCGGCTGCCGGGCGGTGTCGGCCAGTTGCTCTCGGGAGACCCTGCCAGTGTCGAACGCCGCGACGGCGTGCGCGCCGCGCTGTTCGGTGAACGCGCGCTCGAAGGGACTGGAGGCGGCGTCCAGCAGCCCCAGCGCTATGACCATCGTGGCGGTCGACAGCAGGACAACGATGCTGATCACGACCGTCTGGAGTCTGCGCCGCTTCACGGCCGCCCAAGCGGCCTGCCATACGGCGCTCATACGGCTCGCTCCATGGCGCTCTCACGGGCGATCCGGCCGTCTTCGAACTCGATCAGACGGCTGGCGCACCGCTCGGCGAGGAGCGGGTCGTGGGTGACGATCAGCAACGTCTGGCCCATCTGGTTGAGGTCGAGCAGCAGCTTCATCACCTGCTCACCGCTCTGCCGGTCGAGGGCGCCAGTCGGCTCGTCCGCCAGCAGCAGGGCCGGACGGTTCATCAACGCCCGGGCCACCGCAACCCGCTGGCGCTGGCCGCCGCTGAGTGTCGCCGGATAGTTGTTCCGCCGGTCCGCAACCCCGAGGTTGTCGAGGAGTTCCAGCGCGCGCTTGCGCGCCTCCCTGGCCGAGGTGCCGGTCAGCTGCGCGGCGAGTGCCACGTTGTCGATCGCCGACAGGTCGTCGAGCAGGTTGAAGAACTGGAAAACCATGCCGATCCGGTGACGCCGGAACAGCGCCAGGCCCGTCTCGTTCAGACTGCCCACGTCGTCGCCGTGCACATTGATCGTCCCGGAGGTGGGCCGGTCGAGTCCCGCGATCATGTTGAGCAGCGTGGACTTGCCGCAGCCGGACGGCCCCATCACCGCCACGGCCTCACCGGCCCGGATCTCCAACGACACGCCGTCCAGGGCGACCGACTGCCCGTACTCCTTGCGCACATCGTCCAGCCGTACGACGACCTGGCCTGTGCTGTTCTCACTGGTCATGGCACGAACCTATGAAGAGCGGGCGGGTCGGGGCATCGGCCCACGGAGGTAATACGGGCATGGGGTCATCCTTGCGATGTAGCGGAATGGGATGTCCGGCCGACAACGCGGCCGCCGGCCGCCTGTGGTGCTGAGGCGGCCGGCGGCTGGTGTGGGGGGCAGCGCTGGGGGAGGGGTGGGAAGCTCCTATAGATCGTCAAGCGGTCTGCGGGAGCGGTTCGGGGCTTTGGGTCGGGCGGGGTAGGTGGCGGTAGACCTCGCGGGCGACGAACCGTTTCAGGCAGCGGACGATGTCCTTCTTGACCATGCCTTCGGCGGTGCGCCGGGCGACGTAGTCCTTCGTGCGCTGGTCGTTCATGCGGACCAGGACGATGGTGTGGAGTGCGTTGTTGGCGTGCCGGTCGCCTCCGCGGTTGAGCCGGTGGCGGTTGGTGCGTCCGGAGGAGGCTGGGACGGGGGCGGCTCCGCAGAGGTGGGCGAAGGCGGCTTCGGAGTGGAGCCGTTGTGGGTTGTCACCGGCGCTGGCCAGCAGTTGGCCTGCGGTTTCGGGGCCGATGCCGGGCAGCGCGATGAGTCTGGGGCGGCCTGGGTGACCAGCGGTGCGATCTCCCGATCGGCTTCCCTGATCGCCTCGGTCAGGGTCTGGTAGCGGCGGGCCAGCCGGCGCAGGGCGATGCGGACCGCGCAGGCCGGGTCGGCGGGTTCACCCGTGGGGCGGGAGCGGGCAAGGGTGTCGACGAGCTCTTTCGTGGCCAGCCCGCGCAGCTTGTCCCTGACGTGGGAGGGGCGGTGACGATCAGGGTGCGGACCTGGTTGATCGTCTGGGTGCGGGCTTTGACGGCGCTCTTGCGGACCACCCGTAGGGCTCGGATGGCCTCCACGATCCCGTTTCTGGCCTTCGGCGTCCCGCCGGCTCGACCGGACAGGACCGCCGTCGCGGCCGCGTAGGCGTCGATGGGATCGGACTTGCCGTTGTTCCGGCGGGCCTTGCGGTCGGGCCGGTCCACCTCCACCACGACGAGACCGCGGGCGGTGAGGAACCGGGCGATCTCGGCACCGTAGGCGCCGGTCCCCTCGATGCCCACGGCCAGGACCTCGCCGTGCGAGCGGAGCCAGTCCAGCAGCTTGCGGTAGCCGTCCCGGGGTGGTGGCGAACCGCTCGGTGGCCAGGTGCCGGCCGATGCTGTCGATGACCGCGGCCTGGTGAAGATCGGCGTGGGTGTCGATCCCACCGACCACCGCTATCTGGTCTGCTGCCATGCTGTTGTGTGCTGCCCTTCCAACGCTCACCGATGGGAGGGCGCGGGCCGGTCGGGCAGACGGACAAGACAGTGATGGGACCTTTGGCCGGGCTCCTATGAAGTCACAGACGCCCGACCGGCCACACGCCAAGCGGCACCGCCCAAGAGGCCGACGATTCCCGTGAAGGACAACCACAGCGTCAGTCAGTGGACGAGTCAGGCCCTCAGGCGATGCCCTGGCCAATCCTCACTGTCAGTGGAGTTCGGAAGCGACGTCCACGCCGCTCTCGGCCTGCTGGGCGAACTGAGTGTGGTACAGCGTCGCGTACAGCCCGTCGGCGGCCAGCAGCTCCTCGTGCGTACCGCTCTCGCGGATGCTGCCGGCCTCGACGACCAGGATCTGATCGGCCTCACGGATGGTTGACAGCCGGTGCGCGATCACCAGGGATGTACGGCCGGCCAGAGTGGTCTTCAGCGCGCGCTGGACCGCAGCCTCGGACTCGGAGTCCAGGTGCGCGGTCGCCTCGTCCAGGACGACGACCGGCGGGGCCTTGAGTAGCAGCCGGGCCAGCGAGAAGCGCTGCTTCTCGCCGCCGGAGAGACGATAGCCGCGATCGCCGACCACCGTGTCCAGGCCCTCAGGAAGGGCGCTGATGGTGTCCCACACCCGCGCGGCCACGCACGCGTCGATCAGCTCCTGCTCGGAGGCGCCGGGCCGGGCGTACGACAGGTTGGCCCGCACGGTGTCGTGGAACATGTGGGCGTCCTGGGTCACCACGCCGACGGTGTCGCGCAGCGACTGAAGGGTCAGGTCGCGCACGTCGTGACCACCGATTCGGATGGCTCCCGAGGAGGGGTCGTAGAGCCGCGGAACCAGGTGGCTGATCGTGGTCTTTCCAGCACCCGAGGGGCCGACCAGGGCGGTCAGCTTCCCCGACGGCACCCGGAAGCTCAACTCCCTCAGGGTCAAGGCACCCTCGCCCCGCTCGGGCTTGCGGAACGCGATCGACTCCAGTGAGGCGAGGGAGACCTCGTCGGCGGAGGGGTACCGGAAGCTCACCCGGTCGAACTCGATGTCCGGTGCGGGGGCCTGCGGTTCGCGCGCCGGGAGCTCCCGGGCGTCGGGCCGCTCGGAGATGAGTGGCTTGAGGTCCAGGACCTCGAAGACGCGGTCGAAACTGACGAGGGCCGTCATGGCTGTGACCTGCATGGTCGACAGCTGGTTGACCGGGCCGTACAGCCGCAGGAGCAAGGTCACCATGGCGACCAGCGTGCCGATCGCCAGCGTGCCGTCGATGGTGAGGTAGCCCCCGAGTCCGTACACCAAGGCCGTGGTGAGGGAGGTGAGCACGGTGATGATGATGAAGAGCAGCCGCCCGTAGACCATGCCGCTGACGGCTATGTCGCGCACCCGTCCAGCGCGGGCGGCGAAGGCGCCCACCTCGTCCTTCGAACGTCCGTAGAGCTTGGCGAGCATGGCCCCGGAGACGTTGAAGCGCTCGTTCATCATCGAGCTCATCTCCGCGTCGAGCTGCATCGTCTCCCGGGTGAGTCGTTGCAGCCTGCGAGCGAGGAGCCGGACGGGGAGGAGGAAGAACGGGATCATGACCAGCGCCGCAACGGTGATCTGCCATGAGAGGTAGAACATCGCGCTGAGGATCAGGATCAGCGTGAGGATGGTGGTCACCGAATCCGACAGCAGGGTGGTCACTGCCTGTCGGGCCCCGACGACATCGGCGTTGAGCCTGCTGACCAGCGCTCCGGTCTGAGCCCGCGTGAAGAACGCGAGCGGTTGCTGCTGCACGTGGGCGAACACCTTGGTGCGCAGGTCGAAGACGAGGCCTTCGCCGATCCGGCCCGAACACCAGGTTTGTACGTACATGGCGAGCGCGTCGATCAGGGCCAGCCCGGCCACGGTCAGACACAACGCCACCACGACGCCGACCCGCTTGGGCATGATGCCGTCGTCGATGATCATTTTGAGGATCAGCGGCCCGGTGGCCGTGACGAGGGCGTTGACGACCGTGGTCAGCAGGAGCAGGACCAGCTGCCAGCGGTAACGCAGGGCGTACGGGATGATCCGCCGGACCGTGCCGGGTTTGACCCTCTGCTTGGTGACCGAATCATCGTCGAACCGCAGCCCCATCGCGCGTGGGGGTGGGCCGTCTAGCATGGTCAAGGAAACCTGCCTCGCTCTCGTGTCTTTCCCGCGGCTCGGTGCGTCAGTTCTTCTGCAGGAACTCGATGATCGCCGAGTTGACCTCTCGCGGCCGCTCCAGGTAGCCGAGGTGGCCGCAGTCGGAGATCTCGACGAGGTCGCAGTCCGGGATGGCGTTCGCCACCTCGGCTACCAGGTGCGGCGGGCAGAGGAGGTCGTCGGTGAAGGCGATGGCCCGGCACGGCACGGTGACCCCCCTGAGCGCCTCGCGGCGGTCCGCGACGGTGTCGGTGACCCAGTCCTGACCCTCGGCGGCGTTCTCCCGGCCGCCGGACAGTTCGAAGATCTCCAGCCAGGTTGAAGCGGCGGCGTCGTCGTTCAGGGTCGCGGGAGACATCATCTCGAGGACGGTCCTGAGCGCTTCGTACGATGGGGGCAGTCGCACGCCGCTCTCGCGCAGCGCGCGGTCCGCCGCCGACTGGGCCCGGCGCAGAGCGTCGGACCGGGCCCGGGTGGCCAGCAGGACGGCGGACCGCACAAGGTCCGGGCGGCTGAGCGCCAGGTCCTGCGCGACCATCGCTCCCATGGAGGTGCCCACGATCCGGCACGGGCCCAGGTCCAGCGCCTCGATCAGCCCGACGGTGTCGGCGACCATGTCGTCGAGGGAGTATTTGCCCCCGGGAGCGTCCGATGGCGCGATGCCCCGGTTTTCGAAGGTGACCGTCTCGTACCCGGCGGCGTTCAGGGCTGGGGTCTGGTGCATGGTCCAGACCCGGCCCGAAGCCCCCGAGCCCATGATCATCAGTACCGGCTCGCCGCTGCCGGAGCGCTGGTAGGACAGCTGTATCCCGTTGCTCTTCACGAAGGGCATGACTTTTGAGCCTCAATTCTGCGGGGACCTGGAATGCGGCCGGCTCGCTTCGTGGTGTGCGCCCAGGCCACCACCTCTGCCCGGCTTGCCCAGAACCGCACGGGTCCGCCGCTTCCCACGATGGCACCGTCGGACAACGCTGATCAATACCGATCGGCTGACCACCCGGCCGGTCCCGTTCGTTCAAGTGGCGCGTCGGCGCAGTTGAACGAACGAGCCGAACGGGGAAAGGGCGACCGGCCGGACGCGGCGTCGCCGCCCCGTGTGATGGGCTGCCACGGCCCTGCGTGCCGGGTGGTTCCGGCCCTGTGCGACGGACCGTCCTGGCGCTACTCGACGGACCGCCACGGGACCCGGGCCCGCACCCGGAACCCGCCGTCGGCCGTGTGGTGCGCTTCCAGCGAGCCGCTGTACACGGCCAGCCGTTCCCGGAGCCCGAGCAGGCCGCGGCCGTTCCCGGTGCCCGCCTGCGCACTCGGCGTACCGCCCGTGTTGTCGATCGCCATCTCCAGCCATTCGCCCTCGTGTCGCAGGCACACCGAGGCCTTCGCGCCCGCGGCGTGCTTGAGCGCGTTCGTCATCGCCTCCTGCACTACCCGGTAGACGGCCAACTCCATGCCCGCGGGCAGCGGCGCCCCCGGCAGCGACACCGTGAGGTCTACCGGCATTCCGGCCGTGCGCACCCCCTCCACCAGGGCCTCGAGCTGGGCGAGTCCCGGCTGGGGTTGGAGCCCGTCCACGGAGACGTCCGACGGGGACAACAGGCTCATGACGGCGCGCAGTTCGGACATGGCGGCCCGGCCACCCGCCTCGACCGCGAGCAGGGCCCGCTTGGACTCTTCCGGTGCCACGTCCATCACCTTGCGGGCCGCACCGGCCTGGATCACCATCACGCTCACGTTGTGCGTCACGACGTCGTGCAGCTCGGCGGTGATGCGCGCCCGTTCCTCCCCGACCGCCCGGCGGGTGGCCTCCTCCTGTTCCCGCTGCAGGGCCGCGACGCGCAGCTGGCTGGTCTTGAGCTGGTTCTGCCAGTACCGCACGGTGCGGCCGACGATCGCGGCGAGCATCAGTATCACGAACCCGGCCGACCAGCCCGGCAGTGCCGGGGCGGCATGCTGGAAGGCGAATCCCGCCCCCGTGGCGGCGACCACCAGACCAGCCGCCGCCGGCACCTGGTGGTGGCTGTGGGTGATCGCGCTGTACGCCGCGACGCAGCAGACGGCGATCGTGATCCACGTCGCCTGGTCGCCCAGCGCCAGGGCCGTGACCAGCACTGCCCAGAAGGCCGACAGGGGGTACCTGCGCCGGAAGGCGAGCGGCAGCGGATTGAGGAAGATGAGCGGGTACAGGGGCCGCCCGCCCCGCGGTACCTGGGGCACCTCGGAGGGGCCGGGGGAGAGCGGCACGGAAGACTGCCCGCCCGTGTTCGGCGGGTGCATGCCGATGAACTGCTCCCCGGCGTGGAACTTCCAGCTGGCGAGCACCGCGACGACGGCCAGGACGACGGCGAGCGCCGTGTCGGCCACGATCGCGCGCCGGGACAACGGAGCGGGCTTGGCCTCGGGGCGCAGCGATTCTCGCGCGTACTGCCGCCACCCGGGCGCCCGTGCTTCAGTCTTCACCCGCACATTGTGGCCGCTGTGTCGGGTGGGCACATCGGCTCCGGTGACGGGGAACCCATCCTGTGGAGCTACCTCGCGAGGATGACGCGCGGGGCGCCCAACCGAGGTCGCGCCGCAGTTGAACGCAGGAAAATACCCTGGTCGCCACATTCATTGTGCCGCTCTTTATGGCCCATGTAAGGTCACTTCGCGTCGAACTCCGTGACAGAACACGGGCGTTCTGTTTCCTGAGGAAGATGAGAACTCTAGGGGGGCGTCCACGATGTACACATCAGTATTAACAGCGGCGGCCCCGGAGAAATGGGAAAACCGCCCCGCTGCCGTTGTCGAAGGTCTCGGCACGTGTCTGCCGACCGGTGAATTCGACAATGACACGCTGGCCCGGGACCTTGACAGCAGCGACGAGTGGATCCGTACGCGCACCGGCATCGCCGCACGACGCCGGGTCGGACCCGACGTCTCCACACGGGATCTCGCGTGCGAGGCTGGGGCCAACGCGCTGCAGTCGGCCGGCCGGGACACGGTGGATGCCCTGATCCTGGCCACCACCACACCGGACCGCCCGGTGCCGGCCGCCGCCCCGGAGATCGCGCACCGCCTGGGGCTCGACACGGTCCCCGCCTTCGACGTCTCCGCCGTGTGCAGCGGCTTCGTCTACTCGGTGGCGACCGCCGCGGGGCTGATCACGAGCGGTATCGCGGACAGCGTCCTGGTGGTCGCGGCCGAGACCTACTCCCGTATCGTCGATCCCACGGACCGGGCCACCGCTGTGATCTTCGGCGACGGCGCGGGTGCGGTAGTGCTGCGCCGCGGTTCTTCCCGGGAGCAGGGCGCCCTGCTCGCGTTCGACCTCGGCAGCGACGGCTCGGGCAAGGACCTCATCCACGTACCGGGAGCACGCGAACAGCCGGATGCGGAACGCTGGTTCACCATGGCGGGCCGGAAAGTGTACCTGCGGGCCGTCGAGCAGATGACGAATTCGGCCCTGCGGGTCATGAAGGACTGTGCCTGGACACCGGAAAGCGTCGGTGCTCTCGTGCCGCACCAGGCGAACGCCCGCATCATCCAGGCGGTCGCGGACCGGATCGGCGTACCGCCGCACGCCGCGGTGTGCGAACTGGCCCGCACCGGCAACACGGCGGCCGCCTCCATTCCGCTCGCGCTGGCCGGCGCGCTGGCCAGCGGGCGGCTCCAGACCGGGGCCCGGACGGTACTCACCGCCTTTGGCGGCGGATTGACCTGGGGTTCCGTCGCGCTGACATGGCCACAGCTGACGGCCGTGCGTTCAGAAATTTAATGGAGCGAGATCAAAGGGATCCAAAGGGTCCACGCGATCCGAACGAAGGGAATGCGCTATGTTCGTCGACTACCTCTCCCACGTCCTCGGAACCGTTTACAAAGTGTCCGGTGACATCCAGCCCACCCGGTCCTTCAAGGAACTGGAGGTGGACTCGCTGTCCCTGGCGGAACTCAGTGCACAGCTCGAGGACGAACTCGGTGTCACCATCGAGGAGGAGAACCTGAGCGCCGATACGACCGTGGGAGAACTGTCCGCGCTGCTGGAGGCCAGTGGGGCGGTCCTCCCGGCATGACGGGTCACGGATTCCGCCATCCCGATGTCGTGATCAGCGGCATCGGCATGGTCACCCCGGCGGGCGCGGACACCGCTACGGCCTGGGAGACCGCCTGCGCGGGGCGCCCGACGGCCGCGGCCGATCCCCGCCTGTCGGGCCTGGGCGTCACGTTCAGCTGCGCCGTGACCGGCTTCGATCGGCAGGAGGTGTTCGGCAGCGACTCCCGCCGCATGGACCCCTTCGCCCAGTTCGCGGTCGCCGCGGCACGCGCTGCCGTCGCCGACGCGGCGCCGGCCGACGGCTCCTGGGATCCGGCCAGGGTCGGTGTCGTCCTCGGCACCGCGGTCGGCGGTCAGGGAACGTGGGAGGAGCAGGGGCAGCGGCTGCGGGACAAGGGTCCGCGCACCGTGAACCCGCTCACCGTCCCGAAGGCCATCGGCAACATCGCGGCGGGTTCGGTGGCCATGGACCTCGGCCTGCACGGACCTTCCCTCACCCTCTCCACCGCGTGCGCGGCAGGCACCACGGCTCTGGGTTTCGCCCTGGACCTGCTGCGATCGGGCCGCTGCGACGTGGTGTTGGCCGGTGGCACCGAAGCCGCCGTGACCCCCCTGGTGACCACGGCCTTCGACCGGCTGAAGGCGCTGTCGCGCCGCTGCGAGGACCCCTCCGCCGCTTCCCGGCCCTTCGACGAACACCGCGACGGCTTCGTCGTGGGCGAAGGCGCGGCCGTACTCGTCCTGGAGCGCGTGGAGAGCGCCGAAGCGCGGGGCCGGATCCCCTATGCGCGACTGCTCGGCTACGGAGCCTCCTCGGACGCCCACCACCTGACCTCGCCCGACCCCGACGGCCGTTACGCGGAGCTGGCCCTGCACGAGGCGCTCCAGGACGCGGGGGTCGCCGCGTCGGACGTGTCCCTCGTCAACGCCCACGCGACGAGCACGCCGCAGGGAGACGCCGTCGAGGCGCGCATGATCGAGCGGGTCTTCGGCCGGGGCGCCGCGGTCACCTCCACCAAGGGCGTGACCGGCCACATGCTGGGGGCAGCCGGAGCGGTCGAGGCCGCGTTCGCTGCCCTGTCGATCCGGGATTCGGTGATCCCGCCCACCGCCAACTTCCGGACACCCGGAGCGGACATCGCCGACATCGACATCGTCCACTCGGCTCCGCGGCACGTCGCCCTGCCCGTCGCCGTCAGCAACTCTTTCGGCTTCGGCGGGCACAACGCGGTCGTCGTTCTCGGCCGGGCCTGAGGCTGCCCGCCGTAACCGCAACCCGCTACAGCTACGGCAACAGCCGGCGCACCGGGGCACGCCCGGGGGGGCCTCCACGACCGCCCGGCCTCACCGGTCCCGGTTCGTAGGCGTAGATCGTCGCCTGGTTCCGGTCGCGAAGGTTCTGCTTGAGCAGGATCCTGCTTACATGGGTTTCGACCGTCTGCTCCGCTACCACCAGACGTTCAGCGATCACCGCGTTCATCGGACCGGTGCGATGAGACCCAGCACTTCGGCCTCCCGTTCCGTCAGGTTGCCGGAGCGGCCCCTCACCGCCGGGCGGTGATCGTCGGTCACGCGGGAGAACTCTGTCATCAGAGGCATGACGTCCGGGGAGCAGGGCGTCACCCGCAGCCACCACCCGTACTCCACGCGCGAGTCCCTCGTCCGATCCGTCCTTGAGCAGGAGCCCGGACGCGCCGGCCCGCAGGGCCTCGTAGACGTACTCGTCCAGGGAGAAGGTCGTCAGCACGAGAACCTTGGCGTGACCTCGGGCGATGCCTTGATCCGCCGGGCCGCCTCGATGCCGCTGATCCCGGGCACGTATGGCCGTCAGCACCACGTCGGGCGACAGCTCGGCGACGGCGTCGTCGCCGTCCATGGCCTGACCCACGACCTCGATATCGGGCTCGCAGTTCAGCAGCACCGTGAAGCCCTGGCGGACCAGCATCTGGTCGTCCGCGATCAGCACGCGGTTCGTACGGTGTCCTCAACTGGGCTGCGGGGCAGGGCAGGGGACCTGGAAGGCTGGACCGGCTCGGACTCGGTCAGCGGCCGGGCTGCTCACCCGGGGAGATCAAGCCGGTCTCGTAGGCCAGCACGACCGCCTGGACGCGGTCACGGAGCCCCAGTTTGGACAGGATCCGCGCGACGTGGGTCTTCACCGTCGCGGCGCTGAGGGATAGGTGGTCCGCCAGCTCGGCGTTGCTCAGGCCGGTGGCCAGCAGGCGCAGCACTTCCAGTTCGCGCTGCGTCAGTGCGGACAGGTTCCGGTGCACCGCGGTCTTCACCGAGGTCCGCGGAGCGAAACGCTCGATCAGGCGGCGCGTGATGTTCGGCGCCAGCAGGGCGTCGCTCGCCTGGACCAGACGCACCGCGGCCGTCAGGTGCTCGGGGGTGACGTCCTTCAGCAGGAAGCCGCTCGCTCCCGCCGACAGCGCGGCGTACACGTACTCGTCGAGGTCGTAGGTTGTCAGGATGATGACGCGGGTGTCGCACGCCTCGTCGGCGACGATCCGCCGGGTCGCCTCAATGCCGTCCATCTCCGGCATCCGGATGTCCATCAGCACCACGTTGGGCCGGGTGCGACGCACCACCGCGACTGCCTCGCCACCGGTGGACGCCTCGCCGACCACCTCGATCCCGCCCGCCATCAAGAGCATGCGGAACCCGGTGCGCACCAACGCCTGATCATCGACGATGACGGCGCGCAACGCCGCGTCCGCGTGACCGCCCATTGCCGAGAGCCCTCCACCGTCCTGCGTACTCATCACGTCCTACATTGTGGACCACACCGACACACTGCTCACAGATGTGTCGTGCGATGCGGACCCGCGCCTCCGGGCGCTGAGGCGGCTGGAGGCGCGGGTCGCCCGGGGCGATGGGGGTCAGCGGGCGGGGTTGACCGCCTCGTCCAGGGCATCGTACTGCGCCCGGACACCCGCCGTGCTGAACGCCTTTGAGCCGAGGCGCTGTACGAGTTGGAAGGAGAGCGTCTCGCGCTCGAAGGGCGAGCGGCTGAAGGACTCCATGAGCAGTCCCCGCCCGTCGTGGTGGACCGCCACGTCCGCGGCCCGCAGCGCGGCGAGTTCCTCCTGTGGCAGGCCGGCCGCGGTCCACGCCCGGGCGGACGGGGCGTCCCCGGCGCTCCCGGCGGGAAGGAAGCGCACGCCCAGCTCCCCGAACTCCCGGGTGGTGGACAGGACGTCGTCGACGAGAAACGCCAGGCGCTGGACGCCGGGACCGTCGTTCCTGTCGAGGAAGACGTCTGGTTCACCGACCTCCGGCCCGCGCCCGTCGGCCACCGTGGTCAGTACGAAGGCGGCGCTCCGGGAAGCACCGCGGACGACGACCGAGTCCATGACCCGGTCCCCGAGGCAGAGGCGTTCGGGGGAGGAGCGGGAGAATCCGAAGACCTGGTGGCAGAAGGCGGCGTAGTCCGCGAAGCCGTCCCGCGCGAGATGGACCGCGATGTGGTCGAGCGACCGCACCCGCCCGCCCGGCATGGCCGGCGCCCCGGGAGTGGGGATCCACCGGCGGCCTGCCGGCAGGGCGGCGCCCGCTCGCGCAGGAACCGGCACCAGGGTGTGGTGGACCCCGCCGAACGCGGGCACGACCGGGTTCCCCTGCGGGGACGTCGTCACCCTCGCGCCGGCCTTCAGCGCGGCATCCCGGGTCGTCGGCACGTCCTCGCACGCCACGGCGATGTCGGCGACCCCGTCTCCGTGATCGTCGAGAAACTTCCACGTCCCCCAGCCGGAAGTGACGACCAGGAGGACCTCACCCTGCCGAAGCAGCACGGAACTCCGGTCCACTTCGACCGAGTCGGCGACCCGGGTGAAGCCCATGGCCGATACGAGGTGATCGACAGTCGATATTTTATCCTTCGTGTACAACTCGACATAGGCTACGCCTCGCACAACCATGGGTAACTCCTGGAGAACGGGAACGAAGAGTGGGTCAGGGCCGTTCGGGTTGGCTGGGCCGGTGCGTGACTACCAGCGCCATTCCTGCTGGCGGTAGAGGTGACCGGCCTTGATGTCCCGGTCCTTGCACCAGGTCATGAATTCTTCGATCTGCTTGATCTGGTACGTGTCCTCGGTGTAAGTCGTCGCCATCACGTGTCCCAGCCAGGGCTCTTCACCCATCGCGTACACGTACGCCTCGTGCGCACCGAGTTCCGTCATGATCGCCGCAGCCTGCTCCGCGTTCGACCCCGACAGCTTCCGCGAATTGCTCAGCTTCTTCGACACCGGGATCGTCAGCAGCGCCTGGTACAGCCACGTCAGCGGCGCACCATCACACTCCATTCCCAGGAACGCGATGTCAGCCGTCCCCAGATGACCCTTGATCCGCCGGTACAGCATCGGGTCGATACCCGAGGAATCCGCACCGACGAACACCTTCTTGCCCGCGAGCTCCACCCAGAAAGTGGACTTCGCCCGGATGTCCAGGTCACAGTGCTCACCGAGGAACGGCGTCGCCGTGACCTTCCCGCCCGGGAACTCCACCTCGTCGAAATCGTCGACCTCGACGACCGGGAAACCCTGCTGCCGCAGCATCAGGGCCATCGACGGGTCCGCCAGGTTCCCGCGCGAAGAACGCGGCACCACGATCGCACCGACCCGACCGCGCAGCTGCAGCAGCGTCTCGAGCACGATGTGGTCCTGATGCCCGTGCGTGATCAGCACCAGATCGATGAAATCAGGAAGATCATCCAGCGTGTACCGGTCACCGGCGGAACTGTCCGCACTGATGAACGGGTCCGTCACGATCGCCGCCTCGGGCGTCTGCATCACCAGACACGCGTGCCCGAAGTACCGGATCCGCCCGCCCCCATCGATGTGCCGGTCCGGCGCACCGCTGGGACGGTCCGTCAGCAGCCCCGACAACTGCTTGGCCTGCGCATCGTCCAGCTCCAGCGCCTCCCGCAGATGCGACAGCGTCGCCGGACTCACCCGCGCCTTGAACAGCTCCTCCAGACCCGCGTGACGGAACGGCACCGCCAGCTCCAGGACATCCGGCGACGGCAGCCGCGGCGTACTCAGAATGAACGGACGCTCATACCCCGGCTCCAGCGACAGCTGCACCGACTGCCGCGCCTCGGAATACACACTGCTCTTGTAGACCAGCGGCTCCATGAACCGCATCTGCGCCTGGTTGTCCGTGTCGTACGCCAGCTCCACCAGACCGTTCAGCTCCGCCGGCATCTTCGGATACAACGGCGTCAGGTCGAACCCCGTCGCGTTCGCCCGCAGGATCTCCTGACCCGCGGCGATCGCCTCCGCGAACCGCAGCATGTCCACCCGGTCCCGCTTGATCCCCTCCAGAAGATCACGCACCTCATCGGCACGCTCCTCCGGAATGTTGATGAAATACCCACCCCGCAGCTCAGGATTGTTACTCGCCGCGACATGCACCTTCGGGGACTGCAGATACGACTCCAGCATCGGCACCTGCAAAAACGCCAGATTCATCGCCGCCTGCACCGGCGCCAGCGTATGCGGCCACGCGAAGAACCGGTCAACCAACGGCTCCACAATGGCCTTCGAACGCAGAAACAACGGCTCCTCAGCCATCTGCTCCCCACCTCTCTTCGAGATCCAACGAGAGGCGAAACACGCGCCCCGGGCGCGCATGGGCACTCTCCAGGGACAGGATGACTCGAGTGCGTGTGGATGATCAATGTTTGGGATGGCGTGAATGCGTCGAGCAGTCTTCTTTCGCTCCGTGTCGCGCTGTTCGGCTACGAGGTGAGGTTGTCTCCCAGCCGGTGCCAGTGTTCAACTGTCGGGAGGAGGCCGTCGAATCCAGAATTTCGCCGCCAATTCCGCACGCAGGAGCCGAAACCTGGCGATCAACTGAGGTTCCGCGTCACTTGAACGGCGCCGAAACGCTGACCCCTCTCCGACCCGCCCGCCGGGGCGGCGTACATCTCAAGGATGACGGCCGCGGACGGATACATCGGTGGAAGGAGGTGCTGCCGTCGTCCCGCCTTCTAGATTGCTGTCATGACCACCGCCGAGGTGCTGCGCGACGCGCAGTACCTGTAGGCGTTCGGCCCGGAGCCGGCCCGTGATCCTGGTGTCCCCCGTCACCGCTCTCACGGGCCGGCGCCCTGGGCGTCGCGCCCGTACGGCGAGCGCCGAGCAGCCGGCGCGGACCGGTCCGGTCAGTTTGCGGTGAAGCACGAGTATCACCGCGTTCACGGCCTCGGGACGCTCCAGGTTCCCGAGGCGCCCGCTGTCGGGGATCTCCACGAAGTCACCGCCGGGGACAGCCTCGGCCACCCAGGCGACTGCTTGCGCTACGCGTTACGGCGAACGAGACCGCCCACACCGTGGGCGGGGACGTCAGTATTCCGCAGAGGCCGGTCGGCATCCGCCGGGAGCCGACCCGCTCAGCCCTGCGGACGCGCTGTCCGCAGGGCTGAGCGGTGGTCCCGACAGCGTGGGGTCGAATCCTAACTCGGGGCACACACAGAACGAGCAGGGCCCGGGGCCCGGTCGGGCGTCAGCGCCGACGGGCCCTGCTTCGCGTCCACCGTCTGTTCGCCGCCATTCTCCCGAGCGATGAACCCGTATTCCCGGTGGCCCGAGCCCTATCCGAATTGGTGCGTCAAAGCACCGGCAGACACGTTCAGATTGAGATGGGGCCGGAACTACAGGACGGAGCGGGCCGTGCGGCCGAACGGAAGAGTCGACTGCACGGCAGGCGAATTCCGGCCATGAGCTGGTTTCTGGCCCGTAGTCCTGAGGAGGTACATCGCTGGCGTGATGACAGTTCGACTGTGTGATCAATAGCCTCATCGGCGAGAACGTACGACAGTCGTCCAGGCACGGAAGGAATTACCTGCCATGGCCTCTTGGCCCAGCGGAAACCGCCTGCGCCGTGCTGCACTCATCGCATTGGTCATGGTGTCCGTGGCTGCTCCGGTGTCCGGCGCCGCCCGGCCCGCGGACGTACCCGCCCCGGTTCCGGCCACCTCCGGCTCCGTCCCCGTCGCGAGCGCGCAGGCCCTCTCCGAGCGGTATGCCGCCACCCGAGCGGACCTCGGCGCCGCCGAGCGGGCGGCCACCGCACACGGTGACGGCAAGAGGGCCGCGGCTCTGCGCGAATTCCGCGCCCCCGGGCGCCAGGTGCTCACCTTCGACGGCCGCGACGGGGGCCGCGTCGTCGAGGTCTTCGGGGACCTGTCGACCGCCGACACGATCGCGGTGATGGTCCCGGGCGCCGGCATCAGCGTGGACAACTACTGGCGTCTGCGCAGTGGCAGCACGTCCTTGCAGCGCGCCTCGGGTGACCGGACCGCCGTCGTCGCCTGGCTCGGCTACCAGACCCCCACCACGGTGAGCCTGGCTTCGGTGACTTCGGGACGGGCGGAGGAAGCCGCCTCCGGGCTTACCTCGTTCCTCAGGGGCCTCGGTGCCAGCAAGCCCGCGGCCCGGACCACCCTCGTCTGCCACTCCTACGGCAGCGTCGTCTGTGCCCGCGCCGCTTCCGGGGCGCAGGTCGCCGACATCGTCCTCTACGGAAGCCCCGGCACGGGCTTCGACGACGCCGCCGGCCTGCACACCGGCGCCGCCGTGTGGGCCGGGCGCGGCAGCACCGACTGGATCCGAAACGTGCCGCACTACAAGGTCGGACTGGGTCCGCTCGCCGTGGGCTTCGGGACGGACCCGATCGCCCCGGAGTTCGGCGCGCGCATCTTCGACGCGGGCGACAGCGGCCACAGCGACTACCTGAAACCACGCTCCCCGTCCCTGCGGAACATCGCCCGGATCGTCACGGGCCAACCCGCACCCGACAAGCACCCGGGAGGAAACGGTGCGTGACCTCGTTCGCCGGATCGACGCCGCCACGCCGGCGGCCAGGGATCGCGCCGTTGACGCGCTGCGAGCCTTCGCCATTCTGGGGGTGGTGCTGGGCCACTGGACGGTGACCGCGCTGGTCGCCGACAGCGGCACCCTGCGTAGCGCCAGCCCGCTCCTCTACATGCCTGAACTCACCCCGCTCTCCTGGGCGTTCCAGACCTTGGCGGTCTTCTTCCTGGTCGGCGGTCTGGTGGGAGCGCGGAGCTACGTCTCCGCCCGGGCCAAGGGCATCGGCTACGGGCGATGGCTCGGCACCCGGTTGGCCAGACTGTTCCGGCCCGTCGCCGTGGTGCTGGCGGTGTGGACCGTCGCCGTGGTCGTGATGCTCAGCGCCGGAGTGGACGACCGGACCCTGCACACACTGTGCAAGCTGGTGCTGTCCCCGCTCTGGTTCCTGCTGGTCTTCGCCGTGCTGACAGCTCTGACCCCGCTCGCGACGCGGCTGCACCCGTTGTGGCCGTTCGCCGTCGTGCTGCACGTCGACGTGATCCGGTTCGGGCTGGACGGGCCCGAGTGGCTCAACTCAATGAACGTGCTGGCCGGCTGGCTCGTCCCCTACTGCCTGGGGGCCGCCTGGGCGCGAGGAGCGGTGCGCAGCCGGGTGACGCACTGGATGCTGCTGCTCGGTGGCGCTGCCGCCTGTGCGGGGCTGGTCGTGTGGGCCGGATATCCCGCCGCCATGGTCGGTGTCCCGGGGCACCCCGTCTCCAACCTGGACCCGCCCAACCTGGCTACCGTCACCTTCGGTGCCGCCCAGTGCGGTGCGGCCCTCCTGCTGCTCGGTCCGCTGCGCAGGATGCTCGCCCGGCCCGGGGTCTGGGCCGCTGTGGCCATGGTCAACCTGTCCGCGATGACTATCTTCCTGTGGCACCAGACATCGATGATGGCAGTGACCGCCATCGGCTTCCTCGCCGGAGACCCCCTGCCCGGAATGCACACGGTGCCCGATAACCCGGGCTGGGTTCTCGCGCGGCTGGCCTGGCTGCCTGCGTTCGCGACGGCCCTGCTCGTCTGCTGGACCGCGTTCCGTACGTACGAGCAGGCCAGGCCGCGAGGCAGCAGCCTGGTGGTGCGCCAGAGCCGGCCGGTGATGGCGGAGGCTGCGGATGGTCGTACGGGACGGACCATATGACAATGAAAGGGCCTTCGATGGGCGGCAGCTCAACTCCTCCGGCGGGTCCGCCTGGACCGGTCCGTGGCGGCCGCCCCCAACAGGGGATGCGGGTGTCCGCGGTCGCGAGTGGGCTGCGCTGGGCCTCGTCGCGCTTCCCGTTCGTCGAGGACGAAGTCGAGGGCCTGCGGCCCTTCGTGCCGCCGGGCGCGGTCTGTCTCGACATCGGGGCCGAGTACGGCCTCTACACCTGGGTCCTGTCGGACCTCGTCGGGCCGACCGGTGCCGTGTACAGCGTCGAGCCGCTCCCCGGTCCCGCCAAGTGGCTGCGCACCGTGACCGGAGCACTCGGCTGCCGCAACGTCACCGTGCACCGCACCGCTCTGGGCGAGCGCGCACAGGAGGGCACGATGAGCCTGCCGCGGCGGCGCCTGCTCCCCGTCCACGGACGCGCCTACCTCACCGAGGGCGCTTCCGGACCGGGCCCCAACCGCGAGTTCCCCCGAGCCGTTCCGGTGGCCACGCCGGTGCGGACGGTGGACGGCCTGTGCCACCACATGCGGCTGGACCGCGTCGACTTCATCAAGGCCGATGTCGAGGGAGCCGAGGGGGCCGTTCTGTCAGGCGCCCGAAGCACCCTGCTGCGCCACCGGCCCTCCCTGCTGCTGGAGATCGAGGACCGCCACCTCGCGAAGTACGACGTAAAGTCGGCCGATCTCGTCAGCCGCCTGGGCCTTTTCGACTACACCATGCATCGCTGGCGCAGCGGTGGTTGGGACCAGGTCTCCGAAGTGACGGACGACTGCCGGAACTACCTCTTCACCGTCCGCCCGATCACCTCGAACTGAAGGAACCTGCACTGCCATGGGCTCCACCCTTGTCATCACCAACGACTTCCCGCCTCGCCAAGGGGGAATCGAGACCTTCGTCCATGCCATGGCCACGCGGGTGCCGGACGACAACGTCGTTGTCTACACTTCCCACGAGCCGGGTGACACCGCCTACGACAGTAGCCTTCCGTTCCCCGTGGTACGGGATACCAGCCGCATGCTGCTCCCGACCGCCCGCGTCACGAAGAGGGCCGTCGAGATAGCCCGGGCGCACGGATGCGACCGGGTCTGGTTCGGGGCGGCAGCACCGCTCGCACTGATGGCGCCCTCCCTACGCGACAGCGGCATACGACGCATCGTGGCAACCACGCACGGGCATGAGATCTGGTGGGCGAAGGTACCCGGCGCCCGCCGGATGATGCGCCGGATAGGTGACGGCGTGGACGTCGTCACCTACCTCGGCAACTACACGCGCGCCCGCATCGCACCCGCCCTCGGAACGCGCGCCGAGCTGAGCCGGCTCGTCCCGGCTGTGGATGCGGAGGTGTACCGCCCCGACGCCGTGGCCAAGGCCGCCCTCCGCGCCGAACTGGGCCTGGAGGGCAAGCGCGTCATCCTGTGTGTGGCCCGACTGGTGGCGCGCAAGGGGCAGGACCGGCTGATCGAGGCCATGCCGCTGATCCGCCGCCAGGTGCCCGACGCCGTCCTGCTGGTCGTGGGCAAGGGCCCTGACGAGAAACGTCTGCGGGGGCTCGCCGAGCGTCACGGCGCCGACGCCGTGCGGTTCGTCGGCGGCAAGCGCCACACCGAGACCCCGGCGTTCTACGCGGCCGCGGACGTCTTTGCGATGCCCTGCCGGACGCGCAAGGGCGGCCTGGAGGCGGAGGGTCTCGGCATCGTCTTCCTGGAGGCGGCCGCCAGCGGCCTGCCCGTCGTCGTCGGTGACTCCGGCGGAGCTCCGGACACCGTGCTCGACGGGCATACGGGCCGGGTGGTGGACGGCACCGACTCCAAGGTGGTCGCCGCCGCGCTGACCCAGCTGCTGCTCGACCCGGGACGGGCGGCGCAGATGGGTGCCGCGGGCCGCCGGTGGGTGCAGGAGTCGTGGTCCTGGGACGAGTCGGCACGTCACCTGATGCGGCTGCTGGAGCCGGAGCGCGAGCCGCTGTCCGTGCGCGGACAAGCGTAGGGGGCAGGACCGGGGGAAGCCGGCCCGACTCCCGCTGAGAGCGGGGGCGGCTTTGTCATCCCTGCCTCAGGTGAGTGCCGTCCCGGTGGAAGGGACGCTACTCACCACCGGGCGTTGAGGGGCGAGGGCGGCCTCGTATCGTTTTCCGCCTGATCCGCGGCGCGGTGCGGGATCGGCTGTCGGATCGCAGCCCGTCCGGCCCTTGCCCGGGTCCCGGACCGGTCCGGTCTGCGTGCGTCAGAGCGAAGGCCAAGTGCGCCCGGCAAAGTAGGGGCACGCGACGAAGCGCGTCGGGTATCCGAACTGTGGATACCCGACGCGCCGTTGTACGCCAGGACCTATCCTCTAGCTTCGGACCCTGGGGCAAGGCTTTGCGTATCTATGGGAATAGTCAGTGAACCTGTGGGCAGTTTGGTACGTGTGAGGGTGGGATGGAGGTGGCTGGAACCAGCGCATATCAGTAGGTCGCTCTCTGAGGGACGGCTCGATCGCGCTCATCCAGATGCTGCGCGAACTCCAGCCAGGTGGCGGCATACTGGCGCGCCAAGCTCCCCACCAGCTCCCCGCAGTGGGGCGGTACCGCTTCGGTCAGCTGGTACCACTCCGCCGATGCGTTCTGTTGCAGGATTCGCAGGAGGTGTCGTCCTTCCTCCTTGAGGCGCATGGAGGGGTCCCGCAAGAGTTTGTTGAGCACCACAGCGGGGTCCGGTGCAGGCGTCCGTGGCCTGCGGTTGGGCTGCAGGCGGCCGCCCTGCGCGGGCATCCTGACGGCTGCGTCTGCTACGGCGCCGGCACCTGCCCGTGACTTGGTGGAGTGTGTGACTTCTGGTGTGCCTTGGTCAGCGTGAGGCCGTACGGCTGCCGGCAGTTCGCCGGACTGGATGCGCTTGCGTACATCGCTCACCGTAGCGGGCGATATCTTCGCGAGCCGGGCCACTTCACGCAACGAGGCGTGCGGATTCTCGGCCATGAGTTCCGCCGCACGCCATCGGCCATCAACGTTGTTCAGTGGACGGGCTCGCCCGTCGCGTCCGATCCGAACGCTCAACTGCGGCAGGTCGTCACTTGAACGGCGCCTGATTGTCGCTATGGCTTTGGCTCCCAGGCCCGAGGCCCGGGCGATGGCACGATCGGACATGTGTGGATGTGACGCGATGATCCGGGATGCGGCGGCGCGCCGATCGGCTTGGGAAAGCGGGAGGCCGTGGGCGATGTTGGCCCGGACCGCCAGAAGGAAGGAGTCTGCCGGGCTTCCTTCGAAGAATTCGACGTCGATGCTGGTCTGGCCGCGGACCAAGGCAGCCATGAGCCGGTGCATGCCGTCGATGACGCGCATGTCGGACCGGCGGACGAGGATCGGGGGGAGGGGGGCGTCGACCTCGGCCAGGCGAGCCACATGCTCCTGGTCCAGCCCCTCCGAGCGGGGGGATTCGCCCGGCAGGAGCGTTGCGATCGTAACGGAGGCGATCGTGCGGGCGGGCACCTCGTAGGGCGCCGGCGCGGCGACCGACGAGAAGGGTGGTGCGGTGGGCCGTGACACCGCTGTACCAGGGCCGGGCCTATATGAGTCAGGTAGTAGCACTTTGAATTCACCCCGTGTGTAGGAAATACCGCTGGTCGAGCGACCGGCCCCCTTCGCCTCTTGGGCGGGGGCGCGGTGGGTGGTGCGCCGGCTGCAGATGGCCGTGAGGTGCTGAAGGCCCGAGTACAGGGTTTCTGCACCGTCAGCCCGCACCTCAGCCACATCCTCACTTCCTGGAAACACCGCCGGCCCACCGGTCCTGATGGCGCGACACACACTGATGCTAATGATCTTCAGCGGATTGCGACCGCTCGTATTCAGCCAGTCGACCAGCCTGATGGTGTACGGCAGGACCTCGCACTCATGTTCATATCTCGCCGAGATGCTGTCGAGACCTTCAAAACACACGATGTCGGGGCGGGTGCCTCGCGGGCGCCGGTGAGGGCCTGAGCGATGTCGTAGCGACCGGTTCCGGCTAAGTACCCTGTGAATCCGGCCGTTTGGACTTGCAGAAGCGCTCGACTTGTGCGCCGCAAGTGGTTATGGCGCCCCCTGGTCGCGCCGCGTGGGTCTTCACCGTTGCCTCGCTTAGCGTCAGGCCCAGCGCCGGCTCGCCATCGGAAAGGCCCCCGCCCCTGAGCGTCAGCACCTCACGCTCGCGCGGGGTCAGGACGGCCGGTCCCGGTCGAGGGCGGGGGTTTCGGGGCTCGGTTCCACGGCGCTGTCTCCGGCCTGACGCCCCATCAGGCGACGGGTGATGGTGGGCAACGCATCACTGGCACTGACCAGGCAAATGGCGGTGGGCGCAACTCGGAGGTGACGTCCTTGAGGGAGGAAGCCGCTGCGCCGACCGCGAGGGCCGCGTAGACGTACTGATCCAGGTCGAAGGTGGTGAGCGTGATCACGGCACTCCGGCGCCAGCGCCCGGGCGCAACATGCGGCTTCCAGGCCATCCATGTTCGGCTTGCGGATGTCCACCAGGACGACATCGGACCGCAGCCGCCGGCGGCTGCGACCGTATCGATACCACCGAGGCGCTCTTCGATACGGTTGCGATGACTCACCACGTAGAGTGTGTCGCCATCCTTGAACCGGCCTCGAAGGACTCCTGACCTGCGGTTTCTTCGGTGCGCATGATGTGCGGTGTGGGCGTTTCGGGCGATATCTTGACGCTGAAATGACGCTCGTGACGCTCATTTGACGCTCGTTCTGATGGGGAGTCGGTTGGTACTTCCTGCGGTGACGGTGGGCCGGAGTCCTCCTGCGGGAGGTGAGGGCACGAACGACCCGCAGCTCCTATCCGGACACTGTCCAGTGCACGCTCAGGAGCAGTTGCTTGCCCAGAGGCGCTTCGGTGCCGGCCGGTGTCAGCGTACGAAGCCTGCGTAAGGGGTTCCGACGGCATCTGGAGACCACTCTGTCGGCGTGTCTGCGCGGCGTCCGCCTGGGCCTCGTACGCCGCGACTTGCTGGCCGCGGCCGACGGCCGGGCGCGGGGCAACGTCACTGATGCGGCGCTGCGGTGGGGTGGATGCTTTGCGGATTCGGCTGAGCGGCCGGCGGTCTGGCGGACCGGGCACAGCTCGTGCCGCCAGTCGTCGGTGACGACTGTTCCCCATCCCCGGCACGCCTGGCGGCCCGCGGCCCGCGCCAGGTCGGCGCGGGGAGCGCGCGGTCGGCTCCGTGAGCCATCCGGCGGTGCCCTGCCATGGATGATCAAGCGGTGGACCCGGTGGGTTCCTCATCCACGTATACGAGGCTCTTCCGAGCACGGCGAATCACGCTGAGCACGGAGTTCCTCTCCTCCTTGCCCGAGGCCCAGCCCGGTACACGGTTGAGGCCGAATTAGTACTGGATGCCCTGGACGGTGGTGACGCGCCAGTGCTGTCGACGGTCAGCGTTTTCCCCAGCGGTGACTGGTTTCGCGTCAGGTAATTCCCCACCCATGCGGTCACGTTTCCCCAAGGGGGCGCCGACCTCGCGGGCCTTGAGCGTTGTCAGCTGAGAGTGCGGGGCCCACGCGCGACGAGCGGGCGGCCGTCGTCCTCGGGTAGCACAGCAATGAAGCGCCAGGCGCCGTCTTCGACGCGTGCCAGGCCGAGGTTCGTGGTGGTGTTGAAGGCCTCGATGGCGGGCTCGGCCCCCTCGGTCAGCGAGTCGAGGTCTGCGTAGTGTCTGGCCAGGGTTGCGGCGGGACCGCGGAGCCATAGGCCCACTTTCACCCCTCTGCGCAAGGCGGCGAGTAGGTCGTCGCGGCCCTGTCCCGGGTCGGCGGCCTGGAGCCTGTCGTGAAGTCGCTCTTGAGCACACGGCTTTGTCGGAGCCGCTTCGGCCCGCTGGCGGCATTCCGGACACGCCTGCGGTTCTGCTGGTTCAAAGAGATGCATATAGCGGGTGACCTGGTGCTCCGGAATGCCGCAGAGCGTCCCGCTCTCGGCCATCGCATGTTCGACGCCGGGAACGCTTGTCAGCTCGCCGGCACCGAAGCTGGCTGCCTCCCGTGCGGTCGCGAAGGACCATCCGCCATCTGGGGCATGAATCACGCGGGCGAGCATGCCACAGCTATCTGTCCTGGTCAGCCCGGTTTCGCGGCGGGGACGTTCCCTCAATGAGTGGTTTGAAAGCTGATGAGGCTTGCGCCCCGAATCGTTCAGGATCCCCTTGGGCATGTCCGTGCCGGGTTGAGGGTCCTGACCGTCGTGGAGTCGTCACCGTCCCTCGACCGAAGGCCGAGAGGTCGGCGGACATTCCGGATGGCAAGGAGAACGTTCAAGGTGGTCGATGTCGTCGAGATCTACGTCCACTGGTATGCGGGCCGGTCGAAGAACCAGCTCGCGGCCTCGTTGGGGGTGGACCGAAAGACGGTCAGGAAGTATCTGGCGCCGGCGGAGGAGGCCGGGCTCGCCCCGGGTGGGCCGCCGATGAGCGAGGCGGACTGGGCCAAGCTGCTGAAGGTCTGGTTCCCGGACCTGGCGAGCCGCCGGTTGAACCAGGTGACATGGGCGGAGATCGAACCGCACCGCGAGTACGTCAAGGGCCTGCTGGAGACCACCACAGTCACCACGATCCACCAGCGCCTGCGGGACGAGGGGAAGTTGACGGTGTCGCTTTCGACGTTCCGCCGGTGGGTGACCGAGAACCTGCCCGATGAGTCGGCCCGGTCTCGGGTGACGGTGCTGCGGGACGACGTGGAGCCGGGCTCAGAGGCCCAGATCGACTACGGCTTCCTCGGCCAGTGGATCAACCCGGCCACCGGGAAGCGGCACCGGATCTGGGCATTCGTGATGGTGCTGCCCAGCTCACGGCACATGTTCGTGCGACCGGTCGTCCACATGGACCAGCACGCCTGGACCCAGGCCCACGTCGAAGCGTTTCGCTTCTTCGGGGGTGTCCCGCGCCGGCTGGTGCCCGACAACCTGCGCACGGCCGTGGACCGGCCGGACCTCTACGACCCGAAGATCAACAAGTCGTATGCCGAGCTCGCGACCTACTACAGCACGCTGGTCGACCCGGCCCGCGCGGCGAAGCCGAAGGACAAACCGCGGGTTGAGCGGCCGATGCCCTATGTCCGTGACTCGTTCTGGAGCGGGCGGCAGTTCACCTCGGTCGAGCAGATGCAGGCCGAGGCCGTGACCTGGGCGAGCGGGACCGCAGGCCGCAGGCAGTGCCGGCCGCTGGGAGGGGCATCGCCGCTGGCGGTGTTCGAGGCGGTCGAGTCGGCGGCCCTGCTGCCGCTGCCGGACAAGCCGTTCGTGCTGGCCCGCTGGTCGACCGCGACCGTGGGCCCGGACATCCACATCAAGGTCGGCCGCACCCTCTACTCGGTGCCCTGGAAGCTGATCGGCCGCAAGGTCGATGTCCGCTCGACCACGACCATGGTCCAGGTCTTCCACGACGGCGACCTCGTCAAGACCCACGCCGCCCTTGACCAGGGAAAACGCACCGATTCGGGCGACTACCCGCCGGAGAAGATCGCGTTTCAGATGAAGACGCCGATGTGGTGCCGCAGCCAGGCGTCTGAGGTCGGCGACGCCTGCCGCGAGGTGATCGACCTGCTGCTGGAGGTCAACGCGCTCTACCGGCTCCGCGCGGCCCAGGGGATCCTCGGCCTGCGGAAGAAGTACGGCGACCAGCGCCTGGAGGCCGCCTGCACCAAGGCGATCACGGTCGGCGACCCGTCCTACCGCACCATCAAGGGCATCCTGATCGCCGGGACCGAGACCGACCCCGAGCCGGAGACCGGCGACGCCGGGGCCGCGGCCTTCCTCCACGGCCCCGAGGGCCTGTTCGCCGCGAGCATCCCCTCCCAGATCTCTGACGAACTCCACGACGACCCCGGTCACGATGACGCCGGCGATGCCGAGGAGGCCGCCCGATGAGCGTGCTGGACACCGCCCTGCGCGAGTCGCTCAAGACGCTTCGGCTGTCGGGGATGCTTGAGACCCTGGACGCCCGGCTGGCCCAGGCCCACGGCGGCGAGCTCGGACACCTGGACTTCCTTCAGGTCCTCTGCCAGGACGAGATCACCCGCCGCGAGACCGTGGCCTTCCAACGACGGCTCCAACGCGCGAAGTTCGAGCAGCAGGTGACCCTGGAGGAGTTCGACTTCACCGCCTCCTCCAAGCTGCCCGCGGCCCAGATCCGGGACCTGGCCGCACTGCGCTGGCTCCACGCCGGAGAGTCGGTGATCTTGTTCGGGCCCGTCGGCGTCGGCAAAACACACGTCGCCCAGGCCCTCGGCCATCTCTCCGTCCGGCAGGGCGCGAACGTCCGGTTCGCCAAGACCAGCCGGATCCTGGCCGAGCTGGCCGGCGGCCACGCGGACCGCACCTGGGACAAGCGCATGCGCGAGCTCATCCGCCCCGACGTCCTGATCCTCGACGACTTCGCCATGCGCCAACTGACTGCGGCCCAGGCCGACGACCTCTACGAACTCGTCTCCGAGCGGCAGGGACGCTCCCTGATCATCACCAGCAACCGGGCACCCAGCGACTGGTATCCCCTCTTCCCCAACCCCGTCGTCGCCGAGTCCCTGCTCGACCGCCTGATCAACACCAGCCACCAAGTCATCATGAACGGCCCCAGCTACCGCCCGAACAAGCGCCCAAGGAACCCCGCCGACAAGCCCGATAAGCCCTCAGCCAACTGATCAAGGCACCACCCCAGGGGTTGGGGAATTACGTGACCACAACCCCTGGGGAATTACGTGATCGTCCACAGTGCCGGCTCCGCGACGCGACGAAACCGCTCCTGTCACCCGGTACCCAGTGACAGGACTGGCTGAGACGTCCCGTCGCCGCGTCGAGAACGAACTGTCCCAGATCCGTGATTACCTGCAGCGGCCGGAGCCTCTGGACACCGCCACCGACTACCGGGTGCGCGCCGACAACCGGCGCCACTGGGAGAAGCGGTGCGCGCAGCTCAAGGAGCGCGCCACCTTCCTGGAGGACCTCCTCAGGGCGTTGCCCGCCACTCCCCGTGCGACCGGCGGACAGATGGTCGCCCCCGGCCGGCTCGTCGGGCTCGCCTTCGGCGGGGCGACGGACGTCGAGGAGTGCGAGATCACTTCTCAGAGTCCGGCGACGGAGGGGGGTGAGGTGCTCAGCCCGTTCACGCCCCTCGCCGTTGCCCTGCTGTGGTCCACGGTCGGCTCCGCGGTCGAGTACGAAGACGGCTCAGGGAAGCGGCGAACCGCCCACATCCGGCACGTCCGCGACTGAAAGACCGTGTGCTCCGGAACACCGGGCGGCGCAGCCGCCCGGTGTGTTCAAGCAGCGGGCGCATGCATGAGGGGTTCGAGGAACGGGCTCGGACGGCCGTGCCAGAAGATGGCGAGGCTGTCCCGGGACCGGGTGGCCGCGACGAAGAGCAGCGAGCGGGCCCGCCGGAGCTCGCGCCGGTGGCGGACGGCATCGTCGCTCCGCAGGCGGGTGACCGCCTCCCGGGGGACGAGTCCGTCCCGGACCCCCGCGATGACCATGCGCTGGTACTCAAGTCCCTTGAATCGGAACATCGTGCCGATGTGGACGCCTTCGTCTCCACGGGGGCCTTCGGGGCCGATCTCGACGGCCCTGATCCCCTTGTGGGCGAGCAGGGTGTAGGCCAGCTCGCTTGCCATGGCGTTCGTCGGAACACAGACGGCGATCTGCCCCGGGGGAGTCGGCAGGGCGATCCAGTCGGCGAGGAGCGCGGCGATCGACTCCTGCTCGGACTGCCAGTCGTCGCAGCCTTGCAACTGCGGCAGGCTTCCGGTCAGGACGGACCTGTACCCGGCCAGGTCCTCGGTGCTGCCGTCCAGGTCGTCGAAGCTTTCGCCGCTGAGCACACCGAGTGCGGAGCCGAGGATCTGCCGGGTCGTCCGATAGCTCAGGGTCAGCTTGGCCGAGCGTCCGCGGATGTGGACCCCGAGGCTGCCCAGCGTGACCTGGTTGCCGTAGATGCGCTGGTGCGTGTCGCCCACGAGGAAGATGTCGTTGGCGGCACGGGGGACCATCGCCCGCAACAGCTTCCAGTGCGCTGCCCGCAGGTCCTGCGCCTCGTCGACGACGACGTGCTGGAAGCGGTGTCGCAGCCAGCCCGCGGAGCCGGACTGAAGGTGGATGTTGTCCAGACCGCCCGCCTCCTCGCGCTGACGCTCGATGGCCTGGATCCGCTGCTCGCGGTCCATCTCCAGCCGCGCCGCGCGCTCGGCGACCTGTTCCCAGGTCTGCCGTCCGAGGCGGTCGAGTCGCTGGGTGAACCGCTCTGCGAGCTGCCAGATCTCGGCGCGCTCGGCCCGCGAGATGTTCTTGCCCCGTCCGGCCCGCCGTGCACGGAAGTACTCGGTCCGGGAGACCACGGCCTGGCCCAGGATGACCTGCGACCACTCGTCGTGCAGGAACTGGGCGTCCCACCCGGTTTCGCCGAGTTCGTCGAGCATGGCACGCCACTCCCGCAGAGCCTGACTCTCGTCGAGCGTCTGCTTGGCGCTTCCGGGTTCGGCCTCGCGGACGACGCGCAGCGCGAGCTGGTCGACGTGGCTGATCTCCACGCGGGCCAGCAGCTCCTCGCCGCCCAGCTGGAGCAGCCGGGACCTCAGGTCGGCAGCGAGGTTCTTGTTGTACGTGGTGAGGAGGACGGGCTTGTCACGGCCGGGAGGCAGACGGTCCACCAGGTGCTTGACCCGGTGCAGGGCCACGATGGTCTTGCCCGTGCCCGGCCCGCCCCCCACCCGGGCGGGACCCGAGTACTCGCGTTCGACGAGCCGGGACTGGGTCGGGTGGAGGAAGACCTTCCAGCGACCGAAGTCGCCGCCCTCCAGGGCTTCACGCAGCGCCTCGTCCGTCGTCGTGACCATGGTGGCCGGCCGCTCTGCGGCAGCCCGGAAGTCATCGGGGTCGACGGGCTCGGGTGCGGAGACGGGACTGGTGATCTGCTCCAGCACCGCGTCGTACGACGCACCGTCGTGGAGTGCGAGCAGGACTTCCGAGGTGAGCTGCGGGGCGTACTCCGCCAGGCCGAGGAGCTGGTCCTCGGTGGTCAGGGTCCGGACGACCGGTACGAGCGGTCCCGCGACGCCGAGGTCGGTGAGCTGCTCGTCGGAGAACGCGGCGAACAGCGGGACGGGGGCCGGCGCGGGCGCGGGCGCGGGTGTCGGGACGGGCTCAGCGGGGGTGGCGGAAGGCGCGGCGGTGGCGGGCCGGGGAGCCGCCCCTCGGCGAAGGACGCTCTCCTCGACGATCTGGAGGTCGACGTACTCGATGCCACCGGTGATCCGGTTGATGCCGTACGAGAGCCGTTCGAGCTTCTCGTACGCCTCCTTGCGGTGCTTGACGGAGACGATGAGCCAGTCGGTGTCCGCCAGGCGCAGCAGCAGGACACGGTACTCGTCGTTGACACGGGCCGACCAGAGCCGGTCGTGGCCCTCCAGCTGCTTCAGCCGCAGACCCCGGACGTACGGGTTCTCCTTGAACTTGTGCTGGAAGTCGTAGATCGCGCCCTTGACCGCGCGCGGCAGCCTCAGGATCTCCTTGTCCGCCTTGTCGAGCAGACGCAGGGTCACGCCTGTGGTCGTCATCGCTGCTGGTCTCCGTCGTTCGTGTCCGTGTTCTCGACCTCCGCCGCGGCGAGGAGGTCCTTGATGTCCAGGGCGGTGCAGGAGGCGGCTGTATGGATCCGCCAGCCTGCCGACACGAAGGCCCGGTCCCGGTCCTCCGCGTCGTGGTCCCGTTCTCCGTCGACCGGGCGGTGAGCGGTCACCACGGCGATCCGGGCGGAAGTCCAGGCGAGTTCGGCCATCCAGCCGTGCTCGTCCAGTTCGAAGCCGGCTTCAGGCGGCACCACGCCCAGGGCACGGAGCCCCTGGCTGAGGGACAGCAGGCCGGGTTCATCGGGGTCGAGGAATTCCAGTACCTGCTCCCAGGCGCTGCCAGCGGCCGTGCCGGAGGGCTGCACAGTGCCGGATGGGGGGTTGACCGGGGCGGGTGGCCTCTCCGCCACGTCTCCGGCGGGGCTCGCCGTGACGGCGGCCGGTCGCTCCATGACGGAGTCCTGCGGTTCCGTGACGGTGGCGGGGCGCTCGGCCCGCTGGGATTCGAGCCAGCCCGAGCCTCCTGTGACGGCGAGGCCGTCGGAGGTGAAGCCGTCCAGCAGGCTGGTCGTCAGCTGGACGCTGTCGCCGCCTCCGTGCTCCAGGAACTGCAGCACATTGCTCCAGTAGAGCCAGGCCTGCCAGCGCCGCTTGTGCCCGGTCTCGTCCGCGACCGCCCGGTCGCTGTCGTCGAGGAGGGCCAGCGCGGTCCACACCGGCGGCCGGTGCCGGCCGTCCGCGGCGGCGGTGAGCACACATCCCGCGGCGTCGACCGCGGTGAGCACCTGCACCGGCCCCTGGGGCCCCTGCGGGGCGCCGCCCCGCAGGGCGGCGAGGAGCTGCTCGCCGACCGCTTGCGGGTGCAGTGCGGCGATCCGGACTCCGGCGCCCAGCAACCCCGCGACGGCGGCCTCGGCGCGCCGCTGCCACAACGAAGCGTCCGGTGTGCGCAGATGAGCTGTCAGAAGATCCGCCGGGTTCACCCAGAGGTCCGCGGACAGTTCGCCCGGCAGGCCGCCGTGCACCCCCGCGTAGTAGTCACGGGCACGCTTCTGGCCCTGCTCGCCGTACGGCACCCAGACCGGGTGCTCCGGCCCCGTGCTCGCGTACCCGGTGTCACGGACCCGGGTCCGCCAGTCCTTCACGTCGTAGTAGGTGAGCTGGAAGACCCTCACTCCGTCGGCGCGCAGCCGGGTCCGCTTGACGGCGTCGTCGGCCAGCCTGCCCTTGTGCTTCGGCCCGGCGTGGAACTCGTACCCGTCGAGGTAGAGCGCGATCCGCGGACCGGGCGCGTCCGTACGCTCGAAGAGGACGTCGGGGCGGGTGCCGTCGAGGACTCGCTGCTGGGAGACCCGCCAGCTGACGGTGGCCCCGTCGGCGCCGGTCAGCCGCAGGTCCAGCGAGTACGTCCCGGCCGTCGTCGTGTAGGCGTCCGCGCTGGCCCTGGCCGTGGGCTGCTTCGCCCATTCGCCCAGGGTCTCCAGGAACATGACCTCCAGGTCGCTCTCGGCCTGCCGCTCCAGCGGGATCTGGTGGGTGGCCGCGACCGGCGAGGTGGCCCAGTCCCCGCCGTCGGACCCCAGCAGTTCGTCGAACATCTGCCGGACCTCGTTACGGCTGACCTTGTCGTAGTCGCCGGCCGGTACGCGGCGCAGCAGACAGCGGTGGCAGCCGTCGAGACCCTTCTCGATGCACGGGCAGTTGTCGATCACATCGCGGGCTCTCAGCAGCACTTCGCGGAAGCCGTCGGAGGTGGCGAGCCGGTGCAGGTAGCCGGTGCCGCCCGGCAGCCGGTCGTAGACGACGAGGAAACGACGGGGCCATTCCGCGTCGTTGCCGTCGGGCATGGATGCGGCGGTGATGTCGATGTGGTCCGGGTCGCCGCCGTAGCGTGCGGCGATGCCCACGAACAGGGCGGCGGTGAAGGACGCGAGGCGTTCCTTGACGCGGGCGACCGAGGCGGGAAGCAGGATCCGGACGGCCTCGGTGGTCAGCTCGTGGGCCAGGAGCAGAGGGACGTCCTCGCCCTTGCCCTGGCCTTCCGGAGTGCTCGTACGGACCTTGCGGCGCGGGCACCACAGTTGGTGGTGTGCGCTGGCCCTGGTCGACGCGGCGAGGGATTCGGTGAGTGCGTCCTGGTGGTGGTCCACGACGGGACGCCCCTCGGAGGTGGCGCCGCCGCAGCTCGTGCAGACGTAGAACGGGTTGATCCGGACGTCGGCCCCGGCGAGGGGTACGGTGCTGCTGCCGTCCTGGCGGTCGAGGCCCAGGTTCAGCGTGCGCACCACGGCCCGGCGGGTGAAGTCGACGCCGAAGACGGCGGTGTCGTGGCGCCACGAGCCCGGGGCCAGGTGGACCGGGTCGATGTCCACGGTCGTGAGGCCGGCATACCGCCTGCTGTCACGCTCGTCCTTGTCGTCGCGGACCCGGGCGTCGTCCCGCTTGTCGCGTGACATGACCCGCCTCGGTTCGAGCACGCGCTGGACACAGCCGGCGTCGGCGATCTCCCGGCCACCGCACCGCGGACACGGTGAGGCATCGGCCTGGGCGTTCTCCGTACGGACGTAACCGCAGGCGGGGCACAGCCGCCACACCGACCAGGCACGGCGCTCCGGACTGCCGATGTCCAGGGCCCGGACGACGTGCTTGTAGCCGTTGACGTAGAAGCTGTTTCCGGGCGCCAGCTCGGACAGCGCGGACCGGCGTGAGCGCTCGTAGTCCCGGACCTCGCTGTGGTAGGTCTTCTTCGCCCCTTCGGTCTCGGGCTGCTCGGTCCAGTAGAGAGTGGCCTCCAGCTGCGTGGTGGTGTCCGAGAGGGTGTAGTTGGGCAGCAGACCGAGCTCGACCAGTGCCCCGTGGGCACTGGTCTGGTTCAGGTCGCGCAGCAGGTTGCCCGTCGCGTAGCGCTCGGCACGCAGCTCGCGCCACTCACGCTCCTGCTCGGGGTCGCTGCGCACGAGCTGGTCCATCGCCGCGTCGATCGCGTGGATCCGGCGCCGGAGTTCCTCACCGCGGCCGGTCCACTCCTCCTCGGCCTCCTGGAGCGCGCGTACGATGCCGCCGCACGCGTACGCGCGGAGCTCCTCGGCGGCCTGCTCGGAGACCCCGGTGTCCGGCCGGCCGGGGAGGGAGGGGAACAGGGCCAGGAACGACTCGACGAGCTCGGCGCCGTGGGCTTGGGCCGCGTCCGCGAGCTCCTGGCACCAGGCCGTGCTGCCGAACAGCGCCGACACCAGGCGCGGCGCGGGCTGTAGCGGCTCGCCGTCGCTCGTCGTGAGCCGGCCCCGGGCGGCGAGGTCCAGAAGGTGCGCCGTGTACTGGCGGCGCAGGATCTCCACCGCGGAGAGGTAGCAGCCGGGAGGCACGATGTCCCCGGCGATCATCTCCCTTGGCGCGTCGAGGTAGTACAGGTCGCGGGCCCGGCGGCCGCCGAAGGCCACCACCAGGGCGTTGCCCGTCTTGCGGCCCGCACGGCCCGCCCGCTGCACGTAGTTGGCGGGTCCTTTCGGGAGCGAGCCCAGGAGGACGGCGGACAGGTCACCGATGTCGATGCCGAGCTCCAGGGTCGGAGTGCACGACAGCACGTTCGGGTCGGTGTAGTGGGTGCCGTCGCGGAAGGCCCGCTCCACGCGCTCCCGCTGGGGCCGGGTGAGCATGCCGGTGTGCTCGGCCGTCACCACCCGGAAGGTGCCACCCGTCCGGTACAGGTGCCGGTAGTAGTCGTCGCGGTAGTCGCGCGGCCGGGGGCCGCCGAAACTGGTGGAACCGGAAGACGGCATGGTGGCCTGGCCCGGTTGCGGCGCGGTGATCTGACCACGGCACCGGTACCGGGGGCAGGGGTGCCCGTACCAGCGGGTCCGCCGGGAGGGATGGACCACCTGCTCCCAGCCGCACGCCTCACAGGTGACGAAGGCCTTGTTGACGATGTCGTCCTCAAGCAGCCGCACCTCGATGTGGCCGGGCTGCAGTCCGTAGACCTTCGTCGTCCGGTCCTGTGCCGTCCGTACCGCGAGGAGTCCTTCGTCGACGAGGACGGGCAGCAGCCTGCGGAGGTACTCGGCCGCCCCGGGGGCGTCGAGGCCCAGGCAGCGGCGCGCCCAGTCCTGGTACCAGCCGGCGCGGGCCGTCGTCGAGTCGAAGTCGGACCTGCCCTTGTCACCGTCGAGCAGGAAGCGCGGCGCGGCGACACTGTCGGGGAACGCGGGCATGCCGTCGGGCCGGCCGCCCCAGATCTTGAACCGGGTCACCCCCGCGTCCTTCGTCCACGGCTCCAGCCACCGGTGCCGGACCCCGCCGCGCAGCCGGATCCGTTCCAGCAGTCCGCGGACGAAGGCGAGATAGCGCTCGGCCGTCGGCAGGCCGGTGCCCAGCAGTTGACCGGGCAGGGCCATGTGCACGTCGCGGGCGAGCATGGTGATCCGGTGCCGGTCCGCGATGACGACCTCGGCGGCCGCCGTCCGGGTCAGTTCCAGGGTGCGGCCCTGCCGGGAGCGGAGCCCGAACTCCATGACGGTGGCGAAGGCGAGCCGCTCTCCGATGAGTTTCCAGGTCCGCAGGTCGCCCGTGCCCCGCCCGGACAGCAGCCGGTCCACGCCCGGTTCGTCGTACAGATCGGGCGGGACGACCGCTGCGAGGGCCTGCGGGTCCTCGACGGAGTCGAGCACGTTCCCGATCAGGTCGTTGAGCGCCGACGGCTTGCCGGACTCGTCCAGGTTGCGTGCGAGGAGCGAGCGCAGCGAGAACGTGAACGACCGGTTCGCCACGTACCCGGCACGGTGCGCGGCGTCCTGGGTCGAGTCGTTGAACAGGAGGGTCTTGCGCTCCTCCGCTTCGAGCGCGACCTCCTGCCCGGTGAACAGCTGGGTCACCGTCGCGGCCGCCAGAGCGGCCGGCCGGGTGCCGAGGAAACGCATCGTGTTGTCGGTGTCGCACGCGGGGCAGCGCTGGTCGACGGCGGCCCGGTCGGCGGTCTTCTTGTCCGTGATCGCCAGGACGAAGCAGGCGTCCTGCAGGTTCCCGGCGTCCTCGGCGACCGGCAGCCGGTACGTCCCCTGAGCGCCGTCCAGGATCAGCGCCGACGACTGCCCGCTCCCCGCCGCGGGCCGGGACTGGCCGACCGCCGCCAGCGTGTCCTCCTGCTCCGCGGCCGTGGCGGCGATGAAGTACCGGACCCGCCGCTTCTCCCGGCCCACACTGGCGCGCCAGATCTTGTCGTGGGCCATCACCAGCTGCTGGGGATCGGCCTCCGGGGAGACGGCCGCCCAGCCGGAGCGGCCGCAGTTGCGGCAGTACACGGCGGGGAGCCTTATGCTCGCCTGCCGTACGGCGGTGTCCGCGCCGATCGCCGCCTGCGCCCGATGCGAGCGTGCCACGTGCCCGATCTGACCGGCTTCGGGCTCCCCGTCGCCCTCGGGGGGTGCCGCGGGCAGGGCGGAGCGCCGGGCGAGGTCGTCCTCGTACCAGTGGAACTCGGGCTTTCCGGGGCCGACTCCGCGCACGATCCGGCCGACCGGCCGGATCCACAGGTGGGTCTCCACGTGCAGCAGGGGCCGCGGTCGGCGCTCGTCCGACTCCGGATCGCGGGCGGCCGACAGCAGGGCGACGAACCGTGCGAGCGCGGCGAGCGCGAGGCGGGGATTCTCCCGGGCGGTCCGGCCCCAGGCGTACCCGAACCGGCCGAGACGGTCGCGGAGTTCCCATTCGCTCAGCGGGTCCCCGTCGAGCAGGGACAGCACCCCTTGCGTGAAGTCGTGCTGCTTGAGCAGCCGTCCGATGTCGAAGGCGGACAGGCCCTGCTGTCCCAGCAGCCGTACTGCCAGCGCGTTGAGATCGAGCTTGTCCGGACGCGACACCACATCGGGGCCGCCCGAGCAGGCGATCACCTCCTCGGGCGAGGGCGGTTCGGGCAGCCCGTAGTTCACCGGTCCGGTGAACTGCTCGGGCGTCATCCGCTCCTCGCCCACCAGCGCGTCCGGGGAGAACGGCATCCCGAAGACCTGGGCGGCCACCTCCAGGATGGAGCCGGGGCCGGTCCCGGGCCCGCCCTCACCGAGGGTCGCGGAGGTCGCCACCGGGCAGATCGAGCCGAGGGGACGTCCGGGCTCGCTCCGGCCGGTGGTCATCGCCAGGCGGCGCAGCAGCATGGCGACATCGGTGCCCTGCGCCCCGTCGTAGGTGTGGAACTCGTCCAGCACCACGTACTGGATCCGGGCGTCCTGCCACAGCGCGCGGTCCTCGGTCCGCTGGAGCAGCAGGTCGAGCATCTTGTAGTTCGTGATGAGCAGGTCCGGCGGCGACTGCCGCATCTCCTCACGCCGCGTCATCACCCGGCGGAAGTCGGTGTCCGGCCGGTCGCCGATGTAGAGCCCCGCCGTCACCTGGGCCATTTCCGGCTGCGCCAGGTAGTCGCCGATGCGGCCGGCCTGGTCGGTGGCGAGCGCGTTCATCGGATACAGCAGCACGGCCTTGATCCCGGTCCGGCCGAGGGCCTTCTCGCGGCGGCAGTGGTCGAGGACGGGGACGAGGAACGACTCGGTCTTACCGGATCCCGTTCCCGTCGTGACCAGCGTCGGCAGGGCGGGCCCGTGGAGCGTGCTCAGCCGCTCGTACGCCTTCGCCTGATGCCGGTACGGGGTGAAGCCCGGGTTCCACTCCAGGTGCTTCTCCCAGCCGGTCCCGGCCTTGTGGAACGGAGTCCTGATCCGCAGGTAGGGGCCGCGGAACATCCCGGTCTCGGGATGCCCCAGGAACCGCTCCAGTGCCCGCCGGGTGTCCTCGTCGGTGAGCGCGTACGTCGTCGTGAGGTACTGGGTGAGACTGCCCCGCAGCTGCGCGGCGGCCAGCGTGGGCCTCACGACGTTCTCCTTCGCTTCGTGCCAGGTCGGCGAGCTGTGTCAACGGTATATGCCGCCTCGGACAGGCGGGTCCGCAGTCCGGTTGACGGAGACCGGGGCATGGCCGAATAGGTCCGACCCGAGTCTCGAACCTTTCCATTCCCCTTGTGGCGGCCATGGCTTTCCTGCAGTGGGAGGTGCGCGGGGCCCCCGCAAGATCTACCATTCGCGAGCCGAAAAGGGGGAGCTTTGGGCTGGCGCGAGGAGATCACCACGGCGGTCGACGAATGGATCGCCGTGGAAGGGGGAGCAGGTCAGCGCCCGCGGTGGCGCAGGATCGGCCGCGCTGCGCGGGCCGGCGAGCCGGGCCGGTTCGCTGTGGATCTGCGGGGCACCGAACTCAACCCCGACCAGCTCGAAAGCCTTCGTCTCGCCGGACCCGAGGAACCGGGTGCGGAAGCCGGCTTCGCCGTCACCGAAACCATGCAGAGCGGTTCGTCGCTGACCGTCAGGGTCGCCGAGTTCGCGGACCCGGTCGACCCCTTCCTCTGGGTTCTGCAACAGCCCCCCACTTTCCTACTGGAAACCCTGAGGGACGGCATCGCCGGGCTGGGTGACAGCCCGCTCGGCAGCCTCCTCGCTTCCGGCAGCCCCACCGGGGAGCCCTCCCGGGCCGAGGCGCCGGCCGGCCTCTTCCCCGAGCAGGCGGAGGCCTACCGGGCCTGCCTGGGGAACGGTGTCCACCTGGTGTGGGGGCCGCCCGGCACGGGGAAGACGATGGTCCTCACGCTGGCCGTCGGAGACCTGATCGCCGCGGGCAAGAGGGTGCTGCTGGTCTCCGCGACCAACATCGCCGTGGACAACGCCCTGAAGGGCGTCCTGAGGGGACGCCGCCACAGCAGCGGAGACATCGTCCGGGTGGGGCCGCCTCAGCTCAAGGAGATCACCGACGACCCGCACGTGTCCCTGCCCCTCATGGTCCGGGCCCGGCTGGCCGACGTCGAGGGGCGGCGTGCCCGGGCGTCGGCGGAGCTGCTGGGCATCCGCCGCCGCGCGGAGGAACTGGCGGAGCTGGAGGCGAGCCTCGTACGGTTCGACGCGGAGGCCTACGCACAGGCCAGGGCCCTGGTGACCGAGCCGTTCGGTGATGCGGCCTCGCGCGACGTACGGGTGGCGGAGCTGAAGAAGGCCGCCGGGGAGGTCGGCCAGACCCTGGCAGCGGCCGACCAGGACCTGAACAGGGCGCTGAAAGACCGGGACGACGCCGAGGACTCGCGCCACCTCTGGAAGCAGGTCGACGCCCTCCTCGACGAGGCGGACCGGGTGGAGGCCGCGGCCACGGCAGCCGAGTCCGCCGCTCTTCTGAGCCAGGAGCGGCTGCGCCGGGCACAGCGCACCGTGCGCGAGGTCGAGAAGCGGACGGGGCTCGCCAAACTGCGCTCACGAGCCGAGCGGGCCGAGGCCCAGGCCGCATGCGGTGAGGCGACGGGCCAGTACCGAGACGCGCACGACCATGCCCTCAGGGCCCGCGACATCGCGGATCGCCGCCGGGCCCAGATCGCGGTGCAGACCGAGGAGATGACGCGGGCGATCCCGTTCTCCGCCGGCGAGATCGACCGACGTGACACGGAGGCGCGCCACGCCGCCACCCGCTACCGGACCCTGACCCGGTCCTTGGGCGAACTGCGCACGGCTCTCGCGGAGGCCGAGGACGAGGCCGGGCGCGCGCACCTCGCCGAGGCGCTCATCGCCACCGCCGAGGAACAGGGCTGGCCGGCCCGGCACGGGAAGGCCGCGGCCCTGCGTCCCGTCGTCGCTTCCGAAGCGGTCCGGAAGGGACCGCTGGAGGAGCGGTACAAGGAGATCCAGGAGGAGTACGAGCGCCTCGCCCGCGACGCGCAGGGCGAGATCATCAGGAACGCCCGTCTCGTCGCCACGACCCTGGCCCGATTCCGCACCAACCGGCATGTCTTCTCCGGCCACTACGACGTGGTCCTCATCGACGAGGTCGGCGCCGCTTCCCTGCCGGAGGTCCTGCTCGCCGTCTCCCATGCCCAGCAGGCGGCCGTGCTCCTCGGGGACTTCATGCAGCTGGGCCCGGTCGTTCCCCGTGCGCTGGCGGACAAGAGGCGCCCCGACATCCAGCGCTGGCTGATCCCGGACGTGTTCCAGCACTGCGGCATCACCGACCCGGCGGCGGCGCGGACCCACCCGGCCTGTACGACCCTGGTGACGCAGAACCGGTTCGGACGTGCCGTGATGGGCCTCGTCAACGGCCTGGCCTACGGAGGCGTGCTCCAGGCCGGCCCCGTCGTACGGAACCCCAGGAGTGCCGACGACCCGGAGATCGTCCTCATCGACACCGACGGGCTCCACGAACTCGCCCATGTCCATCTCACCGGCCCCGGCAAGGGCTGGTGGCCCGCGGGCGCGCTCATCTCCCGGGCCCTGATCGATCTGCACGGCGGGGACGGCGAGACCACGGGCGTCGTGACTCCGTACGGAGACCAGGCCGAGGCCACCCTGGAGGCGCTGCGCGACATCGAACGGGACGGGGGACCGAGCGCCGAGGTCGGCACCGCGCACCGGTTCCAGGGCCGGGAGTTCCCCATCGTGGTCTTCGACACCGTCGAAGGCGAACACAGCCGCCCGCTGTGGATGGCGAAGGCATCGCGCGCGCCGGAGGCGAGCGACTGGATGCGCAGCGGGATCAGGCTGTTCAACGTGGCCATGACCCGCGTACAGACCCGTGTGTACGTCCTCGCGAGTGCCACACGCATCCGGGACGTGGCACGCAAGGCCCCGGGCTCCCCGTTCGGACAGCTGGACGCCCTCATCGGCACGCCCGGGGTACGGGTCCTCCCCGCCAAGTCCCTGATCACGCCGCCCGAGCTGAGCGTGCCACGCGGGGAGTTCGGCGACCGCCTGGCGGAGGTCCTCTCGCGGCACGTGGAGGTCAGTGAGGTCGACGACGAGACGACGTTCTACGCGTCCTTCGTCGCTGCCATCAGGAGTGCGCGGACCTCCCTGTGGCTGTGGACGCCCTGGGTGGCCAGGCGCGTCCGGATGATCCTCCCGGAGCTGCGCGCGGCGGTCGACCGGGGCGTACGGGTGACCGTCTTCGTCCGCGACCCCAGTGACCAGCTCCAGAAGAAGCCGGCGAACGCCTCCCTCGTCGAGGACCTGCGCGCGGTCGTCCACACGGTCGTACCGATGCACGTCATGCACCAGAAGATCGTCGTCGTGGACGAGAAGACCGTGATGCTCGGCAGCCTCAATGCCCTGTCGCAGAGCTGGACGCGCGAGGTCATGGTCACGATGCGCGGCGCCTACTTCGCCCGCAAGATCCTCACCCACGAGCATGCCGAGGTCTTCGCCCGACCGCCGAAATGCCCCCGATGCGGTCAGGACGACATCGAGATCAGGCGCGGCGCGAAGGAGAACTGGTACTGGCGCTGCTACAACGGGCGGTGTCCGACGGGCGGCGGCAACAAGGCCTGGAAGAAGGACATCGACGTCTGGCGCCGCCCGGGCGGCCCGAAGCCGTAGCTCACCGCGACCTGCGGGGGACGTCCTCCGCCAGGCGCTTCCGGCCGATGTAGCCGATCCGCACGCGGCCCTCCTCGGCGACCACCCTCAGATGGATGCGGCCGGGCCTCGGCCGGAACCGGGTGTGGAGGCTGAACAGCCGCTTCTCCCCGTCCGTGTCGGGGAAGTTGCACAGCCCGAGATTGATCCGGGTGTCGCTCTCGGGGACCACTTTGACGGGCCAGGCCGGTTCCGCGTCCCCGGGCCTCCACGCCTCGGCCGCTGTGTTGAGGGCGAGGAGCGCCGCCCGTACCGAGGGCACGGAGACACCTGGGAGGCTTCTCAGGTCGTCCTCCACCCCAGGGGTGAACTGGAGCGAGGCGAAGAGGCTCTCGCGTTCCTCCCACAGCTGCGCGCCGGAGGTGACGGCGTTCGCTGCGCTCTCGCGTATCCAGTCGGCGTGTTCCGCCACATGCTCGGGTGTCGAGGCGTGCCGGACCTCCGCCCTGTCCTCCTGGACCTCGTCCTCGTCGACGAGGACGTACTCGACCCTCAGCCAGGAGGCTTCCCAGGGCCGGGCGGTGGGAAGGCTGACGGCCAGTGTCTCCATGAGGTGGGCGGCGGCGAGCCCGAGAACCCGGTCGCCGTCGTGACGGTATTCGACCTCCTGGTCCTCGGGAGGGTCCGGTAGGACCGTGGAGTGGGGAGACTTGCGGTTGAGCAACCGCATGAACCGCCAGTGGTCACGGTTGCGGCTTTCGTTCCGCCACTGGGCGAGGTAGTAGCCGGGAGCGATCTCCAGGTCCTCCAGCCGGACCTCACTGATGAGACTCGCCCCGTTGTCCACCTGCCTGACCGCCTGGCAGACCTTCACGAAATCGCGCATGGCCTGCCCGGCCTCGTCCTGTGAGCAGTCGGAGACGCAGGACTTCTCGTTGAAGAACATGAGCACCATGAAGCGCCCCCCTTGTGGCTTCCGGAACTGACGAGCGGGCGGTCAGCCCAGCAGCTGGTCGAGCGTGATCTCCGACTCGTCGAAGAAGCCCTCCGGCCATTCGGAGAGCGATCCGTCCTCGGCGACCGTCGGAGTGATGATCTCCACTCCGGCCCCGTTGCCGCGGAAGAAGTGCACCGCGGTGTCCGTGGCTGCCAGTCGTCCCTGTTTGACGGCCAGCCGGGTCCCGTCGAGTACGTGGTCGCTGTGGGTCTCGACGATGAGCTGTGCGCCGGCGGACGCCGCGGCGGCGATGAGGGATGCCATACGGGACTGGCCGCGCGGGTGGAGATGCGCCTCGGGGTTCTCCAGCAGGATGAGACTGCCGGGTCCTGCGGTGAGGCAGGCCACGACGATGGGGAGGGCGTAGGTGAGACCGAAGCCGACGTTCGTGGGGCGCCGGCGCCGGGTGGAGTCCAGTCCGGCGGTGCCTCCGAAGCCGAAGCTGAGACGTACCGAGTCGATCCCGGGGATCTCCGAGGCTTCGAGGTTTACTCCGGGGCAGAGCTCCTGCATCCACGCGACGACCTGGTCGAGCAGGGTGTGCCCGCGGGCGTCCGGGTGCCGGAGCGGGTGGCCGTCCGGTACGACGTCCTGTGCGTGGTGCCGGAGGAAGTTGACGGCGTGCTCGCCGCGCGACCCGAGGAAGCCCCGGCCGATCGCCTGGTGGTGAGACCGGGGGTAGGTGGTGGCCGGTGTGATCCGGTCGGCTTTCAGGTACTGGAAGCGCCGTGAGAACAACGGCACGTCACCCCAGTCCGTGGGCCGGGAGGAGAGCACGAGAGGCAGCACGTCCTGTTCGGGCGCGTACAGGGCGGCCCAGATGTACCGCTGCTTGTCGGAGGTGTCGAAGTCGATGGAGATCAGCGGCTCTCCGCGCGGCTGCTCGATTTCGAAGTCCTCGTGCAGGAGGTCCTGGCCTGTTCCCAGTTCCACGAGGTCACCGTCGAGGAGGAATCCGCCACGGTTGTCGGTGTCCCCGTCGGTGGACATGAGGATGCCCGAGTCGTACGACTGACGCAGCAGCGCCAAGGACTGCAGGACCGTGCTCTTGCCCGAGGAGTTGAGACCGGTGAGGAGCGTGACCGGGGCGAGCCTGATACGGGCGGACCGGAACGCCTTGAAGTTGGTCAGTGCCACGTGCTCGATCACTGGGTGCTGCCCCCGTTGTTCTCCAGGATGGTGCGGAAGAGTTCGCGGACCTTCGCGAAGCGGTAGACGACCTTGTTGCGGTCGCCGGTGCCCACGGACACGGCCCGCTCGAAGTTCCGGTCGGTCATGAGCTGCTGGAAGCCGCCGACCACCTGTTCGCGGGAGGCTACCAGTGCAGATCGCTCACGGTCCGAGAGAGCGGCCAGATTCACGGAAACCGTCTCGAAGACGGCCTTGTTGACCGGAGAACGCCGGGTCTGGCCGGGGAACCGCTTACGGAAGGTGTGGCCCTCGAAGATCTTCTCGGCCGTGACCATGGCCCCCCGGAAGTCACGGGCATGAGCCTCCCGCTCCTTCTCGGTCAGGCGGTTGACCTGGCGCATGGTCAGAGCGAGGAACTGGTCGAAGTCCTGTCCTCGGAACAGGCTGGGGTCGGTGAGCCGGAAGGCGAGATAGCGCAGCACCATTTCGCGGTCCGCCATGCGCTCGCTGTAGACGCCGTGACCGGTGGCCGTGGCGAACTCCGGCGATTCGGCGAGCGTGGACAGTAGTTTGCGGGCCGGGCCCGGGACGAGGGCATGCCGGATCTCCTGGCGGGTCAGGGGAAGGCCGCCGGTGTTGATGCGCGCGAAGATGTTGAACTTGACCTCTTCCGGGGTCCCCGGACGGATGAGATGGACGACCACCTGGGTCTCGTTGAGCCGGATCTGCATACGTCCTGACAGATCCGCGTACCCCTTGCCCTCGAAATCGTCCTTGAGGTATTCCAGGCCGCGCAGCTTGAGCGGTCCGGAATCTATCCCCGCCTCCTTGAGCGCCTCGGGGGCGATGAACCGCGCGATGGCGGTGAGGCGCTGGATGCCGTCGACGATCGCCCAGGAACTGTCCTGGGCCCACGAGCTGTCGGTGAGCTCGGAGGCGTAGAAGGAGGGGATCGGGATGCGCAGGAGCAGGGACTCGATCAGCCGGCTCTGCTGCTCGTCCGACCAGATGCCCGCCTTGCGCTGGAAGTCCGGCGCGAGATCGATCATTCCGTTGACCAGCCGGGAGATCAGCAGGTTGATTGTCGGGTTGAGGGTCTGAATCTCGATCTTGGACGGGTCGTACGGTGCCGTGATCCGGTCATCCGCGCTGTCCGGCTCCTCGTCGGGCTGCTCCAGCTCGACGTCGGTGCTCCGTCCGCCCGCCCCGATCTCGACCAGGAAGTTCCCGCTGTCCTCTGCGGACGTGTCGTCCAGGTAGCGGCCGTACAGGGACAGCTGGTCCTTCGACTGGGCTGCGCGGTTGCTGCCGCTGTCCTCCGGTGACATGTCTTCGTGTCCGTTCCCTCGTAGGAGTGGCTCCCTTTCGACCCGCATCGATTCTGCCTCACACCTGTGCGGTCAGATCGTTTGCTCGCAGCCGGGCGTGGAGGGAGCCGGCCAGCCCCAGGGCGAGGCACGTTCCGAGGGCGCCGAGCAGTGTCCCTTCGGGGCGCAGCTCCCAGGGCGAACCCATGGCGGCGGGTGCGGGGGCCGCGTACAGGGCGATGCAGCCCAGGAGGCCGATCACGACGTACCAGCCTGCTCGTACGGGGTATCCGGCCGCCGAGGCGCAGGCGACGATCAGCAGCCCGACGCCGATGGGGAAGAGCAGCGGGTAGCCCTGCCAGACGTGGGTGTCGCCGTACTCGCGGGCGGCGAGGAAGAAGCGGACCGTGCCGTACACGGCGATCACCCCACCGACCGAGGTGGCGACCGTCGGCAGGAGGCGGGCCCCGGGCGGCACGATCCGCACCCGCCACCGCGAGCGGCGGGCCGGCGCGACTCCTGCGACCGAGGCGGTGAAGAAGCGGACGGCCCTGCCCGCAGACCGGTGCGCCAGCAGACTGAAGAGGACGGTGAGCGCCAGCAGCAGGAGCGCGAGCGGCAGCCAGGCGTGCAGGTAGGCGAGGAGGACGGACGGCCGGTCGAAGAGCCGGGGTGCCGCGAGCAGGGCGGCGAACGCGCCGATCAGCAGCCCGTGCAGGGCGCGCCGACGCGCGCCGTGCCGGCGCCGAGCCTCGTCGAGCCGGGTGACGGCCCGGTCCCAGTCGGCCGCCTCGCCCTCCAGACGGAGATCACGGAGGAGGTCGGCCGCCAGGCGGCGGGGGAGCACGCCGGTGCGGTGGAAGTACAGCGTGTGGTCGCCGAGGGGCTGGCCCACCGGGGCGATCCACGGCTGCTCGACACCGTCGGGGAGGGTGGGGCCCAGCATCCGGCCGACCATGTCGTGGGGGCTGCTGTACTCGCGCCACTCGATGCCCCGACGGTGGTGGTCGAGGCCGAGGGGGTACGGAGGCCGAGCCTTCAGCGCCGCAGCGACCAGCCGCCCGAACAGGAGGGCGGAGGCGATGGATACGACGAGGGCGGCTCCGTGCGCGAGGTCGAGTCGCAGACTGGGCAGGGTGGCGAGGGCCCGGTGCAGCTCCGCGGCCAGGGCCTCGCGATGCAGCTCCGCGAAGTGCGGGTCACCGACTGCGGCCAACGGCATGACCGTCACCTGCAGGGCCAGGTACATCAGCCGCAGGAGGGTCTGCACCAACCAGCCCAGGGGCTGCCAGGTCCAGGGGCCGAGGCCCCACAGCCACCCCGGGACGAGGCCGGCGAGGCCCCACAGGCTGGGCCCGATGCCGCTGCTGTCGAAGGTCTTGAGCAGGCTGATCGGCTTGAGGCCGGAACCGACGCCGATGAACCGCCGCACCTTGGGGTGGCGTCGGTCGGCGGTGGGGGACAGCACGCGGTGCATGAGGTAGCCGCCCTGTGAGTGGGCGACGACGACCACCTCGTCGCAGTGGCGCTCCATCCAGGCCAGCTTGCGGTGGAGGTGCGCGAGGAGCTGCCGCGTGCGCTCCTCGTCGACGGCGGCGACCCGGACGTGCCACAGCAGGTTGCGGCGGGAACGGGCGAACCAGGCGAGCAGGCTGAGCAGGAGCGCCGACACCAGCAGACTGTGTGCGGCGAGCGCGACCCCGTAGACGAGGGCGGTCGCGATCACCGCCAGGGTGAGCAGCCGCCACGCCAGCCTCGTCTGGGCGAGCCCGGCTTCCCTGCGAGCCTGGGGGCCGCGATCGGACGAGGTGAGGAATCGCAGGTCGCGCCGGTCCGGGCCGACCACCCAGAAGAGGAGGGGAAGGCTCGCGAGGAGAAACGTGAGCGTCCGCCGGAACGAGGGCCGGCCGAGTTCGGTGAACGTGTCGGCCCAGAGCGCCTCGGCGAACAGCGCGCGGCGGGGCGCACCACCGCCGAGGGAGACGACGACTTCCGCGTGCCGGGTGGCGGCGTCCTCCGGTGAGGCCGCCAGGGGCTGGTCCCGCCAGGAGAGGACCTCCTGGCCGTGCACGTCACGGAGGGCGTCGAAGGCGGTCCTGCCCCATTCCAGGGTGTCGCCCGGCTTCTGGTTGCCGATGCCGTGTACGAACAGATACCCGACGCGCCAGCGGGCGGCGGCGCGCTGCTTGCTCTTGGCCAAGGAAGAGAACCTCTCGGTCAGTTGGCAACTCCGAGGACAGTCTGTACCCGGCCACTGACAACGAGTTGCGCCCAGACGGTCTTGCCGGGGGCGGCGAGGCGCGGTGTGATGCCCCAGCGGGTGGCGAGGGCGGCCACGAGAAGCAGGCCACGGCCGGACTCGGCGTCCGGGGCGGGGGTGGTCTCGGCGAGGGTGGGCATCCGCTCGGTGCGGGTGTCGGTGACCTCGATACGGATGGTCGTCGTGCCGGTGTTGGCGTCGGTGTCGGTGTCGGCGTCGGTGTTCGGCTCGGCGGTGAGGCGGAGGCGGAAGTCCCGGCCGGGGACGTGGCCGTGCCGCACGGCGTTCGCGGTGAGCTCGGCGGCGAGGAGGGTGACGGTGTCGTTGACGGGCGTGTTGTACGGGTGGCCCCAGTCGTGGAGCCGGTGCGAGACGAGACGCCGGGCGAGCCGTGCGCCGCGTGGGGTGGAAGTGAACCGCATGTCGAACTCCCGGGAGGAGGCGTGGGGTTCGCGCGCCGACTGGACCGGGTGAGGTGTGGACTCCATGCCGCCAACGGTGGCGGTGTGTGAGTAACGTTGACCAGCAGTGACGTGCGGACGGGTACGGGCTGTACGCGTCGGTGCGGAGGGTGTCGGCGGTGCGGGGCGTAACCGGTGGGACGGCCGGGGCGTTGGGCGCGGGAGGCGCGGATCATGGACGATCGGGAAGCGGAAGCCGAGTACGAGGGCGAACCGGGGGCGACGGGCATCCTCCAGGTCTTCGGGCGGCAACTGAAGGGGTTCCGGGAGTGGGCGGGGCTCGAACGGCCGGAGCTCGGGTCGCGGACGGGCTACTCGGCGTCGACCATCGCGGCGTATGAGCAGGGGCGGCGGATCCCGCCCGCGAAGTTCATCGACCAGGCGGACGAACTGCTCGGCGCGCGCGGCATCCTGAGGGAGATGAAGGAGGAGGTCGCGCGGGCGCAGTACCCGGCGTTCTTCCGGGGTGCGGCGAAGCTGGAGAAGGAGGCCGTGGAGCTGCACGTGTACGCGGTCCAGGCGGTGCCGGGGCTGCTCCAGACGGAGGAGTACGCGCGGGCGGTGTTCGCGATGTGGCTGCCGCTGCTGGACGAGGCGACCATTGAGGAACGGGTCGCGGCCCGGTTGGAGCGGCAGGCGATCTTCTTGCGGACGCCGATGCCCACGATCAGCTTCGTGATCGAAGAGTCGGTCCTGCGGCGCCCCCTAGGAGGGCGGGGCGTGATGCGCGGACAGCTGGAGCAGATCCTGCTGTCAGGCCAGCGGCGCAACGTGTCGATCCAGGTGATGCCGATTGAACGTGAGGAACACGCCGGGCTTGCCGGACCGTTCACCTTGATGGAGACCAAGGAAGGGCGGAGGATCTCCTACGCGGAGGTGCAAGGTGACAGCCGCGTTCACTCGGAGCGCGGCAAGGTGCGGGAGCTGGAAGCCGCGTACGGCATCATCCGGGCGCAGGCGCTCACGCCGAGAGAGTCACAGGCCCTGATCGAGAAGGTGCTGGGAGAGACATGAGCAAGGTAAACGCTGGCCGTTCGCTTGAGGACTTGGCCTGGTTCAAGAGCAGCTACAGCGCGGGGAATGGCGGCGAGTGCGTGGAGGTGGCGAACGCCGTCGGCTCAGTCTTCGTCCGCGACTCAAAGAACAACGGCGGGGGCACGTTGGGCTTCGGTGCGGAGCAGTGGGCGACGTTCGTCGCCTACGCGTCGCGCTGACCTGTACGACAACGCGGGCCGCGCCAAGTTCGGTTGGCGCGGCCCGTTCGTCTGTTGTTACGCGTCAGCCTTCGCGGGCGGTGTCCACCGGCCGGCCGCGATCTCCGCGTCGAGCCGCGCCTGGAAGTGCGCGTGCGCGGCCCGCATCTCGGTCTCCCGGTCGGCCTTGTAGAAGGGCGCGGTGTACCCCTCGGGCGGCGGGACGGCGGCCGGGTTGTGCAGATGATCGAGGAGCGCCTGGTAGGTCTCCTTGGCCTGGCCGTAGCCGTAAGTATTGTGGTTGCGGGCGATCTTGCGACCGCGGGCGTCGAAATGCATCTCTGCCTCATAGTCGGAGAGCACGGCGTAGCGAGACTTGTAAATTGCGACGAGTTGATCGGCGGTGATCCCGAGCCAGACAGCCACGAGCGCATCAAGCTCGACGAGCGCGGCTCGACGCTCGTACTCAGTGCGGAGGGGCGTCCCGTACTCCCATGTGCTGGAGAGGTGCCCTGCGAGCGGCTCTAGGTTTGACCAAGTGTGGGCCCACCCCTCATACCCCGGCCAGCTAGGGTGGAACAACTCCTGCCACAGGGGCGAGTACGCGTCGGTGAGGCAGTTCAATCGCAGGCTACGCAGGAGCAGTGGGGCGGCTAGCGGATGGTCGGGGGTCGGAGCAGGCATGGCTTGGGCTTCGGCAACGCTCATGTGTCCACGGCCAGTGATTCTCAAGAGATAGTCCGATGGCAATGCAGCCCAGAACCCTCCGATAAGCGCCGTTAGAGTGTTTGTTCCTGCGTGCATGCTTCGCACGGCGTGAACGTGAGCGGGCCCCGGTGGGTAAATAGCGGCGAAGAGGGACCGTTCGTTGCTGGGTGGAACCATATCGCGCCAGACCAATCGAAAATAATCTGTAGAAGGCTTGCTATCCCATGAATCATGGGCGGTGCGATATGCTTCCTTGTCCTCTCCGCGGATGTAATTCACCCGAGGTACGGCCGATGTTGGAAGTCTTGTGAGATCATAGACCGTGTAGTCGTTATTGGCCCGACATGGAATATTAGGCTTCTTTGCGAAGGGGGTGCTGATCCCGAAAAGTGGGCCCTGAAGGACGGCGTCTTCCCAGGAGCTTGGGTCTTGTGTATTCCATTTGATCAGCGAGGATCGGCGGGCCGTGTGCTCGAAAAGTCCGATCGAGATCCAGGGCTGAATGGCTCGAACCCGATTGCGGTAGCCTGCGAGTGCTTCAATTGCGCCCTGTTCGTCTACGGTGACCGGATAAAGGAGGGCCGCCTCCTGTGGCGATGTTTCGTCGTCTCCTGCTAGCAGGTTCCACTGGCTTAGCGTTTCGAGATTTACGGAGATAACTCGGGCGAGATGGGGTCGTGCATCCCAGTCGTCGTTGAAACGTGTGCTCGGGGTTGATCCATGGCCGTTATGGTTGAGTGATCCAGTGAGTGTGGAAGGCTCGACGAGCCAGCTCAAGTGGGAGAACTCCGGCGTTCGGTCGGCCCCGTAAATGTGCATGCCAAAATGCTTATTTCGGTGAACCGGGGGCGGGAAGAATCGGTTTCCTCTGTTCACGAAATCTGCGTGAACTCGGAGATGGCGGTACGCTTTTTCGCGCAGCCTGCCTTCTTTGATGCCTCCAAAGTGAGTGTCGGGGTGAATCATGCCCGCAGTTCCTTGGGGTCCAAGGTTGGTCCACACCTGACACATGAACGCGCGATAGAGGTCTGGACGGGTGCCTGAAAGGAGGGAGTAAGTGGTCGCAGATGCCAGAATCGCAGCCGTGCTGGCGCTGAATGAAAGCTCTGACAGGAAGAACTCGCGCCCGTATTTGTGCAGAATTTCTGTCTTTCGTGCGCGCCATTCCGTTTCGTCGGGTCGTTCGGAGAGGGTGAACCATGGTTCCCACTCGGCCAGGACTAGATCCTCTTGCCAGTCGGGACGGACCCACGGGGGATTCCCCACCTGCAAGTCGTAGCCGCCGCACTCAAAGACCTGGGCGTACTCCAGCTCCCAGTGGAAGAAGCCCTGCTGGGTGGCGATGTCCCTTGACTTGGCCGCCCACGGGAAGCGGGACTCCAGCCAGTAGGAGCGGTCCATGCCCATGAGGTCGGGCAGCGCGTCCTCGTACGGGGTCAGCTCAGTAAGAGACTCGAATTCGGCGACCAGGGACTCTGACGCCACGTCCTGCGTCCCCAGCAGTGACTCCGCGAAGTCCAGCCAGTCGTCCAGGTTCGCCAGCGGGATCACCGCGCGGCGACGCTCAGCAAGGGACTCCTTGCGGCGGCCCACTCGGCGCTTGGCCACGTCCTCCTGGGTGAGGGAGAGCTGCTTGGTTTCCACGCCGAAGCCGGGGAGGGCATCTTCCTCCCAGGACATCAGGACGCCAGTGTCTTCGTCGTCCTCCTCCGCCCCCGAGACGGCCACCTCATACGCAGCCGACTGCTCCGCCAGCTCCGCCGCATGCCGATAGCGCGGATTCGTACCGTCCAGCAGCGACGCTTCCTGCACCGGCCAGAACCACAGCGCGCACCACGCGTCCATCAGGGTCTTCAGACGCCAGTACGGGGTGTCGACCGCCTCAAGGTCCGCCAGGACCTCCTCGCGCTGGACCGCCTCCACCGGCTGCCGCAGCCACTCCGGCTCCGCGCCCCACACGTCGATCCTGCGGCTGATGTCCCGCTCGGAGATCTCCAGGCGCCGCACCACCAGCTGCCACAGGCACTCCGCCCGGCGCGCGAGCCCCTGGAGCCGGGTCGTCTGCTTCGCGTTCGGTGACTTGGTGATCGCCTTGCGCCAGGCGGCCAGCGCCTTCGCCTCCTCTGGGGCCAGGGCCTTCGCCTCCTTCTCGGCGGCGACCGCGCCCCACTCCTTCGCCGGGAGCAGGAAGTGGTGGACCGAACCCGTCGGCAGGCCGGACGCCGCCTCCGTCAGCGGGAAGCGTTCCGGGGTGGCGCCCAGCCAGCCGCCCTTCTTCAGGCGGTCCGGCCCGTAGATCTCCCTCCGGCCGCCGATCAGCGAGTTGCCCCGGCGCAGGTGCAGGCCGAACCACGGCGCCTCCATGCCCGGGTGCATGGTGTTCAGCCACAGCGAGACCTCGGCCAGCTCGACCGCCGTCGAGTTGAGGTCGACGCCGTAGGAGTTGTGCAGGGCGATGTACGCCTTGGCCTTCTGGAGCTCCACCGGGTACTGCTCGGTGTCGATGGCACGGCCGGTTTCGTCCTGGCGGCGGCGCAGGTACTCGGCCGCGACCTGGTTGATGGCCTCGTTGAGGAACGCGCCCGAGCCGAGGGCCGGCTCGCAGATCTTCCAGTCCAGGAGTTCCCGGGCCTCCGTGACCGTGTCGTCCTGGTCCAGGCGGTGCTGCAACGCCAGCTGGACGGTCACCTTCGTCAGGGACTCCGGCGTGTAGTACGAGGCGGAGGTCTGGCGGTCGCGGCCGGAGAGGCGGTAGACGAACGAGCCCGGGCGGTACCGGACCCGGACGTCGGTGCCCGTCTCCTCGTCCCGGCGGCGTACGAACACGGAGTCCGCGTACTCGTCGGCCTTCGAGGAGGGGATCAGCCAGGAGCCGTCCTTCGGGTCGCCGTTCTTCGCGACCTCGTACAGTTCCTCGCCCGCGATGAAGCCCGCGTACGACATCAGGCCCTCGTACACCGCGCCCAGCTGGTTGATGCCGAGCTGCGCGTACGAGATGAAGCCGCCCCGCTCGCCCTTCCTGCCCCGGGTGAGCATCAGCTTCCGCAGCACCTTGTACAGGGTGGCGTTGCGGAGCCGGGTGTCCAGGTGGTGGGGGCCGTCGTCCGCGTCCTCGTCGTGGCGGGGGTCCCTGACCGACGCCGCGCCGATCAGACGGATCGACTCCGCCTCGAAGAGCTTCGAGTGGAGGGGCTCGAAGCGCAGGCCGACGTCCTCGGAGTCCTTCCCGGCGTCCTTCCCGGCCACGCCGTGCGTGCGGCGCGGCCGGTAGCCCTCCTGGACCTTGCCGAAGAGCAGGTCCAGTGACTCGTACAGGTAGAAGCCCTCGCGGGCCTTCTCACCCACCAGGTCGCGTTCCGCGACGAGTTCGCCGAGTCGCCCGAGGCCGTACCCCTGGTGGTACTCGGGATAGTCCGACGGCAGGATGCCCAGCTCGGGGCGGGCCTCCGCGTACAGGAGGAACAGAATGCGGTACAGGTAGCGGAGCGACTCGCGGGTGAGCTGCCGGGAGAGTTCGGGTAGCTCCTTCACGTCCTCCAGACGGACACCCTCATGGCTGGTGATCCGCTCCAGGACCTCGTTGGCGATGAGTTCCACCGACTCGCGCAGGCCGTCCCGGAGTTCGGACGAGACGCCCACCGCGTGCTTGGTGGACTTGTCGACGAGCCCGGCGAGCGGATTCTCGCCGCCCTCCTCCGGAGTGCGCAGCGAGTCCGCACCGAAGAGGGCCGCCAGGGTGTCGAGCTCCTGGCCGTCCTTGGTGTTGTTGCGGTCCAGGGCGGTGTCCAGCGAAGCCGCCAGGTAGCGGCCCTCGCCCCACGCCGCCCGGTCGGCGAGGACGATCACGCCGCCGGCGAGCAGCAGCACGTACCGCGGGGCGTCCTCGCTCGCGAAGAGGAACGAGGCGAGCTTCGAGCCCGTACGGAGGGACGAGGACGCGTCCAGCGGGACGGGGGTGAGGAGGCGGCCCGGGCCGTCCGGGTCCAGGGCGGCGTCCGGTTCGGCCGCCCAGCCGCAGTCGACGGCGACCAGGCCCGGTTCGGCGTGCGCGACGGGGATCTCGTACGTGTGGTCCGCCCGCGACACCGTCAGGATCTGCGGCTTGGCGTCGTAGCCGAAGGCGCGCAGGACGGAGGCGTTGAGGGAGGCCGCACGCTCGCGCCACTCGGGCGCGTCGAACGTCGTCGTGTCGTCCTGTCCGGCCGCCGCCTCCGCGAAGAAGGCGCGGGTACGGAAGTACGGGCGGCGCAGGGCGCGCAGACCCAGACGGGGGGTGACCGGGAGGGCGTCCGGGTCCGGTTCCAGATCCGCGGAGTCCGAGGACTTGGCCTCCTCCTCGCGGGTCTTCCAGGCCGCGAGCAGCCCGGACTTGAGGTCCTTCGGGAAGACCTCGGCCAGATAGTGCGCGGAGAAGTAGTCACCGCGGTTGACCAGGGAGTCGTACGTCATGGGGATTCTCCTAGGCGTGCGCGGCGGAGCCGTGGGCGGAGTCGAGGACGGCCAGGACGCGGAGCATCGGGCGGCCCGTCGTCAGCAGGGAGTCGGCGAGGCGGGACAGCTCGTCCTTCGTCTCCTCGCCCGCGAGGGTGGGCTGCTCCCACTGGCCGAGCCGCTGCCGGTACTCCTCGATCGGGGCGAGGAGGGCCTTGTCCCACTCCGCGCTGTGGCGCGAGAGGAAGGCCTCGGCGGCCTCCAGAGCCGCCGGGATGCCGGCCCGCAGGCCGTACACGTCGTGGGCGTGCAGGGGGTTGGCCATGGTCGGGCCGATGCCCGCCTCGCGCAGGGTGCCCACCATGTCGTCGGTGACGTCCTCGCCCGTGACGGCCATCCACTTCACGACGGTGGGGCGGCCCAGGGCGTTGGAGTAGATGCCCTGCACGAGGTACACGGGAGCCTCGACGTCGGCTGTGATCACCGGGGCCTCCTGGCGGCCCAGCTTCACGAGGACCTTGTCGGTCAGCCACTCCACCACCGGGTGGAGGTCGGTGAGCAGGGAGATCTCCGGCCAGCTGGAGGTGCCCGACTCGCGGGCCCGTACGAGGGCGCGGTCGGCCAGCTTGCGGTTGAGGGTGACGAGGAGGCGCTCGCTCAGGCGCTGCTCGCGGCGGTAGTCCGGCGGCAGGGCCTTCAGCCGGTGCACCAGATCGGTCGGGGGCTTGAAGGAGATCAGGCCGTTCTCGGGGTCGCGATCCATACCGAGGGACTGCTGGGCGTCCGGGAAGACCTCCCGTACCGCCTCGTCGACGAACTCGCGGGTGGTGGTGAAGAGCCGCGGTACGTGGGCCGTCGGCGGGGTCGAGGACTCTCCCGGCGCCGCGGAACCGGACGCGGTGGCCTCCCGGGCGGGCTCGGCGGACGACGCGTCGTCGACCTGGGCGAAGAAACCGGCGAGGAAGTCGTCCGCACCGCCCGCCTCCTCGGCGGTGTGCTGAAGGGACTCGTCGACCGTGCGGCCCTTGAGCAGGTCCTGGATCAGGGACTTCTCCTCGGCCTCCGCGCGGTACAGGCCGGAGACCGCCTCCGCCGTGCCGAGCGAGCGGTGTGCCTCGTCCTCCCGTTCGAGGAGCCGCTCGGCGACCGTGCGGTCGTCCTTCGCGCCGTCCACCTCGCTGGTCAGGATCAGGGCACGGAACTGCGGCTGGTGGGCCTGCCCGTAGCGGTCGATACGGCCGTTGCGCTGCTCGATGCGGATCAGCGACCACGGAACGTCGTAGTGGACGAGCTGGTGGCACTGCCGGTGGAGGTTGACGCCCTCGGAGGCCACATCGCCGGTGAAGAGGATGCGTACGGGGGTGTCGGCGAGGCCGAAATCCTCCACGCACTGCATCTGCTGCTCGTCGGAGAGGCCGCCGTGCATCACACGGGCGGCTTCCTCCAGGGCCTTGCCCTTGAAGCCGAGCGCGGCCGGCACGGTGGAGCGCAGCCACTCCAGGGTCTGGACACGCTCGGAGAAGACCACGACCCGGGTCTCGCTGCGCGGTCCGACGCCGATGGCCTTCAACTGCTCGACGAGCGCGGTGAACTTGGCCGAGTCCTGGACGGTCAGACCGGCCGTGAGCTTCCGCAGGCGCTGGAGGGCGGCCAGTTCAGCGGCCGTCGCGTCCGGGTCGTTCTTCTTCTCCAGGGTCTTGATACGGGTCTCGACCGTCGAGCTCAGGGCGGCGTGCGAGGAGAGGAAGGACTTGAGCAGGGTGTACGGGAAGAGCGGGACCTCGCTCACGGAGCGGCCCTCGGCGGGCAGCCATACCTGCGCGAGCTCCTCGAAGATCTTCTCCTCGGCCGGGGTGGCCGCGCAGTGCACCGACTCCGAAGGGCCCCGGTCGGCCCACTGGCCGGACATCTTCTCCCGGACCTCGGCGCTGACCTTGGTACGGCGGATGAACAGGTGCTTGATGTCCTCGGCCGAGTACCGCTCCGGGTCACGGATCGCCGCCGGGTCGAGCAGCGCGATCAGCTCGGCGAACGAGCGGGCGTTGCCGTTGTGCGGGGTGGCGCTGGCGAGGATGAGAGCGTCCGTCTGCGGGGCGAGGAGCTGCGCGAGCTGGTTGCGCAGCGAACCGCGGTTGATCAGGTTGTGCGACTCGTCGATGACGACGGCGTCCCACCGGATGTGCTCCAGATGGTGCTTGTACTGGTCGGTGTTCTTCAGGGTGTCGATCGAGACGATCACCCGCTTGAAGAACGTAAAGGGGTTGCGGCCCGCCGGGATCTCCCGCTGGATCCGCTCGATGCCCGCCGAGTCGAGGCGGATCAGGGGGATGGCGAACCGGGTCCACAGCTCGTGCTGGAACTGCTCCAGCACGTGCTGCGGGGTCACGACGAGGATGCGCTCGCCGCGGCCGCGGCGGATCAGCTCCGCCAGGGTGAGCCCGATCTCCAGGGTCTTGCCGAGGCCGACGACGTCCGCGATCAGCATGCGGGGGCGCAGGTTCCGGCCGGAGAGCGCGAGCTGCGCGGGCCGCTGCTGGTAGGGGAGCGCGTCGAGGAGGAAGCTGTCGGCGAGGGCCAGGCCGCGCTCGGACTGCGGCAGGGGGGTCTTGCGCAGGATCGCTTCGAGGAAGAGGCGGCTGCGGCGGAAGTTCGGGGAGTCGTCGCCGATCAGGGTGGTCTTGGCGGGGTCCATCAGCTCGATGCCGGGCGCGCCGTCGCGCGTGCGCTCCAGGCCCGTGAAGAAGACGGCCTCCTGATCGCGGACGAACTCGGAGATCCCGACGGCCTCGATCCGGTCGCCGTCGTGATCGGTCCGGGTGACGTTCTTGACCAGCCATTCCTCATCGCGCACCACGATCTGGGCGCCGGGCGGGAGACTCGTACCGGTTCCCGGGGCGGGCTGCCGACTGGACTGCTGGGCGGTCACCCGCGGTACCTCCTGATAGCTGCTGAACTGTGTAGATCTTCGTGCGGGCCACGGCCCCGGACAAGGGGCGGTGGTCGCCTCCGTCCGGGCCTCCCCGGTGCCGTGCTGTCGGCCGGCCCGCTCAGAACGGCGCCGTCGCCGCGTACGTCTCCCGCAACTGGGTCGCGATCCGGAGCGCGGCGGCGGAACGTCGAGGGCCGGCGAGAGGCACGGGCACGGGTGCGGGCGCCGGTTGCGCCGGGGGTTCGGCTGCGGGCTCGGCGTCCGGGGTGGTGGCCGCGACCGTCGGGGTGTAGCCCGGAGGGTGGGCGGGGGAGGCGGACTGCTGCGGCAGCGGGACGGTCGGTGCCACGGTCGCGGGAGTCGGGGCCGGGAGCGTCGGCGCCTCGGCGAAGGGCACGGCGTCCGCGGGCGGCGGGGTGGGAGCCGGTGCGGGGGAGGGCTCCGGCGGTTCGTACGCGACCGTGGTGAGCGAGGCCAACTGCCGTCGGGCCTGGGCCACGGTCGCCCCGTGCGCCTTGATGACCGCCACGCACTGTGTGACCACCTCGTCCATCGTCGGACGGTCGTGCGGCGCGTACCGGAGCATGGACGACAGGAGACCGACCAGTTCCGCGGGCACTCCCGACAGGTCGGGCGCCTTGTCGGGGTCGACGATGTGACTGAAGAGCACCTGTACGTGATCGGCCTGGTACGGGTAGTGGCCCGTGGTCATGAAGAGCAGCACCGCCCCGAGCGCGTACACGTCCACCGGGGCGGTCAGCGGCTTCTCCCCGTTCGCCTGCTCCGGAGACATGCAGGCAGGGGTGCCCATCACCATGTTCGGCGCGGTGAGGGAGGCGCTGGACTCCGCGAAGACGGCGAGGCCGAAGTCGATGATCTTGGGGCCGTTGGGGCCGAGCAGGATGTTCGCCGGCTTGAGGTCCCGGTGCAGCAGCCCTTGGCCGTGGACTCCGGCCAGCGCCTCGGCAAGGGTCGCACCGAGCGAAGCGGCCGCCAGCGGCGACAGGACACCCCTGGTGTCGAGGAGCCGGCGCAGATCGGGGCCCTCCACGTACTCGGTCGCGAGCCACGGCTGCTCCGACTCCGTGTCGGCCTTCACGAACGCGGCGACGCGCGGCCCCCAGACCGTCTTGAGGACCTCGATCTCCTGGGCGAACCGCTGCCGGGTCTCCGAATCGACCACCGTGGGTTTGATCACCTTCACCGCGACGGCCTCGCCGGCGGCGGACTCACCGAGGTAGACCTGGCCCATGCCGCCGTGGCCGATCCGTCCCCGCAGCGTGAACCCGCCCAGCTCGGCCGGATCGTCCGGACTCAGCGGCGTTGCGTTCACTCTGGTCCCCACCTCGAAGATCTACCGAAGGCCGCGCGACGGTCGCGTGCGTACGGGGCAAGGGTATCGGCGGTGTCCGACATGCGGTCGGGTTCCGGTCGGACCGCCCACGCCCTGGCCGGATACAGCCAGGGGTGATCGAGAACCGTTCCCGTGAACTGAGGCTCTGCCAGGGCGCCCCGCCGAGGTCGCCGAGGCGGCCGATGCGGAGAAGCGGGTCATCGATCCCGCCCAGCGGGCCGAAGAGGCGGCACGTGAGGTGGCGGCGGCCGACGAGCGGCACCGGCCCCTGTGCTCCACCGCCGACGCCACCGTCGCCGGACCCCGGCGACGCCTCATCGAGATCGCCGAGGCAGCGAGCGGAGCGCGCACGGGTTCCGGTCGGGGGCGGGTGCCGTGGGTGGGGTGGGGTGGGTCAGGCGAGGGTGAGGGGGAGGGCCGTCAGGCCGCGGGTCAGGCGGGTTCGGCGCCAGGTCAGGGATTCCTCGGGGAGGGCCAGGCGGGTGTTCGGGAATCGGGTCACCAGGGTGCGGAGGGCGATGTCCGCCTCGGCCCGGGCCAGGGGGGCGCCCGGGCAGCGGTGGATGCCGTGGCCGAAGGAGAGGTGGCCGCCGGCGTCGCGGTCGAGGTCGAGGCGGTGCGGGTCGGGGAACGCCGCCGGGTCGCGGTTGGCGGCCCCGGGGGCGATGAGCACCGGAAAGCCCGCCGGGATGTCGATCCCGCCGACGCTCAGGTCCTCCGTGCTGTGACGGAAGGTGGCCACGCTCACCGGGGAGTCGAAGCGGAGCAGTTCGTCGAGGGCGCCGGGGACCAGGTCCGGGTTCCGGCGCAGGCGGTCGAACGCCTCCGGGTGCCGGAGCAGGGCCAGCACGGCGTTGCCGATGAAGTGGGTGGTGGTCTCGTGACCGGCGACCAGCAGGAGGGCGGCCAGGGAGACGGTCTCGTCCCGGTCGAGGCCGCCCTCGTCGCAGTCGCGCAGGAGGGAGTGGAGCGGGCCGTCGCCGGGGGCGGTGCGGGCCGTGTCGACGAGGTCGGTGAGGTAGTCGCCGATCCGGTGTGACGCGGCGTCGACGCGGTCGGTGTCGGTCGCGTCGAAGAGGGCGTGGGACCAGTCGGCGAGGGCGGTGCGGTCGGCCTCGGGTACGCCCAGGAGTTCGCAGACGACGGTGACCGGCAGGGGCACCGCCAGGTCCGCCACCAGGTCGATGTCCGCCCCCGGTCGCCACGCGGCCATGAGGCCGTCCACGACCCGGGTGATGAACGGGCGCAGTTCGCGGACGCGGCCGGTCGTGAACAGCCGCGTCGCCACCCGTCGTTGGTGGGTGTGCGCCGGGGGGTCGCTCGCCAGCATGGTGCGGGCGATCGCCGGGTGCAGGTCGCGGTTCGAGGGGCGGTCGGCGAAGAAGCGGGCCGTGTCCTTGGACAGGCGAGGGTCGGCGAACGCCTCGCGGGCCTCGGAGTGGCCGGTGATCACGTACGCCTGGTGTCCGCCGGAGCCGGTGGGGATCCGCCGGACCGGGCAGCCTTCGCGCAGCCGGTCGTAGGTGGGGTAGGGGTCGGCGAAGAAGCGCGGGTCGCGCAGGGGGTCCCGGCGCGGCGCGGTCACGAGGCCGCGCCCGTGGGCTCGGGCGCCCGGTGCCGTGCGTGGGCGTCCGCCACGAGCAGCAGCCATGCGGTCTCCGCCTGGAGGTCGCCCTTGCGGGAGGCGGTGCCGGCGGCGGGCGGGGCCTCCTCACCCGCGGGAGTGGCTCCGGCGTGCTTCGCGGCGACGGCCGCGGCGATGACTGCCGCCTCCACCTCGGCGTCGCCCTCGGGGGTGCCGGCCGTGCCCCGGTGGGCGGCCTCGGCGGCCGCGGCGTCCCGTACCGACGCCTGACGGTAGCGGCGCAGGGCCAGCACGCAGTCGTTGATCTCGATGACCCGGCGGTGGAGGTGGAAGTCGAGGTCGTGGGCGTCGGCCCCGGTGTTCTCCGGGTCGAGGACGACCTCGGGGACCGCCGAGGTGACCTCCCGCCACAGGGGTTCCAGCGCGGTGAACGAGTTCCGCTCCCAGCGGCGGCGGCGCAGCCGGCTGAGCGGCCACAGCAGGGCGGGGAGGGTGAGTCCGACGGTGATGAGGAGGACGGCGACGGCGGGCGCGGTCACGCTGAACGTGCAGCGGAAGGGGGTGAGCGGCGTCGAGCACCGGGCGTGGTCGGGAACGAGGCCCAGGCCGAGGCCGATGGAGACCAGGGCGAAGAGCTTGTACGCGGCGTAGACGAGGGCGAAGCCACAGCCGACCGAGGTCGTGCGCAGGCCCCAGCGCTGACTGCGGCGCGTCGAGCGCTTGGACTGGGCCCAGGTCTGCAGCAGGAAGTCCTTGGCCGTGTAGCCCAGGTAGGAGATGTAGATGAGTACGTAGCAGGCGTACAACACCGGGTTTCGTCCGGTGAGTTGTTCGGCGATGAAGAAGGCGGTCATGCCGGCGACGGAGAGCGCGAGGGCGATGACGCGCAGGCGGATCTGCCGGTGGGCCCGCTCGCGGTCCAGATTGAGCTGGAAGAGGAAGGCGAGGACCGAGGTGGCCGCCGTCAGGGTGAAGGTGTTGCTGAGGAGTCGGGCGACGTGGGGGACCACCGATTCGACCGCACGCTCCACGGCGGGGGCGTAAGAGGCGAAGGCGAGGGCGAACGAGGTCAGAAGCGCCGCCATCGCCCAGGTGCCCGTGGGGCGGTGTCCGCCGCGTCCTCGCACCCAGTAGGCGGCGAAGCACAGCAGCACGACGGACGTGCCCGTGAAGAGGATGTTGATCATTTCCGGTGGCGTTTCTTCCTGTGTGGCTCGGCGAACAGCGCGTCCCAGCTCTCGGCGCCGCTGGCGGGCCGGCTGGGCGGGCCCTCGCGACCCCGGTACATGAGTTGTCGGATGACGCTGGCCATCACCTCGGCCTCGCGTTCGTCCTCGCTGGTGTAGCTGGTCCGGCCGGACATGCGCTGGACGAGGGTGGGGTTGAACCCGATCGCGCGCAGGGTGTCCTGGTCCAGTTCCAGGCTGCCGGGGTGGTCGCAGATGATGTGGCTGATCTCGTGGGCGAGGATGTGGTTCTGGTGGAGGGGGGAGGTGGCCTCCTCGTAGAACAACAGGTCGGCGTCCGGGGTCTCCAGGCGGATGCCGCACGGGGCGTCCATGGCGCCCAGGGTGCTCAGGGGGCGCAGGATGATGGGGCGTCCGCGTTGTTCGGCCACGGCGTCGCGGAGGTCGCGGGTGCTGAAGCGGTGCGGGAGTCGGAGTGCCTCGATACGCGCCTCACACGTGACGCGAAGCTGCTCAAGGTCCATGTCCTCACTCTGGTGACGCCGGTCGGGGGTCGGTCGGCCGTTGGGGCCTCACCCTGGAAGCCCGGTACGCGCGCCCCATGCTGACATGTTCGCGGCTCCGCGGGACGGGCGGGGTCCTGATGGGGGTGTGCCGTGCGGCCCGGAATGCCGTCCTGTTCCGGGAAACGGCTGATGCCCCCCTGCCGATGATCGGCCACAGGGGGGTGTCGTGTCGTGTCGGGGTGCGATCGCGCGATCGCCGCCCGGAGCGCGGCTCAGTCGTCCAGGTTGAGGTCCTGTGCGCTGTCGTCGGTGGTGAGCCCTTCGAGCTTGCGGGCCTGTTCGATCACGGTGGACAGCATCTTCAGGCTGTCGACGCTCAGGCCGTTGGCGCGCAAGGCCACCTTGCGGACGTCCTGATCGCGCATGGCGGCGAGGAGGCCGATCTCCGCCTTGGTGCGTTCGGCCGCCGCGCTGTCGACGAAGTAGCCCGCCGGTACGCCGAAGAAGTCGGCCAGGGCCTTGATGGTGTGTCGCGTGGGGTTGCGCTTGGCGCCGGTCCGCAGTTGCTGGATGGCGCTGGCCGTCACCCCGCGCCCCTCTCCGGTCGCAGCCTTGCGGATTCCCTCGGCGACCTCCGCGTAGGTGTAGGGCCCCCGGGAAGGGGGGTGCACCTCGCGGAAGAGGTGGTCCAGGAGTTGGGCGAAGGTGGGCGACTGATCATCCTCCACGTGTACGACCTCCTTGGTGTGATGCCGAGTCTTTGCCCACCACAGTGTTTCTCGAAGCCCGTCGGGCCGGCCCCGGCAACACTTTGGTTGACGCCGGACAGTCACTCTGGTGTACGTTACCAATGCCTCGTCGCCACTGAAGTGTCGAGGGGGCGGCGTCGGTCGGGTCGAGGTCGAGCTTCACGGGGGTGAGCTCGGCCGGCGGCCCGGAGCGCCGCCGCCGCGCCCTCGGCTCGTGGCGACGCGGGGGAGGTACGGGCCCGACGCCGTTCCGTTCGCCGACTGCCGCGATCGGCCGGAGGCCGGGCCCGCTGGCACCTGGCCGGGTGCGTCGCCGGCCCGGGCCGGTGCGCGGGTGAGCCGGTCCGCGACCCGACGAGACGCACGACCGACGCGCACGACGCACGCAGGACGGCTGGCCGCGGTCCGGACGCGATCAGGACCGATGCGAATCGGCCAAGTACTCAAGTCCCCGCCGAACACGGTCGCCCCTCCAGGAGGATGGCGGGCAATGGACACGACTTCTCCGCCGGCGGAGTGCCTACCCGACGGGTACGGGCCCTTCGCGCATCTCACCGCTCCGAACGTGCTGCTCTACCGGGCGGTGATGGGGGCCTTCCTCCACGCCAAGGAGCGGTTCGCCGTACACCTGCGGCCCGAGGACGTGTACGCGGGGCTGGCCGGCGAGAACCGGCCGACCGAGCTGGACACGGTGGTCAAGGCCCTCGACAGCCTGGTGGGCTGGGGGAACCTGCGGGCCGACCCGGACACCGGGCGGGTCACCGCCGTCGAGGACTTCTACCGCAAACGGTTCATCTACCAGCTCACGCGGGCGGGCGAGGCGGCGGAGCAGGCCCTGTCCGCGTACGACGAGGCGCTCGGTCGGCGGGGCGCGCTGCAGGCCGTCGCGCTGCACGACATCGTGACCCAACTGCGGGCGCTGGTCGTGCTGGCGGCCGAGGAAGAGCCCGATCCGGCCAAGACGCATCTGGCGCTGGACGCCCTCGCGAGCCGTTTCGGCGCGCTCGCCGACAACGCGCGGGCCTTCATGGGCTCCCTCCAGCGGACCATCGACCTGCACGACGTGGGGGAGGAGGTCTTCCTCGCCTACAAGGACCAGCTCATCCGGTACCTGGAACGGTTCATCCAGGACCTGATCACCCTCGGCGGGCGCATCGCCCGGCTGATCCTGGAGCTGGAGGAGCGGGGGAGCATCGAACCGCTGCTGCGGGCCGCGGCCGCCCGTGAGGCCGCGGACGCCACCCCGCAGGACGCCGCCCACGCGGCGCAGGCCGCGTACGAGCGGTGGGCCGGCCGATGGGCAGGACTGGCGGCCTGGTTCCTCAGCCGGGACGGCCGGGAGTCGCAGGCCCGGCTGCTGCGCGGCCGGGCGCTGGGCGCGATCCCGCAACTGCTGGCCGTCGTACGGTCGCTGAACGAGCGGCGGGCGGGGCGATCGGACCGCTCCGCCGACTTCCGCACCCTCGCACGCTGGTTCGCCGAGGCACCCGACGACGACGCCCGGCACCGGCTGTGGCGCACCGCCTTCGGACTGTACCCGGCCCGGCACCTCACCGTGGACGCGGAGACGCTGGCCGCCCGCCGCGCCCGTCCGGAGCCCGCGGCCACCCCCTGGGCCGATGCCGCACCCCTGCGCATCAGCCCGCAGCTGCGCCGTACGGGAAGCTACGAGCGGCGCGGCAAACCGCGCAGGGTCGAGGACCGGCAGGAAGCACGCCGACTGCTCGCCGAGACGGCCGCCAAGCAGGCCGCCGAGACGGCAGCCGCCCGGGCCCGTCTGGTCACCCGCGGCATCACCAGGCTGTCCGGACTCGGCGAGCTCGACCCCCTCAGCTTCCGGCTCTTCCTCCAACTCCTCGGCGACGCGCTCGCCACCTGGCGGCCCGGCATGACGTACACCGCGGCCACCAGCGGCGACGGCTCCATGGAGATCCGACTCACCGCACCGGCCGACGGGGCCGTGGCCGAGGTCCGCACACCGGACGGGACCTTCACGGGCCCGGACCACACCATCGAAATCGTCGACCTCACCGAGACACCAGGAAGGGGCGGAGCGCGATGACGACCCCGCTCGCGGAAGTACTCGACGGGCAGCACGCCGCGGAGCGCCGCAAGGCCGCCCGCGCCCTGCTGAAGCAGCCGCTGCTGCTCGCGCACGGCGCGTACGCCGACGAGTTCCGCCTGGTCCGCCGGCACGCCGGCGAGCTGCGCGAGTGGTTCGACCGCAACACCGGCTGGTCCCTCCAGGTCGATGCCGAGACGGCCCGGCTGGGCAGGATCCCCGGCGTGCCGGACGACGCCACGCACCCGGCCCGCGAGGTCAGTCGCAGCGCCGTCCCCTTCAGCCGCCGCCGGTACGTCCTGCTCTGCCTCGCCCTGGCCTCCCTCGAACGCGGTGAGGCGCAGATCGCACTGGGCCGCCTCGCGGACCAGATCGTGCTGGACGCGAAGGATCCCCGACTGGCCGCAGCGGGCATCGAGTTCACCCTGGACCGCCGTGACGAACGGCTCGACCTGGCCGCGGTCGTCCGGCTGCTGCTCCACCTCGGGGTCCTGCGGCGCGTCGCCGGGGAGGAGGACGCGTACGTCAGCGGAGCCGGCGACGTCCTGTACGACGTCGAGCGGCGCGTCCTGGCCGGTCTGCTCGCCACCCGTCGGGGACCTTCCACCGTCCGGGCCGAAACGCCGGAGGCCCGGCTCGCCGAACTCGCCGCCGAAACAGCCCTCGACAGCGACGAACTGCGCTTCCGTGCCATGCGCCGCTCGCTGACCCGGCGGCTGCTCGACGACCCCGTCGTCTACTACGACGAGCTGACGGACGCCGAGCTCGGATACCTCACGCGCCAGCGCGGCTTCCTCACCGCCCGCATCAACGAACTGACCGGTCTGGTCGCCGAAGTGCGGGCCGAAGGCATCGCCATGGTCGACCCCGAGGACGACCTCACCGACCTCCGGATGCCGGAATCAGGGACCCGCGGCCACGTCACCCTGCTGCTCGCGGAATATCTGACGGCGGTCGGAGGCCTGGTCGTCCCCATGGTCGACCTCGAACGCCGCGTGGTCGAACTGGCGGCGGAGCACGGCGGATTCTGGTCCAAGTCGGCCCGTGAACCGGGGGCCGAGGGCGACCTGGCCGAGCAGGCCGTCGCCCGGCTGGCCGCTCTCGGCCTGGTCGCCCGTACCGCTGACGGGGTCCTGCCGCGCCCGGCGCTCGCCCGCTACGCGGTCGGCGAGACCGTCGTGCTCGAACCCCGCACCGGTACCGGGCCCCGTACCCGCACCTCCGGTACCACGCAGGTGCCGGCGCAGCGAAAGGCGTACCTGCCGTGACGACCCGCCCAGAGCCCCCCGCCCCGGCGCGTCCCCGCTGGCAGCCCCTGCGGACGGGCCTCGTCGACCTCTTCCACTACGACGTGGAGGAGTTCCACTTCCGCGACGGCCGACTCCTGCTGCGCGGCAACAACGGCACCGGCAAGTCCAAGGTGCTGGCCCTGACCCTGCCCTTCCTCCTGGACGGGGACCTCAGCGCCCGCCGGGTGGAACCCGACGGGGACGCGGGCAAGCGGATGGAATGGAACCTCCTGCTCGGCGGTGAGCACCCGCACTCCGAACGCCTCGGCTACACCTGGGTGGAGTTCGGCCGCCGCGACGCGGCGAGCGGCGAGGAGCACTTCCGCACGCTCCTGTGCGGACTCAAGGCCGTCAGCGGGCGCGGGATCGCACGCCACTGGTGGGCCGTGACGGGGCAGCGGATCGACCACGGGCCGGCCGACGCGCGCGCGGACGGGTCGCTGAGCCTGCTCGATGCCACCGGCACCGTGCTGTCCCGGGACCGGCTCATCGAAGCCGTCGCCGGCCGGGGCCGGGTCTACGACCAGGCCAAGGCCTACCGCCGCGCCGTCGACGAAGCGCTGTTCGGCCTCGGGGAGCAGCGCTACGCGGCCCTCGTAGACCTCCTCATCCAGCTGCGCCAGCCCCAGCTGTCCAAGCGCCCCAACGAGGCCGCCCTCTCCCGCGCCCTCACCGAAGCCCTGCCCCCGATGGACCAGGCCGTCATCGCGGACGTGGCCGAGGCCTTCCGCTCGCTGGACGAGGAGAAGGAGGAACTGCGTTCGGCCGGCGCGGCCGAACGCGCGGCCGCGGTGTTCCTCGACCACTACCGGCGCTACGCCCGCACGGCCGCCCGCCGCCGCGCACGCCTTCCGCGCAGCGAACACTCCAAGTACGAGCAACTCCTGCGCGCCCTCGCCGAGGCCCAGGCCGAGAAGGCCGGTGCGGAACGGGACCGGGCCGCCGCGGAGGAACGCGTGGCCGCGCTCACCGAGACCCGGGCCAGGCTGGAGGCGGCCGACGCAGCCCTGCGCGAAGGCCCCGAGATGCGCAGCGCCCGCGAAGTGGACCGTGCGGCGAAGGCGGCGGAGCGGGCCGAGAACGACCGTACCCGCGCTCTCGACGACCAGGAGGAGGCATCGCATCGGCACACCAGGGCGCTCGGCCGCCTCGGTGCCGCCGAGAACAGGCTCAGGGCCGCCCGGGAGCTCTCCGAGGACATGCTGCTCCGGGCCCGGGAGACGGCTGCGGCGGCCCGGCTGGACCTTCCCACGGACACCGGGCAGGCCGTTGCCGGCCTGCGGGCTGCGGTGGCCGAAGCGACCGACCGCAGGCACCGCACGCTCACGCACCTGGAGGCGCTCGCCGACCGGGCCGAGGCGGCGGCGGCCGGGCGCCGCAGCGCCGTGCTCCGGCTCGACGAGACGGAGACCGGGCTGACCCAGGCCGCCGAGGCGCTGGGCGCCGCCCAGGACGCGGCGCGGGCCGCCGGACGGGCCCTGGTCGACGCCGTACGCGAGCACGCGCACCGGTGCGGAGAGCTGGTGTACGCCGATCCGGCCGGCCTCCTGGACGAGCTCCAGGAGTGGACCCGGCACCAGGACGGCCCCTACCCCGCGCGACGCCGTGCCGCCGAAGCACACCGCACCACCGCGGCGGCACTCGCCGACCAGGCGGCGCGGGCGGCGCACCACCGGGCCGCTCTGGTCTCCCGGACCCGCGACGCCGAACACGAACTCACCGCCCTGGAGTCCGGCGGCCGGCGCGGGCCGCAGGCCCCGCACACCAGGACCCCCGGCCTGCGGGACCAGCAGCCCGGTGCTCCGCTGTGGCGGCTCGTCGACTTCAGGGAAGAGGTCGCGGAGCAGGACCGCGCCGGGCTGGAGGCGGCCCTGGAGGCATCCGGGCTGCTGGACGCGTGGGTGTGCCCCGACGGGGCGGCCCTCGCCGCGGAAGGCCATGACGTGATCCTCGCCCCGGACTCCGGACCGGTCGCCGGGGCATCGCTCGCCGACGTACTGCGCCCGGCCGTGGACCGCGGCGACGCGCAGGCCGCGGCGGTCGGTACGGAGGCGGTGGCCCGCCTGCTGGAGGCGATCGGGCTCGGCGGGGCCCGCGAGGACACGGTACCGGCCGGCGAAGGGGAGGCACCCGGCGCCGGCCCGACGGGCACCGCGGTCCCCCACGGCACCTGGGTCGCGCCGGACGGACGCCACCGCGTCGGCGTCCTCACCGGCCGGTGGGCCAAACCCGCTGCCGAGTACATCGGGGAGGGCGCGCGGGAAGCCGCGAGGCGGACCAGGATCGCCGCCCTGCACGCCGAACTCTCCCTCCTTCAGCGGCAGTCCGCCGCCGCCGACGCGCAGGCCCAGGTGCTTGCGGCCCGCCGGCACACCCTCGACACCGAGCTGGCGTCCGTGCCCGACGACGCACCTCTGATGCGGGCGCACGCCGACGCCGCGGCCGCCGCCGGCACCCTGCGCCGGGCCCGGGCCCGGCGTGACGGGCGGGCCGCCGAGGTGACGGCCGCTGCCGAGCGGGCCGAGTCGGCCGCCGCCGAACTGCGGGAGACCGCAGCCGATGTGGGGATGCCCCGGGAGCGGGCGGAGCTGGCCGCCGTACGGCAGGCCCTCGCCGAGCTCGACGTCGTCCTGGCCGGACTCTGGCCCGCCCTGCGCGAGCGGCACGAGGCGTCCCGGCAGGCGGACGACGAACGCGAAGAGGCGCTCCGGGCCGGGGAGCGGGCCGCCGAACTCGCCGTACGGGCGGAAGACGCCGCCCGCGAGGCAGCCGCCGCGGACGAACGGCTGGCCACCCTGCGGTCGACCGTGGGCGCCGCCGTCGCAGAGCTGGAGCGCCTGCTCGCCGAGACCGCGGACACCCTGCGCGGCTGCACGGCCGACGAACAGCGCGCCCGGACCGAGCACACGGAGGCGGACCGGCGGGCCAGCCGGGCCGAGGGGAGCATCGAACAGCTGGAGAAGGCCGTCACCGAGGCCGCCGCGACCCGTTCGGAGGCCGTCGCAGCGCTCCAGCGCTTCACCGGCACCGGCCTGATCGCCGTCGCGCTGCCCGACCTCGCCGTACCGGCCGCGGACGAGGGCCCGTGGGCAGCCACCCCGGCCATCGCCTTGGCCCGTGCCCTCGAATCGGAGCTGGCGACGACGGATGACTCGGACGGTGCGTGGGAACGGGTGCAGCGGCGTCTGGGCGAGGAGTTCAAGACCCTCCAGGACGCGCTGTCCCGGCACGGCAACACCGCTTCGGCCCGCATGGTCGAGGACGCCGTGATCGTGGAGATCGTCTACCAGGGCCGAGAGCGAGCCGTACCCGAACTCGCCGAGGCGCTGGCGGCCGAGGTCGCGGAACTCACCCGCATCCTCTCCGCACACGAGCGCGAGATCCTCGAAACCCACCTCATCACCGAGGTGGCCGGCACCCTCCAGGAGCTGATCGCAGCCGCCGAACGGCAGGTGCTGGCCATGAACGCGGAGTTGGAGGAAAGGCCCACCTCCACCGGAATGAAGCTGCGCCTGGTGTGGCGGCCTTCCCGCAAGGCACCGGTGGGACTCGCCCAGGCCCGCGGCCGCCTGCTCCAGACCAACGACGCATGGACGGCCGAGGACCGGTCCGCGGTCGGCGAGTTCCTACAGACGCAGATCGCCCGCCAGCAGACCGAGGACGCGGCGGGCAGCTGGCTGGAACACCTCACCGCCGCCCTGGACTACCGTTCCTGGCACGAGTTCGCGGTCGAACGCCAACAGCACGGCCGCTGGGTGCCCGCCACGGGACCGGCGTCCGGAGGCGAACGCGTGCTGGCCGTGTCCGTTCCCCTGTTCGCCGCGGCCTCCTCGCACTACGCGAGCGCGGGCAGCCCGTACGCGCCGCGCCTGGTGACCCTGGACGAGGCGTTCGCGGGGGTGGACGACGATTCGCGGGCCAAGTGCCTCGGGCTCCTGCACGCCTTCGACCTGGATGTGGTCATGACCAGCGAACGGGAGTGGGCCTGCTACCCGCAGGTGCCGGGCATCGCCATCGCCCAGCTCGCGCGCGTCGACGAGGTGGCCGCCGTCCTGGTCACCCGCTGGGAGTGGGACGGTACGGCGCGCACACGCCGCGAGGACCCCGTGCGTCCCGCGCACCCGGAAGCCTTGTGGGTGTGAGCGGGCCACCTGCGGCCGGGCCACCTGCGGCCGGGCCACCCGCGGCCGGGCCACCCGCGGCCGGGCCACCCGCAGCCGGGCCACCGGCGGCAGGACCACCGGCGGACCGTCCGCCGGTGGACGAAGCGCGCCTGCGCCGCCTGCTCGGCGGCGCCGACCTGGCCTGGCTGGTGGAGCGGGCGCGCCGGCGGCTGGAGCGCGGGCAGCCACTGACCGGGCCGGTCTCGCTGGCTGCGCCGAGCCCGGCGGAGCGGGCAGCGGCCGAGAGGCTGCTGGGCCGGACGCCCGGTGTCGGCAAGGCGCTCACGGTCCGGCTCGACGCCGTGGACGCCGTGCTGGTCAGAGCGGGGATCAGCGCGGAGGGCCTGGGGGCGGCCGTGACCGTACTCACCGGACGGGTCGTCCCCCTCGACACGGCCCGCCGGAACGAGCAACAGGCCTGGGAGGAGGCGTACGCACCTCTCACCGACCTGGCTGAGGACCTTCCAGCCCACGCGGCGTGGGCCGGGCGGGTGCGGGCCGGCGGCCTCGTGCGCCGTCTCGCCGGCACCCCCACCGCCGCCCGTGCCCTCCTGGAGGAGACGGTCCGCGTGCTCCGGGAGCTGCCCGTCGCGCCGGCACGGTCGCTCGCGGTGTTCGCCGCCGACGTCCTGGGCAGCGCCCACGCACTCGACGACGGCACGCCGGTGGCCACGCTCGCCCTCTCCGGCGCCCGCGCACTGACCGGGCACCCCGAGGGCGCGGGAGCGGCCTGGCGGCGGGTCGCGTGGGCCTCGGTCGGCCTGCTCCGGGACGACGTCTCCTCGACGGTGCTCACCCTCAACCTCCGCGGAACTCCGGCCCTGGACTGGGCGGCCGACGCGGGTGAGCCGTCCGTACTCACCCTCCGGCAGCTCGCCCGCCGTCCACCCCGGACGGCCCCGCCCGTGGTCCACATCTGCGAGAACCCCGCGGTGCTCTCGGCCGCGGCGGACACGCACGGACCGGATGGCCTGCCGCTCGTCTGCGTCCAGGGCCAGCCGTCGGCCGCCGCGCTGACCCTGCTCACCCGCCTGCACGAGCTCGGCGCCGCTCTCCGCCACCACGGCGACTTCGATTGGGGCGGCCTGCGCATCGCCACGACGCTGTCGGGGCACGTGCCCTGGAGCCCCTGGCGCTACACCGCCGCCGACTACCGTGCGGCGGTGGCGGCCGGGGGACCCGGTCTGCGCCCCCTGGACGGGAAACCGGCGCCGTCGCCGTGGGACCCGGACCTGGCACTCGCTCTCAGCGAGCAGGCCCTGCGCGTCGAGGAGGAGGCCGTGCTGGACGTGCTGCTGGGGGACCTCGCGCGGTCGGGCGGGGAAGCGCTCCGGTAGGGCCGGGGCCGCCACCAACCGACCGGCCACCACCGGACCGGCCGGCGCCCGCACCGGCGGGGTACCGCGGCGGGAGCCTCGTCCACCCGGGCGGGCACACCGTGCGGGTCGCCGAGCCCGCGATCGCCGAGCCCGCGGTCGCCGAGCCCGCGGTCGCCGAGCCCGCGGTCTACGTGCCGCGCCCGTGCGCGTTCGTGGCGTACGCGGCCAGGACGCCGGCCAGGCACCCCCAGACCAGGCCCTCGCCGCCGCCGAGCAGCCAGCCCAGGAAGCCGAGCACGAGCGTGACGACCGCGCCGGCCGCCAAGGCCCGCCGGTCCCGCAGGAACGCCCACCGGGCCCGGCCCCGGCCGGGTTCCCCCAGTTCCTCCACCGCCGTCTTGATCACCAGGGCCGCCAGGACCACGGCGGCGAGGAGAAGGGTCGGTTCCACCGGGTCCTCCCGTCGGTTCGGCCGGGCCGTGCCGCTCACGGCCACGGGGCTCGTACACCTGCTTGTACACCCTGCGGCGCGTCGCCGTGCACGGCGGTATGCGTCAAAGACGCATAAAGATTGCCGACGGCAGGCAATGTGCGCCGGTGCGGCCTCCAGGCAATCTGTCGGTGTCCGGCGGAAACGGCGGCCAGACGGGGGAGGTGTCCGATGGGCTGGTTTCTCGGGCTCGGCATCGGGGGGATCGTGGTGCTGGCCGTGGCGCTGGTGTTCGACGGGGTGCTGGAGGGGGTTTTCGAGGGCATCCTGGGCGGACTGTTCGACGGGTGGCTGTCGCTTCCGGTGATCGCGGGCTTCGTTTCGACGCTCGGTTTCACGGGGGCGATCGTGCTCGGGTCCACGGGACTCGGGCCGGGAGCGGCGGCCACCGCGGGCGCGCTGGCCGGAGCGGGGGCGGGCTGGGCGACGTACCGGCTGAGCCGGGCGCTGCTGCGTGACGCCGGGGGGCGTGCACCGCAGCGCGCGGACCTCGTCGGAGTCGCCGGACGCGTGGTCACCGCCATACCGCACGGCGGCTACGGGGAGGTGCTGCTGTCGCTGGCGGGGCAGCCGGTCAAGTACGCCGCTACCGCCGACGCCCCGCTGGAGCGCGGGGCCGAGATCTGGGTGACGGCGACCCCGTCGGACACCTCGGTCGCCGTCCGCGCCATCGAGTGACGGCGCACCGCTCCATCCGCTTCACGTCCATCACCGATCTGCCCCTTCGGGGAGGCAGGGGGAATCCATCATGAGTCCAGTCGCCGTCGCGGCCATCGGGATCGTCGTACTCCTGGTCCTGCTGGCCCTGGTCGTCGTCACCCGGTACAAGGTCGCCGGTCCCAGCGAGGCCTTCATCATCACGGGCCGCCGCGGGAAGCGGTCCACCGATCCGGAGACCGGGCAGGTCTTCACCGACAACAGCGGTCAGAAGGTCGTGGTCGGCGGCGGCGTGTTCGTCGTCCCGTTCGTGCAGCAGCGGTACAGCCTGGACCTGTCCAGCCGGCACATTCCCGTCGCGGTGCGGGGAGCGGTCACCCTGCGCGGCATCAAGGCCAACCTCGAAGGGGTGGCCATCGTCAAGGTCGGCGGGACCGAGGACGCCATCAGGGCCGCCGCGCAGCGGTTCCTGCGGCAGCAGGACGGGATCGTCGGGTTCACCCAGGAGGTGCTCTCCGGCGCACTGCGGGCGATCGTCGGCCGGATGTCGGTGGAGGACGTCATCCGGGACCGGGCCGCGTTCGCCGGACAGGTCGCGGAGGAGGCGGAGGCCAGCCTCTCCGGGCAGGGCCTGGTCCTGGACGCCTTCCAGATCCAGGACATCACCACCGAGGGCTCGTACCTGGAGGACCTGGGCCGCCCGGAGGCCGCCCGCGCCCGGCAGGAGGCGGACATCGCCGAGGCCAACGCCCGGCAGGCCGCGGAGCAGGCCCGACTGAAGGCGGAGGAGGAGATCGCGGTCGCGCAGCGCACGCTCTACCTGCGCCAGGCCGAGATCAAGGCAGAGACCGACGCGGCTGCGGCGCGGGCGAGCGCGGCCGGTCCGCTCGCCGACGCCGACCGTCAGCAGCAGATCCTCACGGAGCAGGAGAAGGTGGCCGAGCGACAGGCCGCGCTGACCGACCGTCAGCTCGACACGCAGGTCCGCAAGCCCGCCGACGCCAAGCGGTACGAGGCCGAGCAGCAGGCGGAGGCCGAGCGCATCGCCCGGGTCAAGCAGGCGGAGGGCGACCGCCTGGCCGCCATCGCGGCCGCCGAGGCGGAGGCGGAGCGCGCCCGCCTGACCGGTGAGGGCGAGAAGCAGCGCCGCCAGGCCCTGGCGGAGGCGGAGGCCATCGAGGGCGCCAAGCGCGGCGAGGCCGAGCGGGCACGCCGTGCCGCCGTCGCCGAAGCCGTCCGCCTGGAGGGCGACGCCGAGGCCGCGGCCATCGCGGCCAAGGGCGCGGCGGAGGCGGAGGCCATGCACAAGCGGGCCGACGCCTTCGAGAAGTACGGGGACGCGGCCATGCTCCAGATGATGGTGGAGGCCCTGCCGCAGATCGTCGCCAAGGCCGCCGAACCGCTGGGCGCCATCGACCGGATGACCGTCATCTCCACCGACGGAGCCTCCAAGCTCTCCCGCACGGTCACGGACAACGTGGCCCAAGGGGTGGAACTGCTGGGCTCCGCCACCGGGGTCGACCTCGGTGCCATGCTCCGCGGCCTGGTCGCGGACCAGGCCGGGAAGGCGGGCGCGGCCGGGCCGGCACCGGTCCCCGGGGCGGAACGGGTCCCCGTGGACGGAGCGATCCCCGTCACGGACTGACCGCCGTCACGGACTGACCGCCGTGACGGACTGATCGCCGAGGCCCAGGGCCCGGTGCGGGGAGGACCCGTGCCGGGCCTGCCCGCGTTGCTCCCGCAGACCTACCCACCGCCGCCGAGCAGGGCGAGGGCCCGGGCGGTGGCGTTGCCGGCCTCCGCCGTCGCGGACGCCCTCGCGTACGCGGTGTCCCCGCCGCCGGAGGTCGACGTCGACGAACTCGTCGTCCGTCCTGTCACGAGCGCACACTGACCGCCCCGGGAGACTGCGGCGGCCCGTTCCGACGGCTGCGGGTACGGGAGGACAAGGAAGCGCTGCGGGCCCTGTTGGTCCGGGGGTGGCGGGCGCCGGACCGCAAGGACTGGCGGACCTGGACCGCTCGCCTTCGGCCTCAGCTGGCTGTCCGCGGCCATCGGTCTGGGTGCCAGCAGCGTCGAGGCGGCGGGCAACGCCCCCATGCCGTTGACCTTCCTGCCCTTCCTCGGCAGCGCGATCGTCCCGCCGGAGTCCATGCCGGTCGGCCTGCGCTGGTTCGCCGAGTACCAGCCCTTCACCCCGATGACCGACACCCTCCGCGGCCTGCTCATGGGCACGGAGATCGGCAACAGCGCCTGGCTGGCGCTGGGCTGGGGCGTCGCTCTCAGCCTCCTCGGCTTCCTGTGGGCGCGCTCGGCCTTCAAGCGCGAGGCGAAGATCTAGGGATCCGCTGCACGCACCCAGAAGCGAAGGGGGCCGCACGGAGCCGGAGCACAGGAAGCCCGGCCGCCAACCGCTGATGGCGTGGCTCTCGGACAGGGACCCGACGACGATGCTGTGCTCGGCCAGTCCGGGCACGTCGGCGACGGAGGCGTGGGGGTGGCCAGCTCGGCGGGGTCGAGGCGCCAATCGGCGCCTGCAGCCGTACGTAGCGGGGTGCGGCCCCGGTCAGTTCGACGTTGGCGGTGAAGTGGGGGTCCCGGTCTCGGGCCCGCTCCGGTCGGTCAGGGCAGCCGGCGCATGAGGTCCGCCGTGTCGCGCCGGCGCGTGCACCCGCTGTGGGTGAAGGAGTCCAGCACCCGCCCGCCCGCACGTCAGCGGGTTGCTCCCGGCTGAGCTTGAACATCGGCCGAGCGTTCTCTGGAGCAATACTGAACAAAGCTCTCTCGGGTCACCGGTCGAGATTCCATGACGCCAGCGGGAGAATTTTCCATGGGGGCAACGAGTACACGTGAACACGAGATTCGTGACGTGGTGGGCGTCGGTTTAGGCCCGTCCAGACTGTCGCTCGCAATCGCTCTGGAAGAGCACCGGGCCAACGTTCCGGACCGTCCGTTCAAGGTCGCGTTCTTCGAGCGCAAGGCGTCGTTCGGCTGGCACCGCAACATGCTGCTGCCATCGACGACCGTGCAGATGTCGTTCCTCAAGGACCTGGCCGCCTAGCGCAATCCGGTGTCCAGGTTCAGTTTCGTTTCCTATCTGCATGCGGCCGGTCGGCTGGTGCAGTTCGTCAACCATCAGGATTTCTTCCCGACGCGGCAGGAATTCCACCAGTACCTGGAATGGGCGGCGGTCGGCCTCGCCGACCGCGTGTCCTACGGCTACTCGGTCGCCGACGACACCCCTTCCCGGCGGGGCTGCTCGGCGACTTCGACCGGCACCTCCTGCGGGGCGAGGCGGGCCGGCACCGGGTGGAGCGCGACCACCGCCTCGTCGCCGCGGCGGGGCTGTCCTGCGGGATCTACCTCCAGGGCGGCACCGAGCACACCCACGGCCTGTCGTCGCCCCTGCTGTCGAACATCGCCGTGCGCAGCGGGGAGATCGCCGACTCCGTCGTCCTGCGCAGGGTCGAGCAGGAACTGGCCGGCACGTTTGCGGCCGTTCCGCGCGCTGCACGGAATGCCGGATTCACTTCACGCTGCGTCGACCGGAACCCGGTCCGCGGCCATGGCGTCGCGCTGGCTCTTCGGCCGCAGGTCGGTCCAGTTCGCCTCGACGTACTCCAGGCACAGCTGGCGGCTTTCCTCGCCGAATATGACGTGCCAGCCGGCCGGAATCTCCGCGAACGACGGCCACAGAGAGTGCTGGCCCTCGTCGTTGACCAAGACGAAGAACCGGCCGTCGGCGCCGTCGAACGGGTTGTTGCTCATGCATCCACTCCAATTCAAGCAGTTCACGGTCCGTTTCCCGGACGGGAAGGGGCCGTCATCCGTTCATGGGGATGGAGTCGGCGAGACCGCCGTGCCCGATCACGGCACCTTGCGGGTGCCCCGTGGAGACCGGAGTGCCGATGAGGCACGCCACCGGCCCGGTCGATGCGCTTCCCCCGCTGTCCTGTTGACGGGACAGCTCCGAACACCATGCACCAGTTTTTTGATGTTCTGGTCGAATTCCCGGGAACGGACTTCCTCCCACGTCTTCCCGTCAAGGCGGGGCTGCGGGTCACCTCGTCTCCCGCGATGGACGCGGTCCGCATGGTGCTCGCCGGGCGGGTCCGGCGTGAGCTCGTCGGGCCGATCAACACCAACGGCCCGCTGGCCGTCGGGATGACCGGCGAGGACGCGGACACCCTCACCGCTGTCCCGCACGTCCCGTGGGTCGACGGCGAACCGTGGACATCGGCAGGGTCGGCGAGATCACCCGGGTGGATACCGGCGCCCTGGAGGCGCTCCTCGCGGACGGCCGCAGTCCGGTCGTTTCCTCCGTCGCCCGCGACGCCGAGGACGGCCACGTCTGCAACGTCAACGCCGACACGGCCGCCGCGGTGCGGGCCGTCGCGCCGCATGCCCCCACCGCCCGTGCCCGACGGCCCCGAGCCGTCGGGCACGGGCGTTCCGCGCCCCGGCCGCCGCCCGCTCAGGTCACCGGCAGGCCGGTCGGCTCCTTGACGCGCTTCATGATGATCTGCGAGTTGACCTCGGTGATGCCGGTGAGGGCGGTCAGCTTCTCGATCCACAGCCGCTCGTACGCCCGCAGGTCCGCGACGGCGATCCGCAGCAGGCAGCCCGGGCTCCCGAAGAGGCGGTAGGCCTCGATGACGTCCGGGATGTCCTGCAGGGCCGCCTCGAAGGCCTCCACCGCCTCCCGGTCGCGGCGCACCTCGACCGAGACGAGCACCTCGAAACCGCGGTCGACCGCCTCGGGGTCGATCACGGCGCGGTAGCCCTGGATCACCCCGTCCTGTTCCAGCTGGCGCACCCGGCGCATGCAGGGCGACGGGGTCAGCCCCACCCGCTGGGCGAGCTCCTGGTTGCTCAGCCGCCCGTCGGCCTGAAGCTCGCGCAAGATATCGCGGTCAATGGCATCCATGGCGCAATTATCACCCGTGTCTTCTCGCCACCTCGGCGGAAGACGCAAGCACATTGCGTACAGATCTCTCTATCATTGCTGCTTTAAGTACATATGTACGAGTGAAGGGTGGCCAGGCAGCATGGGACGGATCGTCGTCATCAGCACCGGCGGCACGATAGCCAGCCGCTGGCAGGGCTCCGGCTTCGCGGCCGACGCCGACGGCAACGAGGTCATCGCCACGGCACCACTGCCGGAAGGCATGACCGTCGAGGTCGTCGACCTGTTCAGCGTGAACAGCCCCCGACTCACCACGGCCCACCAGCTCACCCTCCTGCGCACCGTGCACGAGGTGCTCGCCGACCCGGGCGTCGACGGCATCGTCGTCACCCACGGCACCGACACCCTGGAGGAGTCGGCGTTCCTCGTCGACCTGCACCACCACGACCCGCGCCCCGTGGTCTTCACCGGCGCGCAGCGCCCGATGGGGACCGCCGACGGCGACGGACCGGGGAACCTGTACGACGCGCTGCTCACCGCCGCCACCACCCGCGGGCTCGGCGTCCTGATCTCCTTCGCCGGACGCGTGCACGCCGCGCGCGGCACCGTGAAGACACAGGCCGTGGAACTGGACGCGTTCGCGGACCCCTCCAAGGAACTGCTCGGGAAGGTCGGCTTCGGCAAGGTCACCATCCTGCGCACCCCCCGGCGCCCGGCCGCCCTTCCGCTGCCGGCGATGCCCGAAGTCCCGCCGCGCGTCGACGTGGTGATGCACCACGCCGACGCCGACCCGGTGCTCCTGAACGCCTCCGTCGAAGCCGGCGCGCGCGGCATCGTCCTCATCGGGACCGGCGCGGGCAACGCCACCCCGGAGATCGTCGAGGCCGTCCGGGCCGCCGTCGCCCGAGGCGTGCTGGTCGCCCTGACCACCCGGGTCATGGCCGGGCCGGTCACCGAGATCTACACGCACGGCGGAGCGGTGGACCTCGTGGCCGCCGGCGCCGTCCCCACCGGCACCCTGCGCGCCGGCCAGGCCCGCATCGCAATCCTCTCCGCCCTGCTGTCCACCGAGAACACGGTCGAACAGCTCCGCCTGCTCCGCGAGGCCCTCACCCCGACCGGGTCGGTGCTGGTCGAGGCATGACGGCACGGCCGTGCCCCCGGCCCCCGGCACGCGTCCGGGGGCCGGGGGCACGGCCTTCTCGCAGCACCGCCGGCGGTACGGCCCAGGGGGTTCAGGCGCCCGGGCTCCCGAAGGCCGACAGGATGCGGTCCGCCGCCGACGTCGGGGTCAGCGAGCCCGCCCTGACCTCGGCCTCCAGACCCGGTGCGAGCTCCCGTACGGCCGGGTTCGCGCGGAGGCGTTCGAGCAGCTCGTCACGGACCATCGACCAGGTCCACTCCACCTGCTGCGCCGCCCGCTTCGCCGCCAGCCGGCCCCCCGCGTCCAGCAGCGCGCGGTGCTGCTCCAGGCGGTTCCACACCTCGTCCAGGCCCGTCGACTCCCGGGCGCTGCACGTCAGCACCGGCGGCGTCCAGGCAGCGTCCACCGGATGCATCAGCCGCAGCGCGCCCGACAGCTCCCGGGCGGCGGCCTTGGCGTCCCGCTCGTGCGGGCCGTCCGCCTTGTTCACCGCCAGTACGTCGGCGAGCTCCAGGACGCCCTTCTTGATGCCCTGCAACTGGTCGCCGGTACGGGCCAGCGACAGCAGCAGGAAGGAGTCGACCATGCCCGCCACCGTGGTCTCCGACTGGCCCACGCCGACCGTCTCGACCAGGACCACGTCGTAGCCCGCCGCCTCCATCACGATCATCGACTCGCGGGTGGCCCTGGCGACCCCGCCGAGCGTCCCCGCCGACGGCGAGGGCCGCACGAAGGCCGCCGGGTCCACCGACAGTCGCTCCATCCGGGTCTTGTCGCCCAGGATGGAGCCGCCGGTGCGCGTCGACGACGGGTCCACCGCGAGCACCGCCACCCGGTGGCCGAGCCCCGTCAGCATCGTGCCGAAGGCGTCGATGAAGGTGGACTTCCCCACCCCCGGCACACCGCTGATGCCGATCCGCCGGGTCCGCCCCGCGTGCGGCAGCAGCTCCGTCAACAGGCTCTGCGCGAGCACCCGGTGGGCGGGCAGGGTGGACTCGACGAGGGTGATCGCACGCGCGATGAACGCGCGCTTCCCGTCGAGCACCCCCTTCGCGTACGCCTCGATGTCGATCTTCGGCACCGGCACCCGCCTACAGCTCGTGGCCCAGGTCCGCGGCCAGCCGCGTCACCAGGTCGTGGGCCGCGTCCGGGATGACCGTCCCGGGCGGGAACACCGCGGTGGCGCCCATCTCCAGCAGCGTCGGGACATCGGCCGGCGGAATCACCCCGCCCACGACGATCATGATGTCCTCACGGCCCTCCTCCGCCAGCTGCTCGCGCAGCGCCGGTACGAGGGTCAGGTGGCCGGCCGCCAGCGACGACACGCCCACGACGTGGACGTCCGCCTCGACGGCCTGACGGGCCACCTCCGCCGGGGTCTGGAACAGCGGGCCGACGTCCACGTCGAAGCCGAGGTCGGCGAAGGCGGTCGCGATCACCTTCTGGCCCCGGTCGTGCCCGTCCTGGCCCATCTTGGCCACCAGGATGCGCGGACGACGACCCTCCGCCTGCTCGAACCGGTCCACCAGCGCACGGGTGCGCTCCACCGACGGGGACTCGCCCGCTTCGTTTCGGTACACGCCCGCGATCGTACGGATCTGGCTCGCGTGCCGTCCGTACACCTTCTCCAGTGCGTCCGAGATCTCACCCACGGTCGCCTTGGCGCGGGCCGCGTCCACCGCGAGGGCGAGGAGGTTGCCGTCGCCGCGCTCCGCGGCGTTCGTCAGTGCCCGCAGCGTGCCCTGGGTGATGGCCTCGTCACGCTCCTCGCGCAGCCGCCGCAGCTTGGCGATCTGCTGGGCGCGCACCGAGGAGTTGTCGACCTTGAGGACCTCGATCGCCTCGTCGCTGTCCACCCGGTACTTGTTGACGCCGATCACCGGCTGGCGGCCGGAGTCGATCCGCGCCTGCGTACGGGCCGCGGCCTCCTCCACGCGCAGCTTGGGGATGCCCGCGTCGATGGCCTGCGCCATGCCGCCGGCCGCCTCGACCTCCTCGATGTGCTGCCAGGCCCGCCGCGCCAGGTCGTACGTCAGCTTCTCCACGTACGCGCTGCCGCCCCACGGGTCGATCGACCGGCAGGTCCCCGACTCCTGCTGCAGCAACAGCTGGGTGTTGCGGGCGATGCGCGCCGAGAAGTCCGTCGGCAGCGCGAGCGCCTCGTCGAGGGCGTTGGTGTGCAGGGACTGGGTGTGCCCCTGGGTGGCCGCCATCGCCTCGATGCAGGTGCGCGTCACGTTGTTGAAGACGTCCTGCGCGGTCAGCGACCAGCCCGAGGTCTGCGAATGCGTGCGCAGGGAGAGCGACTTGGCGTTCTTCGGGTCGAACTGCTTGACCAGGCGCGCCCACAGCAGGCGGGCCGCGCGCAGCTTCGCGACCTCCATGAAGAAGTTCATGCCGATCGCCCAGAAGAACGACAGGCGCGGCGCGAACGCGTCCACGTCCAGCCCCACCGCCTGGCCGGCCCGCAGGTACTCCACACCGTCCGCGAGGGTGTAGGCCAGCTCCAGGTCGGCCGTGGCACCGGCCTCCTGGATGTGGTAGCCGGAGATGGAGATCGAGTTGTACCGGGGCATCTTCTGCGAGGTGAAGGCGAAGATGTCGGAGATGATCCGCATCGAGGGCCCCGGCGGATAGATGTAGGTGTTGCGGACCATGAACTCCTTGAGGATGTCGTTCTGGATGGTCCCGGCCAGCTTGTCGGGGGAGACGCCCTGCTCCTCCGCGGCCACGATGTAGAGCGCGAGGACGGGCAGCACCGCGCCGTTCATCGTCATCGACACCGACATCCTGTCCAGCGGGATCCCGTCGAACAGCTGCCGCATGTCGTAGATCGAGTCGATCGCCACGCCCGCCATGCCGACGTCACCGGTGACGCGCGGGTGGTCGCTGTCGTAGCCGCGGTGCGTCGGCAGGTCGAAGGCCACCGACAGGCCCTTCTGGCCGGACGCCAGGTTGCGCCGGTAGAAGGCGTTCGACTCCTCGGCCGTGGAGAAGCCGGCGTACTGCCGGATCGTCCAGGGCTGGTTGACGTACATCGTCGGGTACGGGCCGCGCAGGTACGGGGCCACACCCGGGTACGTCCGAAGGAAGTCCAGGCCCTCCACGTCCCGCCCGGTGTAGAGCGGCTTGACGCCGATGCCCTCGGGCGTCTCCCACAGCAGGTCGGCGGCCGCGGTGCCGGTGGACTCCTTCACCGAGGAGCGCCACTGCTCCTCCGAGATCCCGGCGGCGGCGGTGGGACCGAGCGCCAGCTCGGAGAAATCGGGGATGCTCATGCGGGCACTCCCATCCGGTCGAGTACGGAGGACAGCACGGCGACGGCGTCACAGCCGGCGAAGACGTACTCGTCCACGGAAGCCTCTGCGGTGCCCGGTCGTCCGGCGAGGAAGACCGTCGTGGCGCCCGCGCCGCGCAGCGCGGCGGCCACCGCCGCGGCCTGCTCCTCGTACAGGACGTCGCTGGAGCAGAGCACGGCCATGCCGTCGGCGCCGCTCGCCGCGTACGCCTCGGCGGCCGTCCGCGGGTCCACCGACACCGGGTCGTGCACCGGCTCGACGCCGCCCGCCTGGAACAGGTTGGAGGCGAAGGTGGCGCGCGCGGTGTGCGCGGCCGCCGGGCCCAGCGCAGCGAGGAAGATCCTCGGCCGGGCGCCGGTCTGCGCCAGGTGGGCGTCACTGCGGGCGCGCAGGGCCTCGTACGCCTCGTCCCGCCGTACGCGCGGCAGTCCGCCCGTCGGGGCGGCGGGCGCGGGCTCGCGGACGACGGGCTTCTCCGAGAGCAGCGGGAACTCGCTGACACCGGTGATGGGTTCGCGGCGCTTGGCCAGCTTCCGGGAGCGCTCCGCCCAGGTGGCGGCGAGCCGGTCGGCGACCAGCCCGGAGCGCAGGGCTGCGGCCAGGCCGCCGGCCCTCTCCAGGGTTCGGAAGAACTCCCAGGCTGCATGGGCGAGTTCGTCGGTGAGGCGCTCGACGTAGTAGGAGCCGCCGGCCGGGTCGATCACCCGGGCCAGGTGCGACTCCTCCAGCAGGATGGTGGAGGTGTTGCGGGCGATGCGGCGCGCGAACGCGTCCGGCAGGCCGAGCTCGTTGTCGAAGGGGAGCACGGTGACCGAGTCGGCCCCGCCGACACCCGCGGCCATGCAGGCCACGGTGGTGCGCAGCATGTTCACCCAGGGGTCGCGGCGGGTCATCATCACCGGCGAGGTGACCGCGTGCTGGAGCTGGGCGCCGGCCTCCGGAGCCCCCGAGGCCTCGGCGATCCGGGCCCACAGCCGGCGCGCGGCGCGGAACTTGGCGATGGTGAGGAACTGGTCAGCGGTGGCCGCGTACCGGAACTCGATCTGGCCGAGCGCGGCTTCGACGCTCAGCCCACCTGCGGAGAGGGCGCGCAGGTAGGCGACTCCGGTGGCCAGTGACAGCCCCAGCTCCTCGGCGGCGCTGCCGCCGGCCTCGTGGTACGGGAGGGCGTCCACGGTCAGGGTCCGCACCCCGGGCAGGCCGGCGGCGGCCTCCCGCGCCAGCTCCACGGCGGCGGCCTGGTCCAGTGCCTCGCCGGTCCGTGCCTCGTGACCCAGCGGATCGGCGCCCAGGGAGGCCCGCACGGCCTCCGGCGCCACCGATCGCTCGGCGCACAGGTCCAGCAGCGCGCGGGCGGCCCCCGCGTAGTCGGCTCCGGCGTCCAGGGCGATCGGCGCGAGGTCCAGGTAGACCCCCTCCAGGGCCCGGGCGAGACCATCGACCGGGATGCCGCCGCTGCCCACGGTGAGCCAGAGGGAGGTGACCCCGTTCTCCAGGTCGGCGAGGGCCGCTTCGTTCAGGCGCTGCGGATCGGTGCCCGCGAGGCGCTGGCGCACGTCCCAGCCGTTCGCGGTGGTGCCTTCCGGCCTGCCTCCGCGGACGAAGGGGGCGAAGCCGGGAAATCCGGTGTCGGGCACCGTCCCGTCGGACGGCGCGGTGTACAGCGGGCGGGTGGTGAGCCCGTCCTCGAGTCGGGTGGACAGCGCTTCCTCTGCGGCCTCGCCGGATGCTTCCTTGCCCGACTTGCGCAGTACGCCTTCTACAAGGCGCTGCCACTGCTCATGCGTCGCGTCAGGGAACTCGGCGGCCAGGGAGAGCCCGTCGTCAGGCAGGACCGTCATGGCTCGAATGTAGGGGAGCGCGCTCAGGTGGCACCATACCGGCGGGTGTGATCTCCCCCTCTCGCGCCGTGCCGAGGAGGTCCTGGAACACCCGGCTGAGCAGGACGGTTGCGGCGGCCCGGGCCGGCGCGGCCGGACCCGCCCGGGGGACCGCGATCCCTTTCGGGGGCGCCGCGCACGGTCGGGGGCTCCGGCGCGGCGGCCCGCGGCTCCTCCGGGCGGCCCCCTGCGGAGCGCCCGCCGGCCCGGTCCCGGCCATGACCGCCCGATTGCAGACATCCGACAGAAGGGACGCCGCCCGGCCCCGGTGGCCCGCGGCGCATCCGGGGGGACCGCGTGGCGGGTAGGGCCGGACGGGACTCCGACCGGCTTCGGGCTGCTCCGGGCGCTCCGGGACGGAGGGGCGTCGGCCTTCCGACACCACGGCCCGTCGCCGGGACCGGCGGGCCGTGGTGCCGGACGGTCAGGACGATCCGTACGTGCTGGAGGAGGTGGCTTTCCTGATCGCCCTCCGCGGGGCCTCCGTCAGGGGTGTTCCCGAATGCTCAGGCCGGCAGCGTGTTGCGGTGCGAGCGCCTGCGCGCCGCGCTGAAGAGCGCCTGGATCTGGGCGCCCGACTGCTCGACGTGGGTGAGGGGCGAGGGGAAGGCCAGCCGTACGTCGCGGTGGCCGCGCCGCTCCTCCAGCCGCAGGGTGATCCCGTAGCGGTCCATGGCCAGCGGCAGGGCACGCACGACCGCGGCCGTGGGGTGCGGCCGGACCAGGCGCAGCAGCAGGGTCACGAGGTCGTGGTGGTCGTCGAGGAGGTGCGTGAGCATGCCCGCCTCGTGCGCGGCGAGCGGGTCGGGGTCGGCCCGGTCGAGCTCCTCCAGGCCGACGTGGGCGATCCCGTCGGCGGTCTCCAGCACGGCCCGATCGAACTCCATGCAGACCGACTCGGCGCCGGACCCGGGGGACAGGTCGGAGTGGGGGGTGAGCAGCCGGCCGAGCACGGTGACGCGGGCGCGCACCCGGTCCCGGACGGGGGTGGGTGCGACGTCGGTGAACTCCAGCCGGATCGCGGGCCGGTGTTCCGCGTGGCCGCCGGGCTCGGCGGGGTGCAGGTGCAGGCGGCCCATGGGGTCGCCGCCGTCGAGGTGCCGGACTTCGGTGCGCAGGCCGTCGGTGGTCACCGTCATGGAGTGGGCGGCGGTCAGGACCGACCGGATCCGCTCGGCGGCGGTGGGCAGGGCGGCCGGGGTCGTGGGGTCACCGAACAGGCGCATGCGGATCTCTCCATCGTCAGATGGTTAGGTATGCCTAACCTAACTCATTTCACTTCCGGGGGCACCCGGCACGCTTCGTGTCGCTGTTGGGCTGAACGGGTGAAACGCGAGAGGATGGGGGGATGCACATGAAGCGCGCGGCCGAGGCGGCCCGGTGAGCAGGTACGACGTCACCGATGAACAGTGGGAGGGGCTCGCGCAGGTGGTACCGCTGCGCAGTCGCAACGAGTGGCCCTCCCGGGTGGACCACCGCACGATTCCCAAGTCGCCCGGGGCGGCCGCGGCGGAGCAGCGGCGCTTCGTGGTGATCAGAGTCCAGATCTTCGCGGACGCGCGGGAGGTCGCCGAGTACCTGATCGCGCAGATCCCGGTCCTGCTCGACCTCACCGGCGCGGACAGCGAAGTGGCCAAGCGGATCCTCGACTTCAGCAGTGGGGTGGTCTTCGGGCTGGGCAGCGGGATGCACCGGGTGGATCGGAACGTCTTCCTGCTCGCGCCCGTGGGGACCGAGGTCGAGGGGATCGCGGCCGCGGCCGTCCCCCGATCGTAGGAAGGTCCGTACGAAGTAACGGTTCGCCGGGGCCGCGGGGGGCCCGGCGACCCGTACCGTCCGGCGCATGGACGCCACCGCCGTCGCGTTGGGCGACACCCGTACCGATTCCCCCGCGACCGGACCGGTCGGCGGACCGCCGCCGTTTCCGGCCGCGCCCGCGCCCTCGCCCGCGCCCTCGCCGCCCGACGGGCGGGACGCCCCGGCGGCTCCCCTCCCCGGCGGTCCCGAGGCGGCGTGTTCCGGCGCCCCGGGACCCGGCCCCGCTGTCACGGCGGCCGATCCCACGGTGGCGCCGCTTCCGGCCGACCCCGCTCCGGCTTCTCCGCAGGCGGCCCGCCGCGGCGGCGCCCGGCCCGCCGACGCGGCAAACCGGCCCCCGCATCTGCGTCCCGTCGTCACTGAGTTGCGACTGTCCGCCTTCGGGCGGCACCGGGGCGCGGCCTTTCCGGTCGGGTCCGTCACCCTCTTCGCCGGCCCGAGCGGCAGCGGCAAGTCCCAGGTCCTGGCCGCCTACGAGGCGTTGGCCGGGCTCGGCGCGGGCGCCACCGTCGAGGAGGCATTCCCCGATCCCGCCGCCCGGATCCCCGAAGGGGCCCTCCCCGACGCCCAGCACCGGCGCGGGTTCCGCCTCGGGTGCACGGTCGACGGGCCCGCCGGTCCGGTCCGGCTCGACCTCGCCGTCCAGGCCGAACCCACCCTGCGGATCGTCGGGGAACGGCTCACGCAGGACGGGCAGATCCTGTTCGCCACCGCCCTGCGCGACCCCGGCCGGCGTTCGGTGCAGGCCGCCTGGCTGACCGGCGGCGCCGTCGGCGTCACCCGGGCCCCGCTGCCCGACGATCGCCTCGGCACCGCGCTGCTCCCGCTGCGGGTCGCGGGCTCCACGGCCGGCCAGCGGAAGGTGCTGACCGCCTCCGAGCAGGTGATCGTGGCCCTGCGCTCGGTGTTCGCCTGCGACCCCCGCCCGGAGTGGATGCGCGCGCCCGTCCCCCGGGGCGAGGGCCGGCTGCTGGGCGACTGCGCCAACCTGGCCGACGTACTGCGCCGTACCCGCCACGAGTGCGGTACCCGCCACGCCCTGCTGGCCGAGGCCGCCCGTACCGGCTGCGCGGGACCCGTCGCCGCCCTGGACGTGAGGGCTCCCGAAGGCGGCGCCGTCACCGCGGTGCTGGACCGCGGACCCGGCCGGCCCGCCACGGAACTGGCCCGGCTCGGCGCGGGCGAACTCCGCTTCCTGGCACTGGCGCTGGTCCTGCTCACCGGACCGGGCGTACTGGACATGGACCCGGCCGCCGAACTGCTCGCCGCGCAGCAGGCGCTGACCGTGCTGGCCGACGGCCTCGACCGCGACCTCGACGGCAGGCAGGGCGCCGAACTGCTGCGGCTGGCGCTGCTGTCCTGCGGCCGGGGCCACGTCCGGCTGGTGGCGGCCGTGGGGGAGGGGACCGCGGCCGCCGCCCGCCACTTGCCGGGCGTATCGGTGGTAGACCTGTCGGCATGAACGAGACGCAGGAGTCCCGGCAGCCCGAACGGCCCCCCGCGGAACGGCTGGACCTGTTGCAGCGCAGGCTCGTGCAGTTCGCGGCGGCGCGCGGCTGGCAGCCGTACCACACGCCCAAGAACCTGGCGGTGGCGCTGAGCGTGGAGGCCTCCGAACTGGTCGAGATCTTCCAGTGGCTGACACCGGAGCAGTCGGCGAAGGTCATGGAGGAACCGGACTCCGCCCATCGCGTGGCCGATGAGGTCGCCGACGTGCTCGCGTATCTGCTGCAGTTCTGTGAGGTTCTCGGGGTGGATGTGCTGGATGCGCTCGCCGCGAAGATCGAGAGGAATGAACTGCGCTTCCCCGTAACGGGTGGTCCGACACCGAATCGTCACTCTTCGGAGTGATGGACTCTTCCACAATCACGATTCTGTCCACATTTTCCGAATACCCCTGGCTTTACCGGCCTGTTGCCCTCACTCTGGGTAGTGGTGAGGACGGCGGGATGTCGTGCGGACGGGGGACGGCACATGGATGCGGTACGGCTCATCGCGGCCGGCCGGCACGCGCTGGCACAGAGCGGGGCTGCGTGGGACATCGTGGGCGAGGCCTGGCAGGCCCAGGCGCTCGCACAGGGAATCGGGAGCTGGCTGGCGGTCACCGGGCCGCCTGAGCTGAGATCGGAGGCGCGGGGACTGGGGGAAGCGGGTGGCAGAGGATGCGGGGTACTGGACCGGGCGGCCCTGCGCGGCGAGGGCAGCGCGCCCGAGTACCCGCCGCGAGCCGCACAGCTGAGCGTGGTGGCGGATGTCCGCCAGGTGCTCCTCGGGCTCCAGGCACTCCTGGGCGAAGTGGGGATAGCCCTGGTGGGGGTGGCCTGCGGCACGGACGACGAGGCCCTGTACTGGCAGTGCATAGAGTCGATCGATGCGGCTGACGAGTCCAGCGACCGGGTGCGGGCCATCCTGCGCCGCATGACGGTGCGCGAGCGGGGGTCCGCCTCGGGCGTGGCCTGAGCCGGACACGGCCCGGCACGGGCGGTGGAGACAGCGGCACGGGCCGGGTCCCGCCGTGCGCGACGGGACCCGCATGGTCAGGAGGACCGGTGGAACGGGCGCTCGCTCCCGGCGGTGCGGTCCGCGGAGGACTGCAGATCGGCGTCGAGCTGCGAGAGGTCGGCGTTCAGCGCGGCCATCAGCTCCTCCATCTGCTGCAGCAGGCCCTTCGGGGCGCCGCCGCTCTGCGCGGGCGCAGCCGACTCCTGCCGTGCGTCGTGTGCGTCGTGTGCGGCCTGTCCGGTCCAGCCGGTCTGTCGGGGGGTCTGCGGCACGGCCTCGTGGGACATGGCGGCCTCCTCGGCCCTGGCCCTTCCGAGGGGAAGGGGGCGGTGGACGCACCGGCGAGAAGCCGCCGGCGCGCGGGCCGGGCGGTCCGGCTCCGTCCGGGCAAACGATCCCGGTCCGGGCCGGTCACTGAGGGCGCAGGGCATCGACACGTCCGGTTGACGAAGATTCACCCTGGCGGGGCGGGAGGGGCAGGATGGAAGGTATGGATCTTCGCATTTTCACCGAGCCCCAGCAGGGCGCGAGCTACGACACCCTCCTGACCGTCGCCAAGGCCACCGAGGACCTCGGCTTCGATGCGTTCTTCCGCTCCGACCACTACCTGCGGATGGGAGCCGCCGACGGCCTGCCCGGCCCCACCGACGCCTGGATCACCCTCGCCGGGCTGGCCCGCGAGACCACAAGGATCCGTCTCGGCACCCTGATGACGGCCGGCACCTTCCGGCTGCCCGGCGTCCTGGCCATCCAGGTGGCCCAGGTCGACCAGATGTCCGGCGGCCGCATCGAGCTGGGCCTGGGCGCCGGCTGGTTCGAGGAGGAGCACAAGGCCTACGGCATTCCCTTCCCGGCGGACCGGATGTCCCGGCTGGAGGAACAGCTGGCCATCGTCACCGGGCTGTGGGCCACCGCGCCGGGCGCCACCTTCGACTACACGGGCGTCCACTACCGGGTGGAGAACTCGCCCGCGCTCCCCAAGCCCGCCCAGCACCGGGTCCCGCTCCTCGTGGGTGGCCACGGGGCCAGGCGCACCCCGCGTCTCGCCGCGCGGTACGCCGACGAGTTCAACATGCCCTTCGCGTCGATCGCCGACAGCGAGCGGCAGTTCGGCCGGGTCAGGGAGGCCGCAGTGCAGGCCGGTCGGAAGCCCGACGACCTCGTCTACTCCAACGCCCTCGTGGTCTGCGTGGGCAAGGACGACGCCGAGGTGGCCCGCCGGGCCGCCGCCATCGGCCGCGACGTGGACGAGCTCAGGGCCAACGGCCTGGCCGGCTCCCCGGCCGAGGTCGTGGAGAAGATCGGCGCGTACGGCGCCGTCGGCTCCTCCCGCGTCTACCTCCAGCTGCTCGACCTCGACGACCTGGACCACCTGGAGCTGATCTCGGCCCGGGTGCTCCCCCAGCTCCACTAGCGGACGGGGAAAGCGATGCCCCTCGCGACGGGCCCGCTCGCCGAGGCCCTGGCCCACCGGACCGTCGTCCTGGACGGCGGGCTCAGCAACCAGCTCTCCGCTCAGGGCTGCGACCTGACCGGAGGTCTGTGGACCGGCCGCGTCCTCGACGAACGGCCGGTCCAGGTCGAGGCCGCCCACACGGCGTACGCCCGGGCCGGCGCCGAAGTGCTGATCACCGCCGGCTACCAGGTCGGCTATGAGGCCTTCGCCGCCCGGGGCCGCGACCGCGACGCCACCACGGCGCTGCTGCACCGCAGCGTCGTGCTCGCCGCCCGGGCGGCCGAGGCCGCCGACCACGACGTTTGGGTCGCCGCGTCGGTCGGCCCGTATGGAGCGGTGCTCGCGGACGGCTCCGAGTACCGCGGCCGGTACGGGCTGAGCGTGCGCGAGCTCGCCGCGTTCCACCGCCCCCGCATCGAGGCCCTGCTCGCCGCGGGCCCCGACGTGCTGGCCGTGGAGACCCTCCCCGACCCGGACGAGGCCGAGGCCGTGCTCACCGTCCTCGCCGAGACCGGCGCCCCGGCGTGGCTGAGCTACACCGTGGCGGGCGGCCGCACTCGGTCCGGGCACCCGCTGCCCGAAGCCTTCGCGCTCGCCGCGCAGTCCCCCCAGGTCATCGCCCTCGGGGTCAACTGCTGCGACCCCGCGGAGGTCCTCCCCGCCCTGGAGGCGGCCGCCGCCGTCACCGCCAAGCCGCTGCTGGCCTACCCCAACGACGGCTCCGTCTGGGAGGCGGCCACCGGCACCTGGCGGGCGCCGGAAGTCATGCCCCCCTGGCCGACGGACGCCTGGCGCCGTACCGGGGCCCGGCTGATCGGCGGCTGCTGCCGCATCGGGCCCGACCGCATCGCGGAACTGGCCCGGCAGGGCGGGCGGTCGGGCAGATGACGGCGACTGCTCAGCTTTCGCAGCCGACGCCGTCGCCGTCGCGGTCGAGGTGGCGGCCGTAGCCGGGCTCGCCCCGGTGGATGGGGGCCGCGCCCGCCGCTCTGACGGCAGCGCAGTTCCGGTACGAAATGCTCCCGCCGCCGCTGCTGCCCGTCCCGTCGTCCGGTGCCGGGGCGCTCGTCGGAGCGGCCGTCCGGGCGGGCGCGGGGGTGGGCGGCGCGGGGGCGACGGGCTCCGGTCGCAGGTTCGTTCCGGGTGCCGCGGGGCAGCCGGTGCCCGGCGCCGCCAGGTGCACGACCGGAGCGGCGCTCTGCGGCACGAGCGCGGTGCCTGCCGCCACGTCCTGGAAGCAGACGAGCCAACTCCCGTGATCGGTGGGGAGGGTGACGTCGTCGTAGGCGCTCAGGGCCTTGAGTTCGCCGCCGGTCAGATCCGCCACCGCCTTCTCCGCCTGTGCATAGGGCCATCCGACGGTGGAGGGCATCTGCGGTGCGGCGCTCGGCGTGGGTGTCGGCGCGGGCGTCGGGCTACTGCTCGGGGCGGAAGGGGCGGAGGCCGCCGCAGCGGCTTGGGGTGCGGCCTCGGTCCCGGTCTGCTTCGGCGGGTCCGGCAACAGCGGTATCAGGAACCAGACGCCGGACAGCACGGTGGCGAGGATCTTCTGCGATCGCTTCCACTGGCTCGTCCAGGCGAGCGCGATCCCCGCGGGCGGCAGCAGGACGAGCGCCGTGATGACCGTCGCGGGATGCTGCCACCAGCGCCGCGGGGGCCTGTGCGGGGGTGGGGAGGCGTAGGTGTGCGGTGGCGGGTACATGGCGCTCCTGGAGGCTGAACACGGTGCGGAGCGCGGAGCCTACCGAGAAGGTTGAAGATCGTACTTGTTTTCGCTCGAAATCCGTTGGCCCGAGGGCGGACCGACAGTCATGCTGAAGCGCATGTTCCTTACGATCACCACCACCGGGACCGCCGACAATCCGGCGACTGACCTGGGCTTTCTCCTGCACAAGCACCCGGATCGGGTGCGCGTGGAGAACCAGTCCCACGGCACCGCCCACGTCTTCTACCCGGAGGCCACGGCCCAGCGGTGTACGGCGGCCCTGCTGTTGGAGGTGGACCCCGTCGCGCTCGTCCGCCGCGGGAAGGGCAATGGGCGGGGCGGGGCGCCTGACGCCGCGCTCGCCCAGTACGTCAACGACCGTCCGTACGCGGCCTCCTCGCTGCTCGCCGTCGCGCTCGGCGGGGTGTTCCGCACCGCCCTGAAGGGGCAGTGCGTCCTGCGCCCGGACCTCCCGGACCGGGTGCGCCCGCTGCGCATCGAGATCCCCGTGCTCCCCGCGCGCGGCGGCGCCGCGATGGTGCACCGGCTGTTCGACCCGCTCGGCTGGGACCTCGTACAGGCCGACGCCGTCCCGCTCGACGAGCAGTTCCCCGAGTGGGGGGAATCCCGCTACGTACGTCTCGTGCTGGAGGGCGAGCTGCGGCTTGCCGACGCCCTGCGGCAGCTCTATGTGCTCCTGCCGGTCCTCGACGATGCCAAGCACTACTGGATCGCCGCCGACGAGGTCGACAAGCTGCTGCGCGCCGGGGACGGCTGGCTCGCCGCGCACCCCGAGAACGCGCTGATCAGCTCCCGCTACCTGGCCCGCCACAAGCGGCTGACCCAGGACGCCGTCGAGCGCCTGGAACTGCTCCGACTCGCCGAGTCCGACGGCAGCGAGGTCGAGGAGATCGACAACGCCGTCGACGAGACGCGCGACACGCAGGAGCGGCCCGTACCGCTCGCCGTGCGCCGCCGCGAGGCCGTCCTCGCCGCCCTGCGCACCGCCGGAGCCCAGCGCGTGCTGGACCTCGGCTGTGGACAGGGGCAGTTGGTGCAGGCGCTGCTGGGGGACCCGGCGTACACCGAGATCGTGGGCATGGACGTCTCCGTGCGAGCCCTGACCATCGCCGCCCGGCGGCTGCGGCTGGAGCGGATGGGCGAGCGGCAGAGGTCGCGCGTCACGCTGCTCCAGGGCTCGCTCGCCTACACCGACAAGCGGCTGGCCGGCTACGACGCGGCCGTGCTGAGCGAGGTCATCGAACACCTGGACCTGGAGCGGCTGCCGGCGCTGGAGTACGCGGTGTTCGGCTCGGCCCGGCCCCGCACGGTCCTGGTCACCACCCCCAACGTCGAGTACAACGTCCGCTGGGAGACGCTGCCGGCCGGACACGTTCGGCACGGCGACCACCGTTTCGAGTGGACCCGCGAGGAGTTCCGCGCCTGGGCCGGCCAGGTCGCGGAGCGCTTCGGCTACACCGTCGCGTACGTCCCCGTGGGCGACGACGACCCCGAGGTCGGGCCGCCGACGCAGATGGCCGTCTTCACCCGGGATGCGGCCGGCGACACCGCAGCCACCAACGACTCCCCGAAGGAGGGCGAGGCAGCATGACCACCACCGCAACCCACCGCAGACTTCCCGTCACCGACCTGTCTCTCGTCGTCCTGATCGGGGCCACCGGGTCGGGCAAGTCCACGTTCGCCCGCAAGCACTTCAAGTCCACCGAGGTCATCTCCTCGGACTACTGTCGGGGTCTGGTCCGCGACGACGAGAACGACCAGAGCGCGAGCCGGGACGCCTTCGACGTCCTGCACTACATCGCCGGCAAGCGCCTGGCCGCCGGCCGGCTGACCGTCGTCGACGCGACCAGCGTCCAGGCCGACGCCCGCCGGCAGTTGGTCGCGCTCGCCCGCGAGCACGACGTGCTGCCCATCGCCATCGTCCTGGACATGCCCGAAGAGGTCTGCGCCACGCGCAACGCTGCCCGTCCCGACCGGGCCGGCCTGCCCCGCGCGGTCATCCAGAGGCACCGCCGCGACCTGCGCCGCTCCCTGCGCGGCCTGGAGCGCGAGGGTTTCCGCAAGGTGCACGTGCTGCGCTCCGTCGAGGAGGCGGAGACCGCCGAGGTCGTCCTGGAGAAGCGCTACAACGACCTCACCCACCTCTCCGGTCCCTTCGACATCGTCGGTGACATCCACGGATGCTCCTCCGAGCTGGAGACCCTGCTCGCCCGGCTCGGCTACGAGGACGGCGTCCACCCCGAGGGCCGCACGGCCGTCTTCGTCGGCGACCTCGTCGACCGCGGCCCCGACAGCCCGGGCGTCCTGCGCCGCGTGATGGGCATGGTCGCGTCCGGCAACGCCCTGTGCGTGCCGGGGAACCACGAGAACAAGCTCGGCCGGTACCTCAAGGGCTCCAAGGTCCAGCAGACCCACGGCCTCGCCGAGACCGTCGAGCAGCTCTCCCACGAGCCGCCGGAATTCGTCGAGGAGGTACGGGCCTTCCTCCGCGGCCTCGTCAGCCACTACGTCCTCGACGGCGGGAGGCTGGTGGTCTGTCACGCCGGCCTGCCCGAGAAGTACCACGGCCGTACCTCCGGCCGGGTCCGCTCGCACGCCCTGTACGGGGAGACCACCGGCGAGACGGACGAGTTCGGGCTGCCCGTGCGCTACCCGTGGGCCGAGGACTACCGCGGCAAGGCGGCCGTCGTCTACGGCCACACACCGGTCCCGAACACCGCCTGGATCAACAACACCATCTGCCTCGACACCGGCGCCGTCTTCGGCGGCCGGATGACCGCCCTGCGCTGGCCCGAGCGCGAACTGGTCGACGTGCCGGCCGAAAAGGTCTGGTACGAGCCGGTCAGGCCGCTCGTCACCGACGTGCCCGGCGGCCATGACGGCCGCCCCGTCGACCTGGCCGACGTCCACGGCCGCCGCGTCGTCGAGACCCGGCACCTGGGCAATGTGGGCGTCCGTGAGGAGAACGCGGCCGCGGCCCTGGAGGTCATGAGCCGCTTCGCGGTGGACCCGCGGCTGGTCCCGTACCTGCCGCCCACCATGGCGCCGACCGCCACATCCCGTGAGGACGGCTACCTGGAGCACCCGGCGGAGGCCTTCGCCCAGTACCGCAAGGACGGCATCGCCCGGGTGGTGTGCGAGGAGAAGCACATGGGCTCCCGCGCCACCGTCCTGGTCTGCAAGGACGCCGGTGCCGCCCGCGAGCGGTTCGGTGTGGACGGCCCGACCGGATCCGTCTACACGCGCACCGGACGGCCCTTCTTCCACGACTCCGAGGTCACCGAGGAGGTCCTCGCACGGCTGCGCGCGGCGGTCACCGGCGCCGGGCTGTGGGAGGAGCTGGGCACCGACTGGCTGCTGCTCGACGGGGAGCTGCTGCCCTGGTCGCTGAAGTCGGGTGGCCTGCTGCGCAGCCAGTACGCCGCTGTGGGCGCGGCCTCGCGCTCGGTCTTCCCGGACGTCCTCGGCGCACTGCAGGCGGCCGCTGCCCGCGGCGTCGACACCGGCGGCCTGCTGGAGCGCCAGCGCGGCCGGGCCGAGGACGCGGCGGCCTTCACCGACGCCTACCGCCGCTACTGCTGGAGCACCGACGGGCTGCAGGGGGTGCGGTTCGCACCGTTCCAGGTGCTGGCCTCGGCCGGGCGGTCGCTGGCCGCCGTACCGCACGACCGGCAGCTGGCGTGGCTGGACCGGCTGGTCGAGTCCGACGACCCGGGCACGCCGGGCGGCACCGGCCTGCTGCGCCGCACCGGCCGGATCCTGGTGGACACCGGGGACGAGGACGCCGTACGGGCCGGCACCGACTGGTGGCTGGAGCTGACGGCCGCCGGCGGCGAGGGCATGGTCGTCAAGCCGCTCCAGGCCTACGCCAGGGACGGCCGGGGCCGGCTGGTCCAGCCCGGGGTCAAGGTCCGCGGACGGGAGTACCTGCGGATCATCTACGGCCCGGAGTACACGCGCCCGCAGCAGCTGGAGCGCCTGCGGGAGCGGTTCCTCGGGCACAAGCGCTCGCTCGCGCTGCGGGAGTACGCGCTGGGACTGGAGGCACTGGACCGGCTGGCGGCCGACGAGCCGCTCTGGCGGGTCCACGAGCCGGTCTTCGCGGTCCTCGCCCTGGAGTCGGAGCCGGTCGACCCGCGGCTGTGACGGCGCCGGCGGCCGCCCGCGGCCGCCGGCGTAAAGGCGGAGCCCCCGTACGGCCCCGAATTAGGTCGTATGGGGGAACTTTCGCGGAGAACGCCGGGAAAACCACCGGCGGGATCGTTCATCCAGGGCAGCGGAATGACCGCGACCCTGGAAGGACGGAACGTCACCTATGAAGATGACCGCGCGCGGAAGCATTGCGGCGCTCTTGAGCTGTATGGCCGCGGCCAGTGTGGCCACCCCGGCCGCGGCGGACGGGGTGCCGGTGGGTGTGCCGCTCGAAGGTGTGGAGAGCACGACGGGCCTGGACGTGCCGCGGATCGCGACCGCGGTGCCGCTGCCGGTCGTCGGAGCGCCCGAAGCCCCTCGCATGCACAAGGGCGACATGCTTCCCACGCCGCTGCTCCCGGCGGTCCCGATCGCCACCGAGCTCGGCGGGACGTTGGTCACCTCCCCGCTGCCCAACCTGGCGGGCCGGCCGGAGACGGACGGCGAGGGCTCCTTGGAGTCGCCCGCCACCACCGTGCGCACCCGCACCCCGGGCGCGGTCGTCGGATCCCCGCTCACGATGCCCGACGGGTCCAACTTCGGTCTGCCGAACCTGACCACGCCCAAGCTGGGTCTGCTCACGCCGGAGATCACGGGAGCGCCGGAGGCGCTTCTCGGTGTCGCCGGGCCCCGCTGAGCCGAGGCCACCGCAAAAGGCCGCCCGGTCTGCGAACGTGTACGGCATGGGATTCCACGTCGACTCCGAGACCGGGCGGCTTCGCCGCGTCATCCTCCACCGGCCCGACCTGGAGCTGAAGCGGCTCACGCCGAGCAACAAGGACGCGCTCCTCTTCGACGACGTGCTGTGGGTGCGCAGGGCGCGCCAGGAGCACGACGGCTTCGCGGACGTGCTGCGGGACCGGGGCGTGGAGGTCCACCTCTTCGGGGACCTGCTGTGCGAGGTCCTGGGCGTCCCCGAGGCCCGGCGCCTGGTCCTCGACCGGGTGTTCGACGAGAAGGAGTACGGGCCGCTCGCCACCGACCACCTGCGGTCGGCGTTCGACGGTCTGGCCTCGGCGGAGCTGGCGCAGGCGCTGGTCGGTGGGATGACCAAGCGGGAGTTCCTGGAACGGCACGCCGAGCCGGTGTCGGTGCGCTTCCACGCCCTGGACCTGGACGATTTCCTGCTCGGGCCGCTGCCCAACCACCTCTTCACCCGCGACACCTCCGCCTGGATCTACGACGGGGTCTCGATCAACGCGATGCGCTGGCCCGCCCGGCAGCGCGAGACCGTCCACTTCGAGGCGATCTACCGGCACCACCCGCTCTTCACCAGCTCCGGCGCCTTCCACTATTGGTCCCAGGGGCAGGCGGACTACCCCTCGACGATCGAGGGCGGGGACGTCCTGGTCATCGGCAACGGAGCGGTGCTGATCGGCATGAGCGAGCGGACCACGCCGCAGGCGGTGGAGATGCTCGCGCGGGGCCTGTTCGCCGCAGGGTCGGCGAGGTGCATCGTGGCCCTCGACATGCCGAAGCACCGGGCCTTCATGCACCTGGACACCGTGATGACGATGGTCGACGGAGATACGTTCACTCAGTACGCGGGGCTCGGCATGCTCCCCTCGTACACGATCGAGCCCGGTGACGGGGGCAGCGAGCTGAAGGTGACCGACCACCCCGCCGAGCACATGCACCGGGCCATCGCGGCCGCGCTCTCGCTCGACTCGATCCGGGTGCTGACCGCCACGCAGGACGTGCACTCGGCGCAGCGCGAGCAATGGGACGACGGGTGCAACGTGCTCGCCGTGGAGCCGGGTGTGGTCGTCGCCTACGAGCGGAACGTGACCACCAACACGCACCTGCGCAAGCAGGGCATCGAGGTGATCGAGATCCCGGGCAGCGAGCTGGGGCGGGGTCGCGGTGGACCGCGCTGCATGAGTTGTCCCGTGGAGCGAGACGCCGTCTGAGCGGCGGGGCCGGTTGCGGGGCCGGGGCGGATCGGGGGCGGATCCGGGAGAGGTCACACCGCCATTCTGTATATGAATGCAGTGGGTCGTATAGACTTCCAGCATCCCCTGTTACCGTGACGCTGGAGCGACCTCATGGCCCCCGACCTCAAAGGCCGCAGTTTTCTCAAGGAGCTGGACTTCACGGCCGCCGAGTTCCGCGGCCTGATCGAGCTCGCCGCCGATCTGAAGGCGGCCAAGAAGGCCGGCGTCGAGCAGCGCCTCCTGCGGGGCAGGAACATCGCCCTGATCTTCGAGAAGACCTCGACGCGCACCCGCTGCGCCTTCGAGGTCGCCGCCGCGGACCAGGGAGCCCACACTGTCTACCTCGACCCGGCCGGCTCCCAGATGGGGCACAAGGAGTCGGTCCGGGACACCGCGCGGGTCCTCGGCCGGATGTTCGACGGGATCGAGTACCGGGGCGACAGTCAGGAGGCCGTCGAGGAGCTCGCCACGCACTCGGGCGTGCCGGTCTTCAACGGCCTCACCGACGACTGGCACCCCACCCAGATGCTGGCCGACCTGCTGACGATGACCGAGCACAGCGTCAAGCCCCTGGACCGGATCGCCTTCGCGTACCTCGGCGACGCCCGCTTCAACATGGGCAACTCGTACCTCGTGACGGGCGCCCTGCTCGGCATGGATGTACGGATCGTCGCGCCCCGGAGCTACTGGCCCGCCGAGCCCGTGGTGGCCGCGGCGCGCAGGCTCGCGGCGGACAGCGGTGCGCGGATCACCCTGACCGAGCAGGTCGCCGAGGGTGTCGCCCAGGCCGACTTCGTGGTCACGGACGTGTGGGTGTCCATGGGGGAGCCCAAGGAGGTCTGGGACGAGCGGATCGAGGCCCTGTCCCCGTACGCCGTCACCATGGACGTCCTGCGGGCCACCGGGAACCCGGACGTGAAGTTCATGCACTGCCTGCCGGCCTTCCACGACCTGGGCACCAAGGTGGCCCGGGAGATCCACCAGCGACACGGGCTCGACTCGCTGGAGGTGACGGACGAGGTGTTCGAGTCGGAGCACTCCGTGGTCTTCGACGAGGCCGAGAACCGGCTGCACACCATCAAGGCGGTCCTCGTCGCCACCCTCGGCCGCCCGGGCCCGGGTGACGCATAGTCATACGCGGCGCTTCGGGTGCCGGGGCCGGGTGGGCGGCGACCCTCGGGCGGGCCCCTGCCGGAGGCTCACCGGGTGGACGCCTGCTCTTGCGTTTCTCTGACGGTAGTCACGATCTGGTGATAGCGTGGGTGGTGTGAGCCCTTTCACCGGTTCCACACCAGCGACCGAACGGTGGCACCACCTCCGGGTCACCCGGCGGGACGGCGTCGCCACCGTCACCTTCGACCGCCCCGAGAAGATCAACGCGCTCACCTTCGGCGCCTACGCCGACCTGCGCGATCTCCTCGCCGAACTGTCCCGCGAGCGCTCCGTGCGCGCCCTCGTCCTGGGCGGCGAGGGACGGGGCTTCTGTTCCGGTGGTGACGTCGACGAGATCATCGGCGCCACCCTCGCCATGGACACGGCCCAGCTCCTCGACTTCAACCGGATGACCGGCCAGGTCGTCCGCGCGATCCGGGAGTGCCCCTTCCCGGTGATTGCGGCCGTGCACGGGGTGGCTGCCGGAGCCGGCGCCGTCCTCGCGCTCGCCGCGGACTTCCGGATCGCCGACCCCACCGCGCGCTTCGCCTTCCTCTTCACCCGCGTCGGCCTCTCCGGCGGCGACATGGGCGCCGCCTACCTGCTGCCCCGCGTCGTCGGCCTCGGCCACGCCACCCGCCTGCTCATGCTCGGCGAGCCCGTCCACGCGCCCGAAGCCGAGCGGATCGGCCTGCTCAGCGAACTCACCGAGGAGGGCAAGGCCCACGTGCGGGCCGCCGAACTCGCCGCCCGCCTCGCCGCGGGCCCCTCCCTCGCCCACGCACAGACCAAGGCGCTGCTCACGGCCGAACTCGACATGCCGCTGGCCGCCTCCGTTGAGCTGGACGCGGCCACCCAGGCCCTGCTGATGAACGGCCAGGACTACGCGGAGTTCCACGCGGCCTTCACCGGAAGGCGGCCGCCGGAGTGGAAGGGCAGGTAGCGCCATGCCCCTCGGCAGCGCATTGCGGGTCGCCGTCGTCGGCGGCGGACCGGGAGGGCTGTACACCGCCGCGCTCCTGGCCCGCCGGGGCCACGCCGTGGAGGTGTGGGAGCGCAACGCCCCGGACGACACCTTCGGCTTCGGCGTCGTGCTCTCCGACGAGACCCTCGGTGGCATCGAACGGGCCGACACCACCGTCCACGCCGCCCTGAGCGCGGAGTTCGTGCGCTGGGACGACATCGACGTCGTGCACCGGGGACGGCTGCTGACCTCGGGCGGTCACGGCTTCGCGGCCATCGGACGGCGCAGGCTCCTGGAGATCCTGCACGAGCGCTGCGCCGGGCTCGGCGTCCGGCTCCGCTTCCGCACCGCGGCTCCGGACGTCGCCGAGCTGCGCGCCTCCCACGACCTGGTGGTCGCGGCGGACGGCGTGCACAGCGCGATCCGCGACGCCGATGCCGCGCACTACCGGCCGACCCTGACCGCGGGCCGCTGCCGCTACATCTGGCTCGCCGCCGACTTCGCCTTCGAGGCCTTCCGCTTCGAGATCGCCGAGACCGAGCACGGAGTCGTGCAACTGCACGCCTACCCCTACGCGGCCGACGCCTCCACCGTCATCGTGGAGATGCGCGAGGAGGTCTGGCGGTCGGCCGGCCTCGACCTCTGCGAGGAGGACGAATCGGCGGCCCGCTGCGCCAAGATCTTCAGCGAGGCCCTGCGCGGCCGGCCCCTGCACGGCAACCGCTCCGCCTGGACCCAGTTCCGCACCGTCGTCAACGAGCACTGGTCCCACGGCAACGTGGCGCTCGTCGGCGACGCCGCGCACACCGCCCACTTCTCCATCGGATCCGGCACCAAACTCGCCGTCGAGGACGCCCTCGCCCTCGCCGAAGCGCTGGACGCCGCCGAAGGGGACGTACCGGCCGCCCTCGCCGCCTACGAGGCGGCCCGTCGCCCCGCCGTCGCCAGCACCCAGCGGGCCGCGGCCGCCAGCAGCCGCTGGTTCGAGGAACTCGCCGGATACGCGGACCAGCCCGCCCGGCAGTTCGCCTTCAACCTCCTCACCCGTAGCCGCCGCGTCACGCACGACAACCTGCGGCTGCGCGACGAACGGTTCACCCGCGCCGTGGAACGCGACTTCGGCTGCCCCGACGCGTCCACCCCGCCCATGTTCACCCCGCTCGCCCTGCGCGGCCTGACCCTGCGCAACCGGGTCGTCGTCTCACCCATGGACATGTACTCGGCCGAGGAAGGCATGCCCGGCGACTTCCACCTCGTCCACCTCGGCGCACGGGCCCTCGGCGGAGCCGGGCTCGTGATGACCGAGATGGTCTGCGTCAGCGAAGAGGGCCGCATCACTCCCGGCTGCGCCGGCCTCTACACCCAGGAGCAGGCCGACGCCTGGCGGCGGATCACCGATTTCGTCCACACCGCTGCGCCCGGCACCGCCCTCGGCGTCCAGCTCGGCCACGCCGGCCGCAAGGGCTCGACCAAGGTCATGTGGGAAGGCATGGACGACCCCCTCCCGGACGGCAACTGGCCGCTGGTGGCCGCCTCCGCACTGCCCTACCGGCCGGGCGTCTCCGCCCTGCCGCGCGCCCTGGAGCGGGCGGACCTGACCGCACTGCGCTCCGACTTCGCGGCGGCCGCCGTCCGCGCCGCCGACTGCGGCTTCGACCTGCTCGAACTGCACTGCGCCCACGGCTACCTGCTCTCCGGCTTCCTCTCGCCGCTGACCAACCACCGCACCGACGCCTACGGCGGCTCCCTGGAGAACCGGCTGCGCTTCCCGCTGGAGGTCTTCGACGCCGTCCGCGCGGTCTGGCCCGCCCAGCGCCCCATGACCGTGCGCCTGTCGGCCACCGACTGGGCGCCCGGCGGCACCACGGCGGAGGAGGCGGTGGAGATCGCCGCCGCGTTCGCCGCCCGCGGCGCCGACGCCATCGACGTCTCCACCGGCCAGGTCGTCGCGGACGAGGCCCCCGAGTACGGGCGCTCGTACCAGACCCCGTACGCGGACCGGATCCGCAACGCGCTCGGCGTCCCCGTCATCGCCGTCGGCGCCATCTCCTCCTGGGACGACGTCAACTCCCTGCTGCTGGCCGGCCGGGCGGATCTGTGCGCCCTCGGGCGCCCGCACCTCTACGACCCCCACTGGACCCTGCACGCGGCCGCCGACCAGTCCTACGAGGGCCCGGCAGCCCCCTGGCCCGCCCCCTACCGCGCCGGCAGCCGCAAACCCCCGACGGGCCGCGGCTGACGGCCCGGCCGCGACCGGTTCAGGCCGGGACGATCCGGGCCCGGTCCTCGACCGGCCGGTAGCCCAGCCGCAGGTAGACGCCGTTGCTCGTCGGGTTGGCGAGATCCGTGAAGAGGACGACCTCCGCGGCGCCGGCCGCGTACGCCGCCTCGCTCACCGCGTGCGTGACGCCGGCGGCGTACCCGCGGCCCCGGAACCGGGCCGGGGTGAACACCGGCCCGACGCGGGAGGTGGAGCCGACCGGACGGGAGAAGGACGCCAGCGAGACAGGGGCGCCGCCGTCCTCCCACAGCAGCAGCCCGCCGTACGAGAGCCGGTCGCGCACCTGCGCCTCGGAAGAGCCGGCCGGTATCCCCACCTCGGCGTGGAACGCCTCCAGCCACTCGACGAGCAGCGCGAGATCGGCTTCGGTGGCGACCCGCGCCCGGCCGTCCGGGGAGGGCTGCGGGGCGACCAGCCCGGCCAGCCGGTAGAGCCGCTGCTCCTCGGCGATGACCGTGGACCGGCCCCAGGCCTGTGCCAGGGCCTCCGCGTCCGGACGGCGGGCGTTGATCCCCCGGAGCCCGGCCAGCAGCGGCTCGGCGGTGAGTGCGTCGCCCAGCGCGCGCACCGCCTCCTCGGGCAGCGCGCCGAGCTGCAGCGGATGCGGCGGGGTGCACACCAGAGCGCCGGAGACGGCGCCGTCGGGATTGGTCCACCAGCCGAAGACGGGGGCGCCGGGGCCGAAGGCGTGCAGCCCGCGCCGCTCCAGCGCGTCGGCCACGCTCAGCAGCAGGGTGTTGGGCACGGGCCGCGCGGCCACGGCCGGGCCGGCCGCGGTCCGGTAGGCGGCCAGGTCGGAAGTGAAGGTCCAGGTCATGGCTCATCCTGCCGCGGCCGTGCCGCCGCGCGCACCGGCATTTCCCGTGAGCGGCGCGCCCGGCGGCGGCGCTCGGAGCACGCGGTCCGGCCTACAGCTCCACGAACTCCGCCCCGATGTCCCGCAGCCGGGCGTGGAGTTCGGCGAAGACGGCCGCCGACCGGTCGCCCGGCCAGCCCGCCGGGAGCAGCTCGCGCGGCAGGCCCGGGTCGGCGTACGGCAGGCGGCGCCAGCTGTCCAGTGCGAGGAGGTAGCCGCGGTAGGCATCCTCCGGTGTCGGCCGCGGGCCCGACTGGAGGGCGCGCAGGGCCGGTTCGTGCAGATCGAGGAACTCCTCGTGCTGCTTGGCCAGCGAGGCCAGGTCCCACCAGCGGGCCACCGCCTCGGCGGCCGGGGCGAAGCCGAGGTGGCTGCCGCGGAACAGCTCCACGTACGGCGTCAGGCGCAGCCGCTCCAGCGTGTGCGCGGTCTCCTCCGCCAGCCGGGCGGGGGCGATCCACACGCCCGGCGCCACCGCCCCGAAGCCGAGGCCGGCCAGCCGGGAGCGCAGCAGGTGCCGCTTGGCCCGCTCCTGCTCGGGCACGGAGAAGACCGCCACCAGCCATGCGTCCGACGGCTGCGGGCCGCCGTAGATGCGGCGGTCGCCGTCGTCCAGCAGCCGGCGCGCCTCTGCGGAGAGCCCGTACGCCGCCGAGCCGTCCGCGGCGCGCGCCGGCAGCAGGAAGCCGCGCCGCTTGAGCCGGGACACCGAGGAGCGGACCGACGGGGCGTCGACTCCGGCCGCGCCCAGCAGGCGTACCAGCGCGGACACCGGGACCGGGCCCTCGAAGGCCCGCCCGTAGGCTCCGTAGAACGTGACGATCAGGGATCGCGGAGTGTGCTGCTCGACCACGGCTTCACTCTAGGGGGTGTCCCGGCGGTCGGGCCCGGATCCTTGATCGCGCAGCCGGAAGCGCTGGAGCTTGCCCGTGGCGGTCCGGGGGAGCGCGGGCAGGAAGACGAAGGAGCGCGGGCACTTGTGCGGGGCCAGTTCCGCCCGCATGAAGGTGCGCAGGGCGTCCTCCGTCAGGACGGCCCCTTCACGGGGGACGGTGTACGCCACGACGATCTGCCCGCGTCGTTCGTCCGGGCGGCCCACGACCGCGGCCTCCACCACGTCCGGGTGGCGCAGCAGGGCCTCCTCCACCTCCGGGCCCGCGATGTTGTAGCCCGCGGAGATGATCATGTCGTCGGCCCGGGCGACGTAGCGGAAGTAGCCGTCCGGGTCGCGCACGTAGGTGTCGCCGGTCAGGTTCCAGCCGTCCCGCACGTACTCCGCCTGCCGGGGATCGGCCAGATAGCGGCAGCCCACCGGGCCGCGCACGGCCAGCAGCCCCGGCTCGCCGTCCGGGACCGGACGTCCGGACCGGTCCACGACGCGCGCCTGCCAGCCGGGCACCACCCGGCCGGTCGTGCCGGGGCGGATGTCCTCGTCGGCGGCGGAGATGAAGATGTGCAGCAGCTCGGTCGCCCCGATGCCGTTGATCACGCGCAGACCGGTGCGCTCGTACCAGGCCTTCCAGGTGGCCGCGGGCAGGTTCTCCCCGGCCGAGACGCAGCGGCGCAGTGCGGACAGGTCGTACATGCCCACGTCGTACGGGCCGAGGGCGTCCAGCATCGTCCGGTAGGCGGTGGGCGCGGTGAACAGCACCGTCACCCGGTGCTCCGCGAGCGCGGGCAGCAGCCGGCGCGGCACCGCGTCCTCCAGCAGCAGCGCGCAGGCGCCGGCGCGCAGCGGGAAGACGACGAGTCCGCCCAGGCCGAAGGTGAAGCCGAGGGGCGGGCTGCCCGCGAACACGTCGTCGGGGCGGGGCCGCAGCACATGGCGGGAGAAGGTGTCGGCGACGGCGAGCAGGTCGCGGTGGAAGTGCATGCAGCCCTTGGGCCGCCCGGTGGTGCCGGAGGTGAAAGCGATCAGGGCGACGTCGTCGGCGGAGGTCGCGGCGGCGGGGAAGGGCTTGCCCCGGTGCGCCCGCGCCAGGCGGAGCAGGTCGTCCTCGGCGCCGCCGCCGTAGGCGGTGATCCGCAGCCCCGGCACCTCGGCCTTCACGAGGTCGTCCAGGACGTCCGCGTGGCACAGGGCGTGCCGCACCCGGGCCATCTCGCACACGGTAGCCAGCTCCTGCGCGCGCTGCTGGGGCAGCACGGTGACGGCCACCGCGCCCGCCTTCATGACCGCGAGCCAGCAGGCGGCGAGCCAGGGGCCGGTGGGGCCGCGCAGGAGCACCCGGTTGCCGGGGACGACGCCGAGGTCGCAGGTCAGCACGTGGGCGAGGCCGTCCACGCGGTCGCGCAGCCCGCCGTACGTCCACACCTCGCCGGCGCCGTCGCGGAGGGCCGGACGGTCGGCGCCCTCGGGGCCGAACCGGGCGATGGTCGCGTCGAGCAGCTCGGCCCCGCAGTTCAGCCGGTCCGGATAGGCCAGTTCGGGCAGATCGAAGAGGAGCTCCGGCCAGGCCTGCGCTGGTGGCAGATGGTCGCGCGCGAAGGTGTCGACGTGAGCGGAAGGCTTGAGGTCCAAGGCGGGTTCGCCCCCCTTGCAGCGGTCCGGAGTGGGGTGGGGCCGGCCGTGCGGTCGTTTCTCCCGGCGACCGCCGGGAGGTACTCCAAGGAGCGTATCGTGATGGTGACGGCAGTCAACAGGACGCGATAGAAGCGGGGGCATTCGGATGACCGGATTCGCGCTCGGGGCGGACCAGGAGGAGTGGTGCGCGCGGTGGCGCGCACTGGCGGCGGAGCGACTGAGGCCGCTGGCGGAGAAGGGGGAGCCGGGCAGGGTCAACCGGCCCCTGCTGGCGGCGCTGGGTGAGCTGGGCCTGCTGGAGCGGGTGTTCTCCGCGGGTGCGCTGGAGCTGTGCCTGCTGCGGGAGTCCCTCGCCTACGGCTGTACGGAGGCCGAGACCGCGCTGGCCCTCCAGGGCCTGGGGGCGCACCCGGTCCTGCGGTCGGGCACCGAGGCGCAGAAGGAGCGGTGGCTGCCCGCGGTACGGGCCGGGCGGGCCGTGGCGGCCTTCGCGCTGAGCGAGCCGGGGGCGGGTTCGGACGCGGCGGCGCTGGCGCTGGCCGCGGTTCCGGACGCGGCGGCCGGGCGCGGCGGCTGGCGGCTGACCGGTGAGAAGTGCTGGATCTCCAACGCCCCCGAAGCGGATTTCTACACCGTGTTCGCCCGGACGGGTGAAGGGCCGGGGGCGAAGGGGGTGTCGGCCTTCCTGGTCCCCGCGGACCGCGAGGGTCTCGGCGGGGAGCCGCTGGACATGCTCTCCCCGCATCCCATCGGGTCCCTGCGCTTCGACGGGGTTCCGGTGGGACGGCAGGACCTGCTCGGCGAGCCGGGGCGGGGTTTCCGCGTCGCCATGGACACCCTGAACCTCTTCCGGCCCAGCGTCGGCGCGTTCGCGGTGGGCATGGCCCGGGCCGCGCTGGACGCGACCCTCGCGCACACGGCCGGGCGGACCGCGTTCGGCGGAACGCTGAGCGACCTCCAGGCGGTGGCGCACCGGGTGGCCGAGATGGCCACCCGCACCGAGGCGGCCCGGCTGCTCGTCTACGCGGCGGCCGGTGCCTGTGACCGGGGCGGGGCGGACGTGCCGCGGCGGGTGGCGATGGCGAAGCTGCTGGCCACGGAGACGGCGCAGTATGTCGTGGACCACGCGGTCCAGCTGCACGGTGCGGTCGCCCTGCGTCGGGGGCACCTGCTGGAACACCTCTACCGGGAGGTGCGGGCACCGCGGATCTACGAGGGGGCGAGCGAGGTGCAGCGCACGATCATCGCGAAGGAGCTGTACGGGGCGCTGGGCGCGGAGGTGGCCGGGCGATGAGCCTCGACCGGATCAACCCGGCGGAACTCTCGCCGGCCACGGGCTTCTCCCACGCGGTGGCGGCCACGGGCTCGCGGCTGGTGTTTCTGGCGGGGCAGACCGCGCTGGACGGCGCGGGCAAGGTGGTGGGGGAGACCCTTCCGGAGCAGTTCGAGACGGCGCTGGCCAACCTCCTGTCGGCCCTGGCCGCGGCCGGCGGAGCCCCGGCGGACCTGGCCCGGGTGACGGTGTACGCGGTCGACGTGGCCGCGTACCGCAGCCACGCGGCCGAACTGGGCCGCATCTGGCGGCGGGCGGCGGGCCGTGACTATCCGGCGATGGCCGTCATCGGCGTGGTCCGCCTCTGGGACGACCAGGCCCTGGTCGAACTCGACGGCACGGCGGTCCTCCCGTAGCGGCGTTCCCGATCGTGTCCCTGCGGGGTGCGGGGACGCGGCGGCGGGACGGTGCTCTGCCGTCGGCCGCCCCGGCCCGGCGGTCCAGCCCCGCATGCCGCACGTCCCGCCGGGAACGGCACCGAACCGCTCGGCGCCGGCTGTCGACGGGCCATCGAGGTGACGGCCAGTGGGCCCAGCTGGTTCAGGCGTGGCCGTCCTCCAGGAGGCCGGACATCCACTCCTCGATGCCGGCGACCGTGCGCGGCAGTGCGCCCGACATCAGCCGGGCGCCGTCCGCCGTGATCACCAGGTCGTCCTCGATGCGGACGCCGATGCCCCGCAGCGGTGCGGGAAGGGTCTCGTCGTCGGGCTGGAGGTACAGGCCCGGCTCCACCGTCAGGACCTGGCCCTCCTCCAGGACTCCGTCCAGGTACGTCTCGGCCCGGGCCTTCGCGCAGTCGTGCACGTCGAGCCCCAGCATGTGGCCGCTGCTGCACAGGGTGTACCGCCGGTGCAGGTCGCCCTCGGCGTTCTTCAGGACGCCCCACTCGGCCAGGCCTTCGGCGATCACCCGCATCCCGGCGCGGTGGAAGTCCCCGAAGCGCGCCCCGGGGCGCAGTGCCGCGATGCCCGCCTCCTGGGCGGCCAGCACCAGTTCGTAGACCTGCCGCTGGACGGGTGAGAAGCGGCCCGACAGCGGGAGGGTGCGGGTGATGTCCGCGGTGTAGAGGGTGTCCGTCTCCACGCCCGCGTCCAGGAGGAGCAGTTCGCTCCCGTCCAGCCGGCCGTCGTTGCGGATCCAGTGCAGGGTGCACGCGTGGGCGCCCGACGCGGCGATCGTCTCGTAGCCGGTGCCGTTGCCCTCGGCCCGGGCGCGCAGGCCGAAGACCCCCTCGATCCATCGTTCCCCGCGCGGGTGCGCCAGGGCCTGCGGCAGGGACCGTACGACGTCCTCGAATCCCGTCGTCGTGTGGTCGACGGCCAGTTGCAGCTGCTCTACCTCCCAAGCGTCCTTGACCAGGCGCAATTCCGACAGTGCCGCGGCGAGTTCCGGGTCGGTGGCCGCGTTGCGGCCTTCCGGCGGGCCGAGCGGATCGAGGCGTGTGCAGCGGATCCCGGTCAGGCGCTCCGCCTCGGCGAGGTCCGGACGGCGCCCCACCCAGAACTCCCCGTACCGGCGGTCCCGGTAGAACTCCCCGTCCCCGTCGGCTCGCGGCGAGCGGGGTCGCAGGTGGAGCACGGCCTCGTGCGCGTGCGGACCCGACGGCTCCATGACCAGTACGTGCCCCGCCTGGTCCTCCCCGGTGAGGCCGGTCAGCCAGGCGTACGCGCTGTGCGGGCGGAAGCGGTGGTCGCAGTCGTTGGAGCGGACCGTCAGCTCGCCCGCGGGGACGATCAGCCGCTCGCCCGGGAAGCGGGCCGAAAGCCGCGCCCGGCGGGCCGGGGTGACGTCGTGTGCCGCGGCCCGCGCGGAGGGAGGGAGCGGGGAGGGTGCCCAGCCGCCCGCCATGAACCGGGACAACTCCGGTGACACCGGACGGTCGTGGCTGCCCGTGTTGAGGTGGGCGGGGGATTCGGTCACGGGGGCTCCTTCATGGAAGACGCGAACTGGTGGGCGCATAGGTCTTGTCAGTGCAATTTCACATTACTATGTTACAGCTCACACCGCGGCACGTTAATCCCCGTCAAACGCCGCGTGACGCAGGGCAGTTCACGCACCACCCCCCACCTCACCCTCTCCGAACAGGAGTTCTCGGTGCTCAAGCACAGAGCTGTGCGCTCTTCCCTCCTCGCCTCCGCCATTGCGGTGACCCTCCTCGCCACCGCGGCGCAGGGCACCACGCAGGCCGCCGAGTCCGCGGCCCCCGCCGCCTTCACGGGCGCTCAGGCCGCCGCAACCGCCGCCGCGGCCCCCGGCCCCACGGGGAACCCCTTCGACGAGGTCGACCGCTTCGCCGAGGCCAAGGACAACGCCCCCGCCCCCGCCCCGGCCCCGGGCGGGCTGAACCTCTCCGGCCAGGTGCCCGGCGCGGCCCCCGCCGGCGGGTCGGTCCAGGAGCTGGAGAAGCGGGGCAAGGCGGCCGCGTTGTCACCCACCGCGAAGAGCGTCGCCGCAGGCGTCCCCTGCACCCTCGACGGGATCACGAACCTCACGCCCGAGCAGTTCGCCGACTTCCTCGCCGACCAGGCCGTCCTGGCCGACGGCTGCCTGCGCGGACTGATCTGGACCTGGGACGCCCGCCTGGCCCCGGTCATGTCGGACGCGCACGTCCAGGCCGTGTCCCGCCGGATATCCGCCCTGGCCGCCGCCCACGACGGCCGCAACTCCTCCCACCTGGAGGAGATGTTCACGTACCTGCACGCCGTCGCCTACCACGACTTCTCGCGCGATGAGATCGACATCACCGACGCCCCGACGGTCGCCGCGATACGCGAGGCCATCGACGCCTTCGGAGGCGCGGCGCGGACCTTCGACGTCACTCCCGCCAACGCCCGCACCCTGCGCGAGGCCCTCTATGCCGCCGGCCCCGGCCTGCGCCAGCACCAGCTCGGCCTGGTGCGAAAGGTCCTGGCCACCATGGACCCGGCCCACCCGGCCACCCACCTGGACCCCGCGTGGGCGGGCGCCGTGCTCGCCGCGCTCTCCACCAACTACCTCGGCGTCTACCCGGGCAACCAGGACACCGCCTTCCACGCGGCCGTGGCCGCCGACCCCGCCTACCGTGCCGCCTTCAAGGCCTTCTCCGGCTACACGCACCTCAAGGGCACGGCCAACGCCTGGGTGGTGCGCGACGCGCTCAGCGAGTACGCCCGCTTCGGCCAGGTCGAGGGCCTGCGCGACCCGATCGTCGCCGACCTCGGCGCGATGCTCGGCTCCCTGAAGGCCGGCTTCGGCGACGGCAGCGAGCCGTGGGCCAAGGTCGTCTCCTGGCTCAACTTCTACGAGGCCTGCACGCCGTACGGGGTGTGCCGGGAGGACATCGAGAAGCAGCTGTTCCCCTACACCTACACCTACGACAACGGCGCCATCAAGGTCCGCACCGGCCTCGACCGGGCCACCGTCGACCAGCTCTACTACGCCAGCAAGCAGGTCAAGGCCCAGTACCACCGCGTCCTGGGGACCGACCAGCCGCTCGCGGGCGACCCCAACGCCACCCTGAACATCGTGCTCTACGGCTCCCGCGCCGACTACGTGAACTACCACCCGATCCTGACCGGCTACGACACCAACAACGGCGGCATCTACATCGAGAACGGCGCCACCTTCTACACCTACCAGCGCCGCGTCCCGCAGGACTCCTCCCTCACCCTTGAGGAGCTCTTCCGTCACGAGTACACGCACTACCTCAACGGCCGCTTCGCCGTCCCCGGCTTCTTCGGCCAGGGCCCCTGGTACGAGAGCGACCGCACGACCGCCATGGACGAGGGCACGGCCGAGTTCTTCGACGGCGCCACCCGCGACAACGGCATCGCCGTCCGCAAGTCCCTGGTGAAGAGCATCATCAGCGACACGGCCGGCGGCGGCCCGCGCATGACCGTCGAGCAGCTGCTGAACGCCACCTACGCCGGCGACGGCTTCCGCTTCTACAGCTACGCCGGCACCTTCTTCGAGTTCCTGTGGACCGAGAAGCCCTCGCTGTTGCGCGAGATGTACACCCACCTGCGCGCCGACGACGTCGCGGCGTACGACGCCTGGCGCCACCGGATGGGGGCCGACACCTACCTCCAGCGCGACTACGACCGCTTCCTGGACGCCCAGATCGCCAAGGTCGATCAGCTCTTCGTGCCGAACACCTCCTTCACCCCCAACGATCAGCTGCGCGACTCGGCGCTCGCCTCGGTGAAGTCGTCCTTCGCCGCGGCCACCTACAACACCCCGGACTGCGTGGAGAACGGCGACCCGGGCAAGCGCCGCTTCACCTGCACGGGCCGGATCACCGCGAACCTGAAGAACTGGCGCAGCGACGACCAGAACTTCAAGGACATGTCGGAGACGGTCGACTACTTCATCCTCGACCGGGCGGGCGCCGCCTCCAACAACCTCGCCGACATGAACTGCTCCTTCGGTCCGCCGGAGATCTGGAGCAACAAGGTCGCCGCGACGTCGAGCTACAGCTGTGAGGGGCCGCTGCGCAGCTGACGGGTACCGGACCGGTCCCGCGCCCGAGGGGGGCGCGGGACCGGTCTGGGCAGGCACTAAAGAATGTGACATATTACTGTCGTGCTCAAGAGACATCCTCTGGACGTCGTGATCATCGGTGCCGGCGTCGTCGGAGCGGCCTGCGCCTACTACGCGGCCCGCGCCGGACTCTCCGTGGCCGTCGTCGACCGCGGTCCCGTCGCGGGCGGCACCACCGGCGCCGGCGAAGGCAACCTGCTCGTCTCCGACAAGGAGGCGGGCCCCGAACTCGACCTCGCCCTGCTCTCCGCGCGGTTGTGGACGCAACTGGCCGAGGTCCTCCCGCGGGAGGTCGAGTACGAGCCCAAGGGCGGGCTCGTCGTCGCCCCGGACGAGGCCACCGTGAAGGCCCTGCGGAGCTTCGCCGAGGGCCAGCGCGCGGCCGGGGTCGACGCGGTCGAGGTCCCCGCGCACGCCCTGCACGACCTGGAGCCCCACCTGGCCCCGGACCTGGCAGGGGGATTCCACTACCCGCAGGACGCGCAGGTCCAGCCGGCGCAGGCCGCGGCCCGGCTGCTGGCCGCCTCGGGCGCCGCGGCGTACCTCGGCGAGGAGGTGACGGAGGTCCTGCTGGACCGCGGCGTCGTGCGAGGCGTCCGCACCCCCCGCCGCGAACTCCGGGCCCCCGCCGTGGTGAACGCGGCCGGCACCTGGGGCGGGCACATCGCCTCGCTGGCCGGCACCGACCTGCCCGTCCTCCCGCGCCGCGGCTTCGTCCTGGTGACCGAACCGCTGCCGCGAGTGGTCCGGCACAAGGTCTACGCGGCCGACTACATCGCGGACGTCGCCAGCGGCTCCGCCGCCCTGCAGTCCTCGGCCGTGGTGGAGGGCACCCCCTCGGGACCGGTCCTGATCGGCGCCACCCGTGAGCGGGTCGGCTTCGACCGGAGCCTGTCGACCGAGGCGCTGCGCCGGCTGGCCTCCCAGGCCGCGGAGCTCTTCCCCGTCCTGTCCGGCGTGCGGGTCCTGCGCACCTACCACGGCTTCCGCCCCTACCTGCCCGACCACCTCCCGGCGATCGGCCCGGACCCCCGCCGCCCCGGACTGCTGCACGCCTGCGGCCACGAGGGCGCCGGCATCGGCCTGGCCCCGGCCACCGGGCTGATGATCGCCGCCGCGCTGACGGGGGCCGAACCCCCGCTGCCCGCCCACCCCTTCCGCCCGGACCGCTTCGGCGCCGGCCCGATCCCCGCCGACACCCCCGAGGAGCACTCCTGATGCGCAGCCCCCGCTCGCTGGTCGGCGGCAGCCCGGCGGCCGCGTACGAGATCACCTTCGACGGCCGTGAACTGCCCGCCCTGCCCGGCCAGAGCGTCGCCGCGGTGCTCTGGGCCGCCGGGATCCTCGCCTGGCGCACCACCCGGGAGGGCGGCGCGCCGCGCGGCGCCTTCTGTGGGATCGGCAGCTGCTACGACTGCCTCGTCACCGTCAACGGCCGCCCGAACCAGCGCGCCTGCCTGGTCCCCGCCCGGCCCGGCGACGCCGTCACCACCCAGGAGGGAACCGGCCATGCCGACCTCGCCGTCTGACCCCGCCGAGCCGCCCCGCGCCGGGGGCCGGCCCGGATCCGCACAGCCGTCCGGGTCCGCCGGTCCGTCCCGGCCCCCGGAGCCGTCCGCACAGCCGTCTGCGTCCGCCGCGTCCGCCGGGTCTGCCGGGTCCGGCGCGCCGGGCGGTGCCGAGCCGGTCGACCTGGCCGTGGTCGGGGCCGGGCCGGCCGGACTGGCCGCGGCCGTCACCGCCGCCGGGCTCGGACTCCGAGTGGCCCTCCTCGACGCGGGCGACGCCCCCGGCGGGCAGTACTACCGCCACCCCGCACCGGGCCTCGGTGCCGCCCGCCCCGAGGCCCTGCACCACGGCTGGGCCGAGTTCACGGCCCGCGCGGCCGCCCTGCGCGCCCACGAGTCGGCCGGCCGGATCGTCTACCTGCCGCTCCATCACGTGTGGACGGTGGCACCGCGAGAGGGCGGCTGGACCCTGCACGCCGTCGCCGGCCACGCCCCCGACGAGCGGGCCGCGGCGGTCGCGGCCCGCGCCGTGCTCGTCGCCACCGGCGCCTACGAGCGCCAACTGCCCTTCCCCGGCTGGACGCTGCCCGGAGTGGTCGGGGCCGGTGGGGCGCAGGCCATGCTCAAGGGCGGACTGGTGCTGCCGGGCCGGCGCGTGGTGGTCGCCGGCAGTGGTCCGCTCCTGCTCGCGGTGGCCGGGTCCCTCGCCGCCGCCGGAGCCGCCGTGCCCGCCGTGGTGGAGGCCGCCGCCTACACCGCGTACGCGGGTCAGGTGCCCGCGCTGCTGCGCAATCCCGGCAAGCTCGTCGAGGCCGCCGCCTACGGGGGAGCCCTGGCCCGTGGCCACGTCCGGCTGCTGACCCGGCACGCCGTCACGCAGGCCCACGGCACCGGCCGGATCGAGGCCGTCACCGTGTCCCGACTCGACCGCGACTGGCGTCCGCTGCCCGGCACCGCCCGCCGGATCCCCTGTGACGCGCTCGCCGTCGGCCACGGGCTCGTGCCCCAGCTCGAACTCGCCACCGGACTCGGGTGCGCCACCCGGACCGGCCTCGACGGCACCGTCGCCCTGGAGGTCGACGCCGGGCAGCGCACCTCGGTCCCCGGCATCTGGTCCGCGGGGGAGACCGGCGGCATCGGCGGTGCCCAGCTGGCCCTGGCCGAAGGCGAGCTGGCCGCGCACTCCGTCGCGGCGGCGCTGCGCCCGGGGCGGCCGGCCCCGGGCGACGGGGCCCGCCTGACCTGCCTCGCCCGCCGCCGCGACCGGCTGCGCGCCTTCGCCGACGCGATGGCCGCGGCCCACCGGCCGGGCGCGGGCTGGACCGGCTGGCTCCGGGACGATGCCGTGGTGTGCCGCTGCGAGGAGGTCCCGGCCGGCCGGATCCGCGAGGCGGCCGGTGACCTCGGGGCGCGGGACGCCCGTACGGTCAAACTCCTCACCCGGGCCGGCATGGGTTGGTGCCAGGGCCGCATGTGCGGTCCGGCCGTCGCCGCCCTGGCCGGAGGGGAACCCGCCGCGGACCGCCGTCCCCTCTCCTGTCCGGTCCCGCTGCGCGACCTCGCCGGACTTCCCGCCACCGACCGCTGATCGGGGGTGGCGTGGCCCTTGTGGCCGCACCGCACCCACTAGTAAAATGTCACACACCACACTAGGGAGCCTCTCATGACCCACGCGCACACCCCCGCGCCCCGCACCCGTCCCTGGCACGGAATCATGGTCGCCACCGCGCTCCCCCTGCGCGAGGACCTCACCGTCGACTACGACGCCTACGCCGAGCACGTGGCCTGGCTGATCGAGGGAGGCTGCGACGGCGTGGTCCCCAACGGCTCCCTCGGGGAGTACCAGACCCTCACCGACGAGGAGCGGGCGCGCGTCGTGCGTACCGCCGTCGAGGCCGCCGGCGACGGCGCCCGCGTGATGCCCGGCGTCGCCGCCTACGGCAGCGCCGAGGCCCGCCGCTGGGCCGAGCAGGCCGCCGAGGCCGGCGCCGGCTCCGTGCTCCTGCTGCCGCCCAACGCCTTCCGCGCGGACGAGGAGACCGTACGCGCCCACTACGCCGAGGTCGCCCGCGCCGGGCTGCCCGTGGTCGCGTACAACAACCCCATCGACACCAAGGTGGACCTGGTCCCCTCCCTGCTCGCGCGGCTGCACGCCGACGGATCCATCGTCGCCGTCAAGGAGTTCAGCGGTGACGTGCGCCGTGCCTACGAGATCGCGGAACTCGCCCCGGGCCTCGACCTGCTCATCGGCGCCGACGACGTCCTCCTCGAACTCGCGCTCGCGGGCGCGGTCGGCTGGATCGCCGGCTACCCCAACGCCCTGCCGCGCTCCTGCGCCACCCTCTACCGGGCCGCCGTCGCCGGAGACCTGGAGACCGCCCTGCCGCTCTACAAGTCCCTGCACTCCCTGCTGCGCTGGGACTCCAAGACCGAGTTCGTCCAGGCCATCAAGCTCTCCATGGACCTGGCGGGCCGCCCCGGCGGCGCCACCCGCCCGCCGCGCTTCCCGCTCACCGGCGACACCGAGGCCGCCGTCCGCGCCGCCACCGAGAAGGCCCTCGCCGAGGGACTGAACTAACCAGCAGGAGGGGACCCCTGATGCGCACGCGCCACGTCTACCACGCGGTGGACTCACACACCGAGGGCATGCCGACCCGGGTCGTCACCGGGGGAGTCGGAGTGGTCCCCGGCGCCACCATGGCGGAGAAGCGGCTCCACTTCATCGAGCACATGGACCACGTACGGACCCTGCTGATGTACGAGCCGCGCGGGCACTCCGCCATGAGCGGCGCCATCCTGCAGCCCCCGACCCGCCCCGACGCCGACTACGGCGTGCTCTACATCGAGGTGTCGGGCCTGCTGCCCATGTGCGGGCACGCCACCATCGGAGTGGCCACCGTCCTGGTCGAGACCGGCATGGTGCCCGTCGTCGAACCGGTCACCACCGTCCGGCTCGACACCCCGGCCGGACTGGTGAGCGTCGACGTGCGGGTGGAGGACGGCGCGGCCACCGCCGTCACCCTCACCAACGTCCCCTCCTTCAGTGTCGGACTCGACCTCAAGGCCGACGTGCCCGGCCACGGCACGGTCACCTACGACCTCGCCTACGGCGGCAACTTCTACGCCTTCGTCGAACTCGACTCCCTCGGGCTGCCCTTCGACCGCACCCGCAAGGACGACCTGCTCGCCGCCGGGCTGGCGGTCATGGACGCCATCAACGCGGGCCCCGACCGGCCCGTCCACCCCGAGAACCCCTCCATCGCCGGCGTCAAGCACGTCTACCTCGCCGCTCCCGGCTCCGACGCCCGCCGCTCCCGGCACGCCATGGCCATCCATCCGGGATGGTTCGACCGCTCGCCCTGCGGTACGGGCACCAGCGCGAGGATGGCCCAGCTGCACGCCCGGGGACTCCTCGCGCTCGGCTCCGACTTCGTCAACGAGTCCTTCATCGGCACCGAGTTCACCGGCCGGCTGGTCGCGGACACCACCGTCGGCGGGCTGCCCGCCGTGGTGCCGACCGTGACCGGTCGGGCCTGGATCACCGGTACCGCCCAGTACTTCCTCGACCCGTCCGACCCCTTCCCCGGAGGCTTCCTGCTGTGATCAGCGTCCGAACGGTGGACTACCACACCGCCGGCGAGCCCTTCCGGATCGTCGACACCGCAGGCGAGGGCATGCCGCCCGTGCCGGGGGACACCGTCGCCGAGCGCTGTGCCACCGCCATCGGCCCCGGCGGATCGGGCACCGCGCCGCGCCGGGGCGTGCTGGACGACGTACGGCGGCTGCTGGTCCAGGAGCCGCGCGGCCACGCCGGGATGTACGGCGGGTTCGTGGTTCCCGCCGACGACGACGGGGCCCACTTCGGTGTCCTGTTCTGGCACAAGGACGGCTACTCCACGGCCTGCGGCCACGGCACCATGGCCCTCGGGGCCTGGGCGGTGGACAGCGGCCGGGTCCCCGCCCCGGACGACGGGGACGCCCCGGTGCGGATCGACGTACCGTCCGGGCGGGTGACCGCCACCGTCCACCGCGGCGGGGGACGCACCACCGGGGTCACCTTCCGCAACGTCCCGGCCCGGGTGAGCGCCCGGAAGGTGCCCGTGGCGACCTCGGTGGGACTGGCGGAGGCGGACATCGCGCACGCCGGCGCCTGCTACGCCTCCGTCCGGGCGCGCGATCTCGGCCTGGAGGTCTCGCGCGCCGCGCTGCCCGCGCTGGTGCGCGCCGGGCAGGAGATCCGGGCCGCCCTCGCCGGCCATCCCGCCACCTGGCACCCCGACGGCCCGCTGCTGTCCGGGGTCTACGGCGTGATCCTCCACGAGGACCTGCCCGACACACCGTTCGGGCCGCACCAGCGCAACGTGACCGTCTTCGCCGACGGGCAGGTCGACCGCTCGCCCTGCGGCTCCGGCACCTCGACGCGGGTCGCCCTGCTCGCCGAGGACGGACGGCTCGGCCCGGGCGAGGACCTGTTGAGCGAGTCCGTCACCGGCACCGTGTTCACCGGCCGGATGCTGGACGGCGGGGTCACCGAGGTGACCGGCAGCGCCTACCGCACCGGTGAACACGCCTTCTGCGTCGACCCGCACGACGCCCTCGGCGCCGGGTTCCTGCTGTGACGGGGAAAGCCGGGACACCCCAGCTGGACGCCGGGGCCATGGCCGCGCTGCTCGGCCCGGCCGCGGCGGCCGACGCCCTGGCCGCCGCCCTGCGCGGCGGCCTCGACCCGGAGAGCTGCCCCCCGCGCTCCGCGATCGCCGTCCCCGGCGACGGTGAACTGCTGCTGATGCCGGCCGCGTCCGGCGCCTACGCCGGGGTGAAGATCGCCGGTGTCGCGCCCGGGAACCCGGCCCGCGGGCTGCCCCGCATCACCGGCTCCTACTTCCTGCTGGACGGTCCCACCCTGCGCCCGCTGGCCCTGCTCGACGGCGCGGCCCTGACCGCCCTGCGCACACCGGCGGTCTCGGCGCTCGCGCTGCGCCACCTGGCGCCGGCCGGGCGCCCGCTGCGCGTGGTGCTGTTCGGCTCCGGCCCGCAGGCGTACGGCCACCTCGAAGCCGTCCTCGCCGAGCGGGTGGTGGAGTGCGTGGTGGTGGTCGCCCGGAACGGGGAGCGGGCCGAACGGCTTGCGGCGTACGCCCGCACTCTGGGTCCGCCCGCCCGGACCGGCACCCCCGGGGACGTGGCCGACGCCGACCTCGTCGTCTGCTGTACCACGGCCCGCGAACCGCTCTTCGACGGGCGGCTCGTGCGGCCGGACGCGGTGGTCGTGGCGGTCGGGTCGCACGAGCCGACCGCCCGGGAGACCGACACCGCCCTCGTGCGACGCGCGGCGGTGTACGTGGAGTCGCGGGCGGCCGCGCTGCGGGAGGCGGGTGATCTGCTCGTCCCGGAGGCGGAGGGGGCCATCGGGCCGGGGCACATCACCGGCACGCTCGCGGACCTGGTCGCCGGACAGCTGCCGGTCGGCGGGGAGCGGGGTTGTCCACAGCTCTTCAAGAGTGTGGGCATGGCCTGGGAAGATCTTGCCGTGGCGGTCGCGCTCTACGAGGCCGCTGGAGTGTGAGCAGCGCAACGTGACATTGTACGCTGTTGCCCTGCTCATCGGCAGGTGAAAGGGTCTCGGAGGAAACGCAATGGGTGACCTGAAGCAGCACAGTCTCATCAAGGCCCAGGAACGACTCCGCGACCAGGTCGGGCACGCCCTCCGAGCCGCTCTGATAGCGGGCGAGCTGCGCCCCGGCAGTGTCTACTCCGCCCCCGGCCTCGCGGCCGAACTCGGCGTGTCGGCAACCCCGGTGCGCGAGGCCATGCTCGACCTGGCACGGGAGGGCCTGGTCGAACCGGTCCGCAACAAGGGCTTCCGGATCACCGAGGTCAGCGAGCGCGACCTCGACCAGTACACCGAGCTGCGCACCATGATCGAGGTGCCGACCATCGGCCGGATCACCAAGACGGCCACGGCCGAACAGCTGGAGGAACTGCGCCCCGTCGCGGAGGAGATCGTCACCAGCGCCCGCGAACACAACCTCATCGGCTACCTGGAGGCCGACCGCCGCTTCCACCTGACGCTGCTGGGCCTCGCGGGCAACGAACGGCTCGTGGAGACCGTCGGCGACCTGCGCAAGCGCTCCCGCCTCTACGGGCTGACCGGACTGGACGAGGCGGGCAAGCTGGTCTCCTCCGCCGAGGAGCACCTGGAACTGCTGGATCTGATGATCAGTGGAGACGCGAAGGCGGCGGAGGCCTGCATGCTGCGCCACCTGGGCCACGTCCGCTCCCTGTGGGCCCAGGGCCGCGACGAACCGGTGGGACGCACTCTGGGTGGCCTGGGCCCGGTGCGCTGACGCCGTGATCCGGTGACGTGCCGCGAGGCCGACGGCCGCTTCGAGGTCCGAAAGGCGGCAGCCGGTCATCGGGGCGGTCGGCCCTCGACCGGATCGGCCGCGGCGGCCCGCGGAGGCCGCCACGGCCGACCGGTCCGAGCGGGCTGCGATGTTCACGAGGTACGCCGCCGGGACGGTCGACCCGACCGGGCGGATGCGCGAGAAGGGCCGCTCCCCGGCGCCGACCGGAGCCGCCCGGCGCATCCGGCCGGGTCGGTCATCGGGCGGCAAAGTCCCTCTCCCCGCCCGTGACCGGGCTCCGGCCGAAGCGTTTGCCCCCACGTGACGCTCGACGACCTGTACACCAGCATCGTGGCCGAGGAGATCGAATCCACGGCCGAACCCGAACGACTCCCCCTCCTCACCCGGGCCGAGGCCGACCTCGCCCTCGCCGTGCTCGACGTCGTCGCGGACGGCGCGATGGACGACGAGGTGCGGACCACCGCCCGGGCCCTGCGGTCCCGCCTCGGCCTGCGGCTGTGCACGGAGGGCCCGCACACCGGCTTGACCCCGGGCTGAGTACGGTGGCCGCGAAGTCCACGGCGCCGGCGTCGAGGGGGCGGGCCGGGGGGCGCCCGGGCCGCCGCCCCCCGGCCCCACCGACCACCGACCCGACCGGTGGTCCCACCCATCCGTCGCCTCTTCGCGCAGCGCGCGACCCCGGCAGCCCGCCACGGCCCGGACGACCTGACGTCGGCCGCCACCCTCACCAACGGCAGGCGCACGCGGGCCGATCGGCCGCAACGGACTGGCGGAGCTCGGACACGGCTGCATAACGGCAGACCCAACCCCTTGTCAGTGCAATTTCACATTACTATGTTACCGGTCACATCGTAGAGCCGCTGAGCGTGCCCTTCCCTGGAGTGACCCATGACCAAGCGCACCCAACTCGCCCTCGCCACCGCCCTGGTGGCCGCACTCGCACTCGGTGCCTCGGGCTGCTCCGGCACCGGGAAGGGCTCGGCGGGAGCCGGTGCCTCGAACCCGGCCGCCGCCAACGACGGCAAGATCCTCGGCGGTACCCCGGTCAGGGGCGGCACCCTCACCGTCCTGTCCAACCAGGACTTCGCCCACCTCGACCCCGCCCGCAACTGGGTCATGCCGACCATGGACTTCGGCACCCGCCTGCTCTACCGCACGCTCGTCACGTTCAAGGCCGAGCCCGGCAAGGCGGGCAGCGAGCTGGTCCCCGACCTCGCCACCGACCTCGGAACCCCCTCCAACGGCGGCCGCACCTGGACCTTCACCCTCAAGGAGGGCGTGAAGTACGAGGACGGCAGCCCGGTCAGGGCCCAGGACGTCAAGTACAACGTCGAGCGCTCCTTCGCCCCCGACCTCACCGGCGGCCCCGACTACGCCGCCCAGTACCTGGCCGGCACCGAGGGCTACAAGGGGCCCCTCCAGGGGCAGCACCTCGACTCCGTCAAGACGCCGGACGACCGCACGATCGTCTTCGAACTCAAGCGCCCCGTGGCCGAGTTCTCCGCGACCGCCACCCTGCCGACCTTCGCCCCGGTGCCCCAGTCCCAGGAGAAGGGCACCCAGTACGACGCCCGCCCGTTCTCGTCGGGCCCCTACAAGATCGAGTCGTACGACCGCGACAAGAAGCTCGTCCTCGTCCGCAACGAGCACTGGGACCCGGGCACCGACACCGTCCGCAAGGCCTATCCGGACAAGTTCGTGGTCGTCATGGGCCTCAAGGGCGGCCAGATCGACGACCGGATCATCGCCGGCGAGGGGGCCGACGCCTCCACCGTGCAGTACGCCGACATGCGCCCCGAGAGCGCCCCCAAGGTGCTGCCCAAGCCCGACGTCAAGGCCCGGCTGCTCGCCGAGTCCCAAGGCTGCACCGAGATGCTGCACCTCAACAACTCACGCGCCCCCTTCGACGACCCCAAGGTCCGCCAGGCCATGCAGTACGCCGTCGACAAGGAGGCCGTCGTCACGGCGGGCGGCGGACCCGCCCTCAACGAGATCGCCACTGCCTACCTGCCCCCGGCCCTCTCCGGCGGCAAGCAGGCCGACACCCTGAAGATCCCCCCGGCCGGCGACCCCGCCAAGGCCAAGGAACTGCTCAAGGCCGCGGGCAAGGAGACCCTGAAGGTCTCCCTCTCCGTCTCCACCGGCGACAAGGGCAAGGCCGAGGCCATCCAGCAGGGCCTGTCCCGCGCGGGCATCGAGGTCGTCATCGACACCGTCGACCCCGGCGCCTACTACGACGTCATCGGAGACCTGTCCACCACCCCCGACATGACCCTCACCGGCTGGTGCCCGGACTACCCCTCCGGCTCCACCTGGATCCCCTTCGTCTTCGACGGACGCACCATCAAGCCCAAGGGCAACCAGGGCAACTACAGCCAGTTCCGCGACGAGGAGGTCATCAAGCGCATCGACGAAATCAGCGCCATGGCCGACGCCCAGCAGGCCAACCAAGCCTGGATCGACCTCGACGCGACCCTGATGGCCAAGTCCCCCAACGTCCCGATCCTGCTGGAGCGCAAGCCCCTCCTCGTCGGCACGAACATCGCGGGCGCCTTCGGCCACCCCGTGTGGACCGGCACCATCGACTACGCCACGGTCGGCCTCAAGGACCCCGCGAAGAGCCAGGGCTGAGGAATCCGGAGCCCCCGACCCCATGACCACCACAGCAGCGGCCCGCGACGCCGCCCCGGACCGGCCCGCGGCGGCGCCCGGCAGCAGTCCCTGGCAGCTCGCCCGCCAGGAGCTCCGCCGCCGCCCCGCCGTCCGCGTCAGCCTCGCCATCGTCGGCCTCTTCGTCCTGATGGCCGCCACCGCGCCCTGGCTGGGCGCGCTCGGCGGCTGGTCCCCGCACGAGTTCGACAAGAATGCCGTCGACCCCTATCTCGGGGGCCAGCCGATCGGCGCCTTCGGGGGGATCGGAACCGAGCACTGGCTCGGCGTGGAACCCGTCACCGGCCGCGACCTGTTCGCCCGGGTCGTCCACGGCGCGCAGGTCTCCCTCCTGATCGCTTTCGCGGCCACCACGATCGTGGTCCTCGCCGGCACCGCCGCCGGGATCGCCGCCGGCTACTTCGGCGGCCGCACCGACGCGGCCCTGTCCCGGCTCATGGACCTGACCATGTCCTTCCCCTCCCTGATCTTCATGATCGCCATGCTGTCCGTGGCCAAGGACGTCAACCGGCTCGTCCTCATGACCGTGGTCATCGGCCTCTTCGGCTGGCCCGGCATCGCCCGGGTGGTCCGCGGCCAGGCCCTCTCCCTCAGACACCGCGAGTACGTCGACGCCGCCCGCGTCGGCGGCGCCGGCCCCTGGCGCATCCTCACCCGCGAGGTCCTGCCGGGCGTGGCGGGCCCCGTCATCGCCTACACCACCCTGCTCATCCCCGGGATGATCAGCACCGAGGCGGCTCTCAGCTATCTCGGCGTCGGCGTCCGCCCGCCCACCCCCTCCTGGGGCCAGATGATCGCCGAGTCCGTCGCCTACTACGAGACCGACCCCATGTACTTCGTCATCCCCAGCGTCTTCCTCTTCCTCGCCGTGCTCGCCTTCACCCTGCTCGGCGACGCGCTGCGCGACATCCTCGACCCGAGGGGAGGGCGCACGTGATCCTCTACCTCGCCCGCCGGCTGCTCGCCCTCGCCGGAGTGCTCCTCGCCATCACGGCCGTCACCTTCCTCATCTTCTACGTCCTGCCCGCGGACCCGGCCGCGGCCGCCTGCGGCAAGACCTGCAGCGCCGAGCGGCTGGCCGACGTACGCGTCCACCTGGGCCTCGACCAGCCCCTGGTCAAGCAGTTCGCCGACTTCCTGACCGGCATCTTCACCGGCCGCACCCTCGGCACCGGCCAGTACGCCGTCACCTGCGACTTCCCCTGCCTGGGCTACTCGTACGAGAGCTCCCTGCCCGTGTGGGACCTGCTCATGGACCGGCTCCCCGTCTCCGCCTCCCTGGCCCTCGGCGCCGCCGTGCTGTGGCTCCTTCTCGGCCTCGGTGCCGGGGTCACCGCCGCCCTGCGCAAGGACACCGCCACCGACAAGGCCCTGATGGTCGGTGCCGTGGCCGCCGCCTCGCTGCCCGTGTACTTCACCGCGGTGATGCTCATCCACGGCGTCATCCGCATCGCCGGACTGCTGCCCTACCCCGCCTACCGACCCTTCACCGACAACCCGCTCGGATGGGCCTCGAACCTGCTCCTGCCCTGGACCGCGCTCGCGCTGCTCTACGCCGCCATGTACGCGCGCCAGAGCCGGGGCTCGATGATCGAGGCGATGGCCGAGCCCTACATCCGCACCGCCCGCGCCAAGGGCCTGCCCGAGCGGACGGTCGTCGTCAAACACGGCCTGCGCTCCGGGATGACGCCGATCCTGACCCTCTTCGGCATCGACCTCGGCGGGCTGCTCGCCGGCGCCGTGATCACCGAGTCGATCTTCGGACTCCCCGGCATCGGACGGCTCTTCTACGGCGCCCTCGTCAGCTCCGACCAGCCCGTGGTCCTCGGCGTCACCCTGCTGGCGGCCTTCTTCATCGTCGTCGCCAACCTCGTCGTCGACCTCCTGTACGCCGTCATCGACCCGAGAGTGAGGTACTGATGGCCGATCCGCTCCTCGAAGTACGCGACCTGCGCGTCACCTTCACCACCCCTCGGGGGACCGTCCGGGCCGTCGACTCCGTCGGCTTCACCGTCGAGGCCGGACGCACCCTCGGCATCGTCGGCGAATCCGGCTCCGGCAAGTCCGTCACCTCGCTCGCCGTCATGGGCCTGCACCGCGGCTCCGTCGAGGTCGGCGGCTCCGTCACGCTCGCCGGACGGCCGCTGATCGGCCTGAGCGACCGCGAGCTCGGCACCGTGCGCGGCCGCCGGATGGCCATGATCTTCCAGGACCCGCTCTCCAGCCTGCACCCCTATTACACCGTCGGCGAGCAGATCGCCGAACACTTCCGGGTGCACTTCAAGGCTGGACGGGCCGCCGCGCGCAGACGAGCCGTCGACATGCTCGGCGAGGTCGGCATCCCCGAACCGGCGCGCCGGGCGGGGGAGTACCCGCACCAGTTCTCCGGCGGCATGCGCCAGCGCGCGATGATCGCCATGGCCCTGGCCTGCGAACCCGACCTGTTGATCGCCGACGAGCCGACCACAGCCCTGGACGTCACCGTCCAGGCGCAGATCCTCGAACTGATCGCGAGGCTCCAGCAGGAGCGCGGACTCGGCGTCGTGATGATCACCCACGACCTGGGCGTCGTCGCCCGCGTCGCCCACGAGGTCCTGGTCATGTACGGCGGACGCGCCGTCGAACAGGCCCCCGTCGAGGCGCTCTTCACCGATCCCGCCCACCCCTACACCCGGGGGCTGCTCGACTCGCTGCCCCGCCTCGACACCGCCGACGACGAACCGCTCCCCTTCATCCCCGGGTCCCCGCCGTCCCTCCTCGCACCCGCGCCCGGCTGCGCCTTCGCGCCGCGCTGCCCCCGGGCGGCCGAACGCTGCACCGGCGAGCGGCCGGATCCGGCTGCGTACGGGGACGGGCCCGGACGGACCGTGGCCTGCCACTTCGCCGGGGCCCCCGCCGCACCAGCACAGGAGGCGGCCCGATGACCGGCACCGCGAACGGCAGCACGATGGACGCCACGACCGGTACCACGACCGGTACCACGACGGGTACCACGACCGGGGCGAGCGGCCCGACGGGCGCACCACTGCTGTCCGTACGGGACCTCACCATGACCTTTCCCGGCCGGCGGTCCGCGACCGGGCGCCGGGGGGCGCCCGTGCGCGCCGTCGACGGGGTCTCCTTCGACCTGGCGGCCGGTCGGACCCTGGGCCTGGTGGGGGAGTCGGGCTGTGGGAAGTCCACCACCGGGCGGATGCTCGTGCGGCTGCTGGAGCCCACCTCGGGCCGGATCGTCTTCGAGGGCGAGGACATCAGCCGCCTCTCACAGGGCTCCCTGCGCCCGCTGCGCAAGAACATCCAGATGGTCTTCCAGGATCCGCACTCCTCGCTGAACCCCCGGCAGACCGTGGCCCGGATCATCTCCGAACCACTGCTGGTGCAGGGCTGGAGCGCGGGTGACGCCCGGCGCCGCGCCGCCGACCTGATGGAACTCGTCGGGCTGATCCCCGAGCACATCGACCGCTACCCGCACGAGTTCTCCGGCGGTCAGGCCCAGCGCATCGGCATCGCCCGCTCGCTGGCGACCAGCCCCCGGCTGATCGTCGCCGACGAACCGGTCTCCGCGCTCGACGTCTCCGTCCAGGCGCAGATCGTCAACCTGATGGAGCGCCTGCGCGCCGAACTGGGCCTGGCCTACGTGTTCATCGCGCACGACCTGTCGGTGGTCAAGCGGGTCAGCGACCGGGTCGCCGTCATGTACCTCGGCCGGATCGTCGAGATCGGGGACAAGGCGTCCCTCTACGAGACCCCCCAGCACCCCTACACCCGGGCGCTGTTGTCCGCCGTGCCGCTGCCCGACCCGGCGGCGGAGCGGCGACGGGAGCGGATCGTGCTGCTCGGCGATCCGCCGAGCCCGGCCGCTCCCCCTCCGGGCTGCACCTTCCACCCGCGTTGCCCCAAGGCTCAGGAGATCTGCCGGACGGAGCGCCCGTTGCTGCGTCCTGCCGCCTCGCGAGAGGTGGCGTGCCACTTCCCGGGTGACTGACGGGGATCACGGGAAGCGGGGGACCCGGGGGCCGACACGATCGCCCCGTTATGTTTTCTGCGGTTCCGCAATGGGGCCGCTGGCCTCCGGGCCCGGCATGACTGTTGCCCCCTGTCGAAGGCATGACCTGGGGGGTGGTGTCACCGGGTCCGGGGGTGTTCGTCGGAGACGCTGATCAGAGGTCCGGCCACCGTCCGGTCCGGCGCAATGCTGGACAGTTCGCGGGCGGCAGGTCTGCATAACGTGGATGCGCGAGCACGACACCCGAGCCGAGGCCGGCACCGTCAACACCCCCTGGGAAGGGGCACGATGTTCGAGATCGAAGACGTGGGCGTGTTCCTGGGCCTGGACGTCGGCAAGAGCAGCCATCACGGTCATGGGCTCACCCCGGGCGGGAAGAAGGTCTTCGACAAGCAGCTGCCCAACAGCGAGCCCAAGCTGCGGGCCGTCTTCGACAAGCTGACCGCGAAGTTCGGCACCGTGCTGGTGATCGTGGACCAGCCCGCCTCCATCGGCGCCCTGCCACTGACCGTCGCCCGCGACGCGGGCTGCCAGGTCGCCTACCTGCCCGGACTGGCGATGCGCCGGATCGCCGACCTCTACCCGGGCGAGGCCAAGACCGACGCCAAGGACGCCGCCGTCATCGCGGACGCCGCCCGGACGATGCCGCACACCCTGCGCTCGCTGGAGCTGACCGACCAGATCACCGCCGAGCTGACCGTGCTCGTCGGCTTCGACCAGGACCTGGCCGCCGAGGCCACCCGCACCTCCAACCGGATACGGGGCCTGCTCACCCAGTTCCACCCCAGCCTGGAACGCGTCCTGGGCCCGCGCCTGGACCACCAGGCCGTGACCTGGCTGCTGGAGCGCTACGGATCCCCAGCCGCCCTGCGCAAGGCCGGACGCCGCAGACTCGTCGAGCTGATCCGCCCGAAGGCCCCGCGCATGGCCACCAGGCTGATCGACGACGTCTTCAACGCGCTCGACGAGCAGACCGTCGTCGTTCCCGGGACCGGCACCCTCGACATCGTCATCCCCTCCCTGGCCGCCTCGCTGGCCGCTGTCCACACCCAGCGCCGGGCGATGGAAGCCCAGATCAACGCCCTGCTGGAGGCTCACCCTCTTTCCCCGGTCCTGACGTCGATGCCCGGCGTCGGCGTCAGGACCGCCGCCGTCCTGCTGGTCACCGTCGGCGACGGCACCAGCTTCCCCACCGCCGCCCACCTCGCCTCCTACGCCGGCCTCGCCCCCACCACGAAGCAGTCCGGGACCTCGATCCATGGCGAACACGCACCCCGAGGCGGAAACCGGCAGCTCAAACGGGCGATGTTTCTCTCCGCCTTCGCCTGCATGAACGCCGACCCGGCCTCCCGCGCCTACTACGACAAGCAACGAGCACGCGGCAAAACCCACACCCAGGCCCTCCTCCGCCTCGCCCGCCAACGCATCAGCGTCCTGTTCGCCATGCTCCGCGACGGCACCTTCTACGAATCCCGGACACCGACGGACGTCGAGCTCGCCGCTTAGCCTCAGCGAGCCCGAACCACCCGAAACCCGACACAGGTGCCTTGACGAAAGACATAGAGGCACCCCCCGGGTCCCCCGACCGCTCCGGTGGAGGCGGCACCGCGGCGGGGCACCCCGGACTTGCGGCCACGGCCGCCCCGCCGCAGGACCGTCAGGCGAGTGCGCGCCGGAAGAAGTCGAGTTCCAACGCCGTGATCTTCTCGCGGGTGCCCCCCGGGGTCATGTGGGTCACGCCGGGGAGGGCCAGCAGCTGGTGGGGGCGGCCCGCGTCCGTCAGGGCCTGCGACAGGCGCAGGGTGTGCGACGGGTGGACGTTGTCGTCGGCCAGGCCGGTGACCAGCAGCAGCGGGCGGGTCAGTTTCGGGGCGTCGGGCAGGAGCGAGTCCCGGTCGTAGACCTCCGGGTGGTCCTGGGGCAGGCCCAGGTAGCGCTCGGTGTAGGCGGTGTCGTAGTGCCGGAAGTCGGTCGGCGCGGCCCCGGCGGCCGCGGCGTGGAAGACGTCGGGGCGGCGCAGTACGGCCATCGCCGACAGGTAGCCGCCGTAGGACCAGCCGCGGACGCCGACCCGGCCCAGGTCGAGCTCGCCGTGGCGCGCAGCCAGCGCGTGCAGTGCCGCGACCTGGTCGTCCAGGGTGACCTCGGAGAAGCCGCGGTACATGGCGTGGGTGTGGGAGGGCGAGACGTACGCGGTGCCGCGGTTGTCGACGGTCACCACCGCGAAGCCCTGGTCGGCCCACCACTGGCGGTGCTGCCAGCGGCGCGGGTCGGCGGTGATGTCCTGCGCACCGGGACCGCCGTAACTGTCCATCAGGACGGGCAGCTTCCGCCCGGGGACGTGCCCGCGGGGCAGTACGAGCGCGGTGGGCACGCCGTACTCGGTGACCCGCTCCAGGACCGGGGCCACCCGGTACGGCAGTGGCTGCGACAGGTCGGCCGGGACCAGTTCCCGCCCGTCGGGGGTCCGTACGACGCGTCGCACGCCGTCGGCGTCGGCGGAGGTCAGCAGCAGGAAGCCGGCCGAGGCGGTCGCGCTGTGGACGCCGGGCCCGTCGGCGAGCGGGGTCACCTCCCCGGTGGCGGTGTCCAGCAGCAGCACCTGCTGTTCGGCCGGATCGCGCAGTCCGGCCTCGACCAGCAGCCGGCCTTCGTGGACCCCGGCCACCCCGCGGACCTGGACGTCGTCCCCGGTGAGGAGTGCTCCGTCCACGGCGAGGGCCCGGGCGGCCCCGTCGGGGGTGTCGGCCGCGGTCAGCATCCGCCCGTCGGGCAGGCGGGCCGGAGTGCCGGGGACCAGCGGGTCCACCCACTGGGGGTGCGTGGTGCGGGACAGCTCCCGGGTGCGGCCGGTGGCCGGGTCGGCGGAGAGCAGCAGCACGGTGCGCTGGAGCCGGTCCTGGACCGTCAGCAGGATCTCCGAGGCCGACTCCCAGCCCGCGTCGGAGACGTAGGGGTAGGTCTCGCAGTCCCACTCGATCCGTACCCGGGTCTCCCCGAGCACCCAGAGCTGGACCTCGGCGTTGGGGCCGCCCGCCTCCGGGTAGGCGAAGTCCTCGGCCGGCAGCTCGGGGTGGGCGGGGTCGGCGAACCACCGTCGCTGGAGGGCGGATTCGTCGACGCGTGCGGCGAGCAGCGTGACTCCGTCGGGCGACCACCAGTGGCCCCGGGAGCGGCCGAGCTCCTCGGCGGCGGCGAATTCGGCCAGGCCCCAGCGGGCTCCGTCGTCGGGGCTGACCCGGCCGCCCGGGGCGACGTACAGGGCGTCGTCGGCGACGTAGGCGGTGCGCGAGCCGTCGGAGTTGGGACGCGGGTCCAGCGCGGGTCCGGCGGCGGGGATCTCCCTGACGGTCCCGGATCCGGCGCCCGCGGCGGTGACCTCGTAGAGCCTGCCGTACAGCGCGAAAGCGGCGCGGCGCCCGTCGCCGGAGAGGGCGTAGGAGCCGATCCCGGCGGCGACGAGACGGGTCCGCTCGCGCAGCCGGCGTTCGGCGGTGGGGAGGGTGCCGGGCTCGGGGCACAGCTCGCGCGGATCGGCAAGCCGGATCTCGGCGCCGGTGGCGGTGTCGAGCACCCAGAGGCTGTCGAAGGCGTCGGTGGGTCCGGTCGACCGGAGGAACCAGAGGAGGCGGCCGTCGTCCCCGAAAGACAGTGCCCGCGGGGCGCCGTGGGTGAATCGGGCCGTGCTCGCGGAGAGCCTGAGGAAGTCATCCATGATCGTAGTGTGACATGTGAAATGTCACTACCACTAGGCCGTTCGAGTGGTGGCCCCAGAGGTGCGGGCTTAGCGTCGGGAGGGTGGACCCGAACGCAACGCCGAGCAGCAGACGGACCGACGGCAAGGACGGCTCGGTCCGGGGAGGCGGCAGCACACTCGCCCTGGTCGTCATCGCGTCCTGCCAGCTCATGGTGGTTCTCGACATCACCATCGTGAACATCGCGCTGCCGCACATCCAGACCGCGCTGAACTTCTCGACCGAAAGCCTCTCCTGGGTCGTCAACGCGTACACCCTCGCCTTCGGCGGCCTGCTCCTCCTCGGCGGACGCACCGGCGACATCCTCGGCCGCAAGCGCGTCTTCATCTTCGGCGTGCTGCTCTTCGGCCTGGCCTCGCTCCTCGGCGGACTCGCCCAGAACGAGGGACAGTTGATGGCCGCACGCGCCCTCCAGGGCGTCGGCGGCGCCATCGCCTCGCCGACGGCCCTCGCGCTGATCACCACCACCTTCCGCGAAGGACCCGACCGCAACAAGGCGTTCGGGGTGTTCGCCGGCGTCTCGGCGGCCGGCGGCGCGATCGGACTCCTCGCGGGCGGTGTCCTCGTCGAGTGGCTCGACTGGCGCTGGGTCCTCTTCGTCAACGTCCCCATCGCGCTGGTGATCGCCGTACTGGCCTCCAAGGTCCTGCGCGAGTCCGAACGCCACCCCGGCCACTTCGACTTCGCCGGCGCGCTGCTGTCCACCCTCGGCATGGTCGCGCTCGTCTACGGCTTCATCCGGGCCTCCCAGGAAGGCTGGCGCGACCCGGTGACGCTCGGCTCCTTCGGAGCCGCCGTGGTCCTGCTGACGCTCTTCGTCCTCAACGAGCGGCGGTCGCCGCAGCCCATCACCCCGCTGCACATGTTCGCCGACCGCAACCGGGCCGGAACCTACGGGATCATGCTCATGCTCGCCTGTGCGATCTTCGGCATGTTCTTCTTCCTGACCCTCTTCGTCCAGATCGTGCTCGGCTTCAGCCCGATCCAGGCCGGCCTCGCCTTCCTGCCCGTCAGCGCGGTGATCGCGGTGGGTGCGGGCCTCACCGCCAAGCTCCTGCCGAAGTTCGGGCCCAAACCGTTCATGGTCGGCGGCGCACTGTCCTCGGCGGCCGGTCTCGCCTGGCTGACGCAGACCGACGTCCACTCCACCTACCTCGGCAGCATCCTCGGCCCGATGCTGCTCTTCGCCCTCGGTATGGGCCTGCAGTTCGTCTCGCTGACGCTGATGGCCCTGTCCAACGTCCCCGACCGAGAGTCGGGAGCGGCATCCGGACTGCTGAACACGATGCAGCAGGTGGGCGGCTCCCTCGGCCTGTCGATCCTGGTGACCGTGTACGGCACGGCCAGTCGCAACGAGGCCAAGGAACTGGTGCCGGACTTCCTCGCCACGGCCGGCCCCGTACAGAAGGCCTTCTTCGAGCGCACCGGCCAGCTCCCGAAGCCGTGGGGCGACCAGGTGCTCACCTCCGGCATCAGCGCGGCCTTCGTCGTGGCGGCCCTCTTCACCCTGGTCGGTGCGGCGATCGCGGTGTTCGTCATCCAGGTACGCCCTTCCGACCTCGAACGCCTCCAGGGCAACCACAAACCGGCGGCCGACCGCATCTGACGGCCGCATCCGGCAGGTTCGGGCGCGGGCGGCTCAGCCGACCGTGACCCCGGTGACGCGGGAGACGAAGCCGTTCAGGTTGGCCTCCATGCGGGCGAGGCGCTCGCCCACGGTCAGCGACTCCTCCTGCCGCCCGCCGCGCAGCTTCGGCTGCCGCTTCCCTCGGACGTACAGGGGGCAGGCCAGGTCCGCGCAGACGTAGGTGCCGACCGTGTTCCCCTCGCGGCCGCGGGCGCCCGCCAGCGGCGCGGCGAGCAGGGTGACCCCGGAGGAGGCGTGACCTGTCAGGCAGATCTGGCACAGGCTGGACTTCACCGCGCTGGTGCGGCCCACCGACGGCACGCGCAGCGAGATCCCCAGCGGGCCCTCCTCCCGGGGCAGCACGAGGTGGGCCCGCAGCGGAGCGCCCGGGTCGACCCAGCCCAGGAAGTCCAGGTCCTCCCAGGGAAGTTCGGCGAAGTCCAGGGGCAGGCGCAGGCGCGCCGCCTCGCCCTTGGTGCAGTTCACGAAGGATGTGCGGATCTGTTTCTCGCTGAGTGGTTCCACGGGCATCGACCCTATGGTGTGTCCCGGCCGGCCCGCACCCCGATTTCCGGCCCGGGACCGGCCCCGCGCGCACCCGCCGGCGCGGACGGCGGCGGCGTCGCACCCGGTGCCTCCGAGCCCCGTGCGGGCCCGAGCGCGGCGCGCAGCCGGGCCGCGTCCGCCCGGCTGCCCATCCGCAGGGCCAGCCACGAGCCGTCGGTGAACACCAGGTCCACCCGGGCCGGCCGGCGGCGCAGCCGGGGGACGCGGCGCAGCGAGCAGACGGCGGTGTGCGCCCCGCGGGCCGGGTCGCCGCGGCCCCAGGGCGGCCGCGCCGTCACCGTGCCCGCGGCCACCGGGCCGTCGATGCGCCGCGCGGTGAACAGGCCGCCGGGCCCCTCGGTCTCGGCCTGCCAGTGCGCCCAGTGGAAGCCGTGCAGGGCCAGGGCGAAGCGCCCGGCCCGGCTCGCCCAGCCGCCGCGCAGGGCCGGTCCGTGCAGGAGCCGCCCGGCCAGGCGGGCGGTCCGCTGGAAGGGGTCGAGGAGCGCGGCCACGGCGTCGGCGAGGTCGTCGGGCAGCGCGGTGAGGAAGCGGAAGAGGAAGAAGTCGCCGATCCGGCGCCGCAGCGGCAGCGGGGCGGGCGAGCCGGGCAGCAACGCGCGCTTCGGCCTGCGTACGTACGGCGACAGCCGGCCCGCAATCTCCTCGTCCATCCGGCCATGATGGCCGGGCGGCCGCTAGCGGTCCACGCGACGGACCCGGCAGCGCGCCGGACCCTCCGTCCGCAGGGTGATTCCCGCCCCGACCGGGATCCGGGTGTCCACCGCCTCGAACGCGTACGTCCGCAGGATCATCGCCAGCGCGACCACCGACTCCAGCATCGAGAAGTGCTGCCCGATGCAGGCGCGCGGGCCGCCGCCGAAGGGGAACCACGCGTAGCGCGGCCGTCCGGCCTCCGCCTCCGGCGTGAAGCGCTCCGGGTCGAAGCGGTCCGGGTCCGGCCAGTACTCCGGATGGCGGTGCGTCACCCAGGGGGCCAGGATCACGTCGGCGCCCGCGGGGATGGTGTGCTCCCCGATCCGGGTGGCGGCGACGGCCCTGCGGCCGATGACCGGCGCGGCCGGGTACAGCCGCATGGCCTCCTTGACCACCTGCGAGAGGTACGGGAGCCGGTCCAGGTCGCGGGCCTGCGGCGTACGGTCGCCCAACACCCGGGTGATCTCCGTGCGGGCCCGGTCCTGCGAGCTCCGGGCGGCGGCCAGCAGCGTCAGCAGGTCCTCGTCGGCGGCCTGCCCAACGGTGGCGCCGGCGGCCGGGGCCTGCCCATCCGGGGCGGGGGCGGGGGCGCGGTCCCGCCGCCGCTGCCCGATGATCTGGTCGCAGACCCCGTACAGCTCGTCCATCGCGGCGGCCGCCCGCCGGTTCGCCGGGGTGGGCCAGTGGCGCGGGACGGTGGCGGGGGAGTAGCCGCGGCGCAGCACGTAGTCGGTGATCACCGGGAAGCAGCGCGCCACGACGTCGGCGGTGGCCTCGACGTCGGTGCCGAAGAGGATCCGGGCGACGGCACGCAGCGCGAGGTGCGTCATCTCGTCGGAGAGGTCCACGACGCCGTCCGGGGCCTCCTGCCAGGCGGTGACGACCGACGCCGTCTCGGCGGCGACGGCCCCGGCGTACCCGTCCACCCGGCGCCGCGTGAACAGCGGCTGCACGAGCCGGCGCTGACGCAGGTAGTCCTCGTCCTGGCTGGTCAGCAGTCCGTTGCCGAAGGAGTCGCGGACCTCCTGGTAGAAGGGGTTGTCCTTGCGGAAGTTGGCCGACTGGGAGGCGAGCACCTGCTGGACGCCCTCGGGCGAGAACACGCAGTACAGGTCGGACCGCATCCCGGGCGGCCCGGCCGAGACCCGTACGACGTCACCGAGCCACTGCCGAGCCCGCAGATAGGTGCCGAGGGAGTCCGACTTCAGGTCGTGGAGCGATCCGAGCAGCGGCGCCCCGGGAAGCACCGGAACCCCCGTACCCGCACTCGTACCCGCACCTGCGCTGCCCGCGTTCCTGCCCAATGTCATGCCGACGCCCGCCCGTCCCCGGTCCCCTGCTGCCGGAGCCCGATTCTGCCGTCCGCGTCCGCTCCTGGCGAGAGCGCGTGCGGCCGCGCGGGCGGCGACGGGCTCGGTGACCGGTGCACCCGAGGTTCGACGGGCGGCCACAGCCCGAACTCGGGGGCACTGACGACGGGTCGATCCACGCCACGGCGGTGACGATCGTCAACCCACGCCCGACGGCCCGCCGGGCCCCGGGGCGCGGGCGGCTCAGATGTCGCGGAAGATCTCGATCTGGGCGCCCACCGAGTTGAGGCGCTCGGCCAGTTCCTCGTAGCCGCGGTTGATCACGTAGACGTTGCGCAGGACCGAGGTGCCCTCGGCCGCCATCATCGCCAGCAGGACGACCACCGCCGGGCGGAGGGCCGGCGGGCACATCATCTCCGCCGCGCGCCAGCGGGTGGGGCCCTCGACCAGGACGCGGTGGGGGTCCAGGAGCTGGAGGCGGCCGCCGAGGCGGTTCAGGTCCGTCAGGTAGATGGCGCGGTTGTCGTACACCCAGTCGTGGATGAGGGTCTGGCCCTGGGCTACGGCCGCGATGGCCGCGAAGAAGGGGACGTTGTCGATGTTCAGCCCGGGGAAGGGCATCGGGTGGATCTTGTCGATCGGAGCCTCGAGCTTCGAGGGGCGGACCGTGAGGTCGACGAGCCGGGTGCGGCCGTTGTCCGCCGAGTACTCCGCCGAGCGGTCGTGGTCGAGTCCCATCTCCTCCAGCACCGCGAGTTCGATCTCCATGAACTCGATCGGCACCCGGCGGATCGTCAGTTCCGACTCCGTGACGACCGCGGCGGCCAGCAGGCTCATCGCCTCGACGGGGTCCTCGGAGGGGGAGTAGTCCACGTCCACGTCGATGTTCTGGACGCCGTGGACGGTGAGCGTGGTGGTGCCGACGCCTTCGACCTTGACGCCCAGCGCCTCCAGGAAGAAGCACAGGTCCTGGACCATGTAGTTGGAGGAGGCGTTGCGGATGACGGTGACGCCGTCGTGCCGGGCGGCCGCCAGCAGCGCGTTCTCGGTGACCGTGTCCCCGCGCTCGGTCAGCACGATCGGGCGGTCGGGAATGACGCCGGCCGCGACCTTCGCGTGGTAGATGCCCTCGGTCGCGGTGATGTCCAGGCCGAAGCGGCGCAGGGCGATCATGTGCGGCTCGATGGTGCGGGTGCCGAGGTCGCATCCGCCGGCGTACGGCAGGCGGAAGGTCTCCATGCGGTGCAGCAGGGGGCCCAGGAACATGATGATGCTCCGGGTCCGGCGGGCCGCGTCCGCGTCCATGGCCTCCATGTCGAGGCGGGCCGGCGGGACCAACTCCAGGTCCACGCCGTCGTTGATCCAGCGGCTGCGGACGCCGATGGAGTTCAGGACTTCCAGGAGGCGGTAGACCTCCTCGATGCGGGCCACCCGCCGCAGGACCGTCCGGCCCTTGTTGAGCAGTGAGGCGCAGAGCAGCGCGACGCAGGCGTTCTTGCTCGTCTTGACGTCGATGGCGCCGGACAGGCGGCGGCCTCCGACCACGCGCAGGTGCATCGGGCCGGCATAGCCCAGGGAGACGATCTCGCTGTCGAGAGCTTCACCGATTCGGGCGATCATCTCAAGGCTGATGTTCTGGTTGCCGCGCTCGATCCGGTTCACCGCGCTCTGGCTGGTGCCGAGGGCTTCGGCGAGCTGACTCTGTGTCCAGCCCCGGTGCTGCCGGGCGTCACGGATGAGCTTGCCGATGCGTACGAGGTAGTCGTCTGCCATGGGGGCACCGTATCTCAGATATGAGATGACTCCTGCGTCGGGTGTGGCAGATGGGTGAATCGAACGCCGTGGCGGTCGTGCGTCGAGTGTGCGTCGGGGCGGCGTTATGGGCTATTTCGGAATGTGTTGGGGGTGGTGCCCCCGCACCCCGCGCGCGTTACCGGCCGTCAGGTTCCGCGGCGTGGCCGCCGTGCGTGTGGTGCTCGACGATCCGGCCCAGCAGGTGGGTGAGCTGCTCGCGCTCCGTGGCCGACAGTGGGGTCAAGAGTTCGTCCTGGGCCGCGTCGAGGAGCTGCTCCAGTCGGCGCAGCCGCCGCCGACCGGGCGTGGTGAGGGTGATGACGTTGCGCCTGCGGTCCTCGGGGTCCGGTGCCCGCTCGACCAGTTCGCGCTCGGCGAGTTCGTTGATGACGGCGACCAGGTCGCTGCGGTGGATGCCGGTGCGGTCGCTCAGCGCGGCCTGGCTCGCCGGTCCGCACTCCTCCAGGGCGACCATCGCTGCATAGTGCCATTTGTGGGCATCTGCCCGACCGAGGGTCTCGGCCACCAGTCGCTGTGCATGCGTGGAGGCCAGTCCCAGCAGGCGGCTGGGTAGTTCGCGCAGTCGCGCGGGTACGGCCGCGCCCCCGTTCTCCCTGGTGGTCATGAGGTGATGCTACCGCTTGCGTTAGTGACACCAACGGTATAGTTTCGTTCGTGTTGCGAACGTTAGTCACGCCAACGATTGCGGAAGGGGCTCCCGTGCCCACGATCGACGTACTCGACTCGACGATGTACTACGAGGACCGCGGCGAGGGCGTGCCCTTCGTCTTCCTCCACGGCAACCCCACCTCCTCCCACCTCTGGCGGGGAGTGCTGCCCCGCATTGAGGGCCCGGTCCGCGTCCTGGCGCCCGACCTCATCGGCATGGGGCGCTCCGGAAAGCCGGACGGCGAGTACCGCTTCGCCGACCACGCGCGCTACCTGGACGCGTGGTTCGACGCGCTCGGACTCGACGAGGCGGTGCTCGTCGGCCAGGACTGGGGCGGGGCGCTCGCCCTCGACCGGGCCGCCCGCCGCCCCGGGCGGGTCCGCGGGATCGCCTTCATGGAGACGATCGTGCGCCCGATGGAGTGGGACGAGTACCCGCCCGCCGCACGCGTCCGGTTCGAGGCGATACGCACCCCGGGGCTGGGGGAGGAGATGGTCCTCGACCGGAACATCTTCATCGAGGACAGCATTCTGCAGACGGTGCTCCACCCGATGGCCGAGGAGGACCGCGCCGTCTACGGTGCCCCCTACCCCACCCGCGAGAGCCGGCGGCCCCTGTTGCAGTGGGCCCGCTCACTGCCCATCGGAGGAGAGCCGGCCGACGTCGTCGCCGTCGTCGAGCGGTACGACGCCTGGCTGGCCGACAGCCCCGAGGTGCCCAAGCTCCTGCTCACCTTCGACGGCTCGCCCGCCCTGATGACCGGCGCCGAGGCCGCCGCCTGGTGCGAGCGGAACATCTCGGCGCTGGAGAGCGAGTACTGCGGGCCCGCGGCCCACCTCTGCCCGGAGGACCGGCCCGAGGAGATCGCCGCGGCCGTCAACGCCTGGGCCGTCCGCCACGCGCTTGCCCGGTGAGTCGCGCCGCGGAGGGTGCACCGGGGACGCGCCCGCCCGTCAGGGCACGGCCCGGGTGACCGGGGACGACCGCGGACGACCGCTCGGCATCCCGCATCCCGCATCCCGCATCCCGCATCCCGCATCCCGCATCCCGTGCCCCGAAGCCGCGGATGCGGCCCGCGGCGGCCGGAACGTCCGAGGCGCCTGTCGGCCGAAGGAAACCCGGTTGATCCGGAACCCGGCGCCTGAATACTGGCTGTGTGCCGGTCGATCGGAACCGCTCACGTCGTGTCGAACCGGACCAGTGGAAGGGCCTGCGGGATTGACCATGCACGTCGACCAAGTGGACGTGACCACCGACATCGTGGCGGCCCTGGTTCAAGAACAGTTCCCCCAGTGGAGCGGCGAGGCGATCCGGCCCCTGCCATCGACCGGAACGGTCAACGCCATCTTCCGCGTCGGGGAGGGCCTCTCCGCGCGTTTCCCGCTGCGCCCGACCGACGCCGCCGAGGCGCTGGCCGTTCTGGAACAGGAGGCACGGGCGAGCGCGGAGCTGGCGCAGGTGTCCCGGTTCCCCGTCCCGGAACCCGTCGCCACGGGACAGCCCGGAGCGGGCTACCCCATGCCGTGGTCGGTCCAGACATGGCTGCCGGGAACGGTCGCCCTCGATGCCGATCCGAGCGGGTCGGACGCATTCGCCGAGGACCTCGCCGCCTTCATCGCGGCCCTGCGGAACGCCGAGACGCGGGGGCGGCGTTTCAGCGGCGACAACCGGGGCGGCGTTCTCGCCCACCACGACGAGTGGATGGCGCAGTGCTTCGAGGAGAGCGAGGGGCTGCTCGACGTACCCCGGCTGCGCCGGCTGTGGAGCCGCTTCCGGGAGTTGCCGCGCACGGGCGCCGACGTGATGAGCCACGGCGACCTGATTCCCGGCAACGTACTGGTCGCGGGAGGCCGGCTCAGTGGCGTCCTCGACACCGGCGGCTTCGGCCCGGCCGACCCCGCGCTGGATCTGGTCAGTGCCTGGCACCTGCTGGAGCCCGGTCCACGGGAAGTGCTTCGGCGGACACTGGCCTGCGACGATCTGGAGTGGGCGCGCGGCACGGCGTGGGCCTTTGAACAGGCGATGGGCCTCGTCTGGTACTACGCCGAGAGCAACCCGGTGATGAGCGGCACGGGGCGCCGGACCCTCGACCGCATTCTGGCCTCGACGGAGTGATGTCGTCCCGGTCAAGGGCCGTCACGGATGCGAACCTCGGCCGCTCCCGCGGTGGGCTGACCACGAAGATCCACCTCGTCGCCGACGGCCGCTGCCGGCCTTTGGCGTTCGTTATCACGCCCGGCCAGGCCGGTGACGCACCGGCGTTCCCTCAGGTCATGGCCCGCCTACGTGTGCCCCGGCGGATCGGCCGTCCCAGGATCACGCCGGACCTCGTCCTGGCCGACAAGGCCTACTCGTCCCGGGCAATCCGCCGTCACCTTAGGCGGCGCGGGATCCGGGCGGTGATCCCGCAGCCCGCCGACCAGGCCGTGAACCGCAAGCGGCTGGGCCGGTTCGGCGGCCGCCCGCCAGCCTTCGACCGTGAGGCTTACAAGCGGCGGAACACCGTTGAGCGGTGCATCAACAAACTCAAGCAGTGGCGTGGCCTGGCCACTCGCTACGACAAGAACGCAACCATCTATCTCGCCGGACTCCACCTCGCCGCCATCTTCATCTGGTCAGCAAGGTGATCCGAATATGCGGCCTATAGTTCGTTCCGCCAGTTGACGAAGGACACCTCGTCCTGCAGGGAGGTACTGATCTTCCCCTTTCGGAACACCGCATCACTCAGGAGCCGATGAAGGAACTCGGCCATGCCGAGAGGGTGCAACTGCATCTCGGGGTCGGTGTGTCGTCCGCAGATCAGGACCGGCCATCGATCCGGGTCCTCGTCCGTGGTTACCCAGCAGTAGATGTCCGCGCCCGACGTCACGGCCCAGGCCACGATGGACTCGGGGTCCACGTCGAAGTCGGCGCCGTCCCGGCACATCTCCCAGGTCTCGCGGGCGTTCTCCGTCTCGTCCCGCAAGCCCGGGCCGTCCCTGTAGGGGTATCCCTCGGCCCGCAGTGACGGCAGCAGGATGCTGATTCCGTCGCTGATCGCCCCCGACCCGTACACCTCCATGAAGCGGACGTAGTCCGAGGGGAACCGGGTCCCCCAGGCTGCCTCGACCTCGTCCCAGTCGACCTGCTCGTCGACCCCGACAGTCACCGGCATGAGCTCGGCAAGTGCCGCCACCGCTTCCGTCCCGCGCATGTCCCCACCCTTCGTCCCGCCGCCCGCACTGCGCGGCGCTCGTCTCAAGGCCCAACCTACGAGGACGGTCTCTGCAGCGAATCTCCAGGGCCCCGTCTCCGGAGCCCTGCAAGATCCAAAAGAGGCGGCCTAGGCCTGGTGGGCCCCTTTGCCGGGAAAGGGGGCAATGCCGTTTGCGTGGTCATGAGTACGGTCTTTTCCAGTGGCTGGCCCTGGGCCTGCTATGCGTTACTGGTGGGTTGCTCCCGTCGGTCCACCATCGAGTCTGCGTTGCTGGCATCCTCGGGCCTGGCCGTGGGTGTGGCCGCCTACTACCTTTTCAAGGACATGAATCCCGCCCTTCCAGCCGGAATGGAAGCTGCCACCCCCGTCCCTGCTGGAGTGCAGTGGGAATCCGGCGCCTTCAAGGACGGGCGGATTCTCGTGTGGGGAACAGCGGCTTTCGTGTTCGGTGCGCCTTTGGGGTTCGTCGGGAACATGGCGCGGACGCCCGGAGTCGGCGGCCTTCTGTTCCGTCTGCTCGTTCCGTTCATCGCCTTCTTCGAGGCGACCCGGCGGTTGAGCGTGGAGGCGGACGTGCAGGGGCCGGTTTTCTCTGCGACCTGGAACGTGACGCGCGTCGCAGCATGTGTCGTAGCCGGGGCTCTCATCGGGCACACGGCGTGGAGCTGGTGGGTTCGGCGAAGCCGGGCCGACGGGCGAGCGGAAGCCACCGCACCTGCCAGGCATCTCTGACGCCTGGTCCGTCCAGGCCGCTGAATCGCGACGACGCAACACGGCCCCGCCCGTTTCCTCGGCCGGAAGGGGCGGCGCGGTGCGGGCCTGGTGGGCGACACGCCGACTGGCGCTGCGCCGCCCGGCGAGTCGATGCGGGTGCATGCCGCCCCCGGCGCCCTCCGGCAGCCCACGGCGTGAGGGCGGGCCGGCTCGCCGAAGGGGGGACGGCCTGCGGCGCAGGTGCGTGCGGTCCGCTTCGGTCCACGCGCCGTCGCCGCGGTGGTTGCGCGCCCGGATACGGGTGATGCAGTAGAGGGAGCGGCGGATCGACCGCAGGCCCTTCCTGCTCCGCGACGCTGCGAGTCTCGTTGGCGCCGCCCAGCCGCCCAGCCGCCCAGTCGCCCAGCCGCCCAGCCGCCACCGGCCTCCGCCCGGAACGCTCGACCCTCGACGAGACGGCACAGGGGTGTCCTGTCTCAGCGAAGTCAGTCGCCCGGATCTCGTGGACCTGCATGGACTGGATTGAGTGAGACAGCTGCGTGAGGCATCGGTGCGGCCGTGGACCGTGGGCTGGCGGGTTCGATGCCGAGAGTTGGAGCCCAGGAAGATGTTCGACTTGCCGCTTACCCTCTTCTCTGGTGAGGGGGGGGAATCATGGAAAAGTCGATCTTGGTCGAGTCCGTCAGGTACTCCGCTGTGTGCCAGGGGTGCGGTGTCGAGGCAGAGTGGTGCGGTGTCCAGGCGCTGGTGGGCGAGACGCTGCGGTGGGATGTTGAGTCGACGTGTTCGTCCTGCGGGCTCGCCCTGGCTGTTTGCGGCGGTGACCTGCCGGATGATCTGCGTAGCCGACTGCTCTCCGAGCGTGGCCGCGCGCGGCTGCGGGTAAGCGCGCCAGCGAGCAGCGCCATCATCATGCGGGTGCTGCGAGCGGAACTCGGCATCGGCCTGGACGGCGTCAAGGCCGTGCTGGAGCAGGTCCTCAGCGGGCAGTACTCAGGGACGCTGCCCGAGATGGAGCTCCTGGCCCGCAAGCTGCGGGCATCAGGGATTGACGCGGTCGCCTCAGGGACTGTGGATTGAGTGAGCCTGCTGCGCCGGTCTGTTCTCCACGTCGAGCGGAGCCTGTTTGCGCAGGCGGAGTGCTTTCTGGCGGCAGGTCATGGAACATGTCCGGCGTCGAGGTCCGCTGCCCTTGTGCTTGAGGGGAGTCGAGCAGACAGTGCATTTCGCCGGCTGCTTCAGCCTCGGTGGAAGGGTCGAAGGGGATGATCCTTCGGGACGCTTGCGCTGGGTGTATGCCCAGTTCCTACAGCTTCTTGAGCACCAACGACGAGTCGGATTGCGCTGCTGTGCTTTGGTGAACAGGGCGCCGCATGCGGCGCATGCGGATTTTTGAGCGACTTCAGTTTCGCTCTGCCTGCGTGTCCGGCGAGCTGCCTGGCAGCAGGTTGGTGAACCTTCCGGCCAGGCCCACGACCGTGCGAGGGCCCAGCAACTGGCCCGAAAGGTCCTCGGCGACCAGTTCCTGGAGCCAGAGCAGATGGAACAGCGCGGGCAGCGTCGCGAGCCGGTCACCCGCCGCGTCTGCCCCGGGCAGTAGCGGCCTCGGTGTCGCGAAGATCTCCCGCAGGTGGTCCGCAGTGGTGCGGTGCAGGCACCGCGGGTGCCGATAGCGCGACAGCCACCGGACATTCGCCAGCAACACCGCCTCCGGTGCCCCAGCCCGCCTGGGTGCAGGCCACCCGTGTCGCCTCGAACGCCTCCACGTCCTTCGGCTCGATCCGCTCGTCCGCGCGCACATCGATCACCACCGCCGAGCCGTCCACGCGGCGTACGAAGTAGTCCGGAGCGTGCCGACGCTCTCGCAGCCCGTCGTGCCAGTGCAGCCAGAAGGGCTGCGAGGCGATCCCTGCCACCATCGGGTCGAAGTCCATGAGCAGAAGCCGGTCCCGTTCCAGCCAGGACTCGAAGCCGACATGCTGCCCGGTCGTCGCCGCCCAGTACCAGCCCGAGAAGTGACGCTCACCACGCGACCACCGAAACGGCCGCACCGGCCCTACGTCCTCGAAACGGGCCGTCGCACAGTCCACCAGCGGACATCGCTGTCGCTCGCCTACCGCGTCCACGTACGACAGCTCGACGTACAGACCTGCAAGATCCACCCCAGCCGGTACGGCCACCCAGAACCCCCAGTGCGATTGCCCGCACGACTAGGTTCACTGAGACGGAAGGCCGAACGACTGGGTTCGGTGAGTAAACGCCTCGATTGGATGAGAGCGGTCAAGGGGCGTGCCTCGTCGTCGCGCCCGGACATGTACTAGAGTTATCTCGACATCGAGATATCTGCCCAAGGCGTACCGCAGCCGCCCCCGCTGGTAAGGACTACCTAACTTAGCCTTACCTTAGCGGATTGGCCAAGGGGCGTGGCGGCAGGATGCGGTAATACGCGCGAATTCATGCATGAAGGAGACTGTCGTGTCGGCGAACAGCTTCGACGCCCGCAGCACGCTGCAGGTGGGCGACGAGTCGTACGAGATCTTCCGGCTGGACAAGGTCGAGGGCTCTGCCCGCCTGCCCTACAGCCTGAAGGTGCTGCTGGAGAACCTGCTCCGCACCGAGGATGGCGCGAACATCACCGCCGACCACATCCGGGCGCTCGGCGGCTGGGACTCCCAGGCCCAGCCCAGCCAGGAGATCCAGTTCACGCCGGCCCGCGTGATCATGCAGGACTTCACCGGCGTCCCCTGTGTCGTGGACCTCGCCACGATGCGTGAGGCCGTGAAGGCCCTCGGCGGCGACCCGGCGAAGATCAACCCGCTTTCGCCCGCCGAGATGGTCATCGACCACTCGGTCATCGCCGACAAGTTCGGCACGAAGGACGCCTTCGCGCAGAACGTCGAGCTGGAGTACGGCCGCAACAAGGAGCGCTACCAGTTCCTGCGTTGGGGCCAGACCGCCTTCGACGACTTCAAGGTCGTCCCCCCGGGCACCGGCATCGTCCACCAGGTCAACATCGAGCACCTGGCCCGCACCGTCATGGTCCGTAACGGCCAGGCCTACCCCGACACCCTCGTCGGCACCGACTCGCACACCACCATGGTCAACGGCCTCGGCGTGCTGGGCTGGGGCGTCGGCGGCATCGAGGCCGAGGCCGCGATGCTCGGCCAGCCGGTCTCCATGCTGATCCCGCGCGTCGTCGGCTTCAAGCTGACCGGCGAGCTGCCGACCGGTACCACCGCCACCGACCTGGTGCTGACCATCACCGAGATGCTGCGCAAGCACGGTGTCGTCGGCAAGTTCGTGGAGTTCTACGGGGAGGGCGTCGCCGCCACCTCCCTCGCGAACCGCGCCACCATCGGCAACATGTCGCCGGAGTTCGGCTCCACCGCCGCGATCTTCCCGATCGACGGCGAGACCCTGAAGTACCTGCGCCTGACCGGCCGCTCCGAGCAGCAGGTCGCGCTCGTCGAGGCGTACGCCAAGGAGCAGGGCCTGTGGCTCGACCCGGCCGCCGAGCCGGACTTCTCCGAGAAGCTGGAGCTCGACCTCTCCACGGTCGTCCCCTCCATCGCCGGCCCGAAGCGCCCGCAGGACCGCATCGTCCTGGCGAACGCCTCCCAGCAGTTCGCGGTCGACGTCCTGAACTACGTCGACGACGCCGACGAGGCGGGCAAGGAGTCCTTCCCGGCCTCCGACGCCCCGGCCGCCACCAACGGCGTGCCGACCCGCCCGACCCAGGTCACCCTGGCCGACGGCACCTCCTTCGAGATCGACCACGGCGCCGTCACCGTCGCCGCGATCACCTCCTGCACCAACACCTCGAACCCCTACGTCATGGTGGCCGCCGCCCTTGTGGCCAAGAAGGCGGTCGAGAAGGGCCTGACCCGCAAGCCGTGGGTCAAGACCACCCTGGCCCCCGGTTCGAAGGTCGTCACCGACTACTTCGACAAGGCCGGCCTGACCCCGTACCTCGACAAGATGGGCTTCAACCTCGTCGGGTACGGCTGCACCACCTGCATCGGCAACTCCGGTCCGCTGGACGAGGAGATCTCGAAGGCGATCAACGAGCACGACCTCGCGGTCACCTCGGTGCTCTCCGGCAACCGCAACTTCGAGGGCCGGATCAACCCCGACGTCAAGATGAACTACCTGGCCTCCCCGCCGCTGGTCGTCGCGTACGCCATCGCGGGCTCCATGAAGGTGGACATCACCCAGGACGCCATCGGCACCGACACCGAGGGCAACCCGGTCTTCCTGAAGGACATCTGGCCCTCCGAGGCCGAGGTCAACGACGTCGTGGCGAACGCCATCGGCGAGGACATGTTCAGCAAGTCCTACAGCGACGTCTTCGCGGGCGACGCCCAGTGGCAGGCGCTGTCGATCCCGACCGGCAACACCTTCGAGTGGGACCCGCAGTCCACCTACGTCCGCAAGCCCCCCTACTTCGAGGGCATGACGATGGAGACCACCCCGGTCTCCGACATCGCCGGCGCCCGCGTCCTGGCGAAGCTGGGCGACTCGGTCACCACCGACCACATCTCCCCGGCCGGTGCGATCAAGGCCGACACCCCGGCCGGCAAGTACCTCACCGAGCACGGTGTCGAGCGCCGCGACTTCAACTCGTACGGTTCCCGCCGCGGCAACCACGAGGTCATGATCCGCGGTACGTTCGCCAACATCCGCCTGCGCAACCAGATCGCGCCGGGCACCGAGGGCGGCTTCACCCGCGACTTCACCGTCGAGGGCGGCCCGGTCTCCTTCATCTACGACGCCTCGCAGAACTACCAGGCCGCCGGCATCCCGCTGGTCATCCTGGCCGGCAAGGAGTACGGCTCCGGCTCGTCCCGCGACTGGGCGGCCAAGGGCACCGCGCTGCTCGGCGTCAAGGCCGTCATCGCCGAGTCCTACGAGCGCATCCACCGCTCCAACCTGATCGGCATGGGCGTCCTGCCCCTGCAGTTCCCCGAGGGCGCCACCGCGGCCTCCCTGGGCCTCACCGGCGAGGAGACCTTCTCCTTCACCGGTGTGGAGGAGCTGAACAACGGCACCACCCCGCGCACGGTCAAGGTCGCCACCGACACCGGTGTGGAGTTCGACGCGGTCGTCCGCATCGACACGCCGGGTGAGGCCGACTACTACCGCAACGGCGGCATCATGCAGTACGTCCTGCGGAACCTCATCCGCGGCTAAGGGCGCGCCAGGCGGAGCGATCCGCCGTCTGTCGGCACCATAGGGCCGTACCCCCGACGAGGGGGTACGGCCCTTGTCGTTCCGTGCGGCGGCGGCGACGGTCTCAGGTGACGGACAGGTCTCAACTCGGAAAAGCCGGGAACGATCCTTGTGCACGATCTTGCTCAGCCGAGCGGAAGTGGACTATACCTGTGCCCGTCCGGGCCGCCGCGTGACGAGCGGCTCCGGGCCGGGGGATGCCGGGGGACCTGCGGTGATGCCCGCATGCACGGTAACTGCCGCGATTTCCGGCCTCCTTCACACTCCTGACGAAGGCGAGGACATGAGCATGGGATCCACTGGTGAGGGCCTCGGCCGCCGTGATCTGATCAAGCGTTCCGCAGCGCTCGGACTGATCAGCGTGCCGACGATGAGCTTCCTGTCCGCCTGCGCCTCCGGCGGTGAGGACACGACGAAGGGTCCCGACAAGGGGGTCGTGTCCAAGGAGAACCCCTTCGGTGTCGCGAAGGGCGGCACGATGGACGTCGTCGTCTTCAAGGGCGGCTTCGGCGACGACTACGCGAAGGCCTGGGAGGCCGCCTTCGACAAGAAGTGGGGCACGACCAGCTCCCACCTCGGCACCCAGGAGATCACCGGAAAGCTGCAGACCCGCTTCAACGGCGGCAATCCGCCGGACGTGGTCGACAACTCCGGAGCCCAGAAGATCAAGCTGGACGTGCTCTTCAAGAGCAACCAGCTCGCGGACCTCACGCCGGTGCTGGATGCCCCCTCCCTCGACGACCCGAGCAAGAAGGTCCGGGACACGCTCATCGCGGGCACCATCGAACAGGGCACGCAGGGCGGCAAGTTCGTCTCGCTGAACTACGTCTACACGGTCTACGGATTCTGGTACTCCGGGAAGCTCTTCAAGGAGAAGGGCTGGACGCCGCCCCGGACCTGGGACGAGTTCCTCGCGATCTGCGCCAAGGCGAAGGAGGCCGGCCTCGGCGGCCTCGCCCACCAGGGCAAGTACCCGTACTACATCAACGTCGTCATCATGGACCTGATCGCCAAGAAGGGCGGCCTGGACGCCATGAAGGCGATCGACAACCTGGAGCCCAACGCCTTCGAGGGCAACGCGGCCGCCCTCGCCGCCGTCGAGGCGGTCTACGAGGTGGTCGAGAAGGACCTGCTCCTCCCGGGGACGAACGGCCTGACCCACACCGAGTCCCAGACCGCCTGGAACCAGTACAAGGCCGCCTTCATCCCGTCCGGCTCCTGGCTGGAGAACGAGCAGCTCAAGCAGACGCCCGACGACTTCGACATGCAGTTCCTCCCGGTCCCGCTGCTCGCGGACAGCAAGCTGCCCTTCGAGGCCATCCGGGCCGGTGCCGGCGAGCCGTTCATCGTCCCCGAGAAGGCGGCCAACAAGCCGGGCGGCCTGGAGTTCATCCGTTCGATGCTGTCCCGGGAATGGTCGACCATCTTCGCCCAGCAGGCCAACTCGCTCACCGTCGTCAAGGACGGCGTGGACCCGGGCGTCACGCTGCGGCCCGGCACCCAGTCGGCGGTGGCCGCCCTCAAGGCGGCGGGAACGAACACCTTCAATTACCTTTACCCCGACTGGTACAGCGAGATGGACACGGCGATCCAGGACGCGTCCAACGAGCTGATGGCCAAGCGGATTCAGCCGAAGGAGTGGATCAAGCGGGCCCAGGCGGCGGTCGACAAGGCGGCGCAGGATCCCAACGCCAAGAACAACCGTCGCAGCTGACAGCAGGCCCCACCGGTCACCGGCACACCAGGGACGGACACCATGAGCCAAGTAGTCCAGGGCAGGGGGCGGACCGGCTTCATCGCCGGCTTCCTCATCGCACCCCTCGCGCTCTATCTGACCTTCGTCATCTGGCCGTACGTACAGACGTTCGGCTACTCCTTCACCAACTGGACGGGCCAGTCGCCGACGTTCGACTTCGTCGGCATCGACAACTACTCCGCCCTGATGAAGGACGAGGTCTTCCGCGGGGCCCTCTGGAACAACCTGCTGCTCCTGGTGTTCGTGCCGGTGGTCACCATCCTGCTCGCCCTCTTCTTCGCCTTCATGGTGAACGCGGGCGGGCGGGGCGGGGCCGGCGGTGTGCAGGGCGTGGCGGGCTCACGCCTCTACAAGGTCGTCTACTTCTTCCCGCAGGTCCTCTCCCTCGCCATCCTCGCGGTGCTCTTCGGCGCCGTGTACCGCACCGACGAGGGCGGCCTCCTCAACGGCGTCCTCATCCGGCTCGGCATCGTCGACCGGATGCATCCGATCGAATGGCTGAACGAGCCCAGGCTCGTCCTGTGGTGCCTGCTCCTGGTGGTGGTCTGGCACGGAGTGGGCTTCTACCTGGTCCTGTTCTCCGCGGCCATGCAGTCCGTCCCCAAGGACATCTACGAGGCGGCCCTCCTCGACGGCGCCGGCCGCGCCCAGACGTTCTTCAGGGTCACCCTGCCCCTGCTGTGGGACTCCGTGCAGACCTCCGCGGTCTACCTGGGCATCGCCGCGATGGACATGTTCGTCCTGGTGTCGACCATGACCTCCGGCCAGTTCGGCGGCGGCCCCGACCACCACAGCGAGGTCATGGCCACGGTGCTCATGAGGAACTTCCTCTACTTCGGCAAGAGCGGCTACGCCTGCGCCATGGGCGTGGTCATGCTCGTCCTCACCATGATCCTTTCCGTCATCACGCTGCGCGCCACCCGCCGCGAGCGCATCGAGTTCTGAGCGGGAGACCGTCATGACCACAGTGATCAAGGCCCCGGGCGAATCCGCTGCGGAGCGGTCCGGGGGAGCCGCCCCCGGCGGGGAACGGGGTGCGGGGCGTTCCGAGGGCATGGTCCTCAACGTCTTCTCCCACGGCTTCCTCGTCCTGTGGGCCGTGCTGATCGTGCTGCCCCTGATCTGGCTGGCGCTCGGCTCCTTCAAGACCGACGCGCAGATCGGCGGCTCGGCCCTCAGCTGGCCCACCAACTGGAACCTCGACGCCTTCGGGCGGGCCTGGGACAAGGGCATCGGCGACTACTTCGCCCACACCCTCATCGTGATGGTGTTCTCGGTCCCGCTGACGATGCTGCTCGGCTCGATGGCGGCCTACGTCCTGGCCCGCTACCCCTTCCCGGGCAACCGGTTCATCTACTACTTCTTCGTCAGCGGGGCGATGTTCCCCGTCTTCCTGGCACTCGTCCCGCTGTTCTTCATGGTCAAGCGGTTCGACATGCTCAACACGTACCAGGGCCTGATCCTCGTGTACGTGGCGTACTCGATGCCGTTCACCGTCTTCTTCATGCACTCGTTCTTCCGCACCCTGCCGACGGCGGTGCACGAGGCCGCGGTGATCGACGGCGCCTCCGACACCCGGATCTTCTTCCAGGTGATGGTGCCGATGGCGAAGCCCGGCCTGATCAGCGTCGGGATCTTCAACGTCCTGGGCCAGTGGAACCAGTACATCCTGCCCTCCGTGCTGATGCAGCCCCAGACCGGATCGGACCCCGAGCGCTATCTGCTCACCCAGGGCCTGATCCAGCTCCAGCAACAGCAGGGCTACGAGACCGACCTGCCCGTGCTCTTCGCCGGCGTGACCATCGCGATGATCCCGATGCTGGTGGTCTACCTCTCCTTCCAGCGCCAGATCCAGGCGGGCCTCACCTCGGCGACCCTGAAGTAGCGGCCCCGCGTGGGGCGGGGTCCGATGACCGCTCCGCGTCCGAGCGCGGCGGCCGGGTGCGCGGCCGTCCGCCGGACGGTGGGCGGCATCGGCCCCCCTCCTGCTACAGCCAGGTGCCGAAGCGGCGGATGTACCAGGTCTTCACGAGCTGGGTGAGCGTGCAGTACGCGAGCAGCACACCGATCAGCCACGGGAAGTAGCTCGCCGGCAGGGCGACGAAGCCCAGCGAGGAGGCCAGCGGCGAGAAGGGCAGCCAGAGCCCGGTCAGTACGGCGAGGACGGTCATCACCATGACCGGCCAGGAGGCGCGGGACTGGATGAAGGGGATCTTCCGGGTACGGATCATGTGGACGATCAGGGTCTGCGAGAGCAGGCCCTCGACGAACCAGCCGGACTGGAAGAGGGACTGGCTCGCCTCGCTGTTGGCGGCGAAGACGTGCCACATGATCAGGAACATCGCGATGTCGAAGATCGAGCTGATCGGGCCGATGGTGACCATGAAGCGGCCGATGCCCCTGGCGTCCCAGGTGCGGGGCCGGCGCAGGTACTCCTCGTCCATCCGGTCCCACGGGGTCGCGAGCTGGGCGATGTCGTAGACCAGGTTCTGGACCAGCAGCATGATCGCGAGCATCGGCTGGAAGGGGATGAAGGCGCTCGCGACCAGGACCGAGAAGACGTTGCCGAAGTTCGACGACGCGGTCATCTTGATGTACTTGATCGTGTTGCCGAAGGTGGTCCGGCCCTGGAGGACGCCCTGCTCCAGGACGGTCAGGTCCTTCTCCAGCAGGATGATGTCCGCCGACTCCTTGGCGATGTCGACGGCGGTGTCGACCGAGATGCCGACGTCGGCGTCGCGCAGCGCGGCCGCGTCGTTGATGCCGTCGCCGAGGAAGCCGACGGTGTGCCCGTCCGCCTGGAGGGCCCGGACGATCCTGGCCTTCTGGACCGGGTTGACCTTGGCGAAGACCGTCGTACGGGCTGCCAGCGCGCGCAGTTCGGCGTCGTCGAGGTCGTCGGTCATGGCGCCCAGGACCACGGTCCCCACGTCGATGCCGACGTCCGCGCAGACCCGCGCGGCGACGAGCTCGTTGTCGCCGGTGACGACCTTCACCGCGATGCCCTTGTCGGCGAGTCCTTCCAGGGCGCGGGCGGCGTCCGCCTTGGCGGGGTCGAGGAAGGCGAGGAAGCCGACCAGGGTCAGCCGGTCCTCGTCGGCGACGGAGTAGGTGTTGCGCGGGGTGTCGAAGCCGCGGGTGGCGACGGCGAGGACCCGCAGGCCCCGCCGGTTGTGGTCCTCGGCGATCCGGGTGACGTGCCACCGGAGCTGCTCGGTCAGCTCCACCGTCTCGCCGCGGTCGGTGACGTGCGTGCAGAGAGCGAGGACCTCTTCGACCGCACCCTTGGTGATCATGACGTGCTCGACCGGTCCGGAGCCCCCGACGAGCGCGTTGCGGGCCAGGACCACGGACATCCGGCGCCGGGCGAAGTCGAAGGGGATCTCGTCGACCATCGAGAACCGTGCGTCGACGACAACCTCCTCGGCCTCGTTGACGCGGTCGATGACCGCCTGGTCCATGAGGTTGCGCAGCCCGGTCTGGAAGTGCGCGTTGAGGTAGCCGTACTCCAGGACCTCGCCGTCCTCGTTGCCGTGCACGTCCAGGTACCGGTCCAGGACGATCCGGTCCTCCGTGAGGGTGCCGGTCTTGTCGGTGCAGAGCACGTCCATCGCGCCCAGGTTCTGGATGGCGCCCAGCCGCTTGACGACCACCTTGCGCTTGGACAGGGCGACGGCACCGCGCGCCAGGTTGGCGGAGACCACCATCGGGAGCATCTCGGGGGTCAGGCCGACGGCGACCGCGACACCGAAGAGGAAGGCCTCGTCCCAGTCACCCTTGGTCAGGCCGTTGATCATGAAGACCACCGGGACCATGACCAGCATGAACCGGATCAGCAGGAAGCTGACCTTGCGCACACCGGTGTCGAAGGCGGTCTGCGGGCGCTCGCCGACCAGGGAGCCGGCCATCGAGCCGAAGTAGGTGTCCGCTCCGGTGGCGACGACGACCCCGGTGGCGGTGCCGGAGGTGACCGAGGTGCCCATCAGGGCCAGGTTGTCGGCCTCGACCGGGTCGGTCGTGTCCTGCTGACCCAGGTCCTCCGCGCGGGTGTCCGCCTTGGCCACCGGCAGGGACTCGCCGGAGAGTGCGGCCTGGCCGACCATCAGGTCCTTGGCGGTGAGCAGGCGCAGGTCGGCCGGGATCAGGTCGCCCGCGGCCAGCCTCACCACATCGCCCGGAACCACCTGGTCCATGGGCACTTCGAAGGTGGTGGCGGCGGACCCGCTGTGGGACCGGCGCCGCACCGCGCACGTAGTGGTGACCAGTTGCCTGAGCGCGTCGGCGGCGCGACCGGAGCGGTACTCCTGCCAGAAGCGCAGCAGTCCGCTGATCACCACCATCACGGTGAGGATGACGACGCCCGGGTCCGCGGGGTCCTGCCAGTACATGACGGCGGCCAGGACGACCAGGACCGCGATGAAGGGGTTCCAGAAGGCCTTCACCAGCTGGACGTACCAGCGCGGGGTGCGCTCGTGGGCGACGACGTTGGCGCCGTGGCGCTCCAGGCGCAGGGCGGCCTCGGCGTGGGTGAGGCCCGCCGCGGACGCGTCCACGGACTGCAGGGCTCCTACGCCGGGTCCGGCGCTGATCCGGGCGAGGCGCTCGCCGACGAGCCGGGTACGGGACTCCAGCTCGGCGGCCTTGCGCTCGCGGCGGGACCGGCCCGGCGGCGCGAGCTTGGCCGGCGTACGGGGGGTGAGCATGGTCATGGCACATAACCTCCTTCCACGGTTCCGGGCAGCGCGAAGCCGCACGGTCACGTGGAGTGATCGACAGTCGGTGTGCGGCGGCCTTGCGGGCCGGCCGGACGCCGACGGACTGGGGTGACGCACGCCGGACGAGGTCGTCCGGTCATGCGGAAAAGGGGGACGCGGGATGCACGCAGCAGCGCACGGGCGCGGTGGTGCACCGCCGCGCGCACTCAGGGAAAGGCCGGCTGCTCAGCCGTTCGGCCGAAGGGCCGTTCGGCGGGTCAGCCGCACAGAGCGCTGCGAGGACTTCGATCGGGACTCATCCCGAACACCTCCTCGCCTCGCGCTGACATGACGGGCGCCCGGTCCGGCCGGAAGGGCCGCAGAGGACCGGCGCCCCAGCGACCGTAACACGATCCGCGGGGCTACTCCCTCCCCCTTTCGGCCGGTAGGCCCGTTTCGTGTCATGTCAGCCTCTTGACGTGCGGATGCGCAAAGGCTCGACTTAAGGTTCACAAGTTGGAGAGATGCCGGGGACTCGGAGCGCGCAGCCGCGAGGCGACCCGGCCGGGGGGCGACGGCTGGCCGTCGCTACAGGGCAGGAGTGGATGAGTCGTGCAGACTCCCGGATCGCAGTCGTCGCTGCACCGCGCGAATCTCGAACGGGTCGTACGGGCGGTGCGGCTCGCGGGGTCGCTGACCCAGGCGGAGATCGCCCGTACCACCGGACTGTCGGCGGCCACGGTCTCCAACATCGTCCGGGAGCTCAAGGACGGCGGGACCGTCGAGGTCACCGACACCTCGGCCGGAGGTCGGCGGGCACGGAGCGTGTCGCTCAGCGGTGACGCGGGCATCGTGATCGGCGTCGACTTCGGCCACACCCACCTCCGGGTGGCCGTCGGCAACCTCGCCCACCAGGTGCTGGCCGAGGAGACCGAGCCGCTGGACGTGGACGCCTCCTGGGCGGACGGCTTCGACCGGGCGGAAGCACTGGTCGGGCGCCTGATCGAGGGCATCGGGGTCGGGCTGGACAAGGTCATCGGGGTCGGGCTCGGCGTCCCCGGCCCGATCGACGTGGAGTCCGGGACCCTGGGCTCCACCGCGATCCTGCCGGGCTGGGCGGGGATCAATCCGCGCCAGGAGCTCTCGCAGCGCCTCGGAGTGCCCGTCTACGTGGACAACGACGCCAACCTCGGCGCGCTCGGCGAACTCGTTTGGGGCAGTGGCCGCGGGGTGAAGGACCTGGCCTACATCAAGGTGGCCAGCGGCGTCGGCGCCGGCCTGGTGATCAACGGCCAGATCTACCGCGGCCCGGGCGGCACGGCGGGCGAGATCGGGCACATCACGCTGGACGAATCGGGCCCGGTCTGCCGCTGCGGCAACCGCGGCTGCCTGGAGACCTTCGCCGCGGCCCGGTACGTCCTGCCGCTGCTCCAGGGCACGCACGGGCCGGAGTTGACGATGGAGCGGGTGGTCGAGCTGGCCCGCGACGGGGACCCCGGCTGCCGTCGGGTGATCACCGATGTCGGCCGCCACATCGGCAGCGGCGTGGCCAGCCTGTGCAACCTCCTGAACCCCAGCCGGGTGGTGCTGGGCGGCTCGCTGGCGGAGGCGGGTGAACTGGTCCTGGCCCCCATCCGTGAATCAGTGGGGAGGTATGCGATCCCCAGCGCGGCCCGACAGCTGTCGGTGCTGACGGGGTCCCTGGGCGGCCGTGCCGAGGTGCTGGGCGCACTGGCTCTCGTGCTGAGCGAGATGGGCGATTCGACACTTTTGTCAGATCATGGAAGTGGAGTGCGAGCTCCAGCCGTCTTGCCTTCAGGTAGATAACGAATGGCACCGTTGTCATCTCGTTAAGAATTCACTCCTTGACGGCAAAACGCGGCCGGGGTTGACTCACATCCACCTCGGCCGCGGCGTAGCGGCCTCGTCAGGGAGGTTCAAGTAATGAACACGCGTATGCGCAGAGCCGCCGTAGCCGTTGCCGCCGGCGCCATGGCCGTTTCCCTTGCCGCCTGTGGCAGCGCCAAGGAGGCCGGCGACAAGGCGAAGGAGTCGTCCGGCGCCGCCAAGGGCGACGCGATCAAGATCGGCCTGCTCCTGCCGGAGAACCAGACCGCGCGGTACGAGAAGTTCGACAAGCCGCTGATCGAGAAGAAGGTCGCCGAGCTCACCGGCGGCAAGGGCGAGGTCGTCTACGCCAACGCCAAGCAGGACGCGACCACGCAGAACTCCCAGGTCGACACGATGATCACCAACAAGGTGGACGTCCTGATCATCGACGCGGTGGACTCCAAGGCCATCGCCGGCTCGGTCAAGAAGGCCAAGGACGCGGGCATCCCGGTCGTGGCCTACGACCGCCTGGCCGAGGGCCCGATCGACGCGTACACCTCCTTCGACAACGAAGAGGTCGGCAAGGTCCAGGGCAAGGCCCTGCTTGAGGCGCTGGGCGACAAGGCCAAGGACGGCCAGATCGTCATGATGAACGGTTCGGTCACCGACCCGAACGCCAAGCTCTTCAAGTCCGGCGCGCACTCCGAGCTCGACGGCAAGGTGAACGTCGGCAAGGAGTACGACACCGTCGAGTGGAAGCCGGAGAACGCCAACACCAACATGGCGGCCGCGCTCTCCGCGCTCGGCAAGGACAAGGTCATCGGTGTCTACTCCGCCAATGACGGCATGGCCGGTGGCATCATCACCGCCCTCAAGGCCGCCGGCGTCTCCCCGCTGCCCCCGGTCACCGGCCAGGACGCCGAACTCGCCGGCGTCCAGCGCATCGTCGCGGGCGAGCAGTTCATGAGCGTCTACAAGCCGTACGCCCCCGAGGCCGAGGCCGCCGCCCAGATGGCCGTCGCCCTCGCCAAGGGCGGGAAGCCCGAGGGCACCACGTCCACGGTCGACAGCCCCACCACCAAGGGCGTCCCCTCCGTGCTGATCCCGGTCATCTCGCTGACCAAGGCCAACATCAAGGACACCGTCGTCAAGGACGGCGTCTACTCGGTCGACGAGATCTGCACCGACAAGTACGCGGCGGCCTGCGCCGCCGCCGGCCTGAAGTAGCGGCCCCCGCCGCCTCTGCGCGAGGCGGCCCCCGTGCCTGACCGGCGCCCCTCCCTCCTCATCCCCGCCACCGGGCGGGGCGCCGGGCAGAAACGTTCCTCCCCCATTCGTCCCGCTCCTGCTCTTTTGCACGACATCCCCGCCGGTCAGGCGGCGAAGGAGATGGTTCATGTGTCCGCTGCGCCCGTGCTGGCGTTGCGAGGGGTCTCGAAGCGGTTCGGTGCCGTTCAGGCCCTCACCGACGTAGAACTCGAGATCCACTCCGGTGAAGTGGTCGCCCTCGTCGGCGACAACGGTGCCGGAAAGTCCACGCTGGTCAAGACGATCGCCGGCGTGCACCCCATCGATGAAGGCGTCATCGAATGGGAGGGGCGCCCGGTCGCCATCGGAAAGCCCCAGGACGCCCAGAACCTGGGCATCGCGACGGTCTACCAGGACCTGGCGCTGTGCGACAACATCGATGTCGTCGGCAACCTCTTCCTCGGCCGCGAGCTCAAGAGGTTCGGCGTCCTGGACGAGGTGGAGATGGAGCGGCGCGCCCGCGAACTCCTGACCACCCTGTCCATCCGGATCCCCAGTGTCCGGATCCCCATCGCCTCGCTGTCGGGCGGTCAGCGCCAGACCGTGGCGATCGCCCGTTCCATGCTGGGCGAGCCCCAGCTCGTCATCCTCGACGAGCCCACCGCGGCCCTCGGCGTCGAGCAGACCGCACAGGTGCTCGACCTCGTGGAGCGGCTGCGCGAGCGCGGCCACGCGGTCATCCTCATCAGCCACAACATGGCCGATGTGAAGGCCGTCGCCGACAAGGTGGCGGTCCTGCGGCTGGGCCGCAACAACGGTGTCTTCAACGTCGCCGACACCTCGCAGGAAGAGATCATCTCCGCCATCACCGGTGCCACGGACAACGCCGTGACCCGCCGGGCGGCCCGCACCTCGGAGGCCGGCAAGTGAGCACCCAGAACCCCGCCACCGATCCACTGGACAAGGGCCCCGTCGCGCACGAGCACATCGACCCGGTCAACCCGGCGGCCGCACACGACGCGATCCCGGCCGTGGACCCCCGCCTGCTCGTCAGGGAGGAGGGGCTCGCCGGCTACTGGGGCGAGTTCAAGCACAAGATGAAAGCCGGCGACCTGGGCTCCCTCCCGGTCGTCATCGGCCTGATCGTCATCTGGTCCATCTTCCAGGGGCTGAACTCCAACTTCCTCACCCCGGAGAACCTCACCAACATCGCGATCACGATGACCGGCACCGGGATGATCGCCATCGGCATCATCTTCGTGCTGCTCCTCGGCGAGATCGACCTCTCGGTCGGCTCGGTGAGCGGTGTGTCGGGCGCGATCGTCGCCGTCCTCGCCGTCACCCACGGCGTGAACGAATGGCTGGCCATCCTCGCCGCCATCGTCGGCGGCGCCCTGATCGGCTCCATCCACGGCTTCTTCTTCGCCAGGGTCGGGGCCCCCGCCTTCGCCGTGACCCTGTCGGGCCTGCTGTTCTGGCTGGGCGCGATGCTGCAGATCCTCGGCAGCAACGGCACGATCAACATCGACTCCGACGGCGTGGTCGGCCAGCTGACCACGTACTTCTTCTCGGACGTGGCCGTCGCCTACGGGCTGGCCGCGCTCGCGGTGGCCGGCTACTTCCTCGCGGCCTTCTTCGACGCCCGGCGTCGTGAGGCCGCCGGGATGCCCTCCCGGCCGCTCACCGAGATCCTGCTGCGCACCGGCCTGCTCGCGGTGTGCACCTTCGGCCCCGCCGCGCTGTTCAACCAGTACAAGGGCCTGCCGCTGGCGGTGGTGCTCTTCCTGCTGGCCCTGGTCGTCACGGACTTCCTGCTGCGCCGTACGACCTTCGGGCGAAACGTTTTCGCGCTGGGCGGCAGCGTCGAGGCCTCCCGCCGTGCGGGCATCGGGGTCACCCGGATCCGGATCACGGTCTTCGCCATCTCCAGCACATTCGCCGCCATCGGCGGCCTGTTCTGGGCCTCCAAGATCGCGGCGGCCAACCAGAGTGCCGGCGCCGGCGACCTGCTGATGAACGTGATCGCGGCGGCCGTCATCGGCGGCACCAGCCTCTTCGGTGGCCGCGGCCGGACCTGGAACGCCCTCCTCGGCGTCATGGTCATCGTCTCGATCCAGTACGGTCTGGCCCTGGAGGGCATCGCGACGCCGGTCCAGTACATGATCACCGGCGCGGTCCTGCTGGCCACCGTGGTGATCGACTCGGTCACCCGCAAGACCCAGAAGACGGCCGGACGCGCCTGACCGCGCGCCCGACCGGTCCGCCGCGGCGGACCGCGGCGGTAAGAACCGTCACAGTGCCCGGCGCCACTCCGCGTGGCGCCGGGCATCCGTGCGTGCAAATGCAGGCACTCCCGTGCGGGTATACGCCCGTTTGTGATGTGTGGCCGTGCGGCGGTGTGTACATGTATGACAAAGCTGTGACTCCGCCGGGACGGCCCGATGACCGCGCCCGCGAACGGAACATTAGACTCGACAGACCAGCAAGCAACTGCAAGGAGGCACGGGTGCTGCTGACCCGCATCAAGGGACCGCGCGATCTGGACCTGCTCAGCCAGGAGGAGCTGATCCAGCTCGCCGCAGAGATCAGGTCCTTCCTCGTCGACGCCGTCTCCAAGACCGGCGGGCACCTCGGCCCCAACCTCGGCGTGGTCGAACTGACGATCGCCCTGCACCGGGTCTTCGAATCGCCCAAGGACAAGGTCCTCTTCGACACCGGCCACCAGGCCTACGTCCACAAGCTGCTCACGGGCCGCCAGGACTTCGCGGGGCTGCGCTCCAAGGGCGGCCTGTCCGGCTACCCCTCGCGCGCCGAGTCCGACCACGACGTGATCGAGAACTCGCACGCCTCCACCGTCCTGGGCTGGGCCGACGGACTCGCCAAGGCCAACGAGGTGCTGGGCCGCGAGGACCACCACGTCGCCGCCGTCATCGGCGACGGCGCCCTGACCGGCGGCATGGCCTGGGAGGCGCTGAACAACATCGCCGCCGCCAAGGACCGCCCGCTCGTCATCGTCGTCAACGACAACGAGCGCTCCTACGGCCCGACCATCGGCGGCCTCGCCAACCACCTGGCGACCCTGCGCACCACCGACGGCTACGAGCGCTTCCTGGCCCGCGGCAAGGAGATCCTGGAGCGCACCCCCGTCGTCGGGAAGCCGCTCTTCGAGACCCTGCACGGCGCCAAGAAGGGCCTCAAGGACTTCATCGCCCCGCAGGGCATGTTCGAGGACCTGGGCCTGAAGTACATCGGCCCCATCGACGGCCACGACATCGAGGCCCTGGAGTCGGCCCTGCAGCGCGCCAAGCGCTTCAGCGGCCCGGTCATCGTGCACTGCCTCACCCAGAAGGGCCGCGGCTACACCCACGCGGAGCAGGACGAGGCCGACCGCTTCCACGGCATCGGTCCCATCCACCCCGACACCGGCCTGCCCGTCTCCACCGACGCCGCCAGCTGGACCTCCGTCTTCGCCGACGAGATGGTCCGGCTCGGCAAGGAGCGCAAGGACATCGTCGGCATCACCGCGGCCATGCTCCAGCCGGTCGGTCTGAAGAAGTTCGCGGACGCCTTCCCGGACCGCATCTACGACGTCGGCATCGCCGAGCAGCACGGCGCCACCTCCGCGGCGGGCCTCGCCACCGGCGGCGCCCACCCGGTCTTCGCGGTGTACGCCACCTTCCTCAACCGCGCCTTCGACCAGGTCCTGATGGACGTCGCGCTGCACAAGTGCGGAGTCACCTTCGTCCTGGACCGCGCCGGTGTCACCGGCACCGACGGCGCCTCCCACAACGGCATGTGGGACATGTCCATCCTCCAGGTGGTCCCGGGTCTGCGCCTGGCCGCCCCGCGCGACGCCGAGCAGCTGCGGGCGCAGCTGCGCGAGGCCGTCGAGGTCAAGGACGCGCCGACCGTGGTGCGCTTCTCCAAGGGCGTCGTCGGCCCGGCCGTCCCGGCCGTCGGCCGGATCGGCGGCATGGACGTGCTGCGCGCACCGGCCGCCGACGCCACCCTGTCCCTCGACTCCTCGAACCTGGGCAGTGCCCCCACGGACGTACTGCTCGTCTCGGTCGGTGCGCTCGCCCCGATGTGCCTGGAGATCGCTGACCTGCTGGACAAGCAGGGCATCACCTCGACGGTGGTCGACCCGCGCTGGGTCAAGCCCGTGGACGAGGCCCTGGCCCCGCTGGCCGACCGCCACCGCGTCGTCGTGACCGTCGAGGACAACGGCCGCGCCGGCGGCGTGGGCTCCGCCGTCTCGCAGGCGCTCCGGGATGCGGGGGTCGACGTACCCCTGCGCGACTTCGGCATCCCGCAGCGCTTCCTCGACCACGCCTCCCGCAAGGAGGTCCTGGCCGAGATCGGGCTGACCGCCCCGGACATCGCCCGGCACGTCACGGGCCTGGTGGCCAAGCTGGACGGCCGCTACGACAGCGAGTCGGCCGCCACCGTCGACTAGGACGGGCGGCGCCCACAGCGCTAGATCGCCGCGCGGTTGCACGTCACGGGCCGGGAGATCACTCTTGAGGAGTGGGCCTCCCGGCCCGCTCGCGTGCGTCGACACCTGTTCGGAGGTGCGTCGGTGAGTAGGGATACGAACAGCCCCTTCCGCACCAAGACGGTGGAGCAGTCCATCCGTGACACGGAGGAGCCGGAACACGCGCTCCGCAAGTCGCTCTCCGCCTGGGACCTGACGGTGTTCGGTGTCGGTGTCATCATCGGCACCGGCATCTTCGTCCTGACGGGCATCGCGGCCCGGAACAACGCCGGACCTGCCACCGCCCTCGCCTTCGTGGCAGCGGGCATCGTCTGCGCCCTCGCGGCGCTCTGCTACGCCGAGTTCGCGTCCACCGTGCCGGTGGCCGGATCGGCGTACACCTTCAGCTACGCCTCCATCGGCGAGTTGCCCGCCTGGATCATCGGCTGGGACCTGGTGCTCGAGTTCGCGCTCGGCACGGCGGTGGTCGCGGTCGGTTGGTCCGGCTACGTGCGCCACCTCATGGACACCAACCTCGGCTGGACCCTGCCGACCTCCCTGTCCGGCCCCGACGCCGGCGGCCACTTCGACCTGCTGGCCTTCCTGCTGGTCCTGGTGCTGACGTGGATCCTGGTCGTCGGTACGAAGCTCTCGGCCCGCATCACGGCGGTCGTCGTCGCCATCAAGGTCACCGTCGTGCTGCTGGTCATCGTCGCGGGCCTGTTCTTCATCAAGGCCGACAACTACTCGCCGTTCATCCCGCCGGCCCAGCCCCAGGCCGAGGGCGTCAGCGGCTGGCACTCCCCGCTCGTCCAGCTGCTCTTCGGCTACGAGCCCACCAACTTCGGCGTCATGGGCATCTTCACGGCGGCCTCGCTCATCTTCTTCGCCTTCATCGGCTTCGACGTGGTGGCCACCGCGGCCGAGGAGACCAGGAACCCCCAGCGGGACATGCCGCGCGGCATCCTCGGCTCCCTGCTCATCTGCACGGTGCTGTACGTCGCGGTGACCCTGGTGGTGACCGGCATGCAGAAGTACTCGGAGATGTCCGCGACCGCGCCGCTCGCCGAGGCCTTCAAATCGGTGAACCAGCCGTTCTTCTCGGGCGCCATCAGTCTCGGCGCGTCCGTCGGCCTGATCACCGTGTGCATGATCCTGCTGCTCGGCCAGACCCGCGTGTTCTTCGCGATGAGCCGTGACGGGCTGCTGCCCCGGGTCTTCTCCGTGACCCACCCGAAGTACCGCACCCCCTACCGGGCGACCATGCTGCTCGGCGGAGTCATCGCCGTCCTCGCGGGCTTCACCAGCCTGGAGAGCCTCGCCGAACTGGTCAACATCGGCACCCTGTTCGCCTTCGTGGTGGTCGCGCTCGGTGTCATCGTCCTGCGCAAGACCCGCCCCGACCTGCACCGGTCCTTCCGCACCCCGTGGGTGCCGGTGGTCCCGATCCTGTCGATCGCGGCCTCGCTCTGGCTGATGCTCAACCTGCCGGCCGAGACCTGGCTGCGCTTCGGCGTCTGGATGGTCATCGGTGTCATCGTCTACTTCGCCTACGGACGCCGCAACAGCCGTCTCGGCAAGGTCGGCGCGGACGCCAAGTACTGAACGACCGAAGGGTTCGGACGCGCGAACGCCGGAGCCGGCCGTACGGGGCAGTCACCCGTACGGCCGGCTCCGTTGTGCGGATCCGGTCAGCCCTTGGCGGGGGAGTCCTTCGCCGAGGCGGGGACCTTCTCGTCCTTGCGCAGGGCGTCCCACAGCTGGGTGGCCTGCGGTTCGGCCACGACCACGCGGTTGGGGTCCACCTTGTCGTAGGCGACCGGCAGCATGATGGTCTCCATCGTCTCCGGGTTCACGCCCTTCATGCTCCGCGCGAAGTCGGACAGCGCGGTGAGCGAGGCCAGATCGGAGTCGGTGGTCAGGGACTTGGTGCCGGCGTCCGCGAGCTTGTAGAGCCGCGCCGGGTTGCCGAGGGCATCCTGCTTCTTGATCTCCGCCAGCATCGCCAGCATGAACTGCTGCTGCAGGCCTATGCGTCCGAGGTCGCTGCCGTCGCCGTAGCCGTACCGGGTACGGACGAACTTCAGCGAGTCGGTGCCGTTCAGCCGGTGCGTGCCCGCGTCCAGTTTCAGACCGCCCTTGGCGCCGCTCATCGGCTTGTCGAGGGTGACGGTGACCCCGCCCAGCGCGTCCACCAGGCCCTTGAAGCCGGCGAAGTCCACCTCGACGAAGTGGTCCACGCGCACACCGGACATCTGCTCGACGGTGTTGACCACACAGGCCGGGCCGGCCAGCGAGTAGACGGAGTTGAACATGACCCGCTTCGCGGACGGCACGGACGTGCCGTCGCGGTCCTTGCACTCGGGCCGGGTGATCAGGGTGTCGCGGGGGATGCTCACCGCGGTGGCCTTGGCCCGGCCCTCGGGTATGTGGACCAGCATCGCGGTGTCCGAACGGGCCCCGCTGACATCGCCGTGGTCGAGGTCCCCGTTGGCCCCGGCCCGCGAGTCGGAGCCGAGCACCAGGATGTTCTGCGCGTTCGCGACCACCTTGGCGGGGCGGTTGTCCCCGATCGCCTGATCGAGGTCGACGCTGTCGATGTTGTTGTTGAGGTGGCTGTACGTCCACCAGCCCGCCCCGGCCGCGCCCAGGATCAGCACGGCGACCAGCAGCAGGGTGATCCGCAGAACGCGGCGTCGGCGGCGCCTGGGCCGCACGTGCTTTTCCGTCATGGGGGTGAATCTTAGACAGGTATTCGAATGACCGGAGCCCGCCCCCCGTGGGGGACGGGCCCGGCCGTCGAACGACCGTCCGCGACCCGGACTAGGCCGGGACGCTCGCGATGCCGGGGGCGAGGAACTTCTTGCCGTTCACGCGCTCCGAGACGCCCTCACGGTCCAGGTACGGCGTGACGCCGCCCAGGTGGAAGGGCCAGCCGGCACCGGTGATGAGGCAGAGGTCGATGTCCTGGGCCTCGGCCACGACACCCTCCTCCAGCATCAGGCCGATCTCCTGCGCCACCGCGTCCAGGACGCGCACCCGGACCTGCTCCTCGGTCAGGACGGAGTCGCCCTGGACCAGGAGCGCGGCGACCTCGGGGTCCAGCTCCGGCTTGCCGGAGTCGTAGACGTAGAAGCCCCGCTTGCCGGCCTCGACGACCCGCTTGAGGTTCGGGGAGACGGTGAAGCGCTCCGGGAAGGAGCGGTTCAGGGTCTCGGACACGTGCAGGCCGATCGCCGGGCCCACCAGTTCCAGCAGCACCAGCGGGGACATCGGAAGGCCGAGCGGCTCGATGGCCTTCTCCGCCGTGGCGACCGGGGTGCCCTCGTCGATGACGTTCTGGATCTCGCCCATGAAGCGGGTCAGGATGCGGTTCACGACGAACGCCGGGGCGTCCTTCGTCAGGACCGCGGTCTTCTTCAGCTTCTTGGCGACGCCGAAGGCCGTGGCCAGCGCGGCGTCGTCGGTCTGCTCACCGCGGACGATCTCCAGCAGCGGGAGGATCGCGACCGGGTTGAAGAAGTGGAAGCCGACCACGCGCTCCGGGTGCTGGAGCTTGGAGGCCATCTCCGAGACCGACAGCGAGGAGGTGTTGGTGGCGAGGATGGCGTGCGCCGGGGCGACCGCCTCGACCTCCGCGAACACCTTCTGCTTGACGGACATCTCCTCGAACACGGCCTCGATGATGAAGTCCGCGTCCGCGAAGCCCTCGGCCTTGTCCAGGACACCGGTCACCAGGGCGGTCAGGCGGTTGGCCTTGTCCTGGTTGATGCGGCCCTTGCCGAGCAGCTTCTGGATCTCGGCGTGGACGTAGCCCACACCCTTGTCCACGCGCTCCTGGTCGATGTCGGTGAGGACCACCGGCACCTCCAGGCGCCGCAGGAACAGCAGCGCCAGCTGCGAGGCCATCAGGCCCGCGCCGACGACACCGACCTTGGTGACCGGACGGGCCAGGGACTTGTCCGGGGCGCCGGCCGGGCGCTTGGCACGCTTCTGCACCAGGTTGAAGGCGTAGATGCCGGAGCGCAGTTCGCCGCCCATGATGAGGTCGGCCAGGGCCGTGTCCTCGGCGTCGAAGCCCTTCTGCAGGTCGCCGTCCTTGGCCGCGGCGATGATGTCCAGCGCGCGGTAGGCGGCAGGAGCGGCGCCGTGCACCTTGGAGTCCGCGATGAAGCGGCCCTTGGCGACGGCCGTGTCCCAGGCCTCGCCGCGGTCGATCTCCGCACGGACGACCTCGGTGGTGCCGTTCAGGACGTTCGCGGTCCACAGGAGCGACTGCTCCAGGAAGTCCGCGCCCTCGAAGATCGCGTCGGCGATGCCGAGCTCGAAGACCTGCTTGCCCTTCAGCTGCCGGTTCTGGTTCAGCGAGTTCTCGATGATGACCGAGACCGCGCGCTCGGCGCCGATCAGGTTCGGCAGGATGGCGCAGCCGCCCCAGCCGGGGACCAGGCCGAGGAAGACCTCGGGCAGCGAGAAGGCCGGGATGGCCTTCGAGACGGTGCGGTAGCTGCAGTGCAGGCCGACCTCGACGCCGCCGCCCATCGCCGCGCCGTTGTAGTACGCGAAGGTCGGCACGGCCAGCGCGGAGAGGCGCTTGAAGACGTCGTGGCCGCCCTTGCCGATGGCGAGCGCCTCGTCGTGCTTCTTGAGCAGCTCGACGCCCTTGAGATCGGCGCCGACCGCGAAGATGAACGGCTTGCCGGTGATGCCCGCGCCGACGATGCTGCCGGCCGCGGCCTCCTGCTCGACCTGGTCGATCGCCGCGTTCAGATTGGCGAGGGACTGCGGGCCGAAGGTGGTCGGCTTGGTGTGGTCGAAGCCGTTGTCCAGCGTGATGAGCGCGAAGCGCCCGGCGCCGAACGGTAGATCCAGGTGGCGGACGTGCGCGGACGTGACGACCTCGTCGGGGAACAGCTCGGCCGCGCCCTTCAGGAGCTCAGCGGTGGTGCTCACTTGGAGTCTCCCTCGGCGTTGAAGTTCGGGTTCTCCCAGATGACCGTCGCGCCCATGCCGAAGCCGACGCACATGGTGGTCAGGCCGTAGCGGACGTGCGGCTGCTCCTCGAACTGGCGGGCCAGCTGGGTCATCAGGCGGACGCCGGAGGACGCCAGCGGGTGGCCGAAGGCGATGGCGCCGCCGTACTGGTTCACGCGGGCGTCGTCGTCGGCGATGCCGTAGTGCTCCAGGAAGGCCAGCACCTGCACGGCGAAGGCCTCGTTGATCTCGAAGAGACCGATGTCGTCGATCGTCAGACCGGCCTGGGCCAGGGCCTTCTCGGTGGCCGGGATCGGGCCGTAGCCCATGACCTCGGGCTCGACACCCGCGAAGGAGTAGGAGACGAGGCGCATCTTGACCGGGAGGTTGTTCTCGCGGGCGAAGTCCTCGGACGCGATGATCGCGGCGGTGGCACCGTCGTTCAGACCGGCGGCGTTGCCCGCGGTGACCCGGCCGTGCGTACGGAACGGGGTCTTCAGGTTCGCCAGGTTCTCCAGGGTGGTGCCCGGGCGCATCGGCTCGTCGGTGGTGACCAGGCCCCAGCCCGTCTCACCCGCGGCCTCGTTGGTGTTGCGCACCGAGATCGGGACCAGGTCCTGCTGGATCTTGCCGTCGGCGTACGCCTTGGCGGCCTTCTCCTGCGAGCGCACGGCGTACTCGTCGGCGCGGAGCTTGGTGATCGTCGGGTACCGGTCGTGCAGGTTCTCGGCGGTCATGCCCATGAACAGGGCGGACTCGTCTACCAGCTTCTCGGAGACGAAGCGCGGGTTCGGGTCGACGCCCTCGCCCATGGGGTGACGGCCCATGTGCTCGACGCCGCCGGCGAGGGCGACGTCGTACGCGCCGAAGGCCACACCGCCCGCGACGGCGGTCACGGCGGTCAGCGCGCCGGCGCACATGCGGTCGATGGAGTAGCCCGGGACGGACTGCGGGAGGCCCGCGAGGATGCCGGCCGTGCGGCCCAGCGTCAGGCCCTGGTCGCCGATCTGCGTGGTCGCGGCGATGGCGACCTCGTCGATCTTCTTGGGGTCCAGGTCCGGGTTGCGGCGCAGCAGCTCCCGGATCGCCTTCACGACGAGATCGTCGGCGCGGGTCTCGTTGTAGATGCCCTTCGGGCCCGCCTTGCCGAACGGGGTGCGGACGCCGTCGACGAAGACGACGTCCCTGACGGTACGAGGCACGTTGGCTCTCCTCCAGGTGCGGGATGGCACTGCTGCGCGGGGCGCGTTCGGCTTACGTTGCTGAGCGCCCGCTCACCCGACCATGCTACTTGCGGGTAACCAATGTGCACACCCCCTCCCCGAGGAGCGGCGAAGGTCACACTCCGTTCATCCCCGTCCCGGCCCGGCACGCGCCCCCTCCTCGCGCCGTCCGATCGGAGCGCCCGGGGCTACCCGATGGAGTGGGGCCGCCCGGTCGTCCCGGTCGCGTCGATGGCCTCGGGCACCCGGCCCGTGCGAACCCTGGTCGCGTCCCCTGTACGTCCGCCCCCGAGCGCACCGCGCGAACGGAGATCCCGGCCATGCTCATCCCGTCGATCGACCACGACGTCAAGCACACCTCCACGCTCCCGATCAACCAGGACGAGGTCGTCAGACTCTTCGTCCGCGAGCGGGACGGGACGAGGAATCCCACCAAGCGCTCGGCCGTCCTGATGCTGCACGGGCGCAGCGTCCCCGTGCTGCCCGGCGCGGATCTGGGCACCGGCGAGTACAACTGGATGCAGTTCCTCGCCCAGGCGGGCTTCGACGTCTTCGCCATGGACCTCCAGGGCCACGGCCGCTCGCAGCGCCCGGCGGTCATGGAGGAGCCGTGCAACACCCCGGCCGGACCGCAGGCGAAGCTCCTGCTCGACGGCCACCCGCTGGAGGCCCCCTGCACCCCCCACTACGCCCAGCACCTCGGCGACTCCGCCGATGACTGGGCCGCCGTCCACACCGTCGTCGAGTACATCAAGGCCGAGCGCGGCGTGGAGAAGGTCGCTCTCTTCGGCTGGTCCGCCGCGGCGGTCGCGCTGGGACCGTACGCGATCCAGCACCCGGAGAACGTCTCCAGCCTGTTCCTGCTCGCCCCGGTCTTCCGGCCGGACGGACCCGCGAGCAAGCCCGGCACCAAGTGGGAGCGGCCGGACGCGCTGCCCCCTCCGCCGTCCCTGTGGACCTACCCGATGAACATCACCGGCCGGGAGGGCTTCGAGGACACCTGGGACAGGGAACTCGGCTGCGGCTCCGAGCAGCGCGCGGAGGGCATGGTCGAGACCGTGTGGGCGGCGATCATGGAGAGTGACGTGTTGGGCCGCAACTGGGGGCCGCCGGTGTCCGGCGTGCCCTCGGGGGTGCTGCGCTACCGCAACGCGTTCTGGTGGGGCTGGAACAAGGCGGGCGCCAAGGTGGACCACGTCCTGGGCCACGAGGTGCCGGTGCTCATCGTCGTCGGCGAGCACGACAAGACGGTGAACAGTGCTCCCGGCACCGTTCCCTTCCTCTCGGTCACCGAGCTCTACAAGGCCATCCCGGGCCCGAAGAAGATGCACTTCGAGGTTGCCTGCGCGGGCCACCAGATCCCGTGGGAGCGGGTGGTCAAGCACGTCCACCACCTGTCCCGGAAGTGGCTCAAGCACACCGCGATCGACGGCCACACCCAGGGCACCTTCGCCATGGACACGGAGGGCGACTACACCGAGCGACCGCTCTGATCCGGCCGTGCCCCGGTCCTCGCGTCGGGGACCGGGGCACGTCGGTGGTCTGCTCTGCTACGCCGTGGCGGCCAGGGCGGTGAGGAGCACCGGGGTCACCTGTTCGATCTGCCAGGCCCGGGCGCCGTGTGCGGCCAGGGCCTGGGACACCGCGTCCGCCTCCAGCCGCTGTGGCGGCTCCCAGCACAGGCGGCGGACCGTGTCCGGGGTGATCAGGTTCTCCTGCGGCAGGTTCAGCTGCTCCGCCAGCGCCGAGACGGCGGTGCGGGCCGCGGCCAGCCGGGCCGCGGCGGCCGGGTCCTTGTCCGCCCAGGAGCGCGGCGGGGGCGGGCCGGCCGGCGTCGCCCCCGGCTGGGGCAGCTCGTTCTCGGGCAGTGCCTTCGCCCGGTCCACGGCGGCCATCCACTGGTCGAGCTGACGGCGGCCCATCCGCTGCCCGTAACCGGGCAGGGCCGACAGGGTGTGCACGTTGGCGGGCATGGCCAGGGCGGCCTCGACGATGGCGGCGTCGCCCAGCACCTTGCCCGGCGACACGTCACGCCGCTGCGCGATCCGGTCCCGGGACTCCCACAGCTCCCGTACGACGGCCATCTGGCGGCGGCGGCGCACCTTGTGCATGCCGGACGTACGGCGCCACGGGTCCCTGCGCGGCGGGGCCGGCGGGGCGGAGGCGATCGCGTCGAACTCCTGCCGGGCCCACTCCAGCTTGCCCTGCCGGTCCAGTTCCTTCTCCAGCGCGTCCCGCAGGTCCACGAGCAGCTCGACGTCCAGGGCGGCGTAGCGCAGCCAGGGCTCGGGCAGCGGGCGGGTCGACCAGTCGACGGCGGAGTGGCCCTTCTCCAGCGCGTAGCCGAGAACGCCCTCGACCATCGCGCCGAGGCCGACCCGCGGGAAGCCGGCGAGCCGGCCCGCCAGTTCGGTGTCGAACAGGGAGGTGGGAACCATGCCTATTTCGCGCAGGCACGGCAGGTCCTGGGTGGCGGCGTGCAGGATCCACTCGGTGCCGGAGAGGGCCTCGCCCAGTGCGGACAGGTCGGGACAGCCCACCGGGTCGATCAGCGCGGATCCGGCACCCTCGCGGCGCAGCTGCACGAGGTAGGCCCGCTGGCCGTAGCGGTATCCGGAGGCGCGTTCGGCGTCGACGGCGACGGGGCCGGTGCCCGCGGCGAAGGCCGCGACCACCTCGGCGAGGGCGTCCGCGTCGGCGACCACCGGAGGAATCCCCTCACGGGGCTCCAGCAAAGGGATCGGCACCCCACCGGGCGGAACAACGACGTCGTCCGGGGGGCCGCCCCCGGTGGTGGTGCGCAGGTCTGCTGCGGTCTCTTGGGCGTCGGTCACCGGTCAAGGGTATCCGTGTATACGACGCGCCCGTCGCCGGAACGTTCCGTCGACGGGCGCGATCAGTATGCGGGGTGTTTTCCGGGGGTATCCCGGACGTCTATCCGGGCGCTCCGGCCCGTGCTCAGTGGATGATCCCGGTCCGCAGGGCCACGGCGACCATTCCCGCGCGGTCTCCGGTGCCCAGCTTGCGGGCGATGCGGGCGAGGTGGGACTTGACGGTCAGGGCGGACAGGCCCATCGAGACGCCGATGGCCTTGTTGGACTGGCCCTCGGCGACGAGGCGCAGGACCTCGACCTCGCGGCCGGAGAGCTCCCGGTAACCGCCCGGGTGGCTCGGGGCGCCCGGGGGGCGGCGGTGCATGCGGGCGGCGGCAGCGCCGATGGGGGCGGCGCCGGGCCGGGTGGGGAGCCCGATGTTGGTGCGCGTACCGGTGACGACGTAGCCCTTCACGCCGCCCGCGAGGGCGTTGCGCACGGCGCCGATGTCGTCGGCGGCGGACAGGGCCAGGCCGTTCGGCCAGCCTGCGGCACGGGTCTCGGAGAGCAGCGTGAGACCGGAACCGTCGGGCAGGTGTACGTCGGCCACGCAGATGTCGCGCGGGCTTCCGACGCGGGGGCGGGCCTCCGCGATGGACGACGCCTCGATCACGTCACGGACTCCGAGGGCCCACAGATGGCGGGTCACGGTGGAACGGACGCGCGGGTCGGCCACGACGACCATGGCCGTCGGCTTGTTCGGGCGGTAGGCGACCAGGCTTGCGGGCTGCTCGAGAAGAACGGACACCTAGGCCTCCTGGGGGAGTGGCGGGACGGCCGGCTCGGGGAAGGAAGCCGGTGCGAACCGTGCGGATGGTCACTGACTCCTTCGGCACGTCACCCGCCCGGCTTTAGGGAATGATCACGATTTGGTGAGTAACAATTCGGGCAATTCAGACGCACGATCGATCATCGGGTGATCAGAAGCCCACAACGGAGGCCGCGTTCCGGCACTCCGCCGCGGACCGCGGTCGGGCGCTCCCCGCCCCGTGGGGCCGGACGGCCCCGTGTCTACGGGTGGTGCGGACCGCGGCGCTGTGGCAGGGAGACCACGCCCGTCGCCGTGTCCGTCGGGCCCACCGGCGGCAGCCCCGCGATCTGGCAGATCAGTTCGCACCACGCCGACAGGTGCGCCGGGGTGTCCGGCACCCCGCCCACGCCCTCGCGCGGCGTCCAGGACGCTCTGATCTCGATCTGCGTCGCGGGCCGCCGCTCGGCGAGCCCGCCGAAGTAGTGCGAGCTCGCCATGGTCACCGTGCCGCTCGCCTCCCCGTAGGCCAGCCCGCGCGCCTCCATGGCCCCCGTCAGCCACGACCAGCACACCTCCGGCAGCAGCGGGTCCGCGGCCATCTCCGGCTCCAGCTCCGCCCGCACGAGCGTCACCAGCCGGAAGGTCCCGTGCCAGGCGTCGTGCCCGGCCGGATCGTGGAGCAGGATGAGCCGGCCGTCGGCCAGGTCGTCCTCCCCGTCCACCACCGCGGCCTCCAGCGCGTACGCGTACGGGGCCAGCCGCTGGGGCGGCTTCGCCGGATCGATCTCGACCCCCGGGCGCAGCCGGGCCTTCTTCAAGCCTTCGACCGCCCGCCGGAACGGGAGTGGGACCGAGCTCTCCTTCGCACTGTCCGTACCGTCGGCGCCATCTGAAAATCGTCCCTGAGCCGCAGCCATGCGGGGAAGACTAGGCGGTATGTGCAGCCGTACGGCGCAGGGACACCCGTGCCGCGACGGGCACTTCTTCATACGTGCGAAGATTTGGGTCGTGAGCGCCAACGACCGCCCCCAGGGCCAGCCGAGCCAGACGTACGATTCCGCCTTCCTGAAGGCGTGCCGGCGGGAGCCGGTGCCGCACACGCCGGTGTGGTTCATGCGGCAGGCCGGGCGCTCCCTCCCCGAGTACCGCAAGGTCCGCGAGGGCACCGCGATGCTCGAGTCCTGCATGCGGCCCGACCTGGTCACCGAAATCACCATGCAGCCCGTGCGGCGCCACCACGTCGACGCGGCGATCTTCTTCTCCGACATCGTGGTCCCGCTCAAGGCCATCGGCGTCGACCTGGACATCAAGCCGGGCGTCGGCCCCGTCGTCGCCCAGCCGATCCGCCGCCGTGAGGACCTCGCACAGCTGCGCGACCTCACTCCTGAGGACGTCTCGTACGTCACCGAGGCGATCGGCATGCTCACGAGTGAACTGGGCTCCACGCCGTTGATCGGTTTCGCGGGCGCGCCCTTCACCCTCGCGAGCTACCTGGTGGAGGGCGGTCCCTCGAAGAACCACGAGCACACCAAGGCCCTCATGTACGGGGACCCGCAGCTCTGGGCCGACCTGCTCGACCGCCTCGCGGAGATCACCTCCGCCTTCCTGAAGGTCCAGATCGAAGCCGGCGCCTCCGCCGTGCAGCTCTTCGACTCCTGGGTGGGCGCCCTCGCCCCGGCGGACTACCGCCGCTCCGTCATGCCCGCCTCGGCGAAGGTCCTGCAGTCCGTGGCCTCCTACGGTGTCCCGCGGATCCACTTCGGCGTGGGCACGGGCGAGCTGCTCGGCCTGATGGGCGAGGCCGGCGCGGACGTCGTGGGCGTCGACTACCGGGTCGCGCTCGACGAGGCGGCCCGCCGGGTCGGTCCGGGCAAGGCCCTCCAGGGCAACCTGGACCCGGCCGTGCTCTTCTCCACCACGGAAGCGGTCGAAGCCAAGACGGACGAGGTCCTCGCCGCGGCCGCCGGCCTGGAGGGCCACGTCTTCAACCTCGGCCACGGAGTCCTGCCGACGACCGACCCCGAGGCGCTGACCCGCCTGGTGGACTACGTCCACACCAAGACGGCCCGCTGAGCCCAGCCGTACCCGAGCGGGTGCGCTACCGCGCCGGTCAGACCCCCGCCGCGCGGACCGCGGAGACGGCCTTGCGGGCCGCCACCAGGACCGGGTCCCAGACTGGGGAGAACGGCGGCGCGTAGCCGAGGTCGAGCGAGACCATCTGGTCCACCGTCATGCCCGCGGTGAGCGCCACCGCCGCGACGTCCACCCGCTTCGCGGCGCCGGCGCCGCCGACGATCTGCACGCCCAGCAGACGCCCCGTCCGGCGTTCCGCCAGCATCTTCACCGTCATCTCCGCCGCCTGCGGGTAGTAGCCCGCGGTGTTGGTGGAGGTGACGGTGGCCGTGACGAAGCGCAGGCCCGCCTCCAGCGCGTCCCGTTCGCGCAGCCCGGTACGGGCGATCTCCAGATCGCACACCTTGCTGACCGCCGTGCCGACCACCCCCGGGAAGGTCGCGTAGCCGCCGCCCACGCCGGAGCCGATGACCTGGCCGTGCTTGTTGGCGTGAGTGCCGAGCGGGACGTGCCGGGTGCGGCCCGCGACCAGGTCGAGGACCTCCACGCAGTCGCCGCCCGCCCAGACGTTCCCGTGCCCCCGGACGCGCATCGACAGGTCCGTGAGGATCCCGCCCGAGGATCCGAGCGGGAGGCCGGCGGCGCGGGCCAGCGCGGTCCGCGGCTCCACGCCGATGCCCAGCACGACCACGTCCGCCGGGTACTCCTCGCCGGCCGCCGTGGCGACCGCGCGGGCCCGGCCCGCCTCGTCGGTCAGGACCCCGGTGACCTCGGTGCGCGCCACCGTGCGGATCCCCATGAGGTTCATCGCGGTGTGGACCAGGCCGCCCATGTCCGGATCCAGCGTGGCCATCGGCTGCTCCCCCCGGTGCAGGACCGTCACCTCGTAGCCCCGCAGCTTCAGGGCTTCGGCCATCTCCACGCCGATGTAGCCGGCGCCGACCACGACCGCCCGCCGGCCCCGTGCGCGTTCCAGGGAGTCCATCAGCCTGCGGCCGTCGTCCAGGGTCTGGATGCCGTGCACCCCCTGCGCGCCGAAGCCGGGCAGGCGCGGGCGCACCGGCCGGGCGCCCGTGGCCAGCACCAGCTTGTCGTAGTGCATCCACGATTCGAACCCGCTGTCCAGATCGCGGGCGCGGACCCGGGAGCCGGCCGGGTCGAGCTCCACCACCTCCGTGCGGGTGCGCAGGTCGATGGCCCGGGCCCGGTGTTCCTCGGGGGTACGGGCGATCAGGTCGTCGCGCTCGGCGACCAGCCCGCCGACCCAGTACGGGATGCCGCACGCCGAGTAGGAGGTGAAGCGGCCGCGCTCGAAGGCGACGATCTCCAGTTCCCCGGCGCCCTTGAGCCTGCGGGCCTGCGACGCGGCGGACATCCCCGCCGCGTCGCCCCCGACCACCACCAGTCGTTCCGTCACCATCTGCCCGTACCGCCCCTTCACCGCCGTCAATTGGTGAACACGCTACGGGGGACGGTGCGTTCAGTCCCGCACGTCCGCCCCGCTGTCCACGGCCGGGCCTTCTGCCGGCGGTGCCGTCCGGGCGGCCGGGACCGGCATTCGCTCCTGGGCCGGCGTCTGCTCCGGGGCCGGCGTCTGCTCCGGGGCCGGGCCCGTCCCCGGACGCCCGGGCCGCCACCGCCGGCGGACCCGGACCACCAGTGCCGCCACCGCAGCCGTCAGCAGGAACGGCAGCAGCGCCCCCAGCGCCACCACGAGGTAACGCAGGATCTTCGTGAAGACCTCCCAGCCGCCGTTCAGCGCGCCGAGGAAGGTGGGCTCCTGCTCCTCCACCGCCTTCGCGGGGGACGGCTCGGAGACCTCCAGGGTGATCGTGCCCATCGAGGTCCGGTCCTTCAGCGCCGTCTGCTGCGCCAGCAGCGACTCCAGATCGGACTGGCGCCGGCTCAGCTCGCCCTCCAGCATCACCACCTCGCTCAGCGCCGAGGCCTTGCCCATCATCTCCTGCACCCGCGCCACGCTCGCCCGCTGCGAGGAGACACGACTGTCGATGTCGGCGACCTTCTCGGTGACGTCCTGCGCGTCGACCTTGCGGCGCAGCAGCTTCCCGCTGCCCTCCATCGCACCGAGCACGGCGTCGTAGCGCTCGGCGGGCACCCGCAGGGTCACCGTCGAGGTCATCCGGCCGTCCTCGCCGCGCTTGGTCGACTCGTTACCGACGTAGCCGCCCGCACCCTCGGCCGCGGTGCGGGCCGCCGCCAGGGCCCGCTGGACGTCGGTCGTCTCGATGCCGAGCGTCGCCGTACGGATGACGTTCGGGCGGACCGCGACCGACGCCCCGTCGTTCCTGCCGGCCGACTCCGCCGCCCCCGCGGCCCCCGCCGACCCGGCCGGGGCCGGCGCGGCCGCGGCGCCCGCCGCCCCCTCCCGGGCCTTCCCGTCCGCATCCTGCGGCGCGACGGCCGCCTTGTCGCTCGCCGAGCCCCCGCCGCCCGCGCCACAGCCGGTGAGCGCGAGCGCCCCGGTGAGACAGAGGGCGGCCAGGGCCGCCGCGGAACGGTGTCTGCTGATGCTGCGCATCGCCTTGAACCCCCGATGATCGGCTGGTGTTGCCGTTTCGACGTACAGGGTCCCGCCGCGGGTTTCGCACACGCGGTTCCGGGCCGGTCCCGATGAGGTCACGGTCCGGCCTCGGTGATCGGTCTGAGACGATGTGTCCATGCACGAAGCGGACATGCGTACGGATCGATCGGCGGGCCCCACCCGGCCGGACGGCTCCCCGAGCCACGTCGTCGTCATCGGCGGCGGCATCGCGGGCCTCGCGGCGGCCCACCGGCTGCTCGCCGAAGGCGCCCGCGTCACGCTCCTGGAAGCGGGAGCGAGGCTCGGCGGAAAGCTGTACTCCGGTGAACTCGCCGGAGCCCGCGTGGACCTCGGCGCCGAGTCCGTGCTCGCCCGCCGCCCCGAGGCGGTCGCCCTCGCCGAGGCCGTGGGCCTCGCCGACGCCGTGCAGCCGCCCGCCACCGCCACCGCCCACCTGTGGACCCGCGGCGCGCTGCGGCCCATGCCGCGCGGCCACGTCATGGGCGTCCCCGGCGACCTCGGGCCGCTCGCCGCCTCCGGGGTCCTCTCCGCCGAGGGCCTCGCCCGCATCGAGGCCGAGCGGACCCTGCCGCCCACCGAGATCGGCGAGGACGTCGCCGTCGGCGCGTATGTGGCGGCCCGCCTCGGCCGCGAGGTGGTCGACCGGCTGGTGGAACCGCTGCTCGGCGGGGTCTACGCGGGCGACGCCTACCGCATCTCCATGCGGGCCGCCGTGCCCCAGCTCTTCGAGGCCGCCCGCAGGCACGCCCTGCTGGGCGACGGTGTGCGGGAACTGCAGCGCGCGACGCAGAGCGGCCCCCAGCAGGCCGGCCCGGTCTTCGCCGGCATCGACGGAGGCATCGGACGCCTCCCGCTCGCGGTGGCCGACGCCTGCCGCCGGGCCGGTGCGCGCATCGTCACCGGCGCCCCCGTGCGCGAGGTCCTCCGTACGACCGACGGATGGCGGGTCGTGGCCGCCGGGGAGACCGTCGACGCCGACGGCGTCGTCCTGGCCGTCCCGGCCGGGCCCGCCGCCCGGCTGCTCGACGCCCTCGCGCCGGCCGCCGCGGCCGAGCTGGACCAGGTCGAATACGCCTCCATGGCGCTGGTCACCATGGCCTTCCGGCGCGGTGACCTGCCGTCGGCCGTCACCGGCGGCGGCGCCAGCGGATTCCTCGTACCGCCCGTCGACGGCCGGACCATCAAGGCGTCCACCTTCTCCAGCAACAAATGGGCCTGGGCCGGCCGGGACACCGACCTCTTCCTCCTGCGCACCTCCGTCGGCCGGTACGCCGACGAGCGCGACCTCGACCGCGAGGACGGCGAACTCGTCGAGGTGTCCCTCACCGACCTCGGCGAGGCCGTGGGCCTGACGGCCCGCCCGGTCGCCTCCACGGTCACCCGCTGGGACGGCGGACTGCCCCAGTATCCGGTCGGCCACCTCGGACGGGTCGCCCGGATCCGCGGCGCCGTCGAGGCCCTGCCCGGCCTCGCGGTGTGCGGCGCGCTCTACGACGGTGTGGGCATCCCCGCCTGCATCGCGAGCGCCGGCCGGGCGGCGGACACGGTGATCGCCGCGCTCGCTGCGCGTACGGCACCCCTGGCTCCGACCACTGATCAGCGCACGGGACAATAGACACATGACTGCACCAGAGAAGATTCCCAACGCGGGGAAGAAGGCGAAGGACCTCAACGAGGTCATCCGCTACACCCTGTGGTCCGTCTTCAAGCTGAAGGACGTCCTGCCGGAGGACCGCGCCGGTTTCGCCGACGAGGTCCAGGAGCTGTTCGACCAGCTGGCCGCCAAGGACATCACCGTCCGCGGCACCTATGACGTCTCCGGCCTGCGTGCCGACGCCGACATCATGATCTGGTGGCACGCGGAGACCGCGGACGAGCTGCAGAGCGCGTACAACCTGTTCCGCCGCACCAAGCTGGGCCGCGCGATGGAGCCGGTGTGGTCGAACATGGCCCTGCACCGCCCGGCCGAGTTCAACAAGTCGCACATCCCGGCCTTCCTGGCCGACGAGGTCGCCCGCGACTACGTCAGCGTCTACCCCTTCGTCCGCAGCTACGACTGGTACCTGCTGCCCGACGAGGACCGCCGTCGGATGCTCGCCGACCACGGCAAGATGGCCCGCGGTTACCCGGACGTGCGCGCCAACACCGTCGCCTCCTTCTCGCTGGGCGACTACGAGTGGCTGCTCGCCTTCGAGGCGGACGAGCTGTACCGCATCGTCGACCTCATGCGTCACCTGCGCGCCTCCGAGGCCCGCATGCACGTCCGTGAGGAGGTGCCCTTCTACACCGGGCGCCGCAAGTCCGTCGCCGACCTGGTGGCCGGGCTCGCCTGATACCTCCCCTGGGGGGACGGACCGGAGGACGACCACACCGTCAGGTGAGTGCCTCCGGTGGATCGGGAGGCACAGCCCCCGAAACGACGCAGCCGGAGACCCCGCCCGGAAGTTCAGACGACCGGCGGCAGCAGCGCCCTGCGGGCGCCCGCCGCCCCGTCGTCCAGCGACACCGGTGCGGGCTCCGGATGCGGCGCGCACGTGGCGCGCCACCCCGGGGTGGCGCCCGTCAGCAGATACCGCTCCACATGCCGGTCCACACAGCCGTTGCGTCCGCCGACGACTCCGTGGGAACCGGCCCCCGTCTCCGTCACCAGTGACGCCCCGGCGCCGAGCCGCCGCTGGAGTTCCAGCGCGCCCGGGTACGGCGTCGCGCCGTCCCGTTCCGCCGCGACCACGAGGGTCCGCGGCAGCCGCTCGGGCTGCGCCCCCACCGCCACGGGCGCGCGCGGCCCGGACACCGGCCAGGACGCGCACGGCAGGTTGAGGAAGGCGTTGGCCCAGGTCTCGAAGGGGGCCGTTCGCGCCAGCTCGGTGTTGTCGCGGTCCCAGGTCTCCCAGTCCGCCGGCCAGGAGGCGTCGTTGCACAGCACCGCCGTGTAGACGGCCGTCGCGTTCTCGGCCGCGGCCGCCGTCGCCGGGTCGGGCGTGGCCTGGGCGGCCAGCAGTGAGGGATCCCCGCGCAGGAAGGCGGCCAGGGCCGCGGCCCGTTCCGGCCAGACGTCGTCGTAGTAGGCCGCCTGGAGGAAGGCGGCCCGCAGCTCGCCGGTTCCGACGGTGCCGCCCGCCGGGGTGCGGGACACCGCGTCACGGACCCGCTCGTAGCCCGCCTGCACGGCTGCCGGGGTGGTGCCGAGCCCGTACGTGCCGTGGTGGCGGGCCACCCAGGTGCGGAAGTCGTGCCAGCGGCCCTCGAACCCACGTGCCTGGTCGAGGTTGTTGCGGTACCAGACGCGGCGCGGATCGGGATCCACCGCCGAGTCGAGGACCATCCGGCGGACGTGGCGAGGGTATTGGGTGGCGTAGACGGCGCCGAGGTAGGTGCCGTACGAGGCGCCCATGAAGGTCAGCTTCTCCTCGCCGAGCGCGGCCCGCAGCACGTGCAGGTCACGGGCGTTGTTCAGCGTCGTGTAGTACGGCAGCGCGGCACCGGCCCGGCGCGCGCACCCCCGCGCGTACTCGCGGGCCCGCGTCAGCCGTTCCGCCTTGTACGCGGGGGAGGGGTGGACCTGTTCCTGTACGGGCCCGTGGGGGCGGGCCGCCGGGTCCGTGCAGGACAGCGGGGCCGAGCGCCCGACCCCCCGCGGGGCGTAGCCGACGAGGTCGTAGGCGGCGGCGATCCGCTCCCAGCCGGGCAGGCCGGCGACGAGTGGGAAGCGCATTCCGGAGGCTCCGGGGCCGCCCGGGTTCTGGACGAGCGCGCCCTGGCGGGCCGCGCCGCCGGCCCCGGTGGCGGCGGCGCGGCTGACGGTCAGGGAGATCTGCGGGCCGTCGGGGCGGGCGTAGTCGAGCGGTACGCGCAGGGTGGCGCACCGGACACGGGACGGCAGTTCCTCGACGGCGGGGCAGGTACGGAAGTCGAGGCCGGAGGCCCCGCCGCGCCGGGAGGCGGCTGCGAGGGCCGCGCGGCGGGCCACGAGGGCGGCTCCGGCGCTCTCGGCGTCGGCGGATCCGGTGGCGCCGGCGGATGGGGTACCCACCGGGGGCTGCGGGGGCTGCGGGGGCCGCGGAGCCGGGGCGGCCACCGCGGTGGGCGCGCACAGGGCGAGCAGCAGTGCGGCCGCGGCGGCCCCGTGGTGTGCGGTCGGCGTGCGCATGACGTCCCCTGCCTTCCATCCGATGAACCGATGAGAGGCCTGCGCGCCGCGGTTGTAAAGGATCACCGGCCGGTGTCGGCGGCCGTGACCCCTATGGCCGCATCAGGAACTGCTGGAGCAGCTGGAGCTGCTCGAACTCGAACAGCTGGAGCCGCTCGAACTCGAACAACCGGAGGAGGAGCCGCCACAGCTCGAACCGCTACCGCCACCGCCCGAGCAGCCGGATCCGCCACCGCCTCCGCAGCCGCCGCCGGAGGAGCCGCAGCCCGAACCGCTCCCGCCGCCCCCGTCGCTCGTGGCGCACCACATCACCGGCAGCAGCTCGGGCGAGGAGTCGGACGAGGACGAGCGGGTGTCCGGGCGGTGTGGGCGCGCACCCGCCTGCGCGGCCGCCAGCCGGGTGCCGCGCGCGGCGGGCACCAACTGCTGGCGCAGGAAGGGATCGCGCAGGCCGCGCAGGCCGAAGAGCGCGGTGTGCACGTGCGGGGTGGGGTCGTTCACGTACGCGGAGCGCATGGCGAGCAGCGCCCGCCGCCCGGCCCGGGTGATCCGGTTCCCGGCGCGGGCCATGCAGAACAGGCCCAGGACGATGCCCGCCAGCAGCACGGGCGCCACCAGCGCGATGAACGGCACACCGGGGTCGGGGTCGAGGGCGAAGCCCACGACCGTCAGCGGGATCGAGACCAGCAGCCAGACCGCGCACACGATGGCCTGGACCAGCCCCCAGCGGCGCCAGGTCCGGCCGCCGCCGGGCGGCGCGAGAAGCCCGCGGGCGGCCAGCGCGTCCCCGATCCGCTGCACGGCCGGGTCGCGCATGGCGGCATAGCGCACCTGGTAGAGCCAGCCCGAGGGGGCTCCGGCATGCGCCTGGAGCACGGCCCGCTCGGCGGGGCCGCCGGCCCGCGCTCCCGGGCGCACCTGGACGATGCCGGGGCCGCCGACGACGAGCCGGCCGTCCCCGAGCATCGAGACGAGCGCGGCGTCCACCACGGTGCCGGGGCCGCCCACCAGGAAGGCGGCCTCGGACAGGTCGCGCAGGGCGGCCGAGGGGGCCGCGCCCGCGGGCCGGGCGCGACGCAGCCCGCGCAGGAGGAGGCCGCAGGAGACGGCGACGGCGAGCCAGACGGCCGCGGCGAGGACGTTCACGCGGCCCTCCCCGTGAGCGCCCGGGCCCAGCGGACGATACGGCGCGGCGGCCTCGCCCCCGCCCGCTCCCGCCACCAGGCGGTGAGCCGGCGCCGGGCGGCCGGGTCGGCCGGAAGGTCCCGGATCAGCAGGTGCTCGGCGAAGTCCAGGGCGTCCCTGCGGTATCCCGCGGTCATGGGGCGGCCCTTCGCGTAGCCGAGGAAGGCCGTGCGGTACGGTTCGCGGCCGCCGAGGATCCCGGGCAGTTCCGGAGCCACCTTGGCGACCACATCGGCCCGCTTGGCGGCCAGCGCCCGCGCCTGCACGCGGATGCGCGCACGGTCGAAGCCCTCGGGCACGGGGGTCCCGGCCACGAGCGCGGACAGCAGGGCCGCCTGTCCCAGTGCCACGCGGGTCCGCGTGGCCTCGCCGGCTCCCTGCCCCGGGAGTTCCTGGACGGCTCCCGGCTCGGCCCCGGATGCCGCCGGGGCCGTCCGGTCGGCCGTCACGACCTGGCGGATCGCGGCCAGTTCGGCCGCCAGCTCCGTCTCGGGCGGGAAATCGTCGTCCCGCTCCAGCAGGACGCCCGCCGGCTCCACCCGGGAGCGCAGCTCGGCCAGCAGCGCGAGGACGACCGGCGGTACGGGGTGCGCGTGGGTGTCGTGCCACACGCCGCCCCGTTCGATGCCGCCCGCGACGTGCACGTACGCCAGGGCCTCCAGCGGGATCGCGTCCAGGACGGCGGTCGGGTCCTCGCCCCGGTTGACCCGGTTGGTGTGCAGGTTGGCCACGTCGACGAGCAGCCGGACCCCGGTCCGCTCGACCAGTTCGGTGAGGAACTGCCCCTCCGTCATCTCCTCGCCCGGCCACGAGAACAGCGCGGCGATGTTCTCCAGCGCCAGCGGCACCGGCAGCGCGTCCTGCGCGATCCGTACGTTCTCGCAGAGCACGTCCAGTGCGTCGCGGGTGCGCGGCACCGGCAGCAGGTGCCCGGCCTCCAGCACCGGCGAGGAGGTCCGTACGAAGGCGATGTGCTCGGTGACGAGCGGCGCCCCCAGCGCCACCGCCCGCTCGCCGAGCGCCGCGAGCTTCTGCGGATCCGGGCGGTCGGCCCCGCCGAGGCCGAGCGACACCCCGTGCGGCACGATGCGGGTGCCCCGCTCGCGCAGCCGTCCGAGAGCCTCGGGCAGGTGGCCCGGGCAGATGTTCTCGGCCACCACCTCGACCCAGTCCAGGCCGTGCAGCCGTTCGACCGCATCCGCGATCTCCGGCCGCCAGCCGATGCCCACCCCCAGGTGTGCCATGGGCTCCATGTCCCCTCGCCCCCTCTCAAGCACCGTGTGCCGGTGTCATGCACCCGACGCGGTCGCGCCAATCCCAGCAGGGGACGTTCAGAGCAACATTTGAGGTTCCGCCCGGCAGGTTCGGCCCGGCAGGTGCCGGGCGGCCACCGGGTCTCTCAGAGCCGGGCCCGCAGCGCCGGGTGCTCGGCGACCACCGTCGCGCTGCCGGGCGCGATCTCGGTGACCCCCAAGGACACTCCAGCACTGGTCATTGCATGATCCAGGCGATATTAGCGCGACTCCCCGGCGCCTGGACTGTCGGTTCAGATGCCAGAATGCGCCCCCGATTCAGTAACCGGGGGCGCACTGCTTCTCGACCGCAGCGGCCTTCAGTCGATGGGCCCGCACAGTTTGGTCAGCCGCTCCTTGTACCGCGGGCCGGCCGCGTAGGCGGCTGTCTGCTCCGAGGGCGCACACGCCTCGATCAGCCGATGCGCCCGGGCCTTCAGCTCGGCCGCCCAACCCCACGCGTGATGCTGCGCGGAGCGGCCGCACTGCTGCGGCTCCCCAGGCAGGCACAGCGGCAGAGCGGGCCCCAGATTGTTCGCCGCATGGCGGACCTGCCTGGCGATGGCCGTCCACTGCTCGTCGTTACGTCGCTGACCGGGCGGCGCCGGCCACGCCAGCATGTGGTTGCCGTGCGGGTCCATCGGTCCTCCAGCGGTGCTCAGGTGGCCGGGGTCGTTGTGCCTTGGGCCGTGCGCGGCGGTCGTGCGGGCACTCGGCTGCGGAGGACGACGGTGCGCTCCGTTCGGGCGCCGTGAGGCGGGAGGATGGCACACGCTGACGGGGCTACGAATCCGTGGTGGCGTAAGAGGCTGGCCCACTGGTGCGCCTCGCCCTCCCAGCGGAGCACCATCGCCAGCGTGGATCGTACGACGGTCGGCTCGTCGGGCTCGATGCGGTCTCCCGGTGGTAGGTGGGCAAGGACGAGGGTTCCGCCGGGCCGGAGACGCTCGCGGATGGCGGGAAGAAGTACGTCCGGGTCCGTGAACCAGTGCGCTCCGAAGGCCGAATACACGGCGTCGTAGTAGTCCGAGGTGTGGCTGAGGAAATGGAGTGCGTCGGCCTGGTGCACTTCGACCGTCGACCCCCAGCGGGTGGCCGCCGCCGCGACCTGCACGGCTGAGATGTCGACTCCGACGGGTCGTACGCCGAGCGCGGCCAGGGCGGCGAGGCGGTCGCCCTTTCCGCACCCGAGTTCCAGTACGGCGGCCCCGCGGCCGACTTCCAACAGCTTGGTGCCCGGGCCGTGCCCTGGGTGGGGCGTCCAGCTGAAGGCAGGCGGCGGGCCATGTCGGCGGGCCGGGGTTCGACGGGCGTAGCTATCCCACGTGGACGACAGGGCCATGGAGGAGGCTCCGAAGAGGAAAGGGGCCCGGCCGCATAAAGCGGCCGGGCCGGGGTTGCGGTCAGTCGTGAGACGGCGGCTGGACGATGAACCCGCGGGCCGGGCGTTCCTCCGGATCGCGGGACGTCGGCTGCTGCGTCTCACGCCAGACCTTGACGAGCTCGGCGTACCGAGGGTCTGTCCACTCCTGCATGAGTCCTCCCATCGGAGCGGAGCCTAGCGTTCAGCCGCTCTACTCGCTGGCCTACGACGGGTCCGAGAGGCACTGCGGGGTCGGCATGGGCTGGATGGGCCCGCAGTTCGGCGCGTGCTGGCAGGACGCGGCCACCTCGACGATCCCGTTGTCCGGGCCGCGCCACAGCTCCCGGTCCACGGGGAAGCCGGCCCGCTCGATCGCGGCCATCGTGCGGTCGATGAACTCCGGGTCGTAGCGGCCAGAGTCCGGGGGCTCCGGGTAGTGGTGGACGAACCCGCCGAGGCGCTCGCACAGGCCGCTGTAGATGGCCGTGTGCAGGATGAGGGCGTGCCAGCCCTCGTCGACGACGCGCGAGGGGGCGATGCCGAGGGCGCCGCCGGCCGCGACGGCGACGAACTTGAGGCCCTCGACGACGACGCGCTCGGCCATGGACCAGCCCATGTCGGGGTTGTCCTTGGCGACGGTCGCGGTGACGGCCATGAAGTCGTCCGGGCTGAGGAGCGTGTGGGCGTCGCGGACGTCAGGCTCGATGGTGAGGGTCATGGTGCCTCCCTGTGCGGGTGTCGGAGGGGTGTGGGGCTTGCTGCTGCACGGAGGGGGCGGGGCCGGAGTGGACATGCGTCTCCCTTGGGTGTGTGCCATGGGTGGTGCTGGTCGGCCCTGCGGGCCGGGACACAGCCCCCGTGGGTCGGATGGGCTGGAGGGGGCTGTGCGCCGGCCAGCAGGGAGGCCCGGTCGGCCGTGCGGCGCCGACTCCTCGCGGCCGACCGGGGGTCTAGGTGCTGGGCGAGCCCAGCTGGCGGCCGAGCAGAGTCACGCAGGCTCGACGTTGGTGACCGCGGTGGTGAACTCGCGGCCGGACGCGTTGCGGATGTAGGCCAGGTCCATCCAGTGCTCGATGCCGTTGTCCGAGACGTTCTCGGTGACGACGGCCATCAGCACGCCCTCCGTGCCGGACGGAACGTCGCGGACGCGCTGCTTGAGCAGGCGGTGAGGGTGGTACTCGTACTGGTCACTCATCCGACGCCTCCGACGGGTCGCCGAGGCAGTGCGACCACCCCACGCGGGCTCGTTCGAGCAGGTCCTCGCTGGGCGCGGTGAGCGGGGCAGTGGTGGAGCCCGGGGCGTCGGGGGTGTCCAGGCTCATCACCCCTCGGGGAAAGGGACTTGTCACGGTGGCTCCCTACTGTCGTCAGCGGGTGGTGAAACCAGTCAACGGCCAGGCCCCGGCGTGGGACCATCTCCGATGCGGCACGCGCATGCGGATATGCGCGCAGCGGGTACGGGCACGCGAATCAGCGAGTGAAACCCAAAAATGGGGGCACGTTGAGCATCACGCCGGCGGTCAGAGAAGCGTCCAGGGCCAAGGACTACGGCAAGGTCATTGAGCTGGTGCGCAGGGGCGCGAGGCTGACGCAGACCCAGTTAGGCCAGGTCTGCGGACTGTCACAATCGGCAGTCTCCCGGCTGGAGAAGCGCGGGCCCGGGGCGTACGCGACAGACGTCCTGGCGGTGATGGCGGCCCACCTGGGCGTCCCCGCCTCCCTCTTGGGACTCGCGGACGCAGCGGTACGAGATGGGTACGAAGACATGCGACGACGAAACTTCATAGGTGGATTCGCCGCAGCCGCCGTCGCCACAGCACTCCCAGCGCTTCCCGACCCGGGTGAGGGTGTCGGACAGGCCGCAACCCTCAGGCTCGGCACGGCGTCATACCGGCGCCTGGACGGAGCCACACCCTCCCGTGACCTGTCGGCCGCGGTGCAGTCGCACCTGCGGCTTGTGCAGGCCGTGAGCCGGGCGGCTGGAGACGACCGGCAGCGCGCGCGCGCCTCGCGGCTGTCGGGAGTGAGGCGGCGAGCCTGCTGGGCTGGCTGTCGTGGGACATGGGCGATCACGGTTCAGCGCGCAGCTGGTACGCCTCAGCGATCAAGGCGGCGAGGACTGCGGGGGATCCCCTGCTGGCTGCCTACCAGGCCGGGAGCATGGCCCAGTTCGAGGCGGACGCCGGGAACGGGGTGCAGGCCTTGAGCTGGACAGGGAAGGCGCGGGGGTTCCTAGACGCCCGCAGGCCCCCTGTAGCGGACGCGTGGCTGTCGTCGGTCGAAGCGTTCGCGCATGCTGCGGTGGGAAATGAGGAGGCGAGCGACCGGTCCCTGACCAAGAGCCGGTCACTGGCGGCGCGGCTGGGGTCGGAGGAACCAGCGCCGTGGCCCTGGGTCTTCCAGTTCAGCGAGGCGAAGGTCGCGGCGGCCCGCGTCGCCTGCGGGGCTCGGTTGGGGCTTCCCGCCTGGGTCCTCGACGCCGACACGAAGGTCTTGGGCACCGGACACGCGAAGCAGCGCGCCCTGCTGCTGGACATCGCGGCCGGACACCTGGCGGCCGGGAGGGTCGAGGCCGCGTTCGCGATGGCCTCCCGCGCCCTGGAATCCGGTGTCCAGTGCCGTTCCGGGCGGATTGTGGATCGTGCTCGTGCGGTCCGACGCTCGTACCGCACTGCGTCTCCACCCAGGGTTGTCCGCGACTTCGACGAGCAACTGCACGACGTCTACCTGTAGGGGAGGGCACGTAATGCGTGTGGGAATCACCGGTCACCGAGGGCTGAGCACGGAGGTGGAGCAGCGGGTTCGCGCGCTGCTGGAGGCAGCGGTGAGCCAGTACAACGCCGCCGAGCTGGTCGGCGTCTCCTGCATCGCCGACGGGCCGGACGCGTGGTTCGCCGAGTACGTCCTCAGGTGCGGGGGCCGCCTGGAGGTGGTGATCCCGGCCGAGGAGTACCGCGAGGGGCTGCCCCAGGACCACTGGCCGACGTACGACCGGCTCCTGAGCCGGGCAGTCGAGGTGCACCGCACCGGGATGCCGGCCTCGGACTCAGCGGCGCACATGGCCGGCAGTGAGGTGCTCGTCGGCCTGGTGGACGAGCTGTTGGCCGTCTGGGACGGGAAGCCTGCCTGGGGGTACGGAGGCACAGCGGACGTCGTGGCGTACGCCGAGCGCACCCGCGTCCCGGCACGGATCCTCTGGCCTGAGGGGGCCAGCCGCTGACCTCTGAAAGCATGAAGAACAGCCCCCTCCCGCCCATAGGCGAGAGGGGGCATGTCGTTCAGGAGGCCCCGTACCACTGACTGGTCCAGCCCGTGTTGATGATGCTGGTTCGGCTGCGAGGCCAGCGTCAGCGACGCCGGCAGCGGCGTCTGACCGGTCAGCATGTTCGAGTAGCGCAGGCTCGGCGCCGTGAGCCCCGCGTTCACCGAGATGCCCGCGCCGCTCGACTTGAAGGTGAGGTTATTCGTGGCCCCAGGTGCCGAGCACCCGCTCCACCTCGGCGAGGTCCGCCTCGGCGGCGGGCGCCGCCGGTTCGGCCTCCGGCAGGAGGCCGGGGAGCAGCTCCCGCCAGCTCAGAGCCGGGCCCGCAGCGCCGGGTGCTCGGCGACCACCGTCGCGCTGCCGGGCGCGATCTCGGTGAACCCGGCGTCGCGGACCACCGGCAGCCCGCTCCCGCTCAGCTCCGTCCACCGCTCGCGCGCGGCCGTGCGCACGGCCAGGCGGAAGCCCGACTCCTGCCAGGCGGCCCGCTCCGCCCGCGTCAGCTCCCACCACGCCAGCTGCGCCGCGTGCCCGGCCTGGGCCATCGCCTTGCCGGCCGACATCTCCAGACCGGGGTTGAGCCACAGCACCGGCAGGGCGGAGGCGTCGGCCTCGGCGGCCGGCTCCGGGTCGTCGAGGTCGGTGCCCGACACCTGCAGCTTGGCGAGCTCCTTGGGCCAGCCGTCGAGGGGCACCGGAGGGAACACCCGGACCTGTGCCGCCTCGCCGTGGACCGTGACGCCGGGCAGGGCCTGCGCCTTGCGCCACTCCGCCCCGCGCGCCCGCCGGACCACCTTGCGGATCCGCGCGTCCTGCCAGTCCCGGACCGCCTGCGCCCACTCGCCCTCGCCGTCCGCCCGCTCGTCGGTGAGCAGGACCAACACGGCCCGTGCCGCGGTCTCCAGGGCATCGGTCCGGGCCGGGGGCTCCGCCTTCTCGATGCGGACCACCAGCGGCAGGACGAACTGCGGGGCCTCGTCGCGCAGTACGTGCTCCCGTCGGAAGGCACTGTCGGCCCCGACCGCGGGTACGCCGGAGGTGTCGTCGGTGTGCTGGCTGCTCATCCCGCCAAGGATGCCAGGCTCCACCTCGGGGAGGATGTCCCGGGTGGCGGACCCGGGCGAGGATCGGGGCCATGAAGAGTGATCTTTTTGCGTCCGAGCACCTGGCCCGGGCAGCCGCTGCCCCCGGGATGAGCCTCCAGAACGCCAAATCGGTGAAGTACAACGTCAACGGGGAGATGCTGGCCCGTCAGGGATCCATGGTCGCCTTCCGCGGCAATCTGCAGTTCGAGCGCAAGGGACAGGGCATAGGCGGCATGCTCAAGCGCGCCGTCACGGGCGAGGGCCTGGCGCTGATGTCCGTACGCGGCCAGGGCGAGGCCTGGTTCGCCCACCAGGCGGGTGACTGCTTCATCATCGACCTCGAACCCGGAGACGCCCTCACCGTCAACGGGCGCAACGTGCTGTGCTTCGACCCGACGCTGTCCTACGAGATCAAGATGGTCAAGGGCGCCGGCATGACCGGCGGCGGCCTCTTCAACAGCGTCTTCACCGGCACCGGCAAGCTCGCCGTGGTCTGCGACGGACACCCGATCATCATCCCGGTCACGGCCCAGGCCCCCGTCTACGTCGACACGGACGCGGTGGTCGGCTGGAGCGCCCGGCTGGAGACCGGGCTGCACCGTTCCCAGTCGGTCGGGTCGATGATCCGTGGCGGCTCCGGCGAGGCGGTCCAGCTGAAGCTGAGCGGCGAGGGATTCGTCATCGTCCGGCCGAGCGAGCTCACCGAGACGGCGGTCGCGCGGTGAACCCGGCCGGTGTGGGCCGCCGCTCCGGCTGCCGCCGGCCCTGGGTGCTGCGCGGGGCCTCTCCGGAGCTGCCGCTCGGCGCCCGGCCCGCACCGCCCACGTCCCCGCGCGCTTCCCGGAGGAGGGCCGACCGCTACGTCCCGATCAGCTGTGAGACCTTTACGAAGCGGTAGCCGCGCTTGCGCAGTTCCGGGACGATCTTCCGGACGGCCTCCTCGGTGACCGGGGCGGCGCTGCGCGTGCAGTGCATCACGACCACGGAGCCGGGCTTCACCCCGGCGAGGACCTGCTCGGCCACCGCGTCCGGGTCCGTCGCGAAGGCGTCCCCGCTGACCACGTCCCACTGGACCGCCGTGACCTTGGCCGTGGACAGGGCCCGCAGCGCCGGGTCGTCGTAGCAGCCGCCGGGGAAGCGGAAGTACGGGACCGTGTTGACGGCGCCTGCCTGGCGGAACGCGGCGAAGGCCCGGTCCACGTCGGCGCGCGCGGCGGCGCCGTCGAGCCGGGGCAACCCGTAGCAGGGGGAGGTGAAGGCGTGGTGGCTGTAGGAGTGGTTGGCGATCTCGAAGTTCGGGTCGGTCCCGATGGCCTTGGCCTGGTCCGGGTACTCCTCGGCCCAGCGGCCCGTCATGAAGATCGTCGAAGGTACCTTGAGGGTCCGCAGCGCCGAGATCAGTTGAGGGTTGTCGAAGCGCTCCCCGCCGGCCGCGCGCGGCCCCTGGTCGGAGGTCATGTCGGCGTCGAAGGTGAGCGCCACGGTCTTGTCCGTGCGCTGCCCGGCCCGTTCGAAGACGGGGGTCAGGCCGTTCGGGCCGGGCGCGAGCGTCGGTGCCGTGCCGGGCGCGCCGGCGAGCGGGGCGCCCGGGGTGCCGGGGGAGGAGCTCGGGGAGGAGGCGGCCGCGGTGCCGGGCGCGGAAGCCGCGGGGGCGGACGCCGGCGGCGTGCCCGTGCGGGCTTCACGGCCGGTGTCCTTGGTGCCGGATCCGCCCCCGCAGCCCGCGAGGGAAGCGGCGAGGGCGGCACTGAGTGCGGCCGCGGCCGCAACCTTGCGCACAGAAATGGTCACGCACGCAAAATATATGATTATGTGACAAGTGGGTGCATGCGGTACTTCCCCGCGTGCCGCAGGCTCCCGGTCAGCGCCGCCAGGGACCCGTGACAGCGAAGGTGGTGCCCGGTGCGTAGGCGTTGACGTACATGGTCCGCCCGTCGGGGGAGAAGGTGACCCCGGCGAACTCTCCCCACTCCGGGGCCCCCGGTCCGCCGATGTCGTCGGCGTTGCGGGCCACCGGATAGACCTCGCCGCCCGCCGTCACCCCGAACACGTACTGCGCCCCGCCGCCGTCCTCGCACACCATCAGCCCGCCATCCGGGGCCAGGCAGATGTTGTCGGGGGAGTCCCCGGGCAGCTGTACGTCCGCGGCCGGCCCGAAGAGCACGTCCAGCCGGAGCCGGGCCCGGCCCGGATCGTAGAACCACACCTGCCCGTGGTGGTCGGCGGGTGCGCCCTCGCCCCTGCGGGCGTAACTGGACACGAAGTGCACGCCGTTGCCGCCCCAGTAGCAGCCCTCCAGCTTCTGCGCGTGGGTGATGCCGCCCGCCCCGAAGTCCTGGTGCCGGATCGGGGTGACGGCCGCCGACGGGTCCGGTACGGGCACCCACTCCACCGGGAACTCGGCCCCGGGCTCGTCCACCACCGCAAGGTCCGCTACACCCGGGACCCGCAGGGCCTCCAGGGCGCCGCCCGCCCGCAGCGAACCGGCGGCGCCGAGCGGCCGGGCCGGCAGGAAGCGGTAGAACAGCCCGAAGGGCCGCACGAAGGCGTCCTCGGTCTCGTAGACCACCCCGCGGTACGGGTCCACGGCGACGGCCTCGTGCGCGAAGCGGCCCATGGCGGTCAGCGGCACCGCGCCGGTGCGCCGCGGGTGGGCCGGGTCCACTTCGAAGACGTAGCCGTGGTCGCGCTCGTAGCCCGAGGTACCGGCCCGGTCCTCGGTCTCCTCGCAGCTCAGCCAGGTGTTCCAGGGGGTGCGCCCGCCCGCGCAGTTGACCGCCGTGCCGGCGAGGGCGACCCGCTCGCCGGTGACCCGCCCGTCCGGGGCGAGGTCGAGGGCCGTGCAGCCGCCGAGCGCCCCAGGGTCGTACGTCAGCCCCGCCACGGCGGGCACCCGCAGGGCGGCGCCGGCCCTGTTCTCGTGGTTGCGCACCAGCCGCACCCGGCCGCCCCCTGCGTCGAAGGCGGCCATGCCGTCGCAGTGGGCGGGGACGGCGCCCTCACCGGAGCGCATCGGGTCGCCCGCCCGCGAGAGCACCCGGTAGCCGAACCCGGCGGGCAGGTCGAGCAGCCCGCGCGGGTCGGGGAGCAGCGGCCCGTACCCGCCGCCGGCGCGCGCCGCCCGGGACGAGGCGGGGGAGCCGCCGGCGAACAGCGCGCCCAGAGCTCCGCTGAAGGTGATCGCGCCGGCGGCGATCAGGCTGCGTCGGGTGACGGACATCGGCGGCTCCCGGGAGGACGTCGGGCCCCTGAGGGGGTGTCCCGCCGATCATGCCGGGCGTGCGGCCGGTCCTGCCGGACCGACAGGTGCCCACAGGTACCGAAGCGTGTCGAAAAGGGCCCGTTCGGCGCCGAACAGCTTGGAACGGCGCCGAGCGGGTCCGAGCGGGTCCGAGCGGTCCGAGCGGTCCGAGCGGGACGGGCCTACGGGCGCGTGGTGCCCGGCAGGCAGGCCACCGCCGGGTTGAAGGTCTCGTGCAGGCCGCCGGGGTTCTTCTTCCAGAGCCACAGGTGCAGGGCGTAGTGCACCGGCTGGCCGGGGAAGTTGCCGGGCTTGGGGCCCTTGAAGGCGGTGCCGAACAGGGCGGGACGGTCGTCGTCCGTGGTCAGCTTCTGGTCGCGGTCGTAGACCAGCCACTGGACCCCGACGAGGCGCTTTCCGCCGCGCCCGTCGTCCTCGTAGTACAGCGCGGCGGGCTTGGCCGGGTCCACGGAATTGTCGTACGCGTGGTTGAAGTGCGGGTAGCCGAGCGCGCCGCTCCCGCCCGCCCGGTCGAAGACGCAGTACCTGTCCGGCACGTAGCCGGCCGCCACCGCGTTGGCGTGCACCTGGAACCTGGCGGTGGCGGCGTACGCGACCCCCAGGTCGACCGTGGCCCGGCCGCGGTCCGGGCCGTGGCCGGCGGCGGCCGGCGGTGCGGCGACGGCCGCCAGGACGAGCGCGGCGGCTGCGGTGAGGGCGGGGGCGAGACGTCGGGCCATGCGCGGGCTCCTCGTGACGGGCTGGCTGGTGGCACGGCAGCCCTTCCCGCCGGCCGCCGCATCCGGCCCGGGTCCGTCCCGACACGGCACGGACGGGCGACCGCCGATCGGCCGTCGGTCGGCCGACGGTCGGCCGGCGGCCGGCCCGCCGCACCCGGCCGGGCCGGCGGCCGGGCGCTCCGCCGGCGGACGGCCCCCTCCCCGGCTCCGGTGGCTCACCCGAACGGGAGCGGCTCCGTTTCACGGCGCACCGGCCCGGGGAACCGGTGAGTCCGCAGACGGCCGTTGCGACGGCCACGGCCACGGCCACGGCGGCCGACGCGACGGAGGGTGCGGAACATGGCGCAGCGGGATGCGGCACCGAACGGCGACGGAGCACTGCGCGACATCGTGTCCGCCGTCTCCCGGGGCGCACCGGAGTACCGGCAGTGCCCCCACCCCGTGTACGCGGCCCTGCGCGAGCAGGCCCCGGTGTGCCGGCTGACCCCGCCCCACGGGGTCGACACGTATCTGATCACCCGCCACGACGACGCCCGCGACGCCCTGTCGGACCCCCGGTTCAGCAAGGACATGCGCGGCGCCATCGACACCTACCACGCCGTGTACGGCAGCTTCTTCGACGCGCTCGACGACAACGTGCTCTTCTCGGACCCGCCGCGGCATACGCGGCTGCGCCGCATCCTGCGCAGCGCCTTCACCCCCAGGCGGGTGGAGCAGATGCGTCCGAGGATCACCGAGATCGCGGAGACGGTCCTCGCCGAGTGCCGCCGGGCCGGGACGGTCGACCTGATGGCCGCGTTCGCGTTCCCGTTGCCGATCGCGGTCCTGTGCGAACTGATGGGCATCCCGCAGGAGGACCGCCCGGAGATCCTGGAGCAGTTCGCGGTGGTAACCCGCTCCCGGTTCGACCCCAGCCGCAGGGCGGAGCTCAAGGCCGCGGAGGAGCGGCTCCAGCACCGGCTGGAGCGGCTGATCTCGGACACCCGCGACCACCCGTCGGACACCTTCCTCAGCGACCTGGTCCAGGCGGAGGAACGGCTGGAGGACCCCGAACTGGTCGCGTCGCTGTGGGTCCTGTTCTTCGCCGGCCACAAGACCACCGCCTACCAGATCGGCAACTCCGTCCTCAACCTGCTGCTCCACCCCGACCAGGCGGCCCGGCTCCGCGCGGACCCCGGGCTCATTCCGGGGGCGGTCGAGGAGATGCTGCGCTACGAGGGATCGGTGGAGACGTCGACCTTCCGGTATGCCGCCGAGGAGGCCCGGATCCGGGACACGGTGATCCCCAAGGGCGCCCTGGTGCAGATCGCGATCTCCTCGGCCAACCGGGACCCGGAGCGGTTCGACGCGCCGGACGACCTGGACGTGACGCGCGAGGGACTCCAGGGCACGCACCTGGGCTTCGGCCACGGCACCCACTACTGCCTGGGGGCGCCGCTGGCGCGGCTCGAACTCGAGATCGCGCTCGCCTGCCTCCTGCGGGAGTTCCCGGACATGCGGCCCGTGGACCTGGAGGAGACCGGGGGAGCGTGGCTCAAGGGACCGGTGGCGGCCTTCCGCGGGCTGGAGCACCTGCGGATCGTCCTGGAGCCGTCGCGCCCGGACGGCGGGCCGGGCGGCGGCCCGGGCGAGCCGGGCGAGCCGACCCTGGCTTCCGTGGCTTCCGGAAAGTAACCCAGACCCGATGGACGGTGGATTGGCATGACGGATTCCGTGAGTACCCCCGGAGTGCGCCTCCTGGGAACACCGGCGGACGAACTGCGCATCGCCGCGGTGGGCACCAGCGAGGTCATCCGGATCGCGCGCGGACCCTCCGCGCCGGGCCCGGACACCGCGGGCACGGTCCACTCGAAGATCGACATGCACCACCACTTCTGCGCCCCGGAGTGGCGCGAGTGGGCCGTGCATCACGGGTTGATCGAGCCGGAGCGGCTGCCGGCGTGGAGCCGGCTCGACACCGAGGCGGCGATCCGCTTCATGGACGACGCGGGCATCACCACCGCGGTCCTCAAACCGATGCTGCCCGCGCGGTACCGCTCGTCGGCGCAGCTGCGCGAGGCGATCAACATCACGCTGAGGTCGATGATCGAGGTGGCGACCTCGCACCCGGGGCGGTTCTCGTACTACGTGCCGCTCTTCCTGGACGACCCGGAGGCGTCGTCCTGGGCGGTGCGCCGCGGCCTCGGGCAGCTCGGCGCCGTCGGCGTCAACGTCACCGCCAACTACGGGGGCGTCTATCTCGGGGACCCCGCCTACGACCGGCTGTTCCACGAGCTGAACGAGTGCCGCGCGGTGGTGGACACCCACCCCCACAACCTCCCGGGCGGCCCGCCCGGCGCACCGACCGTCCCGGGCATCCCGAACTTCGTGTGCGACTTCCTGCTGGACACCACCCGGGCCGCGGTGAACATGATCAGCCGTAGGACGCTGGACCGGTTCCCGGACATCTCCGTGGTCCTGCCGCACGCAGGCGGCTTCCTGCCGTACATCGCGACGCGGCTGCAGGCCCTCGGGCGGTTCTGCGAACCGAGCGTCGAGCCCGCCGCCGTCCGCGACCATCTGAGCCGCTTCTACTACGACACCGCGGGGCCCATGGCGCCCGCGGCGACCCTGCTGGAGCACGTGCCGGCCGACCACATCCTCTTCGGCACGGACTGGCCCGCCGCACCCGCCGACACGGTCATGGACCTGGCCCTGCCCGCCCTCGACGCGGACCCGGCCTTCACCCCGGAGCAGCTGCGGGGGATCTACCACGACAACGCCATGCGGCTGATCCCGCAGTTGGCGACGGCCTGACGGGGGTGCGGGCCGCGTCGTGCGGCCCGCACCCCGGCCGGTGTCCCGGGAACCGGGATCAGACGAGCTTGGCGCTCAGGGTGATCGTCGTACCGGTCAGGGCCTGGCTCACCGGGCAGTTCTTCTTGGCGTCCTCGGCGGCGGCGAGGAAGGCGGCCTCGTCCACACCCGGGACCGTGCCCTCGACGGACAGGTGGATACCGGTGATGCCCTCACCCGGCTGGAAGGTGACGTCGGCCTTGGTCTCCAGCCGGCTGGGCGGGGTTCCGGCGCCCGCCAGGGCGTGCGAGAGCGCCATCGAGTAGCAGCTGGAGTGGGCGGCGGCGATCAGCTCTTCCGGGCTGGTCTTGCCGTTCGCGGCCTCGGCGCGCGCGGGCCAGGAGACGTCGTACGAACCGATGCCCGAGGAGTCGAGGCTGACGACGCCCTTGCCCTTCAGCAGGTCGCCTTCCCAGACGGTGTGCGCGTGACGCGTGGTGGCCATGGTGATCCCTTCGCAGAGGTGGGGAAACGGCCGGGCTCCCGAGAAGGGGGCCGGCGTCCCCAAACCTACTGGGACACCAGGGGTTTCGCGTCGCGCGCCAGCGCGGTGAGCCGTGATATGGCGCGGAAGTACTTCTTGCGATAACCGCCGTTCAGCATGTCCTCGCTGAACAGCTTGTCGAAGGGGACCCCGGAGGCCAGGACCGGGACCTCGCGGTCGTACAGCCGGTCGGCCAGTACCACCAGCCGCAGCGCGGTGGACTGGTCCGGCACCGGGCCGACGCCGGTCAGGCAGACGGCCGTGATCCCGTCGGTCAGTGCGCCGTACCGGCTCGGGTGCACCCGGGCCAGGTGTTCCAGCAGGCCGGGGAAGTCGTCCAGGCTCGCGCCATCGGTCGCGTAGGCGGCCTTGGCGACCTGCTCGTCGGAGAACGGCGCCGGGGCCTCGGGCAGGCCGCGGTGGCGGTAGTCCTGGCCGTCGATCCGCAGGGGCCGGAAGTGCGCCGACAGCCCCTGGATCTCCCGCAGGAAGTCCGCGGCGGCGAAGCGGCCCTCGCCGAGCTTGCCGGGCAGTGTGTTGGAGGTGGCGGCCAGCGCCACGCCCTGCTCGACGAGACGGCTGAGCAGCGAGGACACCAGCACCGTGTCGCCGGGGTCGTCCAGCTCGAACTCGTCGATGCACAGGAGCCTGTGCCCGCCCAGGGTCTGCACGGTCTGCTGGAAGCCGAGCGCGCCCACGAGGTTGGTGAGCTCGACGAAGGTGCCGAAGGCCTTGAGCGCGGGGTCGGCCGGGGTGGCGTGCCACAGGGAGGCGAGCAGATGGGTCTTGCCGACACCGTAGCCGCCGTCGAGGTAGACCCCGCGGGGCGCGGCGGGAGCCGCCGGCTTCCTGGAGAACCAGCGCTTCCTGCCGGTGCCGCTCGCGTGCGCCCCGCCCAGGCCCGCGGCGAAGCCGCTCAGCACGGTGACGGCCTCGGCCTGGCTCGGCTGGGCCGGATCGGGGTTGTAGGTGTCGAAGCGGACGGAGTCGAACCGCGGCGGCGGCACCATCTCGGCCACCAGCCGCTCGGCGGGAACCCGCGGCTCGCGCGCGCACAGGGCCTGCGGCCCGGCGTCGGCTATCGGGGGCCGGCCGGAGGTGTAACCGGAGGTGGGGAGAGATGTCGACACAGCCCTTAACTCTACGGGGCGTGGCACACTGCACCGATGCGACGCCTGTTCCCTGTGACCGATCAGACACCAGACCAGAGCCAGGACGGGACGGACCGGGAGTGGTCGCTCGACGAGCTCGCGGACGCCTACGCCTACCCCGCCCTCGCGGCGGACGGCCGCTGGCTGAGGGCCAACATGGTCTCCACCCTGGACGGCGCCGCCCAGCACGACGGCCGCTCCCAGCCCATCTCCGGCGAGACCGACATGCGGATCTTCGGCACCCTGCGGGCGCTGGCGGATGTGGTGGTCGTCGGCGCGGAAACGGTTCGCCAAGAGGGCTACCGCCCGGCCCGTGCCCGGGAGGCCTTCGCGGCCCGCCGCGAAGCCGCCGGGCAGGGCCCGGCCCCCGCCATCGCCGTGGTCACCGCGAGCATGGACCTGGACTTCTCCCTTCCCCTTTTCAGCTCACCGCTGGTGCCGACCCTGGTGGTCACCGGCGCCGCGGCGCCGCCCGGCCGGGTGGCCGAGGCGCAGGCCGCCGGCGCCGAGGTGGTGGTGGCCGGCGAGGGTGCGGCCGTGGACGCGGCCCGGGCCGTGCGGGAGCTCGCCGGGCGCGGGCTGCGCCGCCAGCTCACCGAGGGCGGGCCCCGGCTGCTGGGCCAGTTCGTGGCGGCCGACGTGCTGGACGAGCTGTGCCTGACGATCTCCCCGACGCTCACGGCGGGCGGCGCCCAGCGCATCACCGGGGGCCCTGCCGTCACGGTTCCGCACCGGCTCGCGCCCGCCTGCGTACTGGAGGAGGCCGGGTTCCTGTTCACGAGCTACCGTCGGATCTGACAAGGGGCGGAATTTCCCGTTCCGCTTTGCTTCCGCTGGGCACATATACCTGCGCAGGCCCCGTGCGACAGCGGGGCAGGATGGTTTCCGCAGGGGCCGGCCGACCGGCCTCGGCCCATGAAGGAGAGGGCGTCCGTGTTCACGAGCGTATTGATGATCGAGCAGCCGCTGACCACGGTGGACGTGGACTTCGTCACCAGCCTCCACGGAGACGACCCGGTCTCCTTCGTCGTCCTCATGCAGCCCCGGGGCGACCAGGACCGACTGCTGCGCGCCATCGACGACGTAGCGCTCGGTGAGCTCCCGGAAGCCATCCGCGAGGGCGACGAACCCGAGGGCGAGGACGCGCTCGGCCCCGCCGCGCACGCCCTCGCGCACTCCCTGAACGCCCTGCGCCAGAAGGGCGCCAAGGCCGTCGGGCAGATCGTCGAGAAACATCCGCTCGACAAACTGCAGGCCGTCGTGGACGAGACCGGGGCCGACGAGGTGATCGTCCTGACCTCCCCGCACTTCGTGGAGGAGTTCTTCCACCGGGACTGGGCCTCCCGGGCGCGCCACAAAGTCGGCGTTCCCGTGCTCAAGCTCTTCGCCCACAACGAATAGGCTTGGGCCCAGAGCCCGACACGCACAAGCACCGCACTCGATCCTGGAGCGACCTGAATGAAGCCCGGCCTGCCGACCGCCATGGAACGGCCCCACTTCATCGGCATCGGCGGCGCCGGAATGTCCGGCATCGCAAAGATCCTGGCCCAGCGCGGAGGGAAGGTCGCGGGCAGCGACGCCCGCGGCGACTCCGACACCGCCGAGGCACTGCGCGCCCACGGCGTCACGGTCCACGGCGGACACGCGGCCGACCACCTCGCCGCCGACTCCACCTGCGTGGTCGTCTCCAGCGCCATCCGCGCCGACAACCCCGAGCTGGCCCGCGCCGCCGAGCTGGGGATCCCCGTCGTGCACCGCTCCGACGCCCTCGCCGCGCTGATGGCCGGACTGCGCCCGATCGCCGTCGCCGGTACGCACGGCAAGACCACCACCACCTCGATGCTGGCGGTCTCCCTCGCGGCCCTGGGCCTTGACCCCTCGTACGCCATCGGCGGCGATCTGGACGCCCCCGGCTCCAACGCCCATCACGGCGAGGGCGACATCTTCGTGGCCGAGGCCGACGAGAGCGACCGCTCGTTCCACACGTACGCCCCGCAGGTCGCCATCATCCTCAACGCGGAGCTCGACCACCACGCGAACTACGCGTCGATCGAGGAGATCTACGAGTCCTTCGAGACCTTCGTCGGCAAGATCGTGCCCGGCGGCACCCTCGTCGTCGCGCACGGCCAGGAGGGCGCCGCCGAGATCGCCCGCCGGGTCGCGGGCAGGGAGGGCCTGACCGTCGTCACGTACGGAGAGGAGGAGGGAGCCGACGTCCGGATCACCAAGATCACTCCGCGTGGTCTGACCAGCGAGGTCACCGTCGTCCTGGACGGCCGGATGCTCACCTTCACCGTCTCCGTCCCCGGCCGCCACTACGCGCACAACGCCGTCGCGGCCCTCGCCGCGGGCGTGGCCCTCGGCATCCCCGCGCACAACCTGGCCTCCGCGCTCGGCAAGTACACCGGCGTCAAGCGCCGCCTCCAGCTCAAGGGCGAGGCCGCCGGCGTGCAGGTCATCGACTCCTACGCGCACCACCCGACCGAGATGAACGCCGACCTGGAGGCCATCCGCGGAGCCGCCGGAGACTCCCGCATCCTGGTCGTCTTCCAGCCACACCTCTTCTCCCGCACCCAGGAACTGGGCAAGGAGATGGGCCAGGCCCTGGCCCTCGCCGACGCCTCCGTCGTCCTGGACATCTACCCCGCCCGCGAGGACCCGATCCCCGGCGTCACCAGTGAGATCATCATCGCGGCGGCGCGGGCCACGGGCGCCGACGTCGCCGCCGAGCACGACAAGAGCGCCGTCGCCGACGTCGTCGCGGGAATGGCCAAGCCCGGCGATCTCGTTCTCACGATGGGCGCGGGCGATGTCACGGACCTCGGTCCGGCCATCCTGGCCCGCCTGTCGAGCTGACGGAACGAGGGAGCGGAAGAGTCATGTCGTACGAGGTCGAGAAGACGGACGAGCAGTGGCAGGCGGAGCTGACCCCGTCCGAATACCAGGTGCTGCGCCTCGCCGGCACCGAGCCGGCCTTCCGCGGTGAGTACACCGACACCAAGACGGAGGGCGTCTACTCCTGCCGCGGCTGCGGGGCCGAGCTGTTCCGCTCCTCGGAGAAGTTCGAGTCGCACTGCGGCTGGCCGAGCTTCTTCGACCCGAAGGACAGCGACGCCGTCGAACTGCTCGCCGACACCTCGCACGGCATGGTCCGTACCGAGGTCCGCTGCGCGAAGTGCGGCTCCCACCTGGGGCACGTCTTCGAGGGCGAGGGCTACCCGACGCCCACGGACCAGCGCTACTGCATCAACAGCATCTCGCTGCGGCTGACCCCCGCCGCGGACGCGGGCTGACCCACAGGACGCATCAGGGGCGCCCAGGACCGACCGGGGCCGCCCAGGACATCGGTGGGCCCTCCCGGACCCGAGCGGACCGGGAGGGCCCACACTCCTGTCCGCGGGATGCCGTGAGGGGATCCGGGCTCCGCACGGGCCCGGGCGGGCGCGTGCTCAGCCGCTGCACTGGGTCAGTTCGCCGCCCTGGCGGACGCTGTACTGGCCGGGCGGCACGTTCATGACCTGGAACCCGCCGTTCTGGGCGATCTCGACCGTCCCGCCGAAGCCGGCCGACCCGTACACGTAGGCAGGGCCCGGGGTGAAGCCGCCGCCGGACAGGTGCACCTTCCCGTTCTCCAGGACCCCGGAGGTCGAACACGTCGCGGCCGGGACGGCGGCCGGCGGGGTCTGCGGTATCGCCGCGAGGGCGGCGGGGGCGGCGGCGAACGAGGCGGCCGCCAAGGGGCCGAGGACGAGGAGCCGTGTGCGCCGGTTCATGAGCCTTCCTTGACCAGGGGGAATCGAGAGGAATCGGGAGGCCACGGACCGCGGGGCGCGGGCCGCGGGCACCGCTCTTCCATCGTCACCCCGCCCCCGGCCCGGTGCGACCGGAGGGGCGGCTGGCCGGAATCGGGCCGCCCTGATGTCGGGGACGTCGCGGTTCGATTCCGATCCGGTCTCTGGCCTGGGACGATCCAACGGAGATAGCACGGTCGGCCGGTGAAGACACCTATCCGATTCCTCCGTCTGTCTGGTTATGATCGGCCCCTCACATCCCGTCACCACCACACCGGTTGTGGCAGTCCCCTCCGCAGTGCCGTGCCCGGTCCGGCCGTTCGGCCACCCCCGACGTCCCCACGCCCCCGCTCCCGAGGACCGATGTCTCCCATAGAACCCGAAGGCGCAAGAGGACGGCCGATGCCGCGTCGCTGGCGCACCGTGCGCCTGCGCACCCTCCTCATCTGGCTGGCAGTGGTTCCCACCGTGGCGATGGGCACCCAAGTCACGGTGACCGCACAACGGTTGCTGGAGCAGTCGGCCCAACTGCGGGCCGACCTGGAGGCCGCCGAGCGGGTCGGAGCCCCGCTCTACACCCTGATGGTCGACATGCAGGCGGAGCGCACGGCGACCGCCTCCTTGTGGGCGGGCACCGCCGGGTCCGAGGGGGAGCTGCGCGTACGGCGCGCCGCCACGGACTCCGCCGCGGCCGAGTTCCGCGCGCTGGCCGACGATCCCTCACGGTCCTTCACGGAAGTGACCCGGCCGCTCGACAAACTGGCCGCCTACCGCCAGCGCGCCGACACCCGCAGCGGTGCCGCCGACAGCACCCTCGCCTACTACTCCGACGTCATCGGCAAGGTCATCCAGGTCTACCAGCAGGAATTCAGCCACGCGGAGGACGCCGAACTCGCCCAGGCGAGCCGCCCCGTGGTCTCGATGCTCCAGGCCACCGAGATGGTGGCCCGCGAGGACACCGTCCTGGCCCTCGCCGGGCCGTCCGGGGAACTGGGCTTCGTCGGCTACGACCAGTTCGTCAGCTCCCTGGGAGCCCAGCGCTACCTGCACGAAGCGCTGATCGTGCCGCATCTGACGGCGCGGGACGAGCGGTTCTACGAGCGGGTCGTCGGCTCCGAGGACTGGCAGGCGAAGACGCGCATCGAGAACGCCGTCCTCTCCGGGCACAAGGACACCGTCTCGGGCGTCAAACTCCCCGGCGAGGTGGCCGACTGGTCGTCCGCGCACTCCAACTTCTCCGTGCAGATGACCACGCTCAACATCGACCTGGCGCGCTCGGTGCTCGCCCGCGGCGAGGCCAAGGCCGCAGAACTGCAGGCCGAGGTCGCCTGGCTGATAGCCGGCAGCGGCGGCGGGCTCCTCGCCGTCGTCATCGTGGTCGTGCTCACCACCCGGTCGGTCCTGCGCCGCCTGGACGACCTGCACGAACGCACCGTGACCGTGGCCGAGGAGACCCTCCCCGAGGTCGTCGCCCGGCTCCAGCACGGACAGAGCGTGGACCCGGAGGTCCTGCCGGCCGTGAGCGGGGACCGGGACGAGGTCGGACGCATCAGCGACGCCTTCGCCCGGGCCGTCGCCGTGTCGGTGGACGGACACCGCCGGCTCGCCGCCGAGCGCCACGGGTTCGGCCTGTTCGCCTCGGGCATCGCCTCCCGCACCGGAAACCTCGTCAGCCGCCAGCTGAGCCTCACCGAGGACCTCCAGGACGCCTTCGGCCACGACGAGGCACTGCTCGCCCAGCTGATGCGGTCCGACCAGCTGACCGTCGGCATGCGGCGGCAGATCGAGAACCTGCTGATCCTGGCGGGCGGCGAGGTCCCCGACCCGCACACCGAGCCCATGCGCGTCGCCGACCTGCTGCGCGAAGCCGCCGCGGAGGTCGAGGACTTCCGCCGCATCGAGCGGCAGGCCCTGGACGAGACCAGTGTGGAACCGGGCGCCATCAGTCAGATCAGCCACCTGCTGGCCGAGCTGCTCGACAACGCCACCCGGTTCTCCCCGCCGAAGTCCAAGGTGGTCATCCGCGCCGAACTGGTGGCGGACGGCCTGTCCGTCGAGATCGAGGACCGCGGCCCGCGGGTCTCCCCGGAGCGGTACGAGGAGATGAACGGGCGCCTGCACCAGGCCCCGCCGTACTCCGTCCTCGCGCAGAACGCCCACCGCCTCGGCCTCTTCGTCGTGGGCCACCTCGCCGACCAGCTCGGAGCCACGGTCACCCTGCGCCGCTCGGTGTACGGGGGCACCTGCGCCGTGGTGATCCTGCCCGCGCACCTGCTGCTCCCGAGCGAGGGGGAGACCCCGAGCGAGGGCGCCGGCAGCCGACCCGCCTCCCCTGCCGAGGTGCCCGCCCCGGCGGCGGCCCCCGGGTCCGCTCCGGCCCCGTCGGACCCCGTACCGGTCCGCTCCGACGAGCCCGCCACCAGGACCGCGCCCGGCACCGAGCACGAGCAGGGGACCGAGCAGGAGCCCGAGCCCGAGCCGGTGCCCGAGCCGGTGGCGCACACCAGCGCCGGACTGCCCAGCCGCCGCACCAGGACGCCGCGGCACGCACCCGCCACCGCCCTCGCGGACCGGCCCGCCCCGGCGGCCGCCCCGACGCGGCCGGCCCTCCCCGAGCGGGTCCCGCAGACCCACATAGCCGACCAACTGCGCGCGCCCCACGCGCCGGAAGCACAGGTCCCCCAGGACACCGCGACGCCCGAAGAGGTCGCCGACGCCTGGGCGGACTACGAACAGGGGACCCAGACAGTGGAAGAAGAGCTCCGACGGGATCAGCCATGACCACCTCATCGAACACCGCGGCATCCAACGACGCGATCTACAGCGTCCTCGACAACAACCTGAGCAGGATCGCCGGCATCCAGGGCGCCGTGCTCCTGTCCAACGACGGCATCAGGCTCAGCGACTACCTTCTGGACCAGCCCCAGGCCGAGCGCATGGCGGCCGCCGCCTCCGGCATCGCCTCCACGATGAAGGCGATATCCCGGGAGATCGACGGTGGCCGCGTCATCCGCCAGCTCGTCGAGATGGACGACAGGTACCTCTGCATCGTCGGGTGCGGCGAGGGCAGCACGCTCATCGTGGTGACCTCCCGCAAGGCGCGCCTCGGCGAGCTCGGCGGCGAGGCCGTACGCACCGCGCAGGCGCTCGGCGAATGGCTGGGCACCCCCGAGCGCGGCCAGGCACCGAACGCGTAATGCCGCAGGACGAGCCGCCGCAGCCCGCGAGCCGCCGCCGTACGCGGCTGTACGCCCTCACCGACGGACGTACGGCCGCCGAGCACACCGTCCTGACCATGGACACCACCATCACGGCGGCGGTCGCCGGCGACGCGCACGGGGGACTGCCCACCGAGTGGCAGGAGATCCTCGTCATGTGCGCGCCGCCGGGCGGGCGCGCGGTCGCGGAGATCGCGGCGCGGATGAACATCCGCCTCACACCGATGACGCTGCTCCTCGGCGAACTCGCGGACCGCGGGCTGATCAGCCACCGGCCGCCCCTGGCGGCGTCCGACACCACCGATGTCAACCTGCTCATGAGAATCAGGGACAACCTTGCCCGGATATGACACGCCCGCCCCGCCCTCCTCCCGGGAACCGGCCCCGGTCAAGATCCTCATCGCCGGCGGCTTCGGGGTCGGCAAGACCACCCTGGTACAGACGATTTCCGAGATCGAGCCGCTGCGGACGGAAGAACGGCTGACAGCGGCCGGCGTCGGCGTCGACGACCTCGACGGCATCGAGTCCAAGACCCTCACCACCGTCGCGATGGACTTCGGCCGGATCACCCTCACCGACGCCGGAGTCGTCCTCTACCTGTTCGGCACGCCGGGCCAGGAACGCTTCTGGTTCATGTGGGACGACCTGCTCGGCGGTGCTCTCGGGGCGATCGTCCTGGTCGACACCCGGCGCCTGGACCGCAGCTTCCCGGCCATCGACTTCTTCGAGAGCCGCGGCCTGCCCTTCGTGGTCGGCGCGAACTGCTTCCACGGCGAACAGCCCTACACCGCCGAGGAGATCGCGGCAGCGCTGCACCTGCGCGACCCGGACACCCCCGTCCTGATGCTCGACGCCCGCTCCCGTACGGACGTCCGCGCCTCCCTGCTCGCCCTGCTCGACGTGCTCATCGACAAGGCGCAACAGCCCCCGGCCGCCGTCACCGGCTGACCGCCACCGGGGGCGCGAGGCCGGGACGCCGCTCCGGCAGCGGCGGGCCGCCGGGCGGGCGGCGCGGTGCCGCTGGAACGCCGTCCGTTCTCCAGGTGTACGGCGTGGTGTCACGGGGGCATCTCCGGCCGGTACCCGAGGGCCGCTGTCCTTGGGGCGCCCCTCGACTCCCCCTCACCCCAGAGGTCGACATCCCATGGCAGAACTCGACCGCCGCAGGTTCCTGCAGATAGCCGGTGGCACCGCCGCCTTCGCGATGCTGAACGACAGCATCGCGCGGGCCGCCGCCATCCCGGCGCAGGGCACCACCGGAACGATCCAGGACATCGAGCACATCGTCGTCCTCATGCAGGAGAACCGGTCCTTCGACCACTACTTCGGCGCGATGAAGGGGGTCCGCGGTTTCGGCGACCCGCGGCCGGTGCTCCAGGACAACGGCACGTCGGTCTTCCACCAGCCGAACGGGACCAAGGACGTCCTGCCGTTCCACCCGCAGGTGGAAGACCTCGGCATGCAGTTCCTGACCGGCCTGAACCACGACTGGGCCGGCGGCCAGTACGCCTACAACAAGGGCAAGTACAACCAGTGGATCCCGGCCAAGACGGCCACGACCATGTCGTACATGACCCGGAACGACATCCCGTTCCACTACGCCCTCGCCGACGCCTTCACGGTGTGCGACGCCTACCACTGCTCCGTCATCGGCGCCACGGACCCCAACCGCTACTACCTCTGGTCGGGTCACACGGGCAACGACGGCAAGGGCGGCGGCCCGGTCCTCGGCAACCAGGAGGCCGGCTACGGCTGGACCACCTACCCCGAGCGCCTGGAGGCGGCCGGGATCTCCTGGAAGATCTACCAGGACATCGGCGACGGCCTGGACGCCGCCGGCTCCTGGGGCTGGATCAACGACGCCTTCCGCGGGAACTACGGCGACAACTCGCTGCTGTACTTCGACAGTTACCGCAGTGCCCGGCCCGGCAGCCCCCTGTACGAGAAGGCCCGCACCGGCACCGACGTCAAGGCGGGCGAGGGCTACTTCGACCGACTGCGTGCCGACGTGGTGAACGGCACCCTGCCGCAGGTGTCCTGGATCGCCGCCCCCGAGGCGTTCAGCGAACACTCCAACTGGCCGACGAACTTCGGCGCCTGGTACATCTCGCAGGTCCTGGACGCGCTCACGGCGAACCCGGCGGTGTGGGCGAAGACCGCCCTGTTCCTCACCTACGACGAGAACGACGGCTTCTTCGACCACGTCGTCCCGCCCTACCCGCCGGCCTCCGCCGCCTGGGGCCTGTCCACCGCCGACGTGTCGAAGGACCTCTACCCGGGCGGCGGTGGTTACACGGCCGGCCCGTACGGGCTCGGCCCGCGCGTCCCGATGATCGTGGTCTCCCCCTGGAGCAAGGGCGGCTACGTCTGCTCCGAGACCTTCGACCACACCTCGGTGATCCGTTTCATGGAGAAGCGCTTCGGGGTGCAGGAGCCGAACATCTCCCCGTGGCGCCGCGCCGTCTGCGGCGACCTGACCTCGGCCTTCGACTTCACCCGGGCCGACACCGCCCCCGCCGCGCTACCGTCCACGGCCGCGTACATCCCGGCGGACCGGGACCGGCACCCCTCCTACCACCCGACGCCCCCCGCCACCGGCACCCTGCCGCCGCAGGAGGCAGGGTCCAAGCCCACCCGCGCGCTCGGCTACGTCCCGTACGTGGACGGCGCCCGCACCGTCTCCACCGGCAAGTTCACCCTGACCTTCGCCTCCGGACCGACCCTCGGCGCCCACTTCCACAGCACCTCGGGCCATCGCACGGACGGCCCCTGGCCCTACACGGTGGAGGCCGGCAGGACGCTCTCGGACACCTGGTCCACCAGCACTTCCAGCGGCAACCGGATCGACCTGACGGTATGGGGCCCCAACGGTTTCCTGCGCACCTTCAAGGGCCCCGCGAAGAAGGCCGGGCCCGAGGTCACGGCCCGCCATGTGAGCGCCACCGGCGACCTGGCGCTGACGATGACCAACTCCGGCACGGCCGCGGTCAACCTCACCGTGGCCAACGCCTACGGCGGGGCGGCCCAGACCTTCCGGATCGCGGCCGGCGGCACGGTCACCCACACCGTGAACCTCGGTGCGACCGGCCGCTGGTACGACGTCGAGGTCGTCTCCGACCTCGACACCACCTTCCTGCGGCGCTTCGCCGGGCACGTGGAGACCGGCGAACCCGGCATCTCCGACCCGGCGATCAGGACCGCCTGATCCGGTCCGGCGGCGCCGGCGGCTGCCGCGCCCCGGGACCGCCGGACCAACGAAAAACCCCCGGGGTACGAGGAGACCTCGTACCCCGGGGGATCAGGGTGAGTGACGGGACTTGAACCCGCGGCCACCTGGACCACAACCAGGTGCTCTACCAACTGAGCTACACCCACCACGAGGGGCGGCGGACCGCCCGTCGATGTGCATGCACAGCATAGCCGATCTGCGGGGTGGTCCTGCGACGCGTTATCCGTCCGCCCGGCTCGCGGCCGGCCGCGTCGAGTTCCAACCGCGGCGGCCGGCGGCGTGCCGGGCGGCCGCGACGGCGAGTGCCCTGATGATCGGGTGAGGCCTGCTGCCGTCGCCCTCCAGCTCCGGCTGGAAGAGCGTGGCCAGGAAGAAGGGGTGCCCGGGCAGCTCCGCGATGCGCACCTGGCCGTCCTCGTCGTGCCCCGACAGCCGCAGCCCGTGCGCGGTCAGGGTCGGCAGGTGCCGCGGAGCGGGCCCGTAGGTGCAGTGGTAGCGCTCCGTGGACCGCTCCGCGCCGAGCGCGGCTTCGGCGAGCGACCCGGGCTCGGCCCGTACCAGGCCCTCGTGCCCGACGAGCGAGCAGGCGAGCGGGGCGATCAGCAGGTCCTGCGCCCCGGGGTCGTTCTCGGCGTGCGCGACGTCGGCCAGCCCGCAGACCGACCGGGCGTACTCCAGGAGGGTGTGCTGGAAGCCGCCGCAGGTCCCGAGGAAGGGGATGCCCTCCTCGCGGGCCACCCGGATCGCGGCCAGCGCCCCGGCCTCGCTGGCGTACGGGCTGCCCGGCAGCACCCACACGGCGTCGAAGCGCGCCAGGTTCCCGGCGGCCGCCTCGGCCGCGGCGTCGCCGGTGGGGATCCAGTAGGCGTCGAGGACCAGCCCGTCGCGGGTGGCGAGGGCGTCGAGAAGGACCGGGATCCGGGTGTGGGACTTCACGTGCGGGGAGCGGTCGCCGACGAGGGCGATCCGCGCCACCCCGGTGCCCGTGAGGGCCGCGGTGCCTGCGGTGTGTTCGGAGTATTCGGAGTGTGCGGTGTGTGCGGTGGTCATGCAGATCATCGTGTGGCCGCCGCCTGCTTCAGCGCCAACGATTGTTCCTGCACCTGCGATAAGTGATCCTGATGGCCATGGACCCGCACCTGCTGCGTACCTTCGTCGCCGTGGCCCGGCTCGCCTCCTTCTCCGGAGCCGCCCGCGAGCTGGGCTACACCCAGTCCGCCGTCTCCCAGCACATCGCCGCACTGGAAGGCGACCTGCGGGCGGAGCTCCTTACCCGCCGCCCCGTCGCACCGACCCCGGCCGGCGTGCGGCTGCTGGAGCATGCCGGCCCGCTGCTGCTGCGGCTCGATGCCGCCCGGGCCGACGTGCTGCGGCTGGCCGCCGCCCCGCCCGGGCACGTCACGCTCGCCGCCTCCCCGCTCGCCGTCAGCCCCCGGCTGCTCGCCGCCCTGCCCGCCACCGGGGTCACCCTGCGCGTGCTGCCCCCGGCCGAGGTTCCCGCCGCCGTGGCCACCGGCGGCTGCGACCTCGGACTGGTCGACGGCCCGGCCGCGCCGAGCGATCCGCTGCGGCTGCCCGACGTGGCACCGCTCACCGTGAAGGGCGTGGCGGAGGAGGAACTGGCCGTGCTGCTGCCCGGGGGACACCCCTTCGCCGGACGGGCCGCCGTCCGGCTGGACGACCTCGGCGACGCCCGCTGGATCGACGCCCCCGGCGTTGGCCTGCCGCTCACCGCCGCCCGTGCCTCCGTCCGCTACGAGGGCACCGACCTGCTCGCCCTCTGCGCCCTGGCCGTCGCCGGGCACGGTCTCGCACTGCTCCCGCTCCGCGTCGCCGAGGCCGCCGGCGCAGGGGTCGCCGTACCGCTGTCCGCCCCGCGCCTGGTGCACCGTACGGAACTGCTCTCGCCCGGCGCCCCGACCGGCGCGGCCGCCGCTCTGGCCGCACGGCTCACGGCAGGATCCCCCGTATGACCGATGACATCGCCGATATCGACGCCGACGCCGGCACCGACACCGACACCGACACCGACGCCGGCACCGCGGGCCCGGCGCCCTTCACCACGGCCGACTACGCCGCCCGTATGGCCGCAGCCGCGCGGAGCGCAGCGCAGGCGGGGCTCGCCGGGCTGCTGATCGCCGCCGGCCCCGACCTCGCCCACCTCACCGGATACCGCCCGACCGCCGAGACCGAACGGCTGACCCTCCTCATCCTCGCCGCCGGCAAGGACCCGGTGCTTGTCGTGCCCGCCCTGGAGGCCCCCGACGCGGCACGGGCGCCCGGAGCCGGTGCGCTGACCCTGCGCGACTGGGCCGACGGGAAGGACCCCTGCGCCCTGGCCGCCCCGCTGCTGGACCCCCGCGGCCGCTTCGGGGTGAGCGACAACACCTGGGCCCTGCATCTCCTCGGACTCCAGAGGCAGTTGCCGAACAGCTCCTACACACCGCTCACCGATTGCCTGCCCATGCTCCGCGCCGTGAAGGACGCGCGGGAGCTGGAGCGCCTCGCCGCGGCCGGAGCAGCCGCCGACGCCGCCTACGCGCAGATCCTCCACCTCCCCTTCGCCGGCCGCCGGGAGACGGAGGTCGCCGCCGACCTGGCCGCCCTGCTGCGCACGCACGGCCACTCCCAGGTCGACTTCACCGTCGTCGGCTCCGGCCCCAACGGCGCCGACCCGCACCACGAGGCCGGCGAGCGGGTCATCCGCCACGGCGACATGGTGGTTCTCGACTTCGGCGGTCTGCGCTTCGGCTACGGCTCGGACCTCTCCCGCACCGTGCACGTGGGCGAGCCCACCGCCGAGGAGCAGCGGGTCCACGATGTCGTCCGGGAGGCCCAGCAGGCGGCCTTCGCGGCGGTCCGGCCCGGTGTCCCCTGCCAGGAGGTGGACCGGGCGGCGCGTGCGGTGATCACCGGATTCGGGTACGGGGACCGCTTCATCCACCGCACCGGCCACGGCATCGGCGTCACCACCCACGAGCCGCCGTACATGGTCGAGGGCGAGGAGCAGCCCCTGGTGCCGGGCATGTGCTTCTCGGTGGAGCCGGGCGTCTACCTGCCGGGCCGGTTCGGCGTGCGCATCGAGGACATCGTGACCGTCACCGAGGACGGCGGGCGCCGCCTGAACGACGCCCCGCGCGAACTGGCTGTCGTGGAGTAGCCCTTCGCTCAGGGTCCGAGGACCGCCGCCGACTCGCCGGGGAGGTGGATCCGTCCGTCCGGACCGGGGTGTCCGAGCGGCTCCCACGACGCCAGCACGCGTACTCCGTTGCGGCCGAGCGCGATCGTCACGGGCTCGGCGGAGAGGTTCACGGCCACCCGTACGTCGCCCCGCCGGAAGGTCAGCCAGCGCCGCTCCTCGTCGTGGGCGACCCGGACCGCCGCCAGGTCCGGGTCGCGCAGGTCCGGGTGGGTGCGGCGGAGCGCGACCAGGGTGCGGTACCAGTCCAGCAGGCGGGCGTGGACCGGCTGTTCGGGCTCCGACCAGTCCAGGCAGGAACGGTCCCGGGTGGCCGGGTCCTGCGGGTCGGGAATCTCCTCGGCCTTCCAGCCGTGCGCCGCGAACTCCCGGCGCCGGCCGTCCCGTACGGCCTCGGCGAGCCCCGGATCGGGGTGGTCGGTGAAGTACTGCCACGGGGTGCGGGCGCCCCACTCCTCGCCCATGAACAGCATCGGTACGAAGGGCCCGGTCAGCGCCACCGTCGCCGCGCAGGCCAGCAGCCCGGGGGAGAGCGACGCCGAGAGCCGGTCGCCGAGCGCCCGGTTGCCGATCTGGTCGTGGGTCTGGGAGTAGCCGACGAACCGGTGGGCCGGGGTCCGGCGGTGGTCCACCGGCCGGCCGTGCGTGCGGCCCCGGAAGGAGGACCAGGTCCCGTCGTGGAAGAAGACCCGGGTCAGGGTCTTGGCCAGGGCGGCCAGCGGTGCCTCGGCGAAGTCGGCGTAATACGCCTGGGATTCACCGGTCAGCGCGCAGTGCAGGGCGTGGTGGAAGTCGTCGTTCCACTGGGCGTTCAGCCCCAGGCCCCCGGTGGCGCGGGGGGTGGTGGTGCGCGGGTCGCACCGGTCGGACTCGGCGATCAGGAACAGCGGCCGGCCGGTCTCCGCGGCGAGCGCGTCCACGGCCGCGGACAGCTCTTCCAGAAAGGTCAGCGCACGTCCGTCGGCCAGCGCGTGGACGGCGTCCAGCCGCAGCCCGTCGATGCCGTAGTCGCGCAGCCAGGCCAGTGCGCTGCCGGTGAGGTACGCGCGCACCTCGTCGGAGCCGGGCGCGTCGAGGTTCACCGCGGCGCCCCACGGGGTGTGGTGGGTGTCGGTGAAGTACGGGCCGAAGGCGGGCAGGTGGTTGCCGGAGGGTCCGAGGTGGTTGTGTACGACGTCGAGGACCACGCCGAGCCCGGCCGCGTGCGCGGCTGCCGTGAACCGGGCCAGGCCCGCCGGGCCGCCGTACGGCTCGTGCACCGACCAGGGCGCGACCCCGTCGTAGCCCCAGCCGTGCCGGCCGGAGAAGGAGCACACCGGCATCAGCTCGACGTGCGTGACGCCGAGGGAGACGAGGTGGCCGAGGCGGGCCGCGGCCGCGTCGAAGGTGCCCTCGGGGGTGAAGGTGCCGATGTGGAGCTCGTACAGGACGGCGTCCTGGAGCGGGAGGGGCTGCGGGCCGGCCGGTGCGGACTGCGGGGCCAGGGCATCGAGGTCGACGACGGCCGACAGCCCGTCGGGGCCGTCCGGCAGCCGCCGGCCGCGCGGATCGGGCCGCGGGAGGGTGTCCCCGTCCAGGAGGAAGCCGTAGCGGCTGCCGTCCCCGGCGGGCGCCTGTACCGTCCACCAGCCGTCCCGCTCACGATCGGGTGCCATGTCGTACGTCACGTCGTCGAGTCGCAGTGCGACCCGGCCCGTCAGCGGTGCCCACACCTCGAACTGCACGGGCGGTCCCCTCGTCTGTCGGCGGCGTCCAGCGTGCTCATCGTGCCCATCATTCCGCCCCTGGCGGGGGAGTTCTGGACACTCGGCCCCCGACGGGCCGACAATCACCCTGTGACGTCGAGTTTCGAACTTCCTGCCTTCCCCGCGCCGCGGCTGTCGGACGCCGAGCGAGACTGCGCGCTGGGCCAGCTCAGGGAGGGCGCGGCCCTCGGCAAGCTGTCCCACGACACCTTCATACGCCGCATGGAACTCGCCCTGGTGGCCCGCCGTTCCGAGGACCTCGCGGTCCTCACTTCCGACCTCGGGTCCAGGGAGGCCGCCGAAAGCCCTTGGATCCGTCGGCTGTTCGGCTGGGTGGGTCGGGTCTCGGCGGTGTCCGCCGGGGTTCGTCGCGCCTGGAACGCCGAGCGGCTGCCCAAGCTGCTGCTGCCGCATCCGAGCGCGGCGGCCCTGCGGATCGGCCGCGACCCCAACAACGGGCTGCGGCTCAGCCACGAGACCGTCTCCCGCGCGCACGCGGAACTGAGCCTGCGCGACGGGGTGTGGGTGCTCACGGACCTCGGCTCCACCAACGGGACGAGTGTCAACGGGCGCCGGGTGACCGGCTCCGCGGTCGTCCGGGACGGGGACCAGGTCAGCTTCGGGAACATGACCTTCCGCCTCTCGGCGGGCTGAGCCCCGGACCCGGGAGCCCTCCCGGGTCCGGCCTGCCCGGCCCACGGGCGGGGGGCTCGCGCCGGGCGGGCGTCGGGCAGGGGGGGGCGGGTTCAGGCGAGGGCGAGGAAGAGCTTTTCGAGTTCTTCCTCGGACATCGGGGCCTGGCTCGCGTCGGCGTCGGCCATGCACTGGCGCATGCCGCTGGCGACGATTTTGAAGCCCGCGCGGTCGAGGGCTTTGGAGACGGCGGCGAGCTGGGTGACGACGTCCTTGCAGTCGCGCCCGGCTTCGATCATGGCGATGACTCCGGCGAGCTGGCCCTGTGCGCGGCGCAGCCGGTTGAGGACTGCGCTGACGGCTTCTTCGTCGACTTTCACCGGTGCCTCCTGGGCTTGTGCTCGATCACTCCATGGTACCCCAGGGGGTATGGGTGGGTGGTGGGGTCAGCCGCGGAGGGAGGCGAGGGCGGCTTCGAGGTCGCCCTGGCGGGGGCGGTTGTGGGGGAGTTTGGCGAGGAGGGCCGCCATGCCGCAGGTGTTGGTGAGGGCGGAGAAGACCAGGCCGCCGGCGATGCCTGCGGAGGTGAGGCGGAAGGCGGGCCGCAGGCGGCCGAGGGCGAGGCCGGTCAGGACGACGGCGCCGGCGGTGAAGCGGACCTGGCGTTCCATGGCCCAGGTGCTGCGGCTGCTTTCGGGATGGTGGAGGGGGTGGCCGCCGTCGGCCCAGGCGGTGGTGCCGCCCGCGAGGGTGGCGGTGGTGACGCCGGCGTCGGCGAGGGTCCTGCAGGCGCTCTCGGAGCGGGCGCCGGAGGCGCAGACGACCAGGATGTCGCCGCGTTCGGCGGCCTTGCGGATGTCGGGCAGGGCGCCGGTGAGGTGGTCGAGGGGGATGTTGAGGGCGCCGGGAAGGTGTCCGGTGGCGTATTCGCCGGGGGTGCGGACGTCGAGGACGACCAGTTCGTGGAGGCGGCTGTGGGCCTGGTGGGCGTCGAGGGCGCGGGGATGGGGCACGGTGCGGTGTTCCGTCCTTGTGTGGGGGGTCGGGGGACATGGGGGGCGTGGTGCGGTCGGAGGGTCGAGCCCCGGTGCGGTCAGCGGAGGGCGTCGGCGAGCATGAGGGCGGCGACGGCCAGCAGGACGGCCGCGAAGGTCCGCTGCAGGGCGGGGCCGGAGATCTTCGATGCGAGGCGTTTGCCGTCCCAGGCGCCGAGGATCGCCGCGCCCGTGAAGGGGGCGATGACTGCCCAGTGCAGCGGGGTGTGGGTGCCGGCCCGGGCGGTGAGCGCGGCGAGCGAGTTGACGGTGATGATCAGGAGACTGGTGCCGACCGCGGTGCGCATGCGCAGTCCGAGGACGGAGACGAGGGCGGGGACGGCGAGGAAGCCGCCGCCGACGCCGAGGAAGCCGGTGGCCGCGCCGAGTCCGGCGCCCGCTCCCGCGGCCCGTGCGGGCCGTGCGGGCCGGGGCTGCCGCTCGGTGGCCGGGGGTCTGAACATGGCGAGGGCGGCGAGGGCTGCGATCACGGCGAACGCGGCCGTCAGTACCGCTTCGGGGACGCGGGCGGAGAGGGTGGCGGTGGCGATGGCGGGTGGGATGCCGGCGGCGGCGAACAGGGCACCGGTCCTCCAGCGGACGTTGCCGGACGTGGCGTGGGTGTACAGGGCGGTGGCGGAGGTGGCGGTGACGATGACGAGGGAAGCGGTGGTCGCGGCGGCCGGGGTGAAGCCGAGGAGGTAGATCAGGGCGGGGACGGCCAGCACGCTGCCACCGCCGCCGAGTGCCCCGAGGGCCAGTCCTATGACGGCTCCGGCGGCGAGGGCGAGGAGGAGCGTGCTCACGCCGTCCGGCCGCTGCTTCCGCGTGCGTCGACGACCGGGAGTCCGGCCGAGGCCCAGGCGTTCATGCCGCCCTTGACGTCGACGGCCTGGGCGCCGCGGTCGGTCAGGAGTTCGGCGGCCTGCTGGGAGCGGTGTCCGGAGCGGCAGATCACCACCAGCGGCCGGTTCTCGGCGGCGGCGGGCAGGGCGGCGCCGGCCAGGAGGCGGGAGAGCGGGGCGTGGACGGCGCCGGGGGCGTGTCCGGCGTTCCACTCGACCTGTTCGCGCACGTCGAGGAGCACGGCGTGTCCGTCGGTGGTGCGCTGGTGGGCCTGGGTGGGGGTGACGCGGGCGCTGCCGCGGGCGGCGCCGCGGCGGAAGAAGGAGATCATGCGCCTTCCTTCCGGGTCGGTGGGGTGGGGTGGGGTGGGGTCGGGGGCTGGGATCAGGGGGTGTGGCCGCCGCTGGTGAGGGGCAGGCCGGCTCGCGCCGCGGCGTCGAAGGAGTCGTCGACGGCGACGACATCGCGTCCGGCCGCGTCCAGGAGGGAGGCGGCGATGCCCGCGCGCATGCCTCCGGCGCAGTGGACCCAAACGGTCCCTGCCGGGACGTCGGCCAGGCGGCGGTGGAGGTCGTGGACCGGGATGTGGGTGGATCCGGTGATGAACGCCGCGGCGCGCTCGGAGTCGCGGCGCACGTCGAGGACCACGGTGCCGGGTGTCTGCTCGGCGAGGTCGGCGAAGGTGGCGCGGGGGAAGGCGCGGGGGGTGTGGCCTTCGGGTATCCAGTCGGCGGGGGTCCCGGTGGCCGCGGCTGCGGGGCGGTCGATGCCGACGCGGACCAGTTCGCGCTGGGCGGCGGCGAGCTGGGCGGGTGAGTCGGCGAGCAGGGTGACGGGCTTGCCCCAGGGGATCATCCAGGCCAGGTAGGTGGCGATCTTCCCGTCGGCCTCGAAATTGAACGAGCCCGCGACGTGCCCGGCGGCGAACGCGATGCGGTTGCGCAGGTCGACGACCCATTCCCCGGCGGCCAGGCGGGCTGCGATGTCGGCGGCGTCGGTCAGGGGCGGAGCGGCGAGGTCGACCGGGGTGGGGCCGGCGGCGTTGGTCGGACCCATGTGCGCGTAGTAGGCGGGTACGTCGTCCAGGCCGGCCAGCAGGCCGGCGACGAAGGAGTCGACGTCCTTGACCAGGGCGTCGTTGGCGGTCTTCTCCTTGCCGATGGTGGTGGCGTCGCCCTCGGCCTGGGAGGAGGAGCAGAAGCTGCCGAACCCGTGGGTGGGCAGCACCGGCGTCTCGTCGGGGAGCTCGGCGGCCAGGCGGTGCGCCGAGGCGTGCTGGGCGCGGGCCAGCTGTGCGGTCAGGCGCGGTTCGACCAGGTCGGGGCGGCCCACCGAGCCGATCAGCAGCGAACCGCCGGTGAAGACCGCCGCGATCCGCCCGTCCTCCTGGAGGACGTAGGAGGTGTGGTGGGGGGTGTGGCCGGGGGTGGCCAGCGCCCGCAGCGTGATGCCGTCGTCGACGCCGACGGTGTCGCCGTCCGCGACCGGGGTGCGGGCGAAGGAGACGCGGGCGGCGGCCGGCACCAGGTAGGCGGCGCCGGTCAGGCGGGCCAGGTCCAGGCCGCCGGTGACGTAGTCGTTGTGGACGTGGGTCTCCACCACGTGGGAGATCCGCACGCCGCGCAGGGCTGCCGCCGAGAGGACCCGGTCGATGTCGCGCGGCGGGTCGACCACGACGGCGGTCGTGCCGCCGCCGGCGAGATAGCTGCGGTTTCCCAGGCCCTCGGTCTCGATGGTGTCGATGAAGAACACGCGGTTGCTCCTTTCGGCTGCTCTTTTACCCCCGGGGGTATGCATCGAGACTAGCACGGGTACCCCCGGGGGTATTTTTGACGGTGTGGGGGCGCCCGCTCTCCCGCCCGGCGGCCACCAGTCTCCGGCCGCCGTACCCGACCCCGACGTGAAGGGATGGCGCCATGCGCTATGACCGCACCGTCCACCTCGACGCCGGCTTCGCCGACACCGTCGCCGCCGTCCGCGAGGCCCTGGCCGCTCAGGGCTTCGGCATCCTCACCGAGATCGACGTCACCGCCACCCTGAGGGCCAAGCTCGGCCACGCAATGGAGGACTACCTGATCCTGGGCGCCTGCAACCCGCCGCTGGCCCGGCAGGCCCTGGACGCCGACCGCACCATCGGGCTCCTGCTGCCCTGCAACGTCGTCGTCCGCGCCGACGGCGACCGCACCGTCGTTCAGGCCCTGGATCCCGCGGTCATGTCCACCCTGACCGGACTGCCCGCCCTGGAAGGCGTTGCCGAGGAGGCCACCCGCCGCCTCGACGCCGCGCTGGCCTCCCTCCGACCCGGCCGCTGAGCCCCCGGACGTCGGCCAGGAGGCGCGGGTGAGGATGCCGGCTTCCCGGGGGCGGGTCAGGAGGGGGGCGCGGCTGGTGGGGTCGGGGCCGGGGAGTCGGGACCGACAAGGCGATCGGGGCGGTCGGCGCCGCCCCGAACCCCCGGCCCCGCTACAGCCCGCCCGTGGGGCGCCGCGCCGCCACGAGCTTGTCGTAGGCGGCCAGAACGGTGCGGGACTGGTGTTCCACCTGGGTGGCCACCGGGATCCAGCGGGCCCCGAACCGGGCCGCGAACTCCTCGCACCACTCGGTGACCAGCCGCTCCAGCCCGGGGGCCGCCGGATGCCCCTCGGCGCGCAGGACCCGGAGCAGCATCGCGGCCGCACGCAGCGACAGCCGCCGCCCGAAGGCGTCGATGCTGGCGATGTACGCCGCCGTTGCCTCGGCGGGTGCGCCGGGGCCGGTCCATTCGCGGGTGATCCGGGGGACCAGCGCGAGCGTCCAGTCCACCGCGCGCAGCAGCGGGGCCGCGGCCGGGTCCCCGGGCCCGCCCGGTCCCTGCCGGTCCCGGCCCCGAGTCCGCTCGCGGGTGGCGCCGACGAGCGCGGCGTCCGCCGTGAGCCGCCCGGCCAGCATCCGCAGGGCGCGGCGCGGGTCGGGATGCGGCGTCGGATCGTCCACCAGGTCGGAGGCCCACATGGGGACTTCGACGATCGCGGTGGTGCCGCCGTACAGGTGCGCGTGATACCAGGTGCTCAGCCGGGTGTCCTCCGGGTGGAACGCCCCGGCGGCCTCGCTCCCCGGCTCCGGGATCACGAAGATCCCGGGCCCGGGGGAGGGCCAGCCGGCGGCGTCCGAGGCCCCGTTCTCCACCGGGATGTGCAGCTCCGCGGCCGACTTGCCGAACGGCTCCGCGAGGCCGGGTATGTCCCGGGTGAGCTGCACCCAGGAGCCGCCGAGGTCGGTGGCGTGCAGGGAGACCTGCAAGACCGGCCGCAGTTCGTCGATGAGCGCCAGCAGCGCCAGGGTCTCCGGCGGCAGCCGGTCTCCGGGCAGGAGGGACGGCGCCCACTCGGGCTGTTCGGGTCCGGGCGGTCGGAAGAAGTGCCGGTGGTAGTCCAGCAGCGAGTACGGGCGGGGCGTGCGGTGCAGGTCCGCGCCGTCCGGGTCGGCGCAGAGCAGGAAGTGCCAGCCGCAGCCCGCCCGCGGCGCGGGGTCGCGCAGGACCCGGTGGGCGAGTGAGAGTGCCGTGGCGCCGCCGACGGGCTCGTTGGCGTGCGCTCCGGCGACGACGAGGACGTCGCGGGCGTCCCCTCGCGGCGGGCCGAGCGGGCCGGGGCCGTCCGTGCCGGCCGGGAGGTCAGGGGCGGCACGGCCCGCGGTGCCGCTCGGGCCGCCGTCCGCGGTGGCCCGAACCGTCGCCGCGACGGACAGCACCCAGATCGGCCGTCCGGCCCGCGAGGTGCCGGCCTGGCGGAGCCGGACCTCGCCGGGGTGTTCGTCCGCCAGAGCGCGGGCGGCCAGCCCGAGTTCATGCGGTGTGGGGTAGCACATGTCACGGAGGAGAGTCACAAGGGATGCCATGCCCGCCACGCCCGCCGCCTACTGCTGTGCGGGCCCCGCAGTTGCCCGGACTCCCCGGGAAACCCCTGGCCCAGCGGCTGCACGGGCATGCCCGGCGGGGCACCGCGCTCCTGTGCGGGCGCAGTCCGTGGCCCGCCGGGCTCAGGAAGGCATCGCCGACCGCCTGCGAGAGGGGCGGGTGCGCGTGCACGCCCGGCAAGGCGACCCCGCTCCGTGCCCGTCGTCACCCTCGGCGCAGCCTTCGAGGACCTCTTCCGGCCCCTCCTCGACAGCGTTCGGCCCGCGGCCGCCGCCGCATCCTCCGGAAACGGCTCCAGGAGCGATCCGGGGCCTGTTCGTCCGGTCCGTGGCCGTGGCGGGCCGTGCGGCACGGATACCAGGCGGCCCTGCGGGCGCCGGGCGGCGCCGCAGGGGTTCAGAGGCGGAGCCAGACGCCCACCGGACGATCGGACAGCAGCGCGGACACCTCGATCGTACTGCCGTGCAGTACGGGGGAGTTCGCTTCGCCGTGCGGCGGCAGGACCGGCGTCCACCTGCCGGGCGGCAGGTCCAGCCGGGTGTCGCGCCAGCCGCCCGAGGCCGCGAGCCGGTGTGACAGCCGGGTGGCCGCCACCAGCAGACCCGGGGCGCGGGTGAAGGCCACCAGGTGGTCGGCCGCCGGGCCACCGGCCGTGACGGGCGCGTAGCCGCGGAAGAGGTCCGGCCGGTCCCGGCGCAGCCGCAGCAGCGCTGCCGTGAGGGCCAGTTTCTCCTCGGCCGGGGCCTGCGGGGCGGCCCCCGCGTCCAGCCGTGCCAGCGCATCGCGGGGGAAGCGCGCCGGCCGCCGGTTGTCCGGGTCCACCAGGGCCCGGTACTCGGTCTCCGCGCCCTGGTAGACCTCCGGCACCCCCGGCATCGCCAGGTGCAGCAGCGCCATGCCGAGCAGGTTGGCGCGGGCCGCCTCCGCGAGCTGCGCCGGCAGGTCCAGCGGGGCCCGGGCGTACTCGGGGACGCCGGCCTCGTACTCCTCGTTCCGATCGGTCCAGCTGGTGTGCAGGGCTGCTTCGCGGGCCCCCTTGAGCAGCGCGTCGGCCAGCCGCGGTACCGCCTCGGGCGCCCGGCCGAGCCCCAGAGCCGTCTGGCGGGCCACCCACGCCAGGTGGGGGTCCGGCGACGCCAGGTGGGGGTCCGGCGACGGGTCCGGCCCGCCCATCAGCTCCGGCGCCTGCGACAGCGCCGAGATCCGGGCCCTGACGTCCGCGCTGCGTTTGGTGTCGTGCGTGGACAGCACCGTGCCCGTGTCCGGCCAGTCCCGCGCCAGCACGGCGCAGTACGCGTGGAACTCCTGGGGCGACACGGCCGGACACCCGGGCTCCCCGCCCACCTCGGTGGCCGACAGCAGCGGCGCGTACCGGTAGAAGGCCCGGTCCTCCAGGGACTTGGCGCGCAGGGCTGCCGAGGTCTGGGCGAACCGGGCGGCGAAGGCCGGGTCCCGTAGCAGCAGCTCCCGTACGCCGGCCACCGCGGCCGGACCGGCCAGCTCGGCCGCCGGCTCCACCGCTTGCGCCGGCAGCTCGCACTCGCCTGGATAGGGCCGGTAGACGGGGAAGGCGATCAGCAACTCGCGTACGGCCGGGGCGAGTTCCGACCCGGCCCGGCGCTCCAGGGTCCTCAGCTCGGCGGCGAGGTCGCCGGTCAGCACCTCCCGCGCACAGGCCCGGGCGGTCTGCGGCCACGGGGGAAGACCGGTGGACCGCCCGTAGCGGGCGGCCAGTTCGGCGGCACCCCCCGGGTCGGTGAACACCCCGTCGACCCGGTGCAGCGCGTCGTAGCCGGTGGTGCCCGCCACCGGCCAGCCGGCCGGCAGACGCTCGTGGCGGGCCAAGATCTTCTCGACCACCACCCAGCAGTCGTCGCCGACAGCGGCCCGCAGCCGGCCCAGGTACTCCTCGGGGTGGGCCAGCCCGTCCACGTGGTCGATCCGCAGCCCCTGCGCGACCCCGTCCCGGACCAGCTCCAGGACCTTCGCGTGGGTGGCGGTGAACACCTCCGGATCCTCCACCCGGACCCCGATCAGCTCCGAGATCGTGAAGAACCGGCGGTAGTTGAGCGTGGTCGAGGTCTCCCGCCACCAGGTCGGCCGGTACCACTGAGCGGCCAGCAGCTCCGGCAGCGCCAGGCCCTCCGTCCCGGCCCGCAGCGGGAACTCCTGTTCCCCGTCACGCAGTGTCCCGCCGTCGACCCGCAGGTCGCGGGAGTCCACCGGTCCGGCCAGCAGGGGGAGCACCACCTGCCCGCCGCCGGCCTCCCAGTCGATGTCGAACCAGCGGGCGTAGGGCGAGCCCGGCCCGTCCCGCAGCACCTCCCACAGGGGCCGGTTGAGCCGCAGCGGCGTCGGCACCGCCATGTGGTTCGGCACGATGTCGAGGACCAGGCCGAGCCCGTGCTCCCGGGCGCGGCGGGCCAGGGCCCGCAGGCCGGGCTCGCCGCCCAGCTCGGCCCGTACCCGCGAGTGGTCGGTGACGTCGTACCCGTGGGCCGACCCGGGCACCGCCTCCAGGACGGGGGAGAGGTGCAGGTGCGACACGCCGAGCGAGGCGAGGTGCGGCACGGCCGCCTCGGCGGCCGCGAAGGTGAATTCCGGGCTCAGCTGGAGGCGGTACGTCGACGTCGGGGTAACGGGTTTCGGAACATCGGAATCCGATGCGGGAGGCGGGTGCGGCTGGCTCATGAGAACGTACGTACCCAACCTGCCGGATTCCGTGCCATGACCCAATGCATCCGAGTGACTGCGTCGGGTTAGTGTCGATCAAGTGGTCGGAACCGTCAGCACCTATCGAAGTGTCATCGCCCTGACCGGGCCCCTGCTCCCGCTCGTCTCTTTCCTCGCCCGCCTGCCCGTCGCGATGTCCCAGTTCGGAAGCTTCCTGCTGGTCGCCCAGACCAGCGGCTCCCTGGCCACCGCGGGCATCGTCGGAGGTGCGCTCTCCACCGGACAGGTCCTCTTCGGACCCGTCCTCGGCCGACTCGCCGACCGGCACGGACAGCGGCGCGTCGTCCTCGCCGCCGCCGCGGTCAACGCCGCCGCCACCGCCGCCCTGGTGGCCGGTGCGCTCACCCATCTCGCCACCCTCCCGCTCGCCGCGGTCGGCGCCCTCACCGGGGCCTCCGTGCCGCTGATCGGGCCCCTGGCCCGGACCCGTTCCGTCGCCCTGGCCCGCAGCGCCCAGGCGGACGAGGGCGTCACGGGCGCCGTGCACGCACTCGAAGGCACCCTGGACGAGGTCTCCTTCGTCTTCGGACCCGCCCTGGTCGGACTCGCCTCCCTGGTCGCCCATCCGGCCTTCGCCCTGGCGGGCGCGGCCTGCCTCGTCGCCGTCTTCGGCAGCGCCTTCGCCCTGCACCCGACCGCCGCCGCCACCGCCGGCTCCCCGGCGCGGGAACGGCGCACGGGAGGGCGGCGCCGGCCGCCCGCCGTGGTCCATGCCGTACGGGGCTCCCTCGCTCTCCAGGGCGTGATGTTCGGTGCGTGCCAGGCCGGCATCACCGCGCTCACCATCCGTCTCGGAGTTCCGGACCAGGCCGCCGTCGTCTACGCGGCGATGGGCATCGTCAGCGCCGCCGTCGGCCTCGCACTCGGCGCGCTGCCCGCCCGCTTCGGCCTGCGGCTGCGCTGGCGGGTGGCGACCGGCGCCGCCCTGGTGTTCTCGGCGCCTCTGCTGGTCACCGACGGCCTGTGGCCGCTGTACGCGGTCGTCACCGTGCTCGGAGCCGCCTATGCACCGCACCTGATCACCGCGTTCGCGCTGACCGAGCGCGCCGTGGAACCGGCCCGGCTCGCCACCGCGATGGCCTTCGCCGCCAGCAGCCTGGTCGCCGGGCAGGCCGTGGCCCTGGTCGTCGCCGGGCGCCTCGCCGAGCGGTACGGCCCCAGCGGGGCCTTCGCCGTGGCCGTGGGAGCCGCCGCGCTCTGCCTGGCCCTCGCCCTCGTCACCCGCGTGCCCGCCGCCCGTACGCACGGTGCACCGGCCGGCGAGCCGCCCGCGGAGCCGGCCGGCGGGCCGAACGGTGCACCGGCCGGCGGATCGGACGCCGAAACGGTCCGGCAGCCGGACCCGGACCCCGCCTACGCCGGCCGCTGAAGCACCACCAGGCACCGCCCCGTCAGCGCCACCCGGTCGCCGGCCGCGTACTGCGGCCCGGTGCCGGGTGGCAGTACGTCCGGCCGGGAGGTGTCCACCACCAGCCGCCACTGTGCGCCGTGCCCCGGCGGAACGGTGAACTCCTGCGGTTCCGGAGCCGCGTTGAACATCAGCAGGAACGAGTCGTCGGTGATCCGCTCCCCGCGGCTGCCCGGCTCGGAGATCGCCTCCCCGTTCAGGAACACCGTCAGCGCCCGCGCATGCTGCGCCTGCCAGTCGCGCGCCCGCATCTCCTCGCCGTGCGGGGTGAACCAGGCGATGTCGGAGAGCTCGTCGTGGGTGCCCTCCACCGGCCTCCCGTGGAAGAACCTGCGCCGCCGGAAGACCGGGTGGTCGCGGCGCAGCCACACCATGCGGCGGGTGAACTCCAGCAGCGACGGGGCCGGTTTGCCGGGCTCGGGCCAGTGCACCCACGCCAGTTCGTTGTCCTGGCAGTAGGCGTTGTTGTTGCCGCCCTGCGTGCGGCCGAACTCGTCGCCGTGGCTGAGCATCGGAACCCCCTGCGACAGCAGCAGGGTGGCGGTGAAGTTGCGCATCTGCCGTTCGCGCAGCGCCAGGACCTCAGGGTCCTCGGTCGGACCCTCGACCCCGCAGTTCCACGACCGGTTGTGGCTCTCGCCGTCCCGGTTGCCCTCCCGGTTCGCCTCGTTGTGCTTGTCGTTGTACGAGACGAGGTCGTTCAGCGTGAAGCCGTCGTGGCAGGTGGTGAAGTTGATGGACGCCAGCGGCCGCCGTCCGTCGTCCTGGTAGAGGTCCGAGGACCCCGTCAACCGCCCGGCGAACTCGGCGAGGGTGCGCGGCTGCCCGCGCCACAGGTCCCTGACGGTGTCCCGGTACTTGCCGTTCCACTCCGTCCACAGCGGCGGGAAGTTGCCCACCTGGTAGCCGCCCTCGCCGAGGTCCCACGGCTCCGCGATCAGCTTCACCTGGCTGACCACCGGGTCCTGCTGGACCAGGTCGAAGAACGACGACAGCCGGTCCACCTCGTGGAACTGGCGGGCCAGCGTCGCCGCGAGGTCGAATCGGAAGCCGTCCACGTGCATCTCGGTGACCCAGTAGCGCAGCGAGTCCATGATCAGCTGGAGCACGTGGGGGGAGCGCATCAGCAGCGAGTTCCCCGTGCCCGTGGTGTCCATGTAGTGCCGAGGATCGTCCGACAGCCGGTAGTAGGAAGCGTTGTCCAGACCCCGGAAGGACAGCGTCGGGCCCAGGTGGTTGCCTTCGGCGGTGTGGTTGTAGACCACGTCGAGGATCACCTCGATGCCCGCCTCGTGCAGGGCCCGCACGGCCGATTTGAACTCCAGCACCTGCTGGCCGCGGTCGCCCGAGGCGTAGCCGTTGTGCGGGGCGAAGAAGCCGATCGTGTTGTAGCCCCAGTAGTTGCTCAGCCCGTCGTTGACCAGCCGGTGGTCGTTGACGAACTGGTGCACCGGCATCAGCTCCAGCGCGGTCACCCCGAGCTTGGTGAGATGGCCGATGACCGCCGGGTGGGCGAGCGCCCCGTAGGTGCCGCGCAGTTCCTCGGGCAGGTCGGGATGACGCATGGTCAGGCCCTTGACGTGGGCCTCGTACAGCACGGTGTGGTGGTACTCGTGCCGCGGAGGGCGGTCGTTGGCCCAGTCGAAGTACGGGTTCACCACCACCGAGCTCATGGTGTGCGGGGCGGAGTCCAGGTCGTTGCGGGAGTCGGGGCGGCCGAAGTGGTAGCCGTACACCGCCTCGTTCCAGTCGACCCGGCCGCTGATCGCCCGCGCGTACGGGTCCAGCAGCAGCTTCGCCGCGTTGCAGCGTCGGCCGCGCTCGGGCTCGTAGGGGCCGTGCACGCGGAAGCCGTAGCGCTGCCCGGGCATGATGCCGGGCAGGTACGCGTGGCGCACGAAGGCGTCCGTCTCCCGCAGTTCGACGGCGGTCTCGGAACCGTCGTCGTGGAGGAGGCACAGCTCGATGCGCCGTGCGGCCTCTGAGTAGACCGCGAAGTTGGTCCCGGCGCCGTCGTACGTGGCGCCGAGGGGATACGCCTGTCCCGGCCAGACCTGCATAGACAACGACTCTTCCCTCGGTGTCGAAAGACGTCCCGGATGATCCGGCATGGACCGCGTCACTGCCAGATCTTCCCCGAAAGTGGGCCCTCACGCGCGGACTTGGCAGTGGTCCTGCCGGGTGACCCGCAGGCCTGATATGCGGGTCAGCGGACTGTCTGTGCATCGGATAATGGGTCAATGGACGGCCGTGGTGCGGGCCATCGGGCTGCATCGGGCCGCGCGCGCGGGATACCCTTCCGTGATCACTGGAGACGGGCGTCCAGACGCAGAAGGCGGTGCACGGGTGAGCTCGGGAGGTCTGGAGCTGCCCCCTGGTGACGGCAGTCACGAGGGTGGCCCGGCGGACGCCCCAGGCGGCGTCCCCGGCGGGACGCCGACGGAGGTCCCGGCAGGGGCGGTCTCCCTGGCGGGCGGACCGGCGGAGGCCGGGATCGCCCGGGCCGGCGCCGAACTGGACTGGGGCGCGGAGGCCTGGACCGAGGTCCGTACGCGGGCGCAGCGGGCCGGCCGGGCCTACATCTGGCTCAACCTGATCGAACAGCGGCTGCGGTCGGTGGTCGGCGCGGTGCTGAGGCCGATCTACGAACCGGTGCACGGCGGGGACGACTGGGTCGTCGCGGCCGCCGGCCCCGCCGGGCAGGAGTGGGTGCAGCGGGCCGTGGCCGTGCGCGAGGTCAGCCGCCGCAAGGGCTATCTGCTCGACTCCGCCGACGACAACGTGCTGAGCTTCCTGACCCTCCCGCAGCTGCGGGAGCTGATGGTCCAGCACTGGCCCTGCTTCGAGCCGTACTTCGACGACCGGCGCGAGATCGAGCTGGCCCTGGACGAGCTGGAGGTCACCCGCAACGTCGTCTCCCGCAACCGGGCACTGTCGCGGCCCGTGCTGGAGCAGGCCGAGCGGGCCTCCGCGCGGCTGCTGGAGGTGCTCGGCGGGGGCTCCGGCAGCCCCGCCGCGGACCGGCTGCCGATCGACGCCGTCGAGGACCTGGTGGGTGACCGGTACGCGGACGTGGTCTCGGTCCATCCGGACCGGGTCCGGCTCCAGCGCAACCTGCCGGCGGAGGACCTCTTCGGGGGCGCGCGGCGGCTCGACGGCATCGGGATAGGGCTCAACCTGCTGGTGCAGAACTTCTCGGGGCGAAGACTCGTCCGACTGACGGAGGCGGGCTGCCGGGTGCGCCTGCTGTTCCTGAACCCGGCGAGCAGCGCGGTCAAACGGCGCGAGCGGGAGCTGGGACTGCGCAAGGGCGAGCTGAGCCGCTCGGTCGAGATGAACATCCTGCACGTGCGGCGGGTCAGGGCGGGCCTGCGGGACCCCTCGCGCTTCGAGATCCACGTCTTCGACGAGACGCCGCGGTTCACCGCCTACCTGGTGGAGGGGCAGGCCTCGGGCATCGCGGTGGTCCAGTCATACCTGCGGCGGGCGCGCGGCATGGAATCGCCCGTCCTGGTGCTGCGCGGTGGCGGACGCGGGGTGCCCAAGGACGCGGACCACGGACTGTTCGCGACCTACCGGGAGGAGTTCGAGTCGATGTGGGAGGACTCCCGGCCGGTGTCGTGAGCACCTCCCGGGAGGGGGACGCCCGGCCTGTCAGTGGCCCGTGGCAGGCTGAAACCCGTTGACCGAAGACGTACGGGGGAGGGACGAGGGGTGGAGGACCAGCGCGGTACGGGGGGCTGGCACGGCCGGGTGCTGATCGGGTTCGACCTGGAGACGACCGGCACGGAGCCGGGCGAATCGAGGATCGTGACGGCGGCCGTGGTCGAAGTGCGCGGCGGTGCGGTGCACGAGCGGCGCGGCTGGCTGGCGGATCCGGGGATACCGATCCCCGAGGGGGCCTCGGCCATCCACGGAATCAGCACGGAACGCGCGGTCGCCGAGGGCCGCCCGGTTCGGGAGGTCGCCGACGAGGTCGCGGAGGCGCTGGTCGGACACTGGCGTGCGGGGGCCGTGGTCGTCGCCTACAACGCGGCCTTCGACCTCACGTTGCTCAGCGCCGAACTGGCCCGGCACGAACTGCCCTCGCTGGCCGAGCGGCTGGGCGGGGCGCGGACCGGTCCGGTGGTGGACCCGCTGACCATCGACCGGGCCGTGGACCGCTTCCGGCGCGGCAAGCGGACCCTGGAGGCGGTCTGCGGAGTGTACGGGGTCACCCTGGAGTCGGCGCACGACGCCGGCTCGGACGCCCTGGCCGCGGTCCAGGTGGCCCGCGCGATAGCCGAGCGGCACCCCCAGGTGGCCGAGCTGACCCCGGCCGACCTGCACGCACAGCAGGGCACCTGGCACGCCCGCTGGGCCCGGGACTTCCAGTCCTACCTGCGCCGCCAGGGCACCCCGGACGCGGTGATCGACACGGCCTGGCCCCTGCGCGACCCGCTGCCGGTCTGACCGGACCCGGCCGGACGGGCCGGCGCAGGGATCGGCGGGCCGTCAGCGGGCGAGGAACGGGATCAGCCGCGCCGTGAGTTCGGCGGGCGCGTCCATCGCGATGAGGTGGGCGGCGGTCGGGAATTCGACCAGGGTGGCGCCGGGGATCTCGTGGGCGTAGCGCCGGCCGATGTCCTGGAAGTCGGCGACGTCGAGTGCGCCGATCCCGACCAGGGCGGGTACGGCGATGCCGGACAGGTCGCCCCGGACGACGCCCTGCGCGTGCTCCCCGACGGCGTCCTGGTTCACCAGCGAGGTGCGGATCGGCTCCCGGAGCCGCTCGGCCAGTCCGGCCGCGACGTCCTCCCACACGCGGGCCGGCCCGCGCACCCACATGTCCAGGTTCGCGGCGACGGCGGCGTCCAGATCGCCCGAGGCCAGCGCCCGCGTCTCGGCCTCGTCGTAGGCGATCATCTCCGCGGACCAGTCGTACCCGGGCCACGGCGCGGCCAGCAGGGCCAGGGAGTGGACCCGGTCCGGGTGGGTGAGGGCGAAGTCCACGACCACCCGGCCGCCCCAGGACGCGCCCACGAGCCGGACGCGCTCGTGCCCGAGGTGGTCCAGGAGCCGGCGCAGGTCGTCGGTCTCCCTGAACGGACCGCTCGGCGGCGCGGACTGCCCGAAGCCCCGCAGGTCGTAGCGGATGACCGTGTGCCGTTCCGCGAGAGCGGGGACGACCGCGTCCCACATGTGATGGTCGGCGATCCCGGCGTGCACCAGCACGACGGGCGGCCCGTCGCCGGTGACGACGTAGGAGAGGTGTCCGAGGTCGTCGGAGAGTGTGATCATCCGCAGATGTTCGCAGGCCGGTGGCGTGCCCACCAGCGGCGGGGGCGCGGCCCAGGTGCATCGACGCGCGTCAGCGACCCTGCGGGTCAGGAGGATGGTGCTGTGACCGGAAGGGTTCACCGCCTCACGGCCCCCGGCACGGCACCTCGCTGCGTCGTCGGACCGCGCGAGGACGCCGGGTACGAGCTGCGGCCCTCCACCGTGTGATGCACCGCACCGCACCACACGCCGCGAGCCGGCACGCCCATCCGGCCACAGTGCTAGAAGGCATGCCACCGCGTCCGCAGGTCGCCGTCCCTGAGCGAGGCCACGCGGCGGCGGAACTCGGCCAGGGCGCCCGGGCGGGCGGGTGCGTGCTGGGCGACCCAGGCGCAGCCGGCGGTCTCGCGGGCGCCGCGCAGGACCGCGCAGCCCTCCCAGTCGCGGACGTCCCATCCGTACACCGCCGCGAAGGCGTCGTACTCCCCGGCGGGCATCCCGTACCGGTCGTGGGACAGGGCCATCACCACCAGGTCGTGCTCGCGCAGGTCCACCGACACGGTCTCCAGGTCGACCAGGGCCGGGCCGTCCGGGCCGACGTGGACGTTGCGCGGCAGGGCGTCGCCGTGGACCGGACCGGGGGGCAGGTGCGGGGACAGGCCCGCCAACGCGTCCGCGCAGGCGTCGCGGCGGGCGCGCAGGTACGCCGCGTCGGCCGGGTCGATCGCGTCCCCCGCCAGCCGCAGCCAGCGCTCCACACCCCCCAGCAGGTCCCGCGCCGGCAGGGCGAACGGCGGCTCGGGGAGCGCGTGGACGGCCCGCAGCAGCACCGCCAGGTCCTCGGGCCCCGCGGGCCGCACCGGGTCCGGGAGCCGGTGCCACAGGGTCAGCGGATGGCCGCCCACCAGCCGCGGCTTCGGCTCGGCGGCGCGGACCGCCGGGATGCCGGCGGCGGCGAACCAGTCCGCCACCATCAGTTCGCGCTCGGCCCGCTCCAGCAGCGAGGCCTCCCGGCCCACCTTGACCACGAGGGCGCCGACGGCGAACACGGCGTTCTCGCCGAGCGCGAGCAGGACGGGCTCCGCGGCCCCGCCCCGGCCGACGTCCCCGGTGAGGCCCGCCGTCGTCAGTACGTCCCTGGCCCGTGCTTCGTCCATGCCGCCGTTCTACCACCGCGTTGCGCCACCGCCACTGTCAGAGGGGGTCGCCCAGCGGGCCGTGCTCCGCCTCCAGGCTCTTCGCCCAGTGGGCGGCGAAGTCGGGCCGGGTGCCGTCGGCGTCGGTGAACCCGTACTCCCGGTACAGGCCCCACGTGGCCAGGGCCCGGCCCGACTTGGCCATGATCCGGGGGTCGGCGGCCAGCGCCGCGACCGCCCGGCCCAGGTACGCGGGGGACTCGGAGTGGGCGAAGTCCGGGTCCTGTGCCACGCCGTCGCGCCAGGTGGCCTCGGTGACGCCGAAATGGTCGAGCACGGCCTCCGAACGCAGGAAGCCCGGGGTGATCGCCACGGCGGCGACGCCGTGCGGCCTGAGCTCGGCGGCCTGCGCGAACGCCAGGCGGATCACCGCGGACTTGGCCAGGTCGTAGAAGAGCGAACCGCGGTAGCGGGCGGTGTTGCCGTCGGTCACCTCGACCACCAGGCCGCTCCCGCGCGCGACCATCAGCGGCAGCGCGAACCGGCTCGTGATCAGGTGGGTCTCCACCGCCTGGCGCAGCAGCCGCAGGCCGGTCTCCAGGTCCTGTTCCCACAGCGGGTGCTCCCAGTCGGTCAGCGGGTCTCCGCCCCACACCGAGTCGACCAGGACATCGAGCCGCCCCGCCTGTTCGGCGGCGATCCGCTCGACGAGGGCCCGGACCTCCTCCGGGCGGCTGTGGTCAGTGCGGACGGCGATGCCCAGGCCCCCCGCCGCCGTGATCCGCGCCGCCGTGTCCTCGATCGTCTCCGGACGGTCCAGGTCCGACCGCCCAGCACCGCTGCTGCTGCGCCCAGTGACGTATACGGTCGCGCCGGCGCGACCGAGCTCCACGGCGATGCCCCGGCCGCCGCCGCGGGTGCCGCCCGCGACCAGGGCCACCTTGCCGGCCAGCGGGCGTGCGTCGGTCGTCATGATTCCTCCGGTTCGTCGGGGTGGACCGGCGCCAGACGGGGGCGCAGTACGGTGTCGAGTTCCCGCCGCAGCCGCTGCGCGAGGGTGCCCCGGCGTTCCACGGCCCAGGCCAGGCCCGCGCCGGCGGTGATCGCCTGCACGGTGCCGGCCAGGCCCGCGACGTCCGTGTCGGCACGGAGCTCGCCCGCGGCGACGGCCTCGGCCAGCAACTCCTCGATCGCCCGCCGCTGGGCGCGGTGCACGGCCAGGGCGCGTTCGTACAGCTGCGGATCGGTCAGGTCCGTGCACAGGAAGGCCAAGTGGTGGGCGAAGCTCTCCGGCGTGTCCATCCCGGCCAGGTTTTGCGACACCAGAGCCGCCAGGGCCCCGAGCGCGGACGGGTGGGCCGCGCGGGCCCGCGAGGCCAGCTCGCCCGCCTCCTCGGCGGACCGGTCGGCGAGCGCCAGCAGGAGCCCGCGCTTGGAGCCGAAGCGCTGTACGAGGGTGCCGGGCACCAGACCGACCTCGCCGGCCACGGCCGCCAGGGTGAGGCCCACGGGCCCGACCCGGCCCATGACCCGGGCCGCGGCCTGCAGGATCACCGCGTCCTCGACTCCGCGTGGGCGTGCCACGACCGGCCACCTCCTCATTAATGAATGCATGTTCATTCATTCAATCGCTTCGTGGGCCGACCTGGCAAACCCGCTGTGGCTGTGGCTGCGGTCGGCGGGTGGTGGCCCGCGCTGACCCGCCCGATGCTGGAGTGGTGGTTGCCGAAGAACACGTGAGCGCAGGCCGCGGCCCCAGCAGGGTGGCGCGGCACGCGATCCGCACCACCCTCAGCGCCTGCGCCGCGTTCTACGCGTGCCTGTACGGGCTGGACCGGCCCGTGGCGGCGACGTACGCACTCTTCGCGGTGGTATCGATGGCGGCCCTGTCCCGCATCCCCGGCACCGGTGAACAGCGGGCCGCCGTCGTGGTCAGGACGCTGCCGGTGGCGTGCCTGCTGCTGACCGCCGGCACCTTCCTCGCCGTGCGGACCTGGACCGCCGTGGCAGGCATGCTGGTCTTCGGCTTCGCCATCGCCTTCGTGGCCGCGGCCGGCCCCCGGGCCGCCGGTGCCGCCCCCGGGTTGCAACTGCTCTACATCCTGCCGTGCTTCCCGCCCTACGCGCCCGGCACCCTCGGCGAACGGCTGGGGGGTGCGATCTTCGGCCTGGTCCTGCTCGTCCTCGCCGAGAAGTTCGTCCTACCGGAACCGCGCGGCACCACCTACCGCGAGCTCGTCGCCGGGGCGGGCGACACCGCCGCCCGCTTCGCCGCCGAGCTGGGCCGCCCGCCGTACACGCTGCCGGCGGCCGAGGTGGAGGCCGCCCGGAACGCCGGTGAGTCCCTGCGCCCCCTCCATGTGGAGGAGGCCGAACGCCCCGCCGGGCCCGGCCTGCGCGACCGGGCCCTCGCTCACACCGGCCTGGGGGTGCGGACCCTGCTCGGGCGGCTGGCCGGCCTGCCTCCACCGCCCCCGGGCCTGGCGCCGGCGAAGACCGGACTGGAGCTGCTGGAGGCGGTCGGTCGGTCGGCCGCCGAGACCAGTGCCCTGCTGGCCGGGACGGGCCGCGCGACCGATGGGGCCGCCGCCCTGCGGCGACTGCGGGAAGAGGTGAGGGAGGCGGCCGAGCGGGAGCCGCAGCCGGTCACCGAGGTGCGCGGCCGCCGCCGCGCGGCGCTGCTGGAGGTGGCGGACGCAGCCGTGGCCTTCGCCACCGCGGCCGAGCTGGCGGTCCGGGGCAGGCGCGCCCCGATGCCGACGGGGACGGACTCCGGCCGGTTCTGGTACGCGGGCCGTCGCGCGCCCGGCCTGTGGTGGCACCGGCTGGCGGCCCACGCAGGGCCGCGCTCGGTGCACTTCCAGAACGCCGTCCGGATCAGCCTCGCGCTCGCGGCCGCCCGTGCGGTCGCCGGCGTCGAGTCGCTGCCCCACGGCTTCTGGGCGATGCTGGCCGTCCTCAGCCTGACCCGGACCACGGTCACCCAGACGAGGGCGACCGTCCGCCAAGCGCTCGCCGGAACCCTGCTCGGCGCGCTCCTCGCCGCCGGGGTCCTGGTCCTGGTCGGCGGCCACACCACCGTCTACGCCGTCATTCTGCCCCTGGTGATGCTCGTCGCCTTCCTGGTCGGGCCGGTCCGGGGCGTGGGCTGGGCCCAGGGCATGTTCACCCTCGTGGTGTCCTTCGTCTTCGCGCAGCTGGCGCCCGTGACCTGGCGGCTGGCCGAGATCCGGCTCATGGACGTGGTCGTCGGGAGCATGATCGGCATCGTCTTCGGGCTGCTCGCCTGGCCGCGGGGAGCGCAGGCGGAGCTGCACCGCGCGGTCGCGCTGCTGCTGGCGAGGGAGGCCGAGACGGTCGAGGCGACCGCAGCCGCCGTGGCCGCCGGGAGGCGGGACACCGCGCCCGACGACCGGGCGCTGAGGCTCGCGCTCTCGCTGGCGGAGTGCGCGTACGCGCAGCGCCAGAGCGAGCCGCGGGCCCCGGTGGCCGGGGCTCCCGACTGGCAGGCCGCCATGATCACCGGCCACCACGTGCTCTGGGGATCCCGGAGGCTGCTCGCCCGGGCCGGCCCGGACCTCGGGCCGGGCAACGGGGAGCGGCTCGGTGAGCGGGCGGACGGGGTGGCGGCCCGGATGCGGGGGGCGGCGCGGTGGGCGGCCGCGGTGCCGCCGGAGGCCGCGGCGCGCGCTGGCGCCGGCCGGGCGGCCGTGACGGAGGGAGGAGAGGGAGCAGGGGGAGCAGGGGGAGCAGGGGGACCGGAGGAAGCAGACGGTACGGGCGGTGCGGGCGGAACCAGTGGTACGGGCGGTGCGGGCGGAACCAGTGGTACGGGCGGTGCGGGCAGTGCGGCGCGGCGCCCGGAGGGCGTCGCCCCGGCGGAGTTCTTCGCCGCCCAGACCTGGCTCGACTCGCTCACCCTCGACGTCGAGCGCGTGCTGGCGCCCTGCCGCGCCGTCGATCCCGCCGAGCCGGCCGGCCGTGACCCGTCCGCCTCCCCGGGGCCGTCCAGGGCGACCTGAAAATGATTGCACGAGACGTCTCGTCTCGTTAGGGTCGGGCCATGACCTCCGCCAAGCCCGCCCACATCGCCATGTTCTCCATCGCCGCCCCCGGGCACGTGAACCCCAGCATCGAGGTGATCCGGGAGCTCGTCGCCCGCGGCCACCGGGTCAGCTACGCCATCCCCGCCTCCTTCGCCGAGCAGGTCGCCGGGACCGGAGCCACACCCGTGGTCTACACCTCCACCCTCCCCACCGAAGACGAACCGGAGGCCTGGGGCACCGAACTCATCGACCACCTGGAGACCTTCCTGAACGACGCGGTCCAGGCCCTCCCGCAGCTCGCCGCCGCCTTCGAGGGCGACGAACCAGACCTCGTCCTCCACGACATCACCGCCTACCCGGCGCCGGTGCTCGCCCACCGCTGGGGCGTCCCCGCCGTTTCGCTCTCCCCGAACCTCGTCGCCTGGGAGGGGTACGAACAGGAGGTGGCCGAGCCGATGTTCGCCGAGCTGAAGGCCTCCGAACGCGGGCAGGCCTACTACGCCGCGTTCGCGGCGTGGCTCACCGAGAACGGCCTCGGCGACCAGGTCGACCGCTTCCAGGGCCGCCCCCGCCGCAGCCTCGTCCTCATCCCCAAGGCCCTCCAACCCCACGCCGACCGCGTCGACGAGTCCGTCCACACCTTCGTCGGAGCCTGCCAGGGCGACCGCAGCGCCGCCCAGGGCACCTGGACCAGGCCCGAGGCCGCCCGCGGCAGGAAGGTCGTCCTGGTCTCGCTCGGCTCGGCCTTCACCAAGCAGCCCGCCTTCTACCGCGCCTGCATCGACGCCTTCGCCGACCTGCCCGACTGGTACGTCGTCCTGCAGATCGGCAGGCACACCGACCAGGCGGACCTTGGCGAGATCCCCGCCAACGTGGAGGTCCACCGCTGGGTGCCCCAGCTGGACATCCTGCGCCAGGCCGACGCCTTCATCACCCACGCGGGCGCCGGCGGCAGCCAGGAGGGGCTGGCCACCGCCACCCCGATGGTCGCCGTCCCCCAGGCCGTCGACCAGTTCGGCAACGCCGACGTGTTGGCCTCCCTGGGCGTGGCCCGGCACGTCCCGATGGCCGACGCGGATGCGACCACCCTCCGCGAGGCGGTCCTCGCTCTCGTCGCCGACCCCGCCGTCGCCGTCCGAGCCGAGGAGATCCGTGCCGGGATGGCCGCCGAGGGCGGCACGCGCCGGGCCGCCGACCTCATCGAGGCGGAACTGTCGTAGGCGCACCCTAGGGTGCCCCCATGACGAAGAAGGCCACGGTGACGACGAAGTACGCGGCGCTGCTGCGCGGGATCAATGTCGGCGGCAGCAAGAAGGTCCCGATGGCGGAGCTGCGCTCCGTGATCGAAGGACTGGGGCACGGTGACGTGCAGACGTACCTGCAGAGCGGCAACGCCGTCTTCAGCAGTGCGCAGACCGATCCGGTGGCGCTCGCCCGGGAGCTGGAGGCGGCCATCGAGGCCCACTTCGGCTTCCGGGTCGCGTGCCTGGTGCTCGACGGCGTGTACCTGCGCGCGGTCGAGCAGGCGTGCCCCTTCCCGGCGGCGGAGCTGGAGGGCAGGCAGCTCCACGCCACCTTCCTCTCCGAGCAGCCCGGCGCGGAGCGCTTCGCCGCGCTCGACGCGGCCGCGTTCCTCCCCGAGGAGTACCGGCTCGGCGACCGCGTCCTCTACCTCTACGCCCCCGACGGCCTGGGCCGCTCCAAGCTGGCGGAGGCCCTCGCCAGGCCCGCCGTCGTCAAGGGCATCGACGTGACCACCCGCAACTGGAACACCGTCGCCAAGCTCGTGGAGATGACCGGCGCCTGACCACGTGCCGGGTCCTCACCCGCCCGGCACCGGGGTGGCCTGGTGGTAGTACATCCGCCAGCCGGTCCCGTCCTCGGACAACCGCCAGAGCGAACTCCGGCGCGCCCGCCGCCCGTCGATCACGGTCTCGTAGGTGAGGTGCACCAACCCCGGTGCCAGTTCGACGCCCGCCAGGCCGGCCGGCTCGTACCGCGGCCCGCCGGCGCAGCCGCCCTCCAGGTCCGGCAGCGCCGCGAGCATCGCTTCCCTGTCCCACCTGCGGCCCGAGGCGCCCACCTCGACGAACTCCGGATCGAGGAGCGGATCCGTCAACGTCCTCGACGTCCGCACGCCGGGGCTCATCAACAGGATCTCGCCCGCGATCGCCATGGCCACACTGCCGCCCTCTTCATCAGCACTCATGGGGATCATCCTGGCCCCCGGCCGCCGCGCCCCGGGCCCCCGGGGGCGACGCCCGGGGCGGGGTGTGCCAGGCTCATCGGCATGCGGTACATCATCATCGGCGCGGGCGCCGTCGGCGCCACCATCGGCGGACGGCTCGCGGAGGCGGGCGGCGAGGTCGTCCTCGCCGCCCGCGGCGCACACGCGGAGGCCCTGCGCGTCGGGGGGCTGCGCCTGACGACGGCGGACGGCAGCCGGGTGCACCGGCTGCCGGTGGTCACCGGACCGGACGAGATGGGCGAACTGCGCCCGGACGACGTGCTGTTGCTGGCGGTCAAGACCCAGGACGCGGTCGCGGCGCTCGACGCGTGGGGCGACGCCGAGGTCGCGGGCGGCGGCACGGCCGCACAGCGGCTCCCGGTGCTCTGCGCGCAGAACGGCGTGGAGAGCGAGCGGCTGGCGCTGCGGCGCTTCGCGCGCGTGTACGGGGTGTGCGTCTGGCTGCCCGCCACCTTCCTGGAGCCGGGAGTGGTCTCGGCGCTGTGCACCCCGCTGACCGGCATCCTGCACCTGGGCCGGGCCGCGGGCGGCACCGACGCGCTCGCCCGGGCGGTCGCGGCCGACCTCGACCGGGCAGGCTTCGAGGCGCCGCCCGTCGAGGACGTCATGCGCTGGAAGTACGCGAAGCTGCTGGGGAACCTGGGCAACGCGATCCAGGCGACGACCGGCCCGGAGCCCGACCCGGCGAAGGCGGCGCTGCTGCTGCGGGCCGTCCGCGAGGGGAAGGCCGCCTTCGGTGCCGCCGGCATCGCCTACGCCTCGGACGCGGAGCAGTCGCAGGCCCGCGACGGGAAGGTGGACCAGCCGCCGGGCGTGCGGGGCGGGTCCTCCTGGCAGAGCCTGGCGCGCGGCACGGGCTCGGTCGAGGCGGACTACCTCAACGGCGAGATCTCGCTGCTGGGCCGTCTGCACGGGGTGCCCACCCCGGTCAACGACGTCCTGCGGCACGCGGCGAACATCTTCGCCCGCGAGGGCCTGCCGCCGGGCGCGATGTCCGTCGCGGACCTGACGGCCCTGGCCGACGAGGCCGCCGCCCGGGCGTAGCGGGCGGGGCCGTCAGGTCCTCAGGTCCTCAGGTCCTCAGGCCGTCAGCGCCGGTCGCCGCGCGGGCGCCGCGGCAGCCGCGTCGTAGCGGCGCAGCAGCAGTCGCGCCAGTTCCGGGGCGGCGCCCAGGACGTCGGCCACCACGTCGGCGCCTGCGGCCTCGGCGCCGGCCGCGATGCGGTCGGGGAGCCGGCCGGGGGCGATGACGTACGGCGCCACCGCGACCCGGGCGAAGCCCTCGGCGCGCAGGGCCCGTACGGCGTCCTCCGTACGGGGCAGAGCGGCGGAGGCGAACGCAGGCCGCACGGCGCACCAACCGGTGTGCCGCCACTCCCGCGCGATTTCAGCGATCACTGCGATCGCCTCCGGGTCCGTGGAGCCGGCGGAAGCGAGCACCACCGCGGTGGTGGCCCGGTCCGCCGGGGAGAGGCCGGCTTCGGACAACCGGCGTTCGAGAGCCTCGACGAGCAGCGGCGACGGGCCGAGGACGTCCGCCACCGAGACCGACAGGCCCGGCAGACGCGTCAGCGCGTCCGACAGCGCCGCCGGGATGTCGGCCTTCGCGTGGAAGGCCCGGGTCAGCAGCAGCGGCAGGGCCACCACGTCGCGGGCGCCTTCGGCGTGCAGCGCCGACAGCACCTGATCGACCCGCGGGGCGTTGAAGTCCAGGAAGGCCGTCTCCACCCGCAGTCCGGGGCGCAGCGCCCGCACCCGCCGGGTGAGGGCGTGCACGGTCGCGGCGTGCCGTGGGTCGCGGCTGCCGTGGGCGATGACCAGCAGTACGGACGCCACGCGGATCAGCTCCTCACCAGCAGGCCGCGGCTGCGCAGGACGTACCGCTCCAGGGGGCTGAAGATCAGCAGGTCGATGGCGATGCCGACGACGAGGATCAGGATGATCGCGAGGAACACCCCGGGCAGGTCGATGTTGTTGCGGCCGTTCTCCAGCAGCTGGCCCAGGCCCAGGCCGAGGTCGGGGGAGGAGGCGATGATCTCGGCGGCCATCAGCGAGCGCCAGGAGAACGCCCAGCCCTGCTTGAGGCCGGCCACGTAGCCCGGCAGCGCGGCCGGCATGACCACGTGCCAGGCGCCGCGCAGGCCCGTGGCACCGAGCGTGCGGCCGGCTCGCAGGAACAGCGGCGGGACCTGGTCGATACCGGAGACGAGGCCGTTGGCGATGGACGGGACGGCGCCCAGCAGGATGACCGTGAACATCATGGCGTCGTTGAGGCCGAACCAGAGCACGGCAGGCGGTACCCACGCCACGGACGGCAGGGACTGCAGGCCCTGGAGGATCGGGCCGATCGCGGCGCGCACGAACTTCACCCGGGCGACGATCAGGCCGAGTGGAGTGCCGATGGCCAGGGCCAGCAGGAAGCCGAGCAGACCACGAGACACGGAGGTCCAGATGACCTCCAGCAGGGTCCCCTTCAGCCACATGTCGGACAGGCTGTCCCACACCGCGGAGGGGGCGGGGAGCTTTGTCTCGTCGGTGAGCTTCAGGGAGACCAGGACCTGCCAGAGCACCAGGACCAGGCCGACCGCCAGGAACGGCGGCAGGGCCTTCCTGACGAGGACCTCGCGGACCGGCGTTCGGTGGGTCTGGACCGCGTCCAGGGCGTCGAGCCCGGCCTCCAGGCCCGCGAGGTCGTCCGTCTTCGCCTTCGTATCAGTGCTGGCCATGGCGGCGGATCTCCCCACGCAGGTGTTCAGTGATCTCGAGGGACAGTTCCGCGACGTCCGCGTCCTCGATGCGGCGCGGCTGCGGGATGTCCACGGTCCATTCCTTCGCGACCCGTCCCGGGCGGGAGGAGAGCAGGACCACGCGCTGGGCGAGACGGACGGCTTCGCGCACGTTGTGGGTGACGAACAGGACGGACAGCCCCGTCTCCTGCCAGATGCGGGTGAGTTCGCCGTGGAGGACGTCGCGGGTGATGGCGTCGAGGGCCGCGAACGGTTCGTCCATCAGGAGCAGGCGGCTGTCCTGGGCGAGCGCTCGGGCCAGGGCGACGCGCTGGCGCATGCCGCCGGAGAGCTCGTGCACGCGCTTGCCGTGGGCGCCGCCGAGGCGGACCAGCTCCAGCAGGCGTTCGGCCTCGGCCGTGCGGTCGGCCCGGGCGACCCCGCGCAGGCGCAGGGCGAGTTCGATGTTCTTGCCCGCGGTCAGCCACGGGAAGAGGGCGTGCTCCTGGAACATGAGCGCGGGGCGGCCGCCGGGGGTCTCGATGGCTCCCGCGGACGGCTTGTCGAGGCCGGCCACCAGGTTGAGCAGGGTGGACTTTCCGCAGCCGGACGCCCCCAGGAGGGTGACGAACTCTCCGGGAGCGACATCGAGGCTGATGTCGTCCAGGACGAGCTGCGCTCCGGCCGGGCCGGAGAAGGACTTCGAGACGTGCTCGATACGGGCGGCGTGCGCCGCCGCGTGGGCGGTGCCCTCGGCAGCCTTGGCGAGTGTCGTGGCCATGGTCGTCACCTCCTGGGTTGGCTGGACTGCGGGTTACTCGGCACCGAGGCCGGCGTCGGGGACCTCGGGCTTGCCGGCGGCCTTGAGCACCTTGTTCAGGAGCGTCAGGTCGTAGATGCCGGTCAGGTCGGGCTGCTCGATGAGGCCGGCCTTGACCGCCCAATCCGACTGGGTCCTCAGCGTCGAGGCGAGCGGATCGTCGGTGATCTCGATGCTCGGCCAGGCCGGATCGATGACCTTCGGGTCGAGCCCCCTGCCGCTGTCCGCCGCCAGCTTGGCGTTGGCGGATGCCTTCGCCTTCTCCGGGTTGGCGTTGATCCACTCGTTGGTCTTCACCGTGCCGGCGAGCGCTGCCTCGACCACGTCGGGGTGCTCCCTGAGGAACTTCTGCGACACGATGACGTTCGTGATCACGAACTTCTTCTCGGGCCACAGGTCGGTCTCGTCGAGGAGGACGGAGCCGCCGTCGGAGACCAGCTTGGAGGCCGTCGGCTCGGGCACCCAGGCGCCGTCGACGGAGCCCTGCCGGAAGGCGTCCGGGGCCACCTTGTTGTCCGTGCGGACGACCGAGACATCCCCCTTGCCGGACTCCGGGTCGACCGTCCAGCCCCTCTCGGAGATCCAGTTGAGGAACGCGACGTCCTGCGTGTTCCCCTTCTGCGGGGTGGCGATCTTCTTGCCCCTGAGGTCGTCCAGGGTCTTGACCTTGTCCGGGTTCACGACCAGCTTCACGCCACCCGACGCTGACCCGGAGATGATCCGCAGGTTCCGGCCCTTCGACTTCACGTAGGCGTTGATCGACGGCGAGGGACCGATGAAACCGATGTCGAGGGAACCGCCGTTGAGCGCCTCGATCTCGGACGGGCCGGCGTTGAAGACCTGCGGCTTGATCCTGGTGGCGCCGAGCTCCTGCTGGATCAGCCCTTCCTGGAGGCCGACCAGCGCGGTGGCGTGGGTGAGGTTCGGGAAGTACCCGATGCGCACCTCGGAAGCCGACAGCTTCCTTCCGTTGGAGGCGGCGGCGTTCGCCCTGTCGTCGCCCGTGTCCTCCGCCTGGGAGCCGTAGCCGCAGGAGGCGAGCGCGCCGATCAGGAACGGCAGGGCGGCGGCCGCGGCGAGGCCGCGGCGCAGGGTGGTACGGATGGCAGGCACGGGAGGACTTCCTCTCGGCGCGCCGTGGGTTACGGCGCGGGTCTTCGTCGGTGGAACAGCGGCGGGTACGGCTCGTGGACGACCGGAGCGCTCACCGCGCACATCGCGCCACCCCTCCCTGGCCGCTGCCGAGGGCGCCGCTGCCGATGCGGCCGCCCTCTTTCGCGAAGGTCGAGTAAGGACCGGCGGACACGGCTAGAAGTCCCAACCGTCGTCGTCCCGGGCCGCGTCGGCGGCCTCGGCCTGGGAGGCGAAGGACTCGCCCGCCATGCCCGCCGCCAGGGTGGTCCCGTCGGCCGGGTCGATCAGCAGGAAGGACCCGGTGCGGCGGGAGTCGGCGTACGCGTCGAGCGCCAGGGGCTCGGCGGTGCGGACGACGACCCGCCCGATGTCGTTGGCCACCAGCTGTCCGGGGTCCGGGTGCTGGGACAGGTCGTCCAGGGTCAGCCGGGAGGGGATCTCCTTGACGATCGCCTTGACCGTGCGGGTCGTGTGCTTGATGAGCACCCGGGCGCCGACGGCCAGCGGCTGGTCGGCCACGTGGCAGACGGTCGCCACGACGTCCTGCGTGGTGGCCGGGGCGTTGGCTGACGGTGCGATCAGATCGCCGCGCGAGATGTCGATGTCGTCCTTCAGACGCACCGTCACCGACTGCGGCGCCCAGGCGATGTCCACCGGCTCGCCCAGCGCGTCGATGCCCTCGATGACCGAGGTGCGCCCGGACGGCAGGACCGTGACGGCCTCGCCGACACGCAGGACGCCGGAGGCGATCTGCCCGGCGTAGCCGCGGTAGTCGGGGTGCTCGGGGGTCTGCGGGCGGATCACGTACTGCACCGGGAAACGTGCCGGGCAGGCGGTGAGGTCGTGGCTGACCGGGACGGTCTCCAGGTGCTCCAGCACGGTGGGGCCGCCGTACCAGTCCATGTTGGCGGAGGGTTCCACGACGTTGTCGCCGGCGAGCGCCGAGATCGGGATCGCGGTGATCTCCGGGACGCCCAGGTCCGAGGCGTAGGCGGTGAATTCCTCGGCGATCGTGGCGAAGACCGATTCGGCGTAGCCGACCAGGTCCATCTTGTTGACGGCGAGGACGACGTGGGGGACGCGCAGGAGGGCGGCGACGGCGGCGTGTCGGCGGGTCTGCTCGATGACGCCGTTGCGGGCGTCGACGAGGACGACGGCGAGGTCGGCGGTGGAGGCGCCGGTGACCATGTTCCGGGTGTACTGCACGTGGCCGGGGGTGTCGGCGAGGATGAACCGGCGGCGGGCGGTGGCGAAGTAGCGGTAGGCGACGTCGATGGTGATGCCCTGCTCGCGTTCGGCGCGCAGGCCGTCGGTGAGGAGGGCGAGGTCGGGGGCGTCCTGGCCGCGTCGGGCGGAGACGGCCTCGACGGCTTCCATCTGGTCGGTCAGGACCGATTTGGAGTCGTGTAGGAGGCGGCCCACCAGGGTGGACTTGCCGTCGTCGACGGAGCCGGCAGTCGCGAAGCGCAGCAGGGTGGTCGCTGCGAGGTCGTCGAGTCCGGCGACCTGGTCGGTGGTGCTGGTCATGTCTAGAAGTACCCTTCGCGCTTGCGGTCTTCCATCGCGGCCTCGGACATCTTGTCGTCGGCGCGGGTCGCGCCCCGCTCGGTGAGGCGGGAGACGGCGATCTCGGCGATCACGGCGTCGAGTGTGGTGGCGTCGGAGTCGACGGCGCCGGTGCAGGACATGTCGCCGACGGTGCGGTAGCGGATGAGCCGGGTTTCGGTGGTCTCGTCTTCCTTGGGTCCGCCCCACTCGCCGGCGGTCAGCCACATGCCGTTGCGTCGGAAGACCTCGCGCTCGTGGGCGAAGTAGATCTCGGGCAGTTCGATGCCCTCGCGGGCGATGTACTGCCACACGTCCAGCTCGGTCCAGTTCGAGAGCGGGAAGACGCGGACGTGTTCGCCGGGGGCGTGCCGGCCGTTGTAGAGCTGCCAGAGTTCGGGGCGCTGGCGGCGGGGGTCCCACTGGGAGAACTCGTCGCGCAGGGAGAAGACGCGTTCTTTGGCGCGGGCCTTCTCCTCGTCGCGGCGGCCGCCGCCGAAGACGGCATCGAACTTCAGGTTGTGGATGGCCTCGGTCAGCGGGACGGTCTGTAGCGGGTTGCGGGTGCCGTCGGGGCGTTCGCGCAGTGTGCCGGCGTCGATGTAGTCCTGGACGGACGCGACGTGCAGGCGCAGTCCGTGCTCGGTGACGGTTCGGTCGCGGTAGTCGAGCACCTCGGGGAAGTTGTGGCCGGTGTCGACGTGCAGCAGCGCGAAGGGCACCGGTGCCGGCGCGAACGCCTTCAGCGCCAGGTGCAGCATGACGATGGAGTCCTTGCCGCCGGAGAAGAGGATCACCGGCTTCTCGAACTCACCCGCCACCTCCCGGAAGATGTGCACGGCCTCGGACTCCAGGGCGTCCAGGTGCGACAGCGCGTAGGGCGCGTCGGTCTCCTCGTGGACGTGTGCGACGGTCGTCGTCATGCCAGACCCCTCTCGGTGAGCAGCGCGTGCAGGGCCGCAGCCGACTCCTGCACGGTCTGCGTGTGCGACTCGATACGGAGGTCCGGGGACTCCGGTGCCTCGTACGGGTCGTCGACCCCGGTCAGACCGGTGATCTCGCCCGCGGCCTGCTTGGCGTACAGGCCCTTCACGTCACGCTCGGAGCACACCTCGACCGGAGTGGCCACGTGCACTTCGAGGTACTCCGTCGCCGCGGCCGCGTGCCGCTTGCGGACGGCCTCGCGGCTGTCGGCGAACGGCGCGATCACCGGCACCAGTGCCTTGACGCCGTTGCTCGCGAGGAGTTCGGCGACGAAGCCGATCCGCTGCACGTTGGTGTGCCGGTCCTCGCGACCGAAGCCCAGGCCGGCGGAGAGGAACTCGCGGATCTCGTCCCCGTCGAGCACCTCCACCCGGTGACCCTCGGCGCGCAGCCGTTCGGCCAGCGCGTAGGCGATGGTGGTCTTGCCCGCGCTCGGCAGCCCGGTCAGCCACACGGTGGCGCCCTGGTCGCTCACGCTCATCTGCTCTGTCTCCGTAGGTTCTTCACTGGTCGTCATCAGCCGTGCAGCCCGCACTCGGTCTTGCCCCGCCCGGCCCAGCGGCCGGACCGCGCGTCCTCGCCCTCCGCCACGCGGCGGGTGCAGGGGGCGCAGCCGACGGAGGCGTAGCCGTCCATCAGCAGCGGGTTGGTGAGTACGCCGTGCTCGGCCACGTACGCGTCCACGTCGTCCTGCGTCCACCGGGCGATCGGCGAGACCTTGACCTTCTGCCGCTTCTCGTCCCAGCCGACCACCGGGGTGTTCGCCCGGGTCGGGGACTCGTCGCGGCGCAGGCCCGTCGCCCACGCGTCGTACGCGGTCAGGCCCTCTTCCAGCGGCTTGACCTTGCGCAGCGCGCAGCACAGGTCGGGGTCCCGGTCGTGCAGCTTCGGCCCGTACTCGGCGTCCTGCTCGGCGACGCTCTGCCGCGGGGTCAGCGTGATGACGTTGACGTCCATCACCGCGTCGACCGCGTCCCGGGTGCCGATGGTCTCCTCGAAGTGGTAGCCCGTGTCGAGGAAGACCACGTCCACGCCGGGGAGGACCCGCGAGGCCAGGTGGGCGACGACCGCGTCCTCCATGGAGGAGGTCACGGCGAACTTCCCGCCGAAGGTGTCGACCGCCCAGCGCAGGATGTCCAGCGCGGAGGCGTCCTCCAGGTCGCGGCCCGCCTGCTCGGCCAGCTCCTTGAGGGTGGCCGACTTCAGCGCCGCGTTCTTGAGACTGGCGTCTTGAGTGGTGGTCATATCTCGTCCCCTCCCGCTGATCCCGCTGATTCCGCAGATCCCGTTGATCCGGCTGCACCGGACCGGACGCCCCGGGCCAGCAGCCCGAGGTACTTCAGCTGGAAGGCCCGGTTGCAGGCCCGGCACTCCCACGCGCCGTGGCCCGTCTCGTGGGGGAACAGGTCCTCGTCGCCGCAGTAGGGGCAGTAGAAGGGGGCGGCCCGCTCGCTCACGAGAGGCTCTTCTCGTCCGCGCGGGCGACCCAGGCCGCGAAGCGCTCGCCGTCCTCGCGCTGCTCCTCGTAGCACGTGACGACCCGCTCGACGTAGTCGGGCAGACCGGCCGAGGTGACCTTGAGGCCGCGGACCTTGCGGCCGAAGCCGGCCTCCAGGCCGAGGGCGCCGCCCAGGTGGACCTGGTAGCCCTCCACCTGGTTGCCGTCGTCGTCCAGGACCAGCTGCCCCTTGAGACCGATGTCCGCGACCTGGATGCGGGCGCAGGCGTTCGGGCAGCCGTTGATGTTGATGGTGAGCGGCTCGGCGAAGTCCGGCAGGCGGCGCTCCAGCTCGTCGATGAGCGAGGCGCCCCGCGCCTTGGTCTCGACGATGGCCAGCTTGCAGAACTCGATGCCGGTGCAGGCCATGGTGCCGCGGCGGAACGGGGACGGCTTGACCCGCAGGTCCAGCGCCTCCAGCGCCTCGACGACCGAGTCGACCTTGTCGGCCTCGATGTCGAGCACGATCATCTTCTGCTCGGCGGTGGTGCGCAGGCGGCCGGATCCGTGCTGCTCCGCAATGTCCGCGATCTTGGTCAGGGTGGCGCCGTCCACGCGGCCCACGCGGGGCGCGAAGCCGACGTAGAACTTGCCGTCGTTCTGCTCGTGGACCCCGACGTGGTCGCGCCACTGGCCGGAGGGCTGCTCGGGCGCGGGGCCGTCGGTCAGCTTCCGCTTCAGGTACTCGTCCTCCAGGACCTGGCGGAACCTGGCCGCACCCCAGTCGGCCACGAGGAACTTCAGACGGGCGCGGGTGCGCAGCCGGCGGTAGCCGTAGTCGCGGAAGATCGAGATGACGCCCTCGTACACGTCCGGGACCTCGTCGAGCGAGACCCAGGTACCCAGGCGCACACCGAGCTTGGGGTTGGTGGAGAGGCCCCCGCCGACCCAGACGTCGAAGCCGGGACCGTGCTCGGGGTGGTTCACGCCCACGAACGCGATGTCGTTGATCTCGTGCGCCACGTCGAGGAGCGGCGAACCGGAGACGGCGGACTTGAACTTGCGGGGCAGGTTGGAGAAGTCCTTGTTGCCCACGATGCGGCGGTAGATCTCGTCGATGGCGGGCGTGCCGTCGATGATCTCGTCCTGGGCGATGCCGGCGACGGGCGAGCCGAGGATCACGCGGGGCGTGTCACCGCAGGCCTCGGTGGTGGACAGGCCGACGGCCTCCAGGCGGCGCCAGATCTCCGGGACGTCCTCGATCCGGATCCAGTGGTACTGCACGTTCTGGCGGTCGGTGAGGTCGGCGGTGCCGCGTGCGAACTCCTCGGAGATCTCGCCGATGACGCGCAGCTGCTCGGTGGTCAGCCGGCCGCCGTCGATGCGGACGCGCAGCATGAAGTACTTGTCGTCCAGCTCCTCCGGCTCCAGGATCGCGGTCTTGCCGCCGTCGATCCCGGGCTTGCGCTGGGTGTAGAGACCCCACCAGCGCATGCGGCCGCGCAGGTCGTTGGGGTCGATGGAGTCGAAGCCCCGGTGGGCGTAGATCGTCTCAATGCGTGTCCGCACATTGAGACCGTCGTCGTCCTTCTTGAACTGCTCGTTGCCGTTGAGGGGCGTGTGGTGTCCGACGGCCCACTGTCCCTCGCCGCGGTGACGGCCGGTCTTGCGGCGCGCGGCGGCTGCGGCGGCGGGCGCGGGCGTTTCGGGGGTGGCGGCCATGGCGGTACGTCCTTCGTGGGCGGCTCAGGGCAGGGGCGGGTGAAGCGGGCGGGGTGGCGTGACCCCTGGTCGCTGAGCGGGTGCGGCTGATTGCCCGCGCTGTGCCGGGGTGACCGGAGAGCGGGGCGGAGTTCGGCCTTCAGGGGACTGCGATGATCGACACTTCCACGGCGACGATGCCGGGATTGCGGCGATGTGCGGCGGTTGCTGGTTCCGTCAGCACGCCGGACAGATGGCGCTGGACATGCGGCCGAGGTCGACGTGCCGCCGACTCACCAAGGCAATTCCAGCTCCATTCATGGCGGAAGCGTGTCATGGGCCGATTGGAGGAGTCCACTACTGTCCACGATTCGGACGAACTGGTCCCGCATGTTGGGACGGCGTGACGGGGGTCACGCGCGGACGCGGCAGGTGGGGCCTGCGGGGCGGCGTCCGGGGGCCCGCCCGCGGCGTCCCGCCGGGACGAAGCGGAAGGGGCGGAAGGGGCGGGTGAGGTCTCTGGCCGCGCCGCCGCGCGCGGCGGCCCCTCCCGCGGACGGGCCGCGCGAACCGGGAGGACGGGCCGCGCGGCAGGCGCCGTGACTACGCGCCGGGCCAGGGGCCCGGGGTCGGGGTCTCTTCCTTCTGTTCCGTCTCCGTCCGGAAGACCTTGAACCCGCGGCGCTGGTAGTTGCTCATCGCCGTCGGGCCGTCCTGGCTGCAGGTGTGGACCCACACCCGGCGGGTCGCCTCGCGCTCCGGCCAGCGCGACGCGAGGTCCCAGGCCCGTTCCACGCCGACGGTCAGCAGATGCCCGCCGATGCGGCGGCCGCGGAAGTCGGGGAGCAGGCCGAAGTACATGATCTCCACCACGCCGTCGTCCTGCGGGTCGAGCTCCACGTACCCCGCCGGCGTGCCGCGGTCGTACGCCACCCAGGTCTCCACGCCCGGCCGGTCGAGCTGTGCCACCCACTGCGCGCGGGTCAGCGACAACCGGTCGGTCCAGTGGATGTCGCCGCCGACCGAGGCGTAGAGGAAGCGGCTGAACTCGGGGGAGGGGACCTCCGACCGCACGACGGATATCTCCGGGCCCGCCGGAGCCGCCGGGACGAGGTCCGCCGGAGAGGTCATCTCCAGCGACCAGGTGGTGAGTGTGAGGGTGCGCATGCAGCTCAGGGAACCATGCCGGGCCGCGTCCGGCCCAGGCGGGCCCGCACCACCGCCGGGGCCGTCGAGTGCGGGAGCAGCCGGGCCGGGTCCTCCGGGCGGATCAGCTCCACCTCCACGTCCTGCGCGAACCGGTACGGCCGGTGCGCCAGGACCCCCGCGAGGTTGCGGCGCACGCGCGACAGCTCGGCCCGGACCGTCACGGTGCGGGTCGGGTCTCCGAACAGCTCCGCCGACAGCTCCGCCGCCGTGCACCCCCGTGGGCTCTCCGCCAGCAGGTACAGCAGCTCCGCATGGCGCGGGCTCAGCTCCTGCGACCAGCTCCCGGACGCCCCGTACACCGTCGCCGACCACGCACCGGCCCGGCTGAGGTCCAGTACGACCCGGGTCGCCGCAGTGGCCGCGGCGTCCTGCGCGATCCGCAGCAGCCAGCCGCCCGGCAGCGGCTCCGCCACGCAGTCGCCCAGCTGCGGCACCCACATCCGGCCCGGCGCGAAGTCCTTCGGCAGCGGGATCCGGTCCACCGGGGCCAGCCCCGTCACCGCGGCCGTCCAGCCGTGCAGGTCCACGGCCAGCGCCCGTCCCGGCAGCCCGGCCAGCAGCGGGGCCGCCACCGTCCGCAGCCGCTCCAGCGACTCCAGGTGCCGGATCCGCAGCTCCCGCTCCGCCAGCCGGGCCACCGAGCTCACCCAGGCCAGCGTCGCCGGGTGCATGGTGGCCAGTGGCCCGCTGACGTCGACCACGCCCAGCAGCCGCCCGTCCCGCGGGTCCCGCACGGGCGCCCCCGCGCAGGTCCAGTCGTGGTGGCTGGAGACGAAGTGCTCCGCCGAGAACACCTGCACCGGCCGCCGGGTCACCAGGGCGGTCCCCACCCCGTTCGTACCGACCACGGCCTCGTCCCAGTCCGCCCCGACCGTGAAACCGAGCCGGTCGGCCTTGCGCAGGATGGAGCTGTGCCCCTCCCGCCACAGCAGCCGCCCGTCCACGTCCGCGACGACCATGATGTGGAGCGCCCCGTCGAGCGCGGGCAGCAGCCCTTCCCGCAACACGGGCAGGACCTCCCGCAGCGGGGAGACGGTGCGCCGCTCCTCCGTCTCGCAGTCCGACAGCATCCGCGAGCGCGCGTCCCGGTCCGGGTGCACGCCGCCGGCCAGCATCCGGCGCCAGGACTCCGCGATCTCCGGGCGGGGCACGGCCGGCGGGCGGTCGCCGGCGAGCGCGGCCGCGCGCACCCCCTTGAGCAGCCGGGTGGCCTCCCGAGGGTGCATGGCCGAGATGCGTGCCACATCGACCGTCATGTCTGTGCTGTCGGCCACCTGAACCTCCCCGTGCGAACAGGACGTACGACGCCGGCCGCCCGGAGGTCCGCAGGTGCCCGGGGGGCCGCTTCCCCCGGCACGTCCGGCGGGCGGCTGCCGACTCAAAGGTTGCAACGGTATGCAACTCTCGCCAAGTCCCGATCGTCCGACCGAAAATGTCCGGACGCCGCCCGAGCGGCGTGACAGCTCCTCCTCGGGGCTTCGGTTCAGAGGTGGTGCCGAGTCGGCGCGGCGCCACCTCTGAGCCGGTAGACGGGCCCGGATCCGGCTCGGAGCGGTTTGGGGACCGCAGGGGAGCCCGACGGGGGTTCCTCCCTAGCCCGCGATCCGCGCCCGTTCCACGACCGCGCGCAGGTCCAGGCTGTGCGGCAGCGTGCCGAAGGCCGTGCCCCAGTCACCGCCCAGCCGCGAGGCGCAGAACGCGTCCGCGACCTCCGGCGGAGCCCAGCGGACCAGCAGCGATCCCTGCAGTACCAGGGCCATGCGCTCCACCACGCGGCGGGCCCGCCCCTCGATGCCCTCCAGATCGGCGAGGTCCGTCAGCAGGTCCTTGATGGCCGAGTCCAGCCTGTGGTCGGCGCCCCGGGCCAGGCCGACCTCCTGGAGGAAGGCGTTCAGCGCCTGCGGCTCCCGCTGCAGGGCGCGCAGCACGTCCAGGGCCTGGACGTTTCCCGAGCCCTCCCAGATGGAGTTCAGCGGCGATTCGCGCAGCAGTCTCGGCAGCCCGGACTCCTCGACGTAGCCGTTGCCCCCCAGACACTCCAGGGCCTCGGCCACCATCGGCGTACACCGCTTGGTCACCCAGTACTTCGCGGCCGGCACGGCGAGCCGCAGGAAGGCCTTCTCCTGTTCGGTCCCGGCGTCGTTGGCGGCGGCCAGCCGCAGCGTCAGGGTGGTGGCTGCCTCCGACTCCAGGGCGAGGTCCGCGAGCACGTTGCGCATCAGCGGCTGGTCGACGAGCAGTGCTCCGAAGGCAGAGCGGTGCTCCGCATGATGCACCGCCTGCGTCAGCGCCTGCCGCATCAGCGCGGCCGAGCCGATGACGCAGTCCAGCCGGGTCGCCGCGACCATCTCGATGATGGTCCGCACCCCGCGGCCCTCCTCGCCGACCCGCCGCGCCCAGGTCCCGTCGAACTCGACCTCGCTGGACGCGTTCGACCTGTTGCCCAGCTTGTCCTTCAGCCGCTGGATCGCGAAGACGTTGCGCGTGCCGTCCTCCAGCACCCGGGGCACCAGGAAGCAGGTCAGCCCGCCCGGAGCCTGGGCCAGCACCAGGAAGCCGTCGCACATCGGAGCCGAGCAGAACCACTTGTGCCCGGTCAGCAGGTACTCCCCGGACGCGTCCAGCGGCACGGCGGCCGTCGTGTTGGCCCGTACGTCACTGCCGCCCTGCTTCTCCGTCATCCCCATGCCGAAGAGCACACCGGCCTTCTGCGCGGCCGGCCGCAGCCCCTCCTCGTACACGTGCGAGGTCAGTCGCGGCTCCCATGCGGCCGCGATCGACGGATCGGCCCGCAGGGCCGGCACGGCCGCGTGCGTCATCGAGACCGGGCAGCCGTGGCCCGCCTCGGCCTGCGACCACAGGAAGAACCCGGCGGCCCGGCGCAGATGCCCGGACGGACGCCCCCAGGCGTCGGTCAGCCCGGAGCCCACCGCGTGCCCGAGCAGCCGATGCCACGCGGGGTGGAACTCGACTTCGTCGATACGGTTCCCGTACCGGTCGTGCGTGCGCAGTTTCGGAGGGTTGTCGTTCGCCTGCGCGCCCCATTCCTGGGCCTGCGCCGATCCGGCCGCGCGGCCGAGGGCGGTGAGCTCCTCCCGTACCTCGCCGAGGAGTTCGGGATCCGCGGACGCCAGGTGTCGCTCGATGCCCTCGGTCAGGGCCCGATCGCCGGTGAAGACGTCGTGGCCCACCAGCGGCGGGGCCTGGTTGCTGACTGTGTGGGTGGTGGCTGCCATGCGGATACCGTAAGGACGTGCAGCCAGCAAAAGAAACACCCGAGCGGATCCCAGGACGGCTCCACCGGGCCCGCGCCCTCTACCGCAACGTCTCGAAGCGGAAGATGGGCTGGCTGCTGTTGAAGGACACCGTCAACTCGTGTATCGAGTACCGCATCCTCGGGCTGGCGGCCGAGGCGGCCTTCTTCACCCTGCTCTCGCTGCCCCCGCTCTTCCTGGGCCTGCTGGGCCTGCTCGGCTACGTCGACGGGTGGACCGACACCCGTACGGTCGAGAGCATCGAGGAGAACATCCTGCGCGCGGTCGGCACGGTGCTGTCCGACCGCGGCGTCAACGACATCGCCAAACCCCTGCTGGACGACGTCACCCGCAGCGGCAGACCCGACCTGATCTCGCTCGGTTTCGCCTTCGCCCTGTGGTCGGGGTCCCGGGCCGTCAACGTGTTCATCGACACCATCACCGTGATGTACGGACTTGACGGTCATCGCGGCATCGTCAAGACCCGGCTGCTGGCCTTTCTGCTCTACGTCATCGCCCTGCTCATCGGGGCGATCGTGCTGCCGCTGATGGTGGTGGGGCCGGACGCCGTCGTCCGGCTGGTGCCCTGGGGGACCGAGGTGATCGCCGTCCTGTACTGGCCGACCGTGACCCTGCTGTCCATCGCCTTCCTGACCACGCTCTACCACGTGTCCGTGCCCGTGCGCTCACCGTGGATCGAGGACGTCCCGGGCGCGCTGGTGGCACTGGCGATGTGGGTGCTCGGCTCGTTCCTGCTGCGGATCTACCTCACCAACACCGTGGAGGGGCCGACCATCTACGGCTCCCTGGCCGCGCCCGTCGCCGTGCTGCTCTGGATCGGCATCTCGGCCTTCGCGGTCCTCGTCGGCGCCGCCGTCAACGCCGCCATCGACCGCGTCTGGCCCTCGGTGGCCACGGCGGCGGCGCGCGAGGCCAACGAGCGGGCCCGCGAGGCGGAGGCCGCGCAGCTGGTCGCGCGGGCCGCCGCCTGGCGGGCGATGGCGGAGGGCGAGTCGGAGGACGACGATGACGAGGGCATGCCGTCGGAGTTCCCGGAGCGCTGGTCGCGGTTCCTGCCGCCCGAGGACTACTCCTCGCGCCTGCGCAAGCACTGACCGGCCGGGCCCGGAGGCCGGTCGGCCCTCGGCCCCGTACGACGCCGACCAGCCGTCCGCCGGGAGTGGGACCGACCCGCGCCGGCGTCCTCGTCGACGGCATCGACCACCCGCCGGTCCAGCCCGGGTGAGGCCGCACGGACCACCGCCGCATAGGCTTCCGCCATGAACGACACCGCACACGCGATGCGGATCCGACCGGGTGGCCCGGCGGACGCACCGGCCCTGCTGGACATGCTCGACTCCGCCGTGGCCTGGATGAACGCCCGCGGCAACACCGAGCAGTGGGGCACGACGCCGTACTCGCAGCGTCCCGGCGGGCCGGAGCGGGTCGAGCGGTACACGACCGAGAACACCCCGTACGTCGCCGAGCTGGACGGTGTGCCCGTCGGCGCCCTGGTCCTGGACCACGGGCCCAGCCCGCAGCTGCCGATCGCGCCGGCCGGCGAGCCCGAGCGGTACGTGCGGCTGCTGGTCTCGGACCGGCGGCACGCGGGCCGGGGCATCGGGGCGGCGCTGCTCGCGCACGCCGCCGAGGAGACCCGGCGGGCCGGCGTCGCCCTCCTGCGGGTCGACTGCTGGGCGGGCGGTGGCGGCGAACTGGTCGCCTTCTACGAGCGCAGCGGCTTCGCCCCCACCGAGCGCTTCCTGTCCGGCGACTGGCCGGGACAGGTGCTGGCCCGGCGGGTCGGCCCGGCACGCGGCTGACGGCGCGGAAGCGAAGTGGCCCCGACACGGAAGCCGTGATCACGGACGCCTGCCGTCGGTGCCCTCATGCCCCCGCTGGTCCCGGAGGAAGGCGAAGGTCCACCACGGGGCACAGAGGGTTGGCCGGCTTACGAGGTGGCCTGGGTGCCGTTCGCTTCGAAGACGCGGCCGGTGGCGCACGGATGATCGGCGAACTGGTCCAGGTACCCGCCGGCCAGGCCCACCGTGTCGCCTTCCTTGGCGAAGAGCTTTCCTTCGGCGTCGTACACGGCCGTCTTGCCGTTCTCCTCACGGGCCGACCAGCCGTGGCCCCACGCGATCAACTCCGGCTGCGCGTTCTTGGCGGTCTTCACCCCGACACAGTTGCCGTCGGTGACCACGAGTGTCCCGGGAAGATGGGCGAAGAGCCCGGGGAAGGGGTCGTCGGCCTTTCGGGTCACGATCTGGGCGGGGGTCTTCCGGTGCGTGGTGGCCGCCGAGTCGGCGTTCGCCGGCTTCACCGCCGCGGGGGTGCCCCCGGCCTTCGGGTTCTCCGCACTCGCTCCTGCGCACGCCGCGGTCGCCGTGGCGACGAGCAGGCAGCCCGCGAGAGCGACCATGCCACGGAGGGCCCGACGCGAACTCCGTTCCACCGTCAGCGCTGCCCTGTCAGTGGCGCTGGTGTGCTGGTCAGGGGTATCGGGCATCGCGTCCCGCTCCTTCGCGTGATGTAGCCAGTCCAACATGACGTGTGCAAGGGGACACGGCCCGCACCGTCGCCGAGACGAACGGTGCGGGCCGCTGGTGCGGCTTCCGGCCAGAGGCCGGGGATTTTCACCCGGTTTCGAGGGAGACGCCCCAGGTGTTCAGGATGGTGCTGATGGGCACATAGTTGATCCAGCGCGAACACTGGATCAAACCGACGTTCGGGTCGGTGGAGCCGCACGAGTACGTCGAGGAGCCGGCGGTAAGGTCCGGGCCCAGCAGAATCCCTCGGGCCTGTACCCCACCGGTGACCTTCTTGAACATCGGTGCGCCACTGTCGCCCTGGCCGCCCATGATCTGTCCGGACGGAGCCGCGACCTGGATCACGCCGACGTTCGCTCCGTAGAGTGTGACGACGTCGCCGTCGTCGTAGACCGTGCCGCAGTGCTCACCCGTGCTCGCGCCCGAGGAACACACCGGGTCTCCGGGCCAGTTCGAGTACCAGTTCTTCACCACCGAAGTGGAGGTGCTCGCGTATCCGCCGCGGAAGATGCTCGGAGTGGTGGCGGGGGAGTTCGACGGGTCGATCAGCAGGGAATCGATGCCCGGGCTGTATGCCACGGAGGAGCCGCCGGGGGCGATGAGCTGCCCGGCACCGTCATAGACGGCTCCGTTGCCGGTGCGGTCGCAGTGTCCCGCGCTGATCAACCGTCCGGCGGAGCCGGCCAGCACGGCGAACCCGCTGGAACAGCTTCCCCCGGGGTGACGGGTTCGGATGCCACCCTTCCACGGCGGGGCGTCATTGCCCCGCGAGTAGCCGACGGCCGGCTCCACACCGAGCTTGAGCGCAACGTCCGGGATCCGGGCGGTCTCACGCAGCTCGGCCAGCCGTTCCTGGGCGACTGCACTGCGCGGACTTGAGGCGATGCCGACCGTGACCCCGCTGCCGTCGTCGTTGAGATCACTCCAGGTGATCCCCAGGCGGGCGCTTGCCGGGCTGTTCAGGATGCGCGTGCGCGCCGCCTCGGCCTCGGCGCGCGAGTACTTGGCTCCCCCGGTGAGTTCGACGGTCACGCCGAGCGGCTTGCTGGCCGCGTAGGCAGTCACATCGGCCGGCGGAGTGCCCTTCCAGAGCACCGTGATCGACCGATTCTTGTAGTCCGTCTGCTGACGCGTGAATCCACGCTCCGCACCCAGTTCGTAGATACGGTCAGCCACGACGGGCATGACATCCTCGGTCGGCGAGGCGGCGTCGAGGCCGACCGGCTCAGGGCCGGGCTTGACGGTCCAGCCGGCCCTGCCCTTCGGCACGTACGGGTCGTTCACGGCCTGGGCCGCCGCGTTCTCCTGCTGAGGCGCGGAGTCCACCCCGAACGCCGAGGCGGGGGCAAGCCCCAGACTCAGCGCCAGAACGGCCGCCCCCACCGCGAGGGTCCCCCCTCTGAGCTTCACGAAAGTACCTCCCCGTTGACGTCGAACAAGTGATCTCATTCGAACGCCATGCACCCTACACACCTCTAGCCTTCAGGGACATGCCAATTGTGCGAGCAACTCGCTTACCAGTAAGGGCAGTTCTGTGACTGCTTCTGTGAATCCACGCTGCGGATGGGGGCCGTCGACCTGGATACTGCGACCGCTCCGGGCGTGGGTGTACTGCGCTACGAACCGAGGAGTTCTCGCGCAGGACGTTGTACGACATGCGGCGTGACGCTGGTCCGCCCGCTGTCGGCGTGGTGCAGGTGAGCCCAGGATTTAATCGGTGGTGCCGTGTCCCGGGGTGGGGCTATGGTTCTGCTCGTTCCACGGCGCGGCTGGGTCGTTGCCGAGGACACCGTATGGATTCGTTGAGAAGAAGCAGGAGGTGAGGACATTGATGACTGTCACGGTGACGGGCTCTGCCCGCATTCAGGAGTTCATCGTTCCCACCCCTGTGGTCTCCGGCTGACACCCACACGATCCGCGCGCTCGGAGCGCGCCGCCGGGGCCACCCTTCGAAGGGTTCCCCTTGTCCAACGCTCCGCTCCACCCGTTTTCCTCTTCCGCGCTCCAGCACCCGCTCGCCGCCTACGGCTGGGACGGTGGCTGGGAGGCCGAGTTCGCCCCGTACGCATCCCAGGGCCTGGTCCCGGGCCGGGTCGTCCGGGTCGATCGCGGTCAGTGTGATGTGGCCACCCCTGACGGCGTCGTCCGTGCCGACACCGCTTTCGTCGTTCCCCATGACCCGATGAAGGTCGTGTGCACGGGGGACTGGGTCGCCGTCGATCCCGAGGGCAGTGATCCGCGGTACGCGCGGACCGTCCTGCCTCGGCGGACCGCGTTCGTCCGGTCGACGTCGTCCAAGCGTTCCGAAGGTCAGGTGCTGGCCACCAACATCGATCACATCGTCATCTGTGTGTCGCTCGCGGTCGAACTCGACCTCGGGCGGATCGAACGGTTCCTTGCGCTCGCGATGGCCAGTTCGAGCGGTGCGGCACTGCTGCGTACACCGGCCGACTCCTCGGAGTCGGGGGCGCAGCCGCTGGTCGTCCTCACCAAGGCGGACCTGGTCCCGGACCCGGTCACCCTCGGCCACCTGGTTCAGGACGTGGAGACCACCGCCCCGGGCGTCCCGGTCCTCACGGTCTCCTCCCGCACCGGGGAGGGCACCGACGTCCTCGGTGCGATCGTCGCCGACGGTACGAGCGTCCTGCTGGGCGTCTCCGGCGCGGGCAAGTCCACCCTGGCGAACGCGCTGCTCGGCGCGGACGCCATGGAGGTCCAGGCCACCCGCGACGCCGACGGCAAGGGCCGCCACACCACGACCACCCGCAACCTCCTCCTCCTGCCCGGCGGAGGGGTCCTCATCGACACCCCGGGCCTGCGCGGCGTCGGGCTCTTCGACGCGGAGGCGGGCGTGGGGCAGGTCTTCTCCGAGATCGAGGACTACGCCGCCGAATGCCGCTTCCACGACTGCGCCCACGAGGCGGAGCCGGGGTGCGCGGTGCTCGCCGCGCTGGAGTCGGGGGTCCTGCCGGAACGGCGTCTGGAGAGTTACCGCAAGCTCCTGCGCGAGAACCAGCGGATCGTGGCCAAGACGGACGCCCGGCTCCGGTCGGAGATCCGCCGCGACTGGCGGCTGAAGTCGGCAGAGGGCCGGGCGAATTACGCCGCCAAGCGTGGCGGCCGCGCCTGACCCGCCCACCCCGCCCCGGGTCGACCGGCCCGGGGCTCCCGTCTTCCCGGCCGGGCGGTCCGGCCGCGTCCTACTCCGCGGCCACCGCGCCGACCCATGCCCCCACCACCAACAGGCACCCGAACAGTTCCACCAGCACGCTCGTGCCCACCGCCCGCATCACCGCCCGCGTCGACGCCCAGGCCTCGCCGTGCCCGCCCAGGCGCAACCGCTCGCAGAGGTAGATGCCGCCCATGAATCCCGGGACGGCCCCCACCACGGGAACCAGTACGAAGCCCAGCAGCGCGCCGGCACCGGCGAAGGCCGCCGTCCGGGGGGTGGCCGGCAGCCCGTGCGTCCGCCGGGGCGGCAGCTGCCACTTCACCACCTGGACCACCAGCAGCAGTGCCGTCGCCGCGACCAGTAGGGACCACGCCAGCACCGACCGCTCGTGCAGGGCCCACCACATCAGCCCCGCCCACACCAACCAGGTCCCGGGCACCCCGGGCACCAGCACCCCGACGAGCCCGAGCAGCAACACCAGACCCACCAGGAGCAGCTGCGGCACGTCCACCCGCCCAGCGTGCCCGACCGCAGGCTACCGGGCCACCCAGCCACGCTCGTACGCGTGCCAGCCGAGCTGCAGCCGGGTCGTCACCCCGGCCGCCTCCATGAGCCCCTTGACCCGCCGCTGTACCGTCCGCAGGCCGAGCTCCAGGTGCTTGGCCGCGCTCGCGTCCGTCATACCCGCCAGCAGCAGCGAGAGGATCTCCAGATCCGTGGCGTCCGGTACCGTCCCGAACTCCTCCGGCGAACCGGCCGTGCCCAGCCGCAGCGGCAGCGACTCCCGCCACACCGCCTCGAACAGGCCCGTCAGCGACTCCAGGAGCCCGGACGGGTGCACCACCAGCGCCGCCGGCTCCGCGCCGCGCCCCGTCAGCGGGACGATGGCGCGGGTCCGGTCCGCGATCAGCAGCTTCGTCGGGACCTCCGCCGTCACCCGGACTTGCTCGCCCCGGGCCAGTGCCGAGGAGACCTCCCGGATTCCGCCCGGCAGGGCCAGCACCTCCCGCTCGATCACCACCCGGTGGCCGACACCGCCCGCCGAGCCCCGGCCCTCGGCCTCGCCGTCCGGTCCGGTCGGCACCGGGGAGCCTCCGCCGACCAGGGCGCACACCTCCTTCTCCGCGCCGAGCCGGAGCTGGTGGAAGCGGTGCGCCACCGCGCTCGCGCCCTGCACCAGTTCCACGAGGTCGTGCACGGACGGTTCGGACGCCTCCGCCCGGTACTCCTCCGCCAGCCGCGCCGCCGCCGTCTCGGCCTGCTCCAGCTCGTGCCGCTGCCGGGTCAGCAGGGCCCCGAGCGCGACCCCCGGCGGGGCCGCGACCCAGCGCCCCGGCCGGGCCGAGGACCGGGCGGCCAGCCCGTGCCGCTCCAGATGGCGCAGGGCCCGTTCGGTCTGCGGCACCGGCAGGGTCAGCCGGTGCGCGAGGTCGGGGACCTCGGCCGCGCCCAGCGCCACCAGCACGCGGTACGCGGACTCCTGGCCCTCGTCCAGGCCTATGGCACCCAGCAACCCGTCCACCACCCTTTCGACACCGCGCCTGTTGGGAAGCGGCCACGGCGCGAACCCGCCGCCGACATCATCGCCGCATCCCCCTCCCCTCTGCCAAGGTTGTGCCACCACAGCACCAACATCCTTCGATCAGACGCCATTTACGCGGCAGCTTGCCGTGCAATGCAGTGGTTGGCCGGAATTCGCCGGAGGGGAGCGATGTGCCCGGACCGGGCGGGCGTCCACGCCCTGGCCGCCTGGGTGGCCACTCGGAAGGTCGCGCGGATGTGCGAGATGCGCTGATCCGTACGGGTGGGACGGGAGGGGACCACCGGGCCGCGGGCCGGGCGGCCCTTTTCGTGCATTCGGCGTTTTCGGCCCCCACCGCGGGCCGAGAATGAGGGCATGAGTCAGCAGGGCGCGGACGACTGGTGGCAGAAGCTCTACGAGGACCCGGACACGGGCCCGGCACCCGACCCGGGGGACACCCTCGACCACCGGTTCCGGTCGGCGGCCGGTGTCACGGGCGACCCGGTCGGGGCATCGCCTCCCGCGCCGCCGGAGCCGGTACGTGATGCCGGGCTCGGGCAGGGGCGCGGGTCCCTGCCGTCCCCGCGGACCGAACCGGACACCGGCCCACCCGTGCAGCCGCCACTGCCGGACGGCCTCCGTCGGGAACCCGCCCGGCCCCCGACGGCAGGGCCGGTCCCGCCGCCGCGTCCGGCCCCCGACGCCCGGCCCGCGCCCGTGGCCGCCCCGCCCGGCGAGCGGTCCGTACCGCCTCCGACGCCCGCCGCGCCGGCGGCCGGTGACGCACCGGCCGGGCCGCCGGCGCGACCAGCCGTGCCACCCGCCCCGGAAGCCGCCCCGCCCGGCGAGCGGCAGGTCCCGCCGCGGCCCGTCGGCCCCGCACTCGACCAGCCGGCGGTGCAGGTGCCGCTGCCCGGCCGGACGTACGGCCGGCCGCCGGCCGAGACTCCCGACGCACCGGCCGCGACTCCCGACGCACCGGCCGAGACTCCCGACGCACCGGCCGCGACTCCCGACGCTCCGGCCGGGGCGCCCGCCGCGCAGCCGCCCGCCGCGGACGCCGCTGCCCCGCCCGGAGAGCGGTACGCCGCGCCGCCGCCCCCGGCCCCGCCCTGGCACGGGGCCCAGCCGCGCGATCCGCGTACCGGCGGAGCCACCGGCTACGCCCTCGGGGGCGTCGAGGTCCCGCCGGCGCCCGGCCCGGAGCTGCCCACCCGGCCGGCCGGGACACCGCGCCGGGAGGACCGCACCAGGGAGGTGCCGCAGCCCGGGGCCCCGCCCGAACCCGCCGCCCCGCCCGTCCCGGAGGCGGCCGCGCCGCGGCAGCGGCCCGAAGTGCGCCACCTCGGCGACCGCGCCCCCACCTACGCCGCCGAGCCGGGCCCGCTCCCGCCTGCGGATCCGGCCGCACTCGACGCGCTGGTCCCGGACACCGTTCTGGAGGGCGCCCGTTACGGCGCCCACACCCTCCGGGCCGCCTCCCTGCGCGGCGATTCCGCCCGCTACCGGGGCGAGACCCGTCGGGACTTCCTGCTCACCGCCCGCTTCGGAAGCGGCGACGACGCCCTGGTGCTGGTGGCTCTGGCCGGCGGCGACCGGGCCGCTCCGGGCGCCGCGGAGGCCGCCGCCGAACTGTGCCGCACGGTCGCCGCGGCCGTCGGCCGCAGCCAGGGCCGGCTGGCCGACGACATCCGGGCCGGTCGCCGCGACGCGCTGCGCTCGGGCCTGCAGCGGCTCACCGACCGTGGCTACGGACGCCTGCGGGTCCGCGCCGCCGAGCTGGGGCTCGCGGAGGAGCAGTACACGGCGGGACTGCGCGGGCTGCTGCTCCCGGTGGATCCCGAATGCCGCACCCGGGTGTGCTTCGGCGCCGGCGCGGGCGGACTGTTCCGCCTCCGTTCGGGCCAATGGGAGGACCTGGAGCCCATCGGGCCTGCCGCACCCGTGCCTGCCCCCGCGGCCGACGCCACCGAGCCGGCGGACGCGGCGGACGAGCCCGGCAGCGCCTTCCGGTTCCGGGCTTCTGTGGCCCGGCCGGGGGACACCCTGCTGCTGTGCTCGGGCGGGCTGGCGGAGCCGATGCGGGAGGAGGCCGCCCTCCGGGCGGAGCTCGCCGCCCGCTGGGCCGAGCCGGAGCCTCCCGGCCTGGCTGCCTTCCTCGCCGACACCCAGCTTCGCCTCAAGGGGTACGCCGACGACCGCACGGCTGCCGCCGTCTGGGAGGCGTAACCGGCGCGGGCATGGCTGGATGGGAGGCATGGCCAAGCAGAACGTGGCGGAGCAGTTCGTCGGCATCCTGGTGCGCGCCGGGGTGCGGCGGATGTACGGAGTCGTCGGCGACAGCCTCAATCCCGTGGTGGACGCGATCCGCCGGACGGACGGCATCGAGTGGATCCAGGTCCGCCACGAGGAGACCGCAGCCTTCGCGGCAGGTGCCGAGGCCCAGATCACCGGCCGCCTCGCCGCCTGCGCCGGCTCCTGCGGCCCGGGAAACCTGCACCTGATCAACGGGCTGTACGACGCCCAGCGCTCGATGGCACCGGTCCTCGCGCTGGCCTCGCACATCCCCTCCGGCGAGATCGGCCTGGGCTATTTCCAGGAGACCCACCCCGACCAGCTCTTCCGCGAGTGCAGCCACTACAGCGAGCTGATCTCCAACCCGCAGCAGATGCCCCGGCTGCTGCAGAGCGCCGTGCAGCACGCCATCGGCCGCAGCGGGGTCAGCGTGGTCGCGCTTCCCGGGGACATCGCCGCCCGACCCGCCCCGGACAAGGCGGTGGAGCACGCCCTCGTCACCGCCCGGCCCACCGTACGGCCCGGCGACGACGAGATCGAGAAGTTGGTCCGGCTCGTCGACGAGGCCCAGCGGGTCACGCTGTTCTGCGGCAGCGGCACGGCCGGGGCGCACGCCGAGGTGATGGAGTTCGCCGGCCGGGTCAAGGCCCCCGTCGGGCACGCGCTGCGCGGCAAGGAATGGATCCAGTACGACAACCCCTACGACGTCGGGATGAGCGGGCTGCTCGGCTACGGCGCGGCCTACGAGGCCACCCACGAGTGCGACCTGCTGATCCTGCTCGGCACGGACTTCCCGTACAACTCCTTCCTGCCCGACGACGTGAAGATCGTCCAGGTCGACATCCGCCCCGAGCACCTCGGACGGCGTTCCCAGCTGGATCTCGCCGTGTGGGGAGACGTGCGCGAGACCCTGCGCGTCGTGAACGCGCGGGTGAAGGCGAAGACGGACCGCCGCTTCCTGGACCGGATGCTGACGAAGCATGCGGACGCCCTGGAGGGGGTGGTGAAGGCCTACACCCGAAAGGTCGAGAAGCACACGCCGATCCACCCGGAGTACGTGGCCTCGGTGCTCGACGAACTGGCCGACGAGGACGCGGTGTTCACGGTCGACACGGGCATGTGCAATGTGTGGGCGGCGCGCTATCTTTCCCCGAACGGCAAGCGGCGCATCATCGGCTCCTTCAGCCACGGCTCGATGGCCAACGCGCTCCCGCAGGCCATCGGCGCACAGTTCACCGACCGCAGTCGTCAAGTGGTGTCGATGTCCGGCGACGGCGGTTTCTCCATGCTGATGGGAGATTTCCTCACCCTGGTGCAGTACGAACTCCCCGTCAAAGTGGTGCTCTTCAACAACTCATCCCTCGGGATGGTCGAGTTGGAGATGCTGGTTTCCGGCCTGCCCTCCTACGGGACGCGGAACAAGAACCCGGACTTCGCCGCGATCGCCCGCGCGGCGGGCGCCTACGGGGTGCGCGTGGTGAAGCCCAAGCAGCTCAGCGGTGCTTTGAAGGACGCGTTCCGGCATCCGGGACCCGCTCTGGTCGACGTGGTGACCGACCCCGCGGCCCTGTCGATTCCTCCGAAGATCAGCGCCGAGATGGTGACCGGATTCGCACTCTCCGCCAGCAAGATCGTGCTCGACGGCGGGGTGGGGCGAATGATCCAGATGGCTCGATCCAACCTGCGCAACATGCCCCGCCCGTAAGCCCGAAGGAGTGCGGATCCCCCCGGGGGGCATGCATCCCGTAGACCTGTTCGAGAGCAGTGGACACGGGAGGGACACCGCCGTGCGGGTGGGGGCGAAGACGGGGAAGCTGTGGAGCAGAGGGGCGCCGGGGCCGCGCGAGCCGTCCACCGCCGAGGGCGGGGCGGCGGGGGACATGCTGCGCATCAGCCGGAGCGTGCGCCGCGCGGACCTGAAGGCGGTGGGCGAGGTCCGCCGGTCCCTCAGGGAGCTGATGCGCCACCGGTGCGGGAACGAGGCGATGGCCGTGGCCGAACTGCTGATCACGGAGCTGGTCACCAACGCCCTCGTCCACACCGACCGTGGTGCGGAGGTGTCCGCGAGCCTCACGGCCACGCGGTTACGGGTGGAGGTCCGCGACCACGCCGTGCGCCGGCCCCGGCCGTACGTACCGACCGCCGACGACGGTACGCACGGCCGGGGACTGGTACTGGTGGAGGCGCTGGCCGACGACTGGGGCGTGGACCCGCTCGCCCTCGGCGGCGGCAAGGTGGTGTGGTTCGAGCTCGACCTGCGTCGCGAGCTCCCGTACGCCGCAGGACCCGCCTGAACGGGCGGGTCCTGCGGGCTGTCCCCGGGGCCGAGCCCGGGCCCGGTTCAGCCGAACTGCTGCTCCAGGTCCTTCAGTTTGCGCTCCAGCGAGTCCAGCCGGGGGATGGTCTGGGTGTCGTCCTCGGCGGTGAGGTCCACCATCCGGGTCCCGGTCCCATCAAGGGATTCGGTGGGGTTGACGGCCTGCAGGGAGGGCCGGCGGCGTAGCGGCAGCTGTCCCGATTCCGGTATGGCCGGCTCCGCGCCGACCGGCGCGGAGCCCGCTCCCTGCGTCAGTTCCGGGAGCTCCACCTGGCGGCCGCGGGACCGCCCGAACGCCCGGTGCTGCCGTCCCAGCGCCTTGATGCGCGCCCGGTCGAGCCGGTTCTGGTCGCGCCTGCGGTGCCGGTCCTGCTCCCGCTCCTTCTTGTCCTCGCGCACCTCGTCCACGGCCTCGTCCAGGGTGCGCACCCCCTCCAGCAGCATGAGGGACCATGCGCCGAAGGTCTCCCGGGGGGCCCGCAGCCAGCGGACCATCCGGATCTGCGGCAACGGCCGCGGGATCAGGCCCTGTTCGCGCAACGCCGCCCGGCGGGTCTGCTTGAGGGCGCGGTCGAAGAGGACGGCAGCCGAGAGCGACATCCCCGCGAAGAACTGCGGAGCGCCGTCGTGGCCCAGCCCGCGCGGAGCGTGCACCCAGTTGAACCAGGCGGCCGCCCCCGCGAACAGCCAGACCAGCATGCGTGAACCGAGGGCCGCGTCACCGTGGCTGGCTTCGCGGACGGCGAGCACCGAGCAGAACATGGCGGCGCCGTCGAGGCCGAAGGGCACGAGGTACTCCCAGCCCCCGGAGAGGTTGAGGTTCTGCCGGCCGAAGCCGACCAGCCCGTGGAAGGAGAGTGCGGCGGCCACGGCCGCGCAGCAGAAGAGCAGCACGTACGAGGCGGTTCCGTAGACGGCTTCCTTGCGCCGCCGCCGCTCCTCGCTGCGTTCCCAGCTGTCCTCGGCCGCAGCCTTCTCGCTCTCGCGCTTTCCCCGCGCCAAGACCGCAACCGCCGCAAGCACGCCCAGGATCAGCAGACTGCCGGGCAGCAGCCAGTCCAGCGATATGTCGGTCAGTCTCATGCGGATGTCCCTTGCCTCGCGTATGCGGTCGTGCGGCTTTCCGGGCGCCATAGTGGCGCAGCCGGTGCGCCGTGCACGCGGGTTTCGGGGCAAGTGGACGCCATCGGGGGGCGGGGCCCGCCGGATAGGGTGTTGTGTCTCGAACTGACGTCCGCAGCAGTGGAGTTGAGTTCGATTGTGGCCCTCTCTACGGGTGGGTCGGCCTCGTCGCCGCCGCTCGTCGGGCCGACCGTCGCACTCCTGTCGCCGGGCGCGACCCGGTGGGCCGCCGTCCCGGCGTCCGGAGCGTCAGGCGGCCTCGGCCGTGAGGCGGGTGATGCGGTCGGCGTCGCAGGTGCGCGGGCAGGTGACGCAGGTGTCCTCCGGCCGGATCGTGTAGAAGAGGCAGCAACTGGCCCGGTCCCGGGTGGGCAGTTCGACGCCGTCGGGGCCCGGGAGCGTGCGGAATCCGGCGCCCCCGGTGTACGGGGCCGTCGAGCCCGGCAGGAGTGCCTCCAGTTCGGCCGTCGCGCGGCTCTCCTCGCCGAGCACGCGGCCGGCGTACCAGAGGCCTTCGACGACCTCGTCGGTCACCATGCCCCACAGGGCGCGCCGGCCGCGCCGCAGGCGCGGGCCGAAACCCTCCAGCAGCGGTTCGAGGTGCAAGGCGACCGCGGCCCGCACCTCCGCGCGCAGCGCCTCCTCGTCGGGCACGACCCGGGCCCCGGGGAGGTCGGCGGCCGGGTCGTCCGGCAGGCAGGCGAAGCTCCCGACGTGCACGCTCATCCGGCCGAGGGTCCGGTGGAAGGAGACCTCGGCCACCGGGAGTCGGGGGACCCGCCGGTGGAGGAGCCACGGGAGGGTGATCAGCAGGCAGGCCGGCCACGCGTACCGGTGCAGCCCGAAGCCCGCGATCACATCGGGCCGCGCCCTGGTCCCGTAGTCCCGCAGGACCTGGGTGTCGTCCCAGGCGAGGAAGGCGTCCAGGGCGGGCCCGCCGGCCGCGAGCTCGTCCGCGCCGACCCACCCCGCACCGCGTGGGGAGGGTTCGTGCGCGGCCCGCTCGATGACGCGCAGCCCGCCGTACACGTCGGCCAGTCGGGCGTAGGCGTCCGCCACCGCGGAGCCGGGCGGGGCGGGGGTCGGCGCCGGGAGGGCCGGGACGGTCATGGCGGGCCACCGATCACACGATCGTTAACAGGTAAGCCTTACCTTACCTGACTGGAGGGGGTGCGAACGGCCCCTCGCGCGGTGCGTCACCTATTCTCGGGACAGGTCGAGACCCGGATGAGGAGGACCGCGTGCGCGAAACGGCCCACCCCCGGGTACCGGCACAACAGCGGAAGGTATTGCGCCATTCGGTGCGCGGGCAGGTCCTCGACGCCCTGCGCGCGGCCCTGGTCGACGGGGAGCTCGTACCGGGGGAGATCTACTCCGGCCCGGCGCTGGGGGAGCGCTTCGGCGTCTCCGCGACCCCCGTGCGCGAGGCGATGCAGCAGCTGGCCGTCGAGGGAGCGGTGGAATGCCTCCCGAACCGGGGCTTCCGCGTCCTGTCGCGCACCCCGCGGGAACGCGCCGAACTGGCCGAGGTTCGGGCACTGCTCGAAGTCCCGGTCATGCTGCGACTGGCCCGTACCGTGCCCGAAGCCACCTGGCAGGCCCTGCGCCCGGCCGTCGCCGCCACGGCCGAGGCGGCGGCCGGGGGCGACGTGCCGGGTTACGCGGAGGCGGACCGGGCCTTCCACCGGGCGGTGCTCCGGCTGGCCGGCAACGACCAGCTGGTGCAGGTGGCGGAGGAACTCCACCGCCGGGCCCAGTGGCCCCTACCGGGCGCCCCGAGGGTCCGGCAGGCCGACCTCGTCGCGGACGCGGCCGAGCACGCGGCCCTGCTGGAGGCCCTGATCGCCCGTGACCTCCCGGTGGTGGAATCCCTCGTACGGGAGCACTTCGCCGGAGCCTGACCCCTGGGCCGGCGCGGTACGGACGCCCCGCACCGCGGGCCGGCCGGCGGCCTGCGCGGTCGGACGGGCTACACCGCGGGCGCCGGGTGCAGCTGGTCCGCGAGCCAGGTGGGGATGCCGCCCAGCAGGTGGAACAGCCGGCGGGCCTCCGCGCGCAGCCGGGTGGCCTCCGGCTCCGGCTCGGCCTCGGCCAGCGCCGCCAGCGCCGGAGCCGTGCCGATCAGGAACCCCAGGTCCTCCCGGATCCGCAGCGACTCCGCGAACCCCTCGCGGGCCTCGGCCACCTCGCCGTCCCGCAGGGCCAGCGCGGCCAGGTGTCGGAAGGTGAACGACAGCAGCAGGGTGTCCCCGTGTGCCTCGGCCCCCGCGTGGGCGCGCCGGTAGGCCGGCCGCGCCGACTGCGGGGCGTCCGCGAGGTGCTCGGCCACCAGGCCGCGGCGGAAATCCAGCAGCGGACGGGTCCGGGAGCCCGGTGACAGCAGGGCGGCCGCCCGGCCCAGCGCGGAGCGGGCCTCGTCGGCCCGGTCGCGCACGCCCAGTACGGTCGCGGCGTAGGCCAGCTGGCCCCGCTCGCACGCCGCCGCGCCCCGGTCGTCGTCGTCCTGGGCGACCGCCTCGGCGACCCGGAGCGCGTCCTCGGCCTCCGCCCAGCCCTGGCCCGTGAACAGACAGCGCTCCACCAGCAGCGCGGTGCGCTGCACGGCGGCGGCAGCCTGGCCCGCCCCGCCGACGCGGGGCGTCAGCAGCGCCGCCGCGTCGGTCCAACAGCCGCGCGAACGCAGCCGCCATATCGCCCGCTGGAGGGGGTCGTCCCCCCCGGTGGAACCGGCACCCGACATGGCGGTGTCCGCCACATTGCCCTCCCCAAAGCAATCAAGCAGCACATGGTTGAGCCCTGGGGCGAAATGAGAGCACGGATCGCGGGCTCCGGCCAAGGGGTCGGGTGAACTCTTTCACAAAGTCCGGACGGATCATCAGCGCCGCCCGCCGCGCCGCGGCGGGCGGCGGAGCGGATCTCCTCAGCTCATGCGCAGTGCCAGGAAGAAATCGAGCTTGTCCTCCAGCCGGGAGAGGTCCCGCCCCGTCAACTGCTCGATTCGCCCGACCCGGTAGCGCAGCGTGTTGACGTGCAGGTGCAGGCGGGTCGCGCAGCGGGTCCAGGAGCCGTCGCAGTCGAGGAAGGCCTCCAGGGTCGGGATGAGCTCCGCCCGGTGGCGCCGGTCGTAGTCGCGCAGCGGGTCCAGCAGTCGGGCGGTGAAGGCGCGGCGCACGTCGTCCGGCACGAACGGCAGCAGCAGCACGTGCGAGGCGAGCTCGTGGTGGCCCGCCGCGCAGACCCGGCCCGGCCGGGCCGCCGCGACCCGGCGGGCGTGCCGGGCCTCCTCCAGCGCCCCGCGCAGCCCTTCGGCGGAGTGCACGGCCGCGCTGACGCCCAGCGTGAGCCGGCCGTCGTCGGCCAGGCCGGCCGCCAGGGGGTCCCGTACGGTCGCCAGCAGCTCGTCGGCGTGCAGGGCCGAATCCGGTCCCTTGTCCTCACCGGCGTCCCCGGACAGCGACGGGAGCGGCACCAGCGCGATGGCCTCGTCACCCGCGTGGGCCACCGCGATCCGGTCGGAAGGCTCCGGGCCCGAGACCGAGGGGTCGACGAGGATCTCCTCCAGGAGCGACTGGGCGACCGGGCCGCCGGGGATGTCCCCACTGTCCCAGTCCACCCGGGCCACCACGACCTGCCAGTGCGGTGCGGCACCCAGCCCGGGCAGCAGCACCGGGGCCGCGACCCGCAGACGGGCGGCGATCTCGGCGGGCGCGGCACCCGTCTGGACCAGCTCCAGGACCTCCTGCGCGAGGCGGCGGCGCACGGTCCGGGCGGCGTCGCGCCGGTCGCGTTCCACGGCGATCAGCTGGGTGACGCCCTGCAGCAGGTCCAGGCGCTCGGCCGGCCAGTCGCCGGCGTCCGCCTCGACGGCCAGCAGCCAGTCGGACAGCACGGTCTCGCGCACGTCGCGGGCGGCCGGGCCGGCCGCGCCGCGGCCGTGTCCCCTGATCGGGAAGAGCGAGTAGGTAATACCCTGGATGGAGATCCGGTGCGGTCCCCTGCGGCCCGTCCGGACCGCCGCGAGGTGCTCGCCCGCCAGCGCTGCGCAGATGCCCGGCGCCAGCGGCTCTCCCGCTCCGGCGATCTGCCGGCCGGTGGGGGACAGGACCCAGGCCCGGAGGTCGAGGTCGGTGGTGAGGAGATCCAGCACCACATCGGGTCCGCCTCCTGCCGGACCCGATGTCATCAGGCGGCGGTGGCGGTCCACGACGGCCGCCAGGTCCCCGGCACGCTCGCCCGAGACCTGCCGCACGACGTATTCCGTGATCGTGGCGAATGCAACGTCCTCGTTCACTGCGAACAGCGGCAGCCGGTTGCGCACACAGGCCGAAACGAGATCGTCCGGGATGTCGCCCAGCTCCGCCTCGCCCGCCGCCAGCCCCGCGACGCCGGCGCCCGCGAGGATTCGTACGAACGGCTCGGAGTCGGCCGAATTTCGCCGCCACGCCAGGCCGGTGAGGACCAGTTCGCCCCCGGACAGGTACCGGCTGGGATCACGCAGGTCGGTCGTCATGACCCCGCGGACCGTACGGTCGAGTTCGTCCTCGCCGCCGAGCAGCCGCAGCCCCAGCGCCTCGGTCTCCAGCAGTGCGCGCAGCCGCATGATGTCGCCGCCGATCTGTCTCGAATGTTGCCGTTGGAAATCGGGCAGGTCGTCGCATCCTGCCTTTCATACGAATCTACAAGACGAGGGAGGCCGTCAGCCAACTCCTTCATGGTTTCGGTGACTGCACCCGGGGGACGGGCGGCTTGTGTACTGAGTCCACACCGCGTTAACAGCACGTGAACGACCAGTCGAGGGCCATTGGGCCTCCTGGCTTGAAGTGAACGACCCGATTAAGAAGAAGAGAGCCGACATGGACTTCCTTCGCCCCGCCAGCTGGGAGGAGGCGCTCGCCGCTAAGGCCGAGTACCCCACAGCTGTGCCGATTGCGGGTGGCACCGACATCATGGTCGAGATCAACTTCGACCACCGCCGTCCGGAGTACCTCCTCGACCTCAACCGCATCGAGCTGCTGCGGGAGTGGGAGGTAGGCGAGGAGGTCACCACGCTCGGCGCCTCCGTCCCGTACACCCAGATCATGGAGAACCTGCGGCCCACCCTGCCGGGTCTCGCGCTCGCCTCGCACACGGTCGCGTCCCCGCAGATCCGCAACCGCGGTGGTGTCGGCGGCAACCTCGGCTGCGCCTCGCCCGCCGGTGACTCCCACCCCGCCCTGCTGGCCGCCGGCTGCGAGGTCGAGGTCGAGTCCGTACGCGGCTCGCGCATGATCCCGATCGACGAGTTCTACACCGGCGTCAAGCGCAATGCGCTGGCCGCCGACGAGCTCATCAAGACGGTCCACATCAAGAACGCCACGGGCCCCCAGCAGTACTCGAAGGTCGGCACCCGCAACGCGATGGTCATCGCGGTGTGCGGTTTCGGCCTCGCCCTGCACGCCGACACCCGCACCGTGCGTACGGGCATCGGTTCGGCCGCCCCGACCCCGGTCCGGGCCAAGGCCGCCGAGGAGTTCCTCGACGCCGCGCTCGAAGAGGGCGGTTTCTGGGACAACGGCAAGGTCATCACCCCGTCGATCGCCAAGCAGTTCGGTGAGCTCGCCTCCGCGGCGTGCAACCCGATCGACGACGTCCGTGGCACGGCGAAGTACCGCCGTCACGCGGTCGGCATCCTCGCTCGCCGCCAGCTCGTCTGGACCTGGGAGCAGTACCGCGGCACGAACGGCCGCTCGCTTGAAGGGGCTGCGTAATCATGCGCGTCAATTTCACCGTCAACGGTCGTCCGCAGGAAGCCGACGACGTCTGGGAGGGCGAGTCCCTTCTCTACGTGCTGCGTGAGCGCCTGGGTCTTCCCGGCTCCAAGAACGCCTGCGAGCAGGGCGAGTGCGGTTCGTGCACGGTGCGCCTCGACGGCGTGCCGGTCTGTTCCTGTCTGGTGGCCGCCGGCCAGGTCGAGGGCCGCGAGGTCGTGACCGTCGAGGGTCTGGCCGATTTCGCCAAGCAGCGCGAGGAGCACGGCCACGGCTGCGGCACCGGCGCGTGCGGCGGCGGCAAGGGCGTGTCCACGGACGAGGCCAAGCAGTGGTCCGCCAAGGGCACCGACTCGCAGACCGGTGAGGGCGTCGAGCTCTCCAGCATCCAGCAGGCGTTCATCGACGCCGGCGCCGTCCAGTGCGGCTTCTGCACCCCGGGTCTGCTGGTCCAGGCCGACGCCCTCCTGGAGCAGAACGCCGACCCGTCCGACCAGGACATCCGTGAGGCCCTGTCCGGCAACCTCTGCCGCTGCACGGGCTACGAGAAGATCCTCGACGCGGTCCGCCTCGCGGCCGCCCGTCAGGGAGAGGCGGTCTGATCATGGCTCAGAACACCCGCACCGTGGGTACGCCGACGAACGTCACCCAGAAGCACAACAAGGGCGGCATCGGCGAGTCCACGCTGCGCCCGGACGGCACCCTGAAGGTCACCGGCGAGTTCGCGTACTCCTCGGACATGTGGCACGAGGACATGCTGTGGGGCCAGACCCTGCGCAGCACCGTCGCCCACGCCGAGATCGTCTCCATCGACATCTCCGAGGCGCTGGCCATGCCGGGCGTCTACTCGGTGCTGACGTACGACGACCTGCCGGCCGCGATGAAGAACTACGGCCTGGAGATCCAGGACACCCCGGTCCTCGCCAACGGCCGGGTACGCCACCACGGTGAGCCGGTCGCCCTCGTCGCCGCCGACCACCCGGAGACCGCCCGCCGCGCGGCCGCCAAGATCAAGATCGACTACAAGGAGCTGCCGCTCGTCACGGACGAGGCCTCCGCCCTCGCCGCCGACGCGCCGCTGATCCACCCGGGCCGCGACGACCACCACGCCGGTCACGTCCCGCACCCGAACATCGTGCACCGCCAGCCGATCATCCGCGGCGACGTGGCGGAGGCCCGCAAGCGCGCCGACGTCATCGTCGAGGGCGAGTACACCTTCGGCATGCAGGACCAGGCCTTCCTCGGCCCGGAGTCCGGTCTCGCCGTGCCCTCCGAGGACGGCGGTGTCGACCTCTACGTCGCCACCCAGTGGCTGCACTCGGACCTCAAGCAGATCGCCCCCGTCCTCGGCCTGCCCGAGGAGAAGGTACGCATGACGCTCTCCGGCGTCGGCGGTGCCTTCGGCGGCCGCGAGGACATCTCCATGCAGATCCACGCCTGCCTGCTGGCCCTCGCGACCAACAAGCCGGTCAAGATCGTCTACAACCGCTTCGAGTCCTTCTTCGGCCACGTGCACCGCCACCCGGCGAAGCTCTGGTACGAGCACGGTGCCACCAAGGACGGCAAGATCACGCACATGAAGTGCAGGATCGTGCTCGACGGCGGTGCGTACGCCTCGGCCTCCCCGGCCGTCGTCGGCAACGCGTCCTCCCTCTCCGTCGGCCCGTACGTCATCGACGACGTCGACATCGAGGCGGTCGCCCTCTACACGAACAACCCGCCCTGCGGCGCGATGCGCGGCTTCGGCGCCGTCCAGGCCTGCTTCGCCTATGAGGCCCAGATGGACAAGCTCGCGGCGAAGCTGGGCATGGACCCGGTCGAGTTCCGCCAGCTGAACGCCATGGAGATGGGCACGATCATGCCCACCGGCCAGGTCGTGGACTCCCCGGCGCCGGTCGCCGAGCTGCTGCGCCGGGTCAAGGCCCGCCCGCTGCCGCCGGAGCGCCAGTGGGAGACCGCAGGCGAGGGCGCGGACGTCCGCGCGCTGCCGGGCGGCCTGTCGAACACCACCCACGGCGAGGGCGTCGTCCGCGGCGTCGGCTACGCGGTCGGCATCAAGAACGTCGGCTTCTCCGAGGGCTTCGACGACTACTCCACCGCGCGCGTCCGCCTGGAAGTCATCAACGGCGAGCCCGTCGCGATGGTCCACACGGCGATGGCGGAGGTCGGCCAGGGCGGTGTCACCGTCCACGCACAGATCGCCCGCACCGAGCTCGGCGTCACCCAGGTGACCATCCACCCGGCCGACACGCAGGTCGGCTCCGCCGGTTCCACGTCCGCCTCGCGGCAGACGTACATGACCGGTGGCGCCGTGAAGAACACCTGCGAGCACGTCCGCGAGGCGCTGCTGGAGATGGGCCGCCGCAAGAACGGCTCCTACCACCCGGCCTGGGCCCACGCCGAGCTCCTCCTGGAGGGCGGCAAGGTCGTCACCGACGGCGGCGAGGTCCTCGCGGACATCGCCGACATCCTGGAGGACGAGGCGATCGACCTCGAGCTGGAGTTCCGCCACCGTCCGACGGTGGCCTTCGACCTGAAGACCGGCCAGGGCGACGGCCACGTCCAGTACACCTTCGCCGCCCACCGTGCGGTCGTCGAGGTGGACACCGAGCTCGGCCTGGTCAAGGTCGTCGAGCTCGCGACCGCCCAGGACGTGGGCAAGGCCCTCAACATGCTCTCCGTGGTCGGCCAGATCCAGGGTGGTACCACCCAGGGCCTCGGCGTGGCGGTCATGGAGGAGATCATCGTGGACCCGAAGACCGCGAAGGTGCGCAACCCCTCCTTCACGGACTACCTGATCCCGACCATCCTCGACACCCCGACCATCCCGGTCGACGTCCTGGAGCTCGCCGACCCGAACGCGCCGTACGGCCTTCGCGGTCTGGGCGAGGCCCCGACCCTGTCGTCCACCCCGGCCGTCCTCGCGGCGATCCGGCAGGCGACGGGGCTGGAGCTCAACAAGACCCCGATCCGTCCGGAAGCCCTCACCGGGACCCTCTAGGACGGACCCGGTCCGGGGGCCGCGAGGCCCCCGGACCCCCTCGGACTCTCCGGGCGGTGTGACTCGGGAACGTCACACTTCACCGCCGCACCGCCCGGAGCACCTACGAAGCACCGCACCGCTCGCGGTCCCTTCAGCCGGCAGTACCCCTGCGAAACCCCCCGTAGTACCAGCGGTCACCCCGCACTACCCGCAGTACACGCAGTGAACATTCGCGTCGCCTCGGGCCGTCACCCCGGGTCGTGCAGCCAAACGCACCATCCCAAATCCCGCAATCTCCAATCCCCAAGCGGGTGCCCCTTTGAACCTTGGGAGTTAGGCACCATGACCCAGTCGTCAGTGGAGTCCAAGACCACCGCGGAGGAAGCCGGAGACGGCTCCCCCACTCCGGCGGGCAGCTCTTGGCTCGACCGCTACTTTCACATAACCCACAGAGGATCCAACGTCGGCAACGAGGTTCGTGGCGGTATCACGACCTTCATGGCCATGGCGTACATCCTCCTGCTCAACCCGCTGCTCCTGTCGGGCAAGGACGTCGCCGGCACGTCGATGCAGGCCTCGGCCATCATCACCGCCACGGCGTTCGCGGCGGCCGTCACGACGCTCCTCATGGGCTTCGTCGGCAAGGTCCCGCTGGCCCTCGCCGCCGGACTCTCCGTCTCCGGCGTGCTCGCCTCGCAGGTGGCCCCCCAGATGACCTGGCCGCAGGCCATGGGCATGTGCGTGGTCTACGGTGTCGTGATCTGTCTCCTGGTCGTCACCGGCCTCCGAGAGATGATCATGAATGCGATCCCCCTCGCGCTCAAGCACGCGATCACCATGGGCATCGGCATGTTCGTCGCCCTGATCGGCCTGGTGAAGGCCGGCTTCGTCGGCCGCGGGCCCGAGCAGGGCCCCCCGCTGCAGCTCGGCTCGGTCGGTGAGCTCGCCGGCTGGCCCGTCCTGATCTTCTGCCTCACCCTGCTCGCGATCTTCATGCTGCAGGCCCGCAAGATCCCCGGCGCGATCCTGATCGGCATCGTCGGCGGCACCGTCGTCGCGGCCATCGTGAACGCCGTCGCGAACATCGACCCCAAGGCCTGGCGCAGCGGCCCGCCGGAGCTGTCCGGCTCCGCGGTCTCGATGCCCGACTTCTCGCTCTTCGGCGACGTCTCGTTCGGCGGCTGGGGCGACGTCGGCTACATGACGGTCGGCATGATCGTCTTCACCCTGGTGCTGGCGGGCTTCTTCGACGCGATGGCCACCATCATCGGTGTCGGCACCGAGGCCAAGCTGGCCGACGACAAGGGCCGCATGCCGGGCCTGTCCAAGGCACTCTTCATCGACGGCGCCGGCGGCGCCATCGGCGGCGTCTCGGGCGGCTCCGGCCAGACGGTGTTCGTCGAGTCCGCGACCGGTGTCGGCGAGGGTGCCCGCACGGGTCTCGCCTCGGTCGTGACCGGCCTGTTCTTCGCGGCCTGCCTCTTCTTCACCCCGATCACGCAGATCGTCCCGGGTGAGGTCGCCTCGGCGGCCCTGGTGGTCATCGGCGCGATGATGATGCAGAACGCCCGCCACGTGGACTGGGCCGACAGCGCGACGGCGATCCCGGTCTTCCTGACCGTCGTGATCATGCCGTTCACCTACTCGATCACGGCCGGCGTCGCCGCCGGTGTGCTCTCCTACGTCGCCATCAAGGTCGCTCAGGGCAAGGCCCGGGAGATCGGCGGCTTCATGTGGGCGCTGACCGGCATCTTCGTCGTCTTCTTCGCCCTGCACCCGATCGAGGGCTGGCTCGGGGTCGGCTGATCCCGGGCACGGACGGTCCGGGTCGCCCGCCGACCCGGACCGTCCGCTCCGCAGTGAAACCGCACCTGCGCGTACCCGATACTGGAACCGAATCCTCCGAGGAGGCCGCACATGCTGGACATCGCCGACGAGCTGAACCGGTGGGTACGGCAGGGACGTGACTTCGCCGTCGCGACGGTCGTGGCGGTCGGCGGCAGCGCGCCCCGGCAGCCCGGTGCCGCCCTCGCCGTCGACAGCGAGGGCACGGCCATCGGCTCGGTCTCCGGCGGGTGTGTGGAGGGTGCGGTGTACGAGCTGTGCCGGCAGGCGCTGGAGGACGGCGAGACCGTTCAGGAGCGCTTCGGCTACAGCGACGACGATGCCTTCGCGGTGGGGCTGACCTGCGGTGGGATCATCGACATCCTGGTCACCCCGGTTCCTGCGGGCTCGCCCGCGCGCGCGGTGTTCGAGGCCGCGCTGGCCGCCGCCTCCCGCGGCGAGGCCGCCGCGCTGGCCCGGGTGGCCGAGGGGCCGGCCGAGCTGAAGGGCCGCGCCGTGCTCGTCCGTACCGAGGGGCCCTTCGAGGGTGGCCTCGGCGGACACCCGGAGCTGGACCGCACCGTCGCCGAGGAGGCCCGGGCCATGCTGGACGCCGGCCGGACCGGTGTGCTGGAGATCGGCGCCGACGGCGGGCTCTGCGGAGAGCCGCTGAAGGTCCTCGTCGAGGCCAGCGTGCCGCCGCCGCGGATGATCGTCTTCGGCGCCATCGACTTCGCCTCCGCGCTCGTGCGGATCGGCGCCTTCCTCGGCTACCGGGTGACCGTCTGCGATGCGCGGCCCGTCTTCGCGACGAAGAACCGCTTCCCCGAGGCCGACGAGATCGTCGTGGACTGGCCGCACCGCTACCTGGAGAGGACCGAGGTCGACGGCCGGACGGTGTTGTGCGTGCTCACCCACGACGCCAAGTTCGACGTCCCGCTCCTGGAGCTGGCCCTGAGGCTGCCCGTCGCCTACGTCGGGGCCATGGGCTCCCGCCGCACACACGAGGACCGCAATCAGCGGCTGCGCGCCGTCGGCGTCACCGAGCTCGAACTGGCCCGGCTGCGCTCCCCGATCGGCCTCGACCTCGGCGCCCGCTCCCCGGAGGAGACCGCGCTGTCCATCGCCGCGGAGATCGTCGCCAACCGCCGCGGCGGCAGCGGCGCGGCCCTGACCGGCGCGCACATCCCCATCCACCCGGACGCCGCGAACACGGTGGTCGACAGGATCGGCTCCGTCGCTTGAAGGAGTGAGGGCGGAAGGTGAGAAAAGGGCGCACCCCGTGGGGGTTGCGCCCTTCCGGCGTTCCCCCTATTTTACCCGCCGGTAATCGGAGGCCTCTCCATCCCTTCCTCACAACGGAGTTGAGCGGATGTTGCGTACCGTGCGAATCCTGGGCGTGCTGGCCGCGGCCGCCCTGCTGACCGCCTTCGCGCCCTCCCCTGAGGTCCCGGCCGTCCCGGCGGGCGGCCTGCGCGAGGTGCTCTTCGTGGGGAACAACTGGGAGGGGACGGCCGATGTCCTCGCCTCCACCGGTGACCTCGCCAAGGTCGGCCGGATCGACGTGATCCCCGACCGGGCGGAGCGGCTCCGCGAGATCTACCTCAACCCCGTGAAGCTCGCCTTCTTCCTCGGCATCCGGGAAAGCGCCGGTGAGGGCCACGACCAGTTCGTCGACGACATGTTCACCACCCCGGACGGTTCCGCGGTCGTCGCGTCCCGCCCCAGCTTCGCCGACGTCGTCTCCATCGACCTGACCTCCGGGCGGATCAACTGGCGCTTTCCGGTGTCCGGTTACCGCTCCGACCACATGGCGGTCTCCCCGGACGGGACCCGCATCGCCGTCTCGGCCTCCACCTCCAACACGGTGCACGTCCTGGACATCGCCACCGGGCGGCAGATCGGTTCCTTCCGTACCGGCGACAAGCCGCACGAGAACACCTTCACCCGCGACGGCCGCCACCTGTGGAACAGCTCCATCGGTGAGGTGAACACGGCCCTCGACGCGCCCTGGCTGGACTGGACGAAGGGCGACCGGAAGATCACCGTGGTCGACGCCCAGACCTTCCGCACCGTCCGGGTGATCGACATGCGGGAGCGGCTGGACGCCTTCGGCCGCCGGGACCTGTCCGACTCCGTACGCCCTGTGTCCTTCAGCCCCGACGAGTCGAAGCTCTACTTCCAGGTCTCCTTCTTCGGCGGCTTCCTGGAGTACGACGTGGCCACCGACCGCATCACCCGCCTCAAGGAGCTCCCCGCCAACCCGGCCACCAGTACCGACCGCACCACCTGGGTCAACGACTCCCGCCACCACGGCATGTCGATGAGTCCCGACGGGGCCAAACTCTGCATCGCGGGAACCATGGACGACTACGCGACCGTCGTGGACCGTGCCACCCTCACCGAAGGGCCGCTCGTGCCCGCCGCGAAGCCCTACTGGGCCACGGTCTCCGGCGACGGGACGGCCTGTGTGATCTCCGAGAGCGGCACCGACCGGGTCACGGCCATCGACTTCGCCACCGGCGCCAAGCGGGTGTCCGTCCCTGTAGGCGACCACCCCCAGCGCATCCGGCTCGGCCACGTGCCGGCCGCCTGGACCGGTCCGGCCGGCCGCTGAGCGGGCCGTCCGGACCGACGGAAGCACGGCTGGAACCGGCCGAACGCGCAGATCAAGCCATTATGGTGTGACTGGTCCACGATGACCGATTAGTCTCGCGATCATGGTGGACATCCGTGAGGTACCCGAGGCCGACATCGACCGTGCCCTGGAGCTCGCCTACCTGGTCTTCCACGACCGGCCCGAGAGGCAGGTCAGGGAGCGGCACCACGCGCTGCTCGCGCGCTGCGACCGGATCGGTGCCTACGACGGGGACGCCCTGGTCGGCTTCATGGCCGCGCACGACTTCCGGCTCTCGGTGCCCGGCGCGGACCTGCCCTGCCCCGGGCTCACCTTCGTCTGCGTCGCGCCCACCCATCGGCGCCGCGGTGTGCTCACCGGCATGATGGCGCGGATGATGCGGCGCGCCCGCCACTCCGGCCGCCCGATCGCCGCGCTGTGGGCCTCGGAGGCCGCGATCTACGGCCGCTTCGGCTACGGCGGCGCCACCACCGGCGCCACCGTGGAGATCGACTCCACCCGGCCGCTGGCCCTGCGCATCGACCCGGACCGGCGCCCGTTGCGGCTCGTCGACCCGGCGGACGCGCTCGACGTCATCGCCCCCTTCCACGAGGCCACCCGCGCCGGCCGGCCCGGCCGCCCCCGCCGCAGCCCCGAACGCTGGCGCGAAGAGTGGCTCACCGAACAGGACGAGGAGGACGAGGAGCTGAGCCCGCCCAGGATCATCGTCCTGGGCGATCCGGGCGAGCCCATCGCCGGCTACGTCGTCTACCGCACCAAGCCGGAGGGCGACGCCCCCGCCACCCGCACCCCGGGCCTGGTCCGGGTCGACGAACTGGAGGCGGACACGCCGGCGGTGGCCGCCGCCCTCTGGGAGTGCCTGTCCTCCCTCGACCTCACGGGCAAGGTCCGCGCATGGGGCCGCCCGGTCGACGACCCGCTGCTGCACTTCGCCGCCGACCGGGACCAGGTACGGGTCACCGCCCAGTTCCCGGCGCTCTGGCTGCGCCTGGTCGACGTACGCGCGGCGCTGACCGCGCGGTCCTGGGCCGCACCGGTCGAACTGGTGCTGGAGGTCCGCGACGCACGGCTGCCCGACAACGCCGGGCGCTTCCGCCTCAAGGCCGGGCCGCACGGGGCGGCGTACGGTCCCACGGACGGCCCCGCCGACCTGGCCCTCGACGTGCGCGAGCTGGCCGCCTGCTACCTGGGCGGGACCCGGGTCGCCGAGCTGGTCGCCGCCGGTCTGGTCCAGGAGCGCACCCCCGGAACGGCCGCGGCCCTGGACGACGCCCTGCGCACGCCCGTACTGCCGCACACGGCGGACGAGTTCTGAGCAGGGAGGCGGCGGCAGACGCGGACCGCCCCCGCCGCGGGACTCACGCGGGCGGGCGCAGCCGCGCGGCGGCCATGCCGAAGCCGGAACCGAGCACCGCGCCGACGAGGCCGCCACCGGGCCGCTCCAGATCCTCCGGCCGGTAACGGCGGATCGTGGCGTGCCAGTTGAGGACCCCCGCGTGCCAGTCGCGGAGTTCTCCCACGTACGCGTCCAGGGCGGCCCGCGCCCCGGCCCCGAGGCGGAAGTCGTCGCAGAGCACCGGCAGCTGGTTCGCCACGATGTGCTCGAACTCCTCGGTGCGACGGGTCATCAGCGCATGGCAGATGTGCAGGGCCTCCGGGTAGCCGATGTCGAAGAAGTTCTGGGTCACCAGGATGTGGTTGTGGACCTCGCCCTCGAACTCCACCTCCTTCTGGTAGGAGTAGATGTCGTTGACCAGGCAGGCCGCGTCCGCGACGGCGTTCTCCAGCGAGCGGACGGTCCCCGAGGCGTAGATCTCCCCGGGGATGCCCCGGCCCTCGTGCCCCAGCCGGCACAGGTACATGGTGAGCCGGCTGCCGAAGGTGCGCCGTCGCATCTCCGCGTAGTCCACCGGGTCCGGGATGCGGTGGTGGACGGCGTTGTCCACCTCCCAGAGCCAGCTCTCCAGCATGTCCACCACCGTCGCGCGGAACTCGGCGCGCTGCTCCACCGACATGCCGGCGCCGGTGCGCACCCACAGGTCGGCGAGGCCCCGTTCCAGCGCGGTCGACGGCGACGGCTGCTCGGCGTGGTCGACGGGCATCATGGCGATCAGCCCGGCCGTGGCCGCCTTGGCCGCCGCCGGGTTCCTGGTCTGCGCGAACACCACCGGGTAGTAGTCGTCCGCGTACGTGCCCCAGGTCAGCCAGCAGGCGTTGAGGGCGAGTTCGCCGGGAGTGGCGTCCGGGTCGATCCCGGCCGAGCAGACCGCGAAGTCGTAGCCGCGCAGCTTCTCCTCGGTCCAGACCGCCGAACCGGGGTCGCCCGGCTGCGGATCCAACAGGCCCGTCCGACGGGCCCAGGCCACCGACTCCTCTCGGGCGTGCGCCAGATGAGGGCTCAGCGTGAGCCGGTGGGGCATGTAGATCTCCGGGATGACGGAGGGCCCGGTCCGCTGGAAGGGGACGTGGGTGAAGGAGCGGCGGCGCAGTTCCATCGAGCGCCGGTTGAAGACCGACCGCAGGTCGAGGGCGCTGGTGCCGAGTCCGGACGGCATGAAGGGAAGCGAGGCCGGGGCGGTCGCCCTGGCCTCCTTGTTCATGTAGCGGCTGGAGACCATGTGCCACTCGTGTCCGCCGGACTGCCAGTCCTGGAGGCCCTTGGTGTAGGCGAGGACGGCCGCGATCTCGTCCGGTTCGAGTGATAAGTCGATGAAGAGCTGGGGCAGTTCGTGCAGGGCGGTCTGTTCGAACTGCTGGAGGCGGGAGGTGAGAAGGTCGTTGGAGGCCTCCGCGGCCTCCTGCGTGGTGCAGCCGAGGAACGTCTCCAGGACGAGGACGGCGTTGGAGAGTTCGCCCTCGTCGGTGACCTCCCGCTCGTAGCTGAAGAGGTCGTTCCTGATGTGGACCGCGTCGGAGAAGGCGTCCCGCAGCACGCCCAGCGGGCGCGAGTGCGCGACGCGCGCCGGGACCTCGGCGGCGACGTACTCGACCAGCCCGGCCGACCAGGGGGCGCCGCCCACCTTGCGGCGCATCTCGATGTACTCCAGGGGGTTGGCCACCCGCCCGATGTCGATGTTGGCGAGCTCCCACATCGATTCGTCGAGGAGGTTCTTGGTGGACGTGGAGAACCGTTCCCGCCAGTCCGCCGACATCGAGGGAACGGTTCGCCGCCACAGGTCGGCGAGGCCGGCCTCCACGGGATTGGTGGGTTCGGGAAAGCCGTCGGCCAGGTTCATCGGCATGAAGGCGGCCAGCCGGTCGAGGTACGCCTTGGCGCCGACGCGGTCCTGCGAGCGCTTGAAGGTCTCCAGGAAGTGGTCGTCGAAGAAGAACACCCACACGTACCAGTCGGTGACCAGCGACAGCGCCTCGGCGTCGCAGTCGGGGTGGGTGTACGAGCAGAGCAGGGCGTAGTCGTGCGAGTCGAGGTCGCTCTCCTCCCAGACGCCGGACCCCTCCAGCATCGCGAGGCCGCGCGCCCACTGCTTGGCGTGGACCCTCGCCTCCTCCAGGTGGGGGTTGAGTCGCGCCGGATACGGCACGTAGAAATCCGGCAGTCGGAACGGCTGCGTCACGGCGTGGTAGGCCCTTCGTCCAAAGGAGCGGGGGCCGTTGGACCGGCCCCCGCAAGAGATCAGCAGGGCCCTACCCGCGGTGTCCACGGGCCAAGGCGGAGTTCACCGCATCAGGTGACGGAGGCGTCATGCGGCCCGGCGAGCCCCTGGACGCGGTACCGGGCGGCGATCACCGCGGTGCTGCGCGCCCGCCCCCGGACACGGCGAAGGCCGTCCCCTCCGCCCACCGAAGCGGGCCGGGAGACGGCCTTCGCCGTGTCCGGGGGCGGCCGGCGGACTACTCCGCCTCACCCTCCAGATTGCCCTCGGTGTCCAGGTACACCTGGCGCAGGGACTCCAGGATCTGCGGGTCCGGCTTCTCCCACATGCCGCGGGACTCCGCTTCCAGGAGGCGCTCCGCGATGCCGTGCAGGGCCCACGGGTTGGCCTCCTCCAGGAAGGCGCGGTTGACCGGGTCCAGGACGTACGTCTCGGTGAGCTTGTCGTACATCCAGTCCGCGACCACGCCCGTGGTGGCGTCGTAGCCGAACAGGTAGTCCACCGTGGCCGCCAGCTCGAAGGCGCCCTTGTAGCCGTGGCGCCGCATCGCCTCGATCCACTTCGGGTTCACCACGCGGGCCCGGAAGACGCGCGAGGTCTCCTCGACCAGGGTGCGGGTCCTGACCGTCTCCGGGCGGGTGGAGTCGCCGATGTACGCCTCCGGAGCCGTGCCCCGCAGGGCACGGACCGTGGCCACCATGCCGCCGTGGTACTGGAAGTAGTCGTCGGAGTCCGCGATGTCGTGCTCGCGGGTGTCCGTGTTCTTCGCCGCGACCGTGATCCGCTTGTAGGCCGTCTCCATCTCGTCCCGGGCGGGGCGCCCTTCCAGGCCGCGGCCGTAGGCGTAGCCGCCCCACACCGTGTACACCTCGGCCAGGTCGGCGTCCGTACGCCAGTCGCGGGAGTCGATCAGCTGGAGGATGCCCGCCCCGTACGTGCCCGGGCGCGAACCGAAGATGCGGGTCGTCGCGCGGCGCTCGTCACCGTGCAGGGCCAGGTCAGCCCGGGCATGCGCGCGCACGTAGTTCTCGGAATCCGGCTCCTCCAGCGAGGCCGCGAGCCGCACCGCGTCGTCCAGCAGGCCGATCACGTGCGGGAACGCGTCACGGAAGAAGCCCGAGATGCGCAGTGTCACATCGATGCGGGGCCGGCCCAGCTCCGCGAGCGGGATCGCCTCCAGCCCCGTCACACGGCGCGAGGCCTCGTCCCAGACCGGGCGGATGCCGAGCAGCGCGAGGACCTCGGCGACGTCGTCGCCGGCCGTGCGCATCGCGCTCGTGCCCCACAGGGACAGGCCGACCGAGGCGGGCCACTCGCCGTTGTCGGCGCGGTACCGCGTGAGCAGGGAGTCGGCCAGGGCCTGGCCCGTCTCCCAGGCGAGCCGCGACGGGACGGCCTTGGGGTCGACCGAGTAGAAGTTGCGGCCCGTCGGCAGGACGTTGACCAGGCCGCGCAGCGGGGAGCCCGAGGGGCCGGCCGGGACGAAACCGCCGTCCAGGGCCGCGACCACGTGGGCGATCTCGTCCGTCGTACCGGCCAGGCGGGGGACCACCTCGCGGGCCGCGAAGGACAGCACCTCCGCGACGTCCGCCGGGTGGTCCGCCGCGACCGAGGCCACGGCGCCCGGGGCCCAGCCGGCGTCCTCCATCGCCTGGACCAGGGCGCGGGCCTGCGCCTCGACGTCGTCCGCGGACGTACGGGTGGCCTTCGACTCGTCCAGGCCCAGCGCCTCGCGCAGGCCCGGGAGGGCCGTGGTGCCGCCCCAGATCTGCCGGGCCCGCAGGATGGCGAGGACCAGGTTGACCCGGGCCTCGCCCGTCGGGGCACCGCCCAGGACGTGCAGGCCGTCGCGGATCTGGGCGTCCTTGACCTCGCACAGCCAGCCGTCGACGTGCAGCAGGAAGTCGTCGAAGCCGTCGTCGTCCGGGCGCTCCTCCAGACCCAGGTCGTGGTCGAGCTTCGCCGCCTGGATCAGCGTCCAGATCTGCGCACGGATGGCGGGCAGCTTCGCCGGGTCCATCGCGGAGATCTGGGCGTACTCGTCCAGGTGCTGCTCCAGGCGTGCGATGTCGCCGTACGACTCCGCGCGCGCCATCGGCGGCACCAGGTGGTCGACCAGGGTGGCGTGCACGCGGCGCTTGGCCTGGGTGCCCTCGCCCGGGTCGTTGACCAGGAACGGGTAGATCAGCGGGAGGTCGCCGAGCGCGGCGTCCGGCGCGCAGGCCGCGGACAGGCCGGCGTTCTTGCCCGGCAGCCACTCCAGGTTGCCGTGTTTGCCCAGGTGGATCATCGCGTCGGCGCCGAAGCCGCCGTCCTCGGCGCGCGCCTGGATCCAGCGGTACGCGGCGAGGTAGTGGTGCGAGGGCGGCAGGTCGGGGTCGTGGTAGATCGCGATCGGGTTCTCGCCGAACCCGCGCGGCGGCTGGATGAGGACGAGGAGGTTCCCGCGCCGCAGGGCGGCCAGGACGATGTCGCCCTCGGGGTTCGCCGAGCGGTCCACGAACATGCTGCCCGGGGCCTCGCCCCAGTGCTCCTCGACGCTCTCGCGGAGCTCCTCCGGGAGCTCGGCGAACCAGCGCTTGTAGTCGGCGGCCGGGATGCGGACCGGGTTGCGGGCCAGCTGCTCCTCGGTGAGCCAGTCCTGGTCGTGGCCGCCGGCCTCGATGAGCGCGCGGATCAGCTCGTCGCCGTCGCCCGAGACCAGCCCGGGGATCTCGTCGACCGGGCCGAAGTCGTAGCCCTCGGCGACGAGGGTGCGCAGCAGCTCCACCGCGCTGGCGGGGGTGTCCAGGCCGACCGCGTTGCCGATGCGGGAGTGCTTGGTCGGGTAGGCGGAGAGGACGAGGGCGACCTTCTTGTCGCGGCGCTCGATGTGGCGCAGCCGCGCGTGGCGCACGGCGATGCCGGCGACCCGGGCGGCGCGCTCGGGGTCGGCCACGTAGGCGGGCAGGCCGTCCTCGTCGAGCTCCTTGAAGGAGAACGGGACGGTGATCAGACGGCCGTCGAACTCGGGCACGGCGACCTGCGTCGCGGCGTCCAGCGGGGAGAGACCCTCGTCGTTGTCCTCCCAGGCGGCACGGGAGCCGGTCAGGCACAGGGCTTGGAGGATCGGCACGCCGAGACCGGCGAGCGCGCCCGCGTCCCACGACTCGTCGTCGCCGCCCGCCGAGGCGGTGGCGGGCTTGGTGCCGCCCGCCGCGAGGACGGTCGTGACGACCGCGTCCGCGGAACCCAGGGCCGCGACGAGCTCCGGCTCGGGGCTGCGCAGGGAGGAGACGTAGAGGGGGACCGGCCGGGCGCCGTGCGCCTCGATGGCCTCGCACAGCGCGTGCACGAAACCGGTGTTGCCGCTCATCTGGTGGGCGCGGTAGTAGAGCACGGCGATCTCGGGGCCGTCCGTCCGCCGCGCGGTGCGCTCCAGAGGGCCCCAGGTGGGGGCGGCGGCGGGCGGCTCGAAGCCGTGCCCGGTGAGCAGGACGGTGTCGGAGAGGAACCGGGCCAGCTGTTCGAGGTTGGCCGGGCCGCCGTGCGCGAGGTAGGCGTGTGCCTCGGCCGCAATGCCGATCGGAACCGTGGAGGCCTCCATCAGCTGCGCGTCCGGAGCCTGTTCGCCGGTCAGGACCACGACCGGGCGGGTCTGCCCCGGGGCCAGCAGCAGGTCCAGTCCGTCCTGCCAGGCCCGGAGGCCGCCGAGGAGGCGTACGACGACCAGGTCGGCCCCGTCGAGGAGGCCGGGGAGGTCGTCGAGGGGGAGGCGGGAGGGGTTGGCGAACCGGAACGGGACGGGGGCGTCCGCCGTGTTCGCCGCGCGAGCGCTGAGCAGATCGGTGTCGGACGTCGACAGCAGCAGGATCATGCGGCGGCAGGCCTTCCTCGGGGTTTCCGCGCCCCGGGCAGTGAGGACAGCGGGAGTTCCTGACTCACCCGGCCCAGTGGCGCTGCCGGGTTCACAGTGGCGGGACCGCGCCGGATTCGCACCGGGCTTCCTCCCATGTCGCCGTCCTCGGCGACGGCGGACCGTATGGGCCGCCGGAAGGTCATCCTAGGTGGCGTTTGCGGTGGTCGGGAGTGGGGGTGGCCGGTGGCACCGCCGGCCGCGGCGGGGGTGGTCGTGTCGGGTGCGGTGGGCTCCGCCGGGTGGGGCGGCCGCGGCGTACCGGTGCGGCGCCGCTGCGGGGGCTCTGCCCCCGGGCCCCCGCGCCTCAAACGCCGGCGCGCCGGAGGGGAGAAGCGCGGGGATTCCGGCTTTCCCGGTCCGCGCGCCTCGCGCGCCGGCGGGGGCCGGACGGGCGCGCCGGGTGACGGAGGGTGGCGGCGGACACAGTTCCGGTGAGGGGAAACGTGGGTATGCTCGCCGCCATGCCCCAGCCCCCCTCCGCCGTGTCGCGGGACGAACCGGTCATACGGGACCGCGGTGACGCCTGTCCCGGCGCGCTCCGGCTCCACGCGGCGGACGACGGACACCTCGCGCGCGTCCGGATCCCCGGCGGGGAGCTGACCGCGCAGCAGGCCGTGCTCCTCGCCTCGGCCGCCGACCGCTTCGGCGACGGGCACCTGGAACTCACCTCCCGCGGCAACGTGCAACTGCGCGGCCTCGCCGACGGCTGCGGCGCCGGACTCGCCCGGCTGCTGGACGGCGCGGGGCTGCTGCCCGCACCCGGCCACGAACGGGTGCGCAACATCGTGGCCACCCCGACTTCGCAGGACGTACTGCCCCGGGTGCGCGAGCTGGACCGGCTGCTGTGCGCGAACACCCGGGTGACCGCGCTGTCCGGCCGCTTCCTGTTCGCCCTCGACGACGGGCGCGGGGACGTGGCCGCTCTCGACCCCGACGTCACCGTGCTCGGGCGGCCCGGCGACCGGGCGCTGGTACGCCTCGGAGCAGCGGCCGGAGCCGTGTCCGTCGCCGAGCAGGACGCGCCGCGCGCCGCGCTGCTCGCCGCCGAGTACTTCCTCGACGCCGTGGACGCGGCCGGCACCCGGGCCTGGCGCGTGGCCGAACTGCCCGCCGGACACGCCCTGGACGAAGGGGAGTTCACGGCCCGGCTGGCTGCCGCGGGCATCGACGCGGCCCGCGTCCCCGAGGTGGACTGGCCGTACGCCGCCCCGCCCCGGCCGTGGGGCCGGGGGCCCGGCCCGCGCGGCGACCTGTGCGTCCTGCCCCCGCTGGGCCGGATGAGCACCGGCCAGTGGCGGGTCCTGGCCGAGGTCGCCGGCCACGGCGACGGGCTGCGGGTCACCCCCTGGCGCACCGTCGTGCTCCCGGGCGCCCCCCTTCGCGGCCCGGTCGACGGCCCCGCACTGCTGGAAGAAGCCGGCCTGGTCGTGTCCGCGGGAAGTCCCTGGCAGTCCGTCACCGCCTGTACCGGACGCCCCGGTTGCGCCAAGGCCCGCGCGGACGTACGCGCCGACGCGCACGCCCTCGTGGAGCGGGCGCGGGGGCCGCTGCCCGTGCACTGGTCCGGCTGCGAACGCCGGTGCGGCCACCCGCGCGGAACGCAGTGGGTGGACGCGCTCGCCACCTCCGACGGGTACCGGCTCTCCGTGGACGGGCACACCCTGCCGCACCGGCCGGACCTGGCGGTCGCCCTGATGGCCGCACGCGAGACCACCTCATCACCCCAGAGTCCGAAGACGCAGTGAAGAAATGAGCGAGTACACCGTGTTTGAGTACGAGAAGGACGGCGCCGCGATCTACCGCCAGTCCTTTGCCACGATCCGCGCCGAGGCGGATCTCTCCGGGCTGCCCGCCTCGGTCGCCCAGGTCGCGGTGCGCATGATTCACGCCTGCGGGATGACCGACCTCCCGCAGGACTTGGGGTACACCCCCGAGGTGGTGCTGCGCGCCCGCGCCGCGCTGGAGGCGGGTGCGCCGATCCTGTGCGACGTCCAGATGGTCGCCAGTGGCGTCACCCGCAAGCGGCTGCCCGCCGACAACGACGTCATCTGCACCCTCTCCGACCCGGCGGTCCCGGAGCTCGCCGCGAGGATGGGCACCACGCGTAGCGCCGCCGCCCTCGAAGTGTGGCGCGACCGCGGCCTGTTGGAGGGTTCCGTGGTCGCCGTGGGGAACGCGCCGACCGCGCTGTTCCGGCTGCTGGAGATGATCGAGGAGGGCGCCCCGCGCCCGGCCGCCGTCATCGGGGTGCCCGTCGGGTTCATCGGCGCCGCCGAGTCCAAGGACGCCCTCGCCGCGCACCCGGCCGGTCTCGACCACCTCGTCGTGCGCGGTCGCCGCGGCGGCAGCGCCATCGCCGCGGCCGCCCTCAACGCCATCGCGAGCGTGGCCGAATGAGCGACGCACAGCCGACGGGCCGCCTCTACGGGGTCGGGCTCGGCCCCGGCGACCCGAACCTGATGACCCTGCGGGCCGTCGAGGTGATCGGGGAGGCGGACGTCGTCGCCTACCACAGCGCCCGCCACGGCCGGTCCATCGCACGCGCGATCGCCGCCAAGCACCTGCGCGAGAACCACATCGAGGAGCCGCTGGTCTATCCGGTCACCACCGAGACCACCGACCACCCCGGCGGCTACCAGGGCGCGATGGAGGAGTTCTACGAGGCCGCCGCCGCCCGGCTGGCCGCCCACCTGGACGCCGGCCGTACCGTGGCCGTGCTCGCGGAGGGCGACCCGCTCTTCTACAGCTCGTACATGCACATGCACAAGCGGCTCGCCGACCGGTACGCCACCGAGGTCGTCCCCGGTGTCACCTCCGTCAGCGCCGCCGCCGCCCGGCTCGGCACCCCGCTCGTGGAGGGTGAGGAGGTCCTGACCATCCTCCCCGGCACGCTGCCGGAGGAGGAGCTGACCGCCCGCCTCGCCGCCACCGACTCGGCGGTCGTGATGAAGCTCGGCCGGACCTTCCCCGCCGTACGCGGCGCGATGGAGGCCAGCGGCCGGCTCGCCGAGGCACGCTACGTCGAACGCGCCACGATGGAGGGTGAGCGCACCGGCGTCCTCGCCGACACCGACCCCGACAGCGTGCCGTACTTCGCCGTCGCCGTGGTGCCCAGCCGCATCGGCAACCCCGGCAGCGTGCCGTCCGGCCCCGGCGAGGTCGTCGTCGTCGGCACCGGCCCGGCCGGCCCGCTGTGGCTGACCCCGCAGACCCGGCGGGCCCTCGCGGACGCCGAGGTACTGGTCGGGTACACCACGTACCTGGACCGGGTGCCCGTCAAGCCGGGTCAGGCACGGCACGGCTCGGACAACAAGGTGGAGTCGGAGCGGGCCGAGTTCGCCCTCGACCTCGCCCGGCGCGGCAGGCGGGTGGCCGTGGTCTCCGGCGGTGATCCGGGCGTCTTCGCCATGGCCACGGCGGTCCTGGAGGTCGCCGGGCAGCCCGCGTACAAGGACGTGCCCGTACGGGTCCTGCCGGGCGTGACCGCGGCCAACGCGGCGGCCGCCGCGGCCGGCGCCCCGCTCGGCCACGACTACGCGACGATTTCGCTGTCGGACCGGCTCAAGCCCTGGGAGGTCATCGCGGAGCGGCTGCGCGCCGCCGCCGCGGCCGACCTGGTCCTCGCCCTCTACAACCCCGGCTCGCGGAGCCGGACCTGGCAGGTGGCCCAGGCCCGCGAGCTGCTGCTGGAACTGCGCTCGCCGTTGACCCCGGTGGTCGTGGCCCGTGACGTGGGCGGCCCCGAGCAGGCGGTGCGGGTCGTCACGCTCGCCGAACTGGAGCCGTCCGAGGTCGACATGCGCACGATCCTGCTGATCGGCTCCTCGCAGACGCAGATCACCGAGCGGCCCGACGGGTCGCGGATCACGTGGACGCCGCGCCGCTACCCGTGACGCGCCGCTACCCGTGACGCGCCAGTCCGGCCGTCGCCGGCCCGGGGTGCCTGCCGCACCCCGGGCCCGCCGTCCTCACGCCCGGCGCCGTAGCCAGCCGAGGGCCGCGGCGGCGGAGTCCGCCTCCGCGACGCCGTCGGGGACCGGCGGACGGCGGACGACGAGGACCGGGATGCCCGCCTCGCGGGCGGCCGTCAGCTTCGGCGCGGTGGCCGAGCCGCCGCTGTCCTTCGTCACCAGGACGTCGATGCGGTGCCGGGCCAGCAGTTCCCGCTCGTCGTCCAGCGTGAACGGGCCACGCGCCAGCAGGACTTCCAGGCGCGGCGGGACCGGCCCGGCCGGTGGGTCCACCGAACGCACCAGGAACCACAGGCCGCCGAGGCCCGCGAAGGTGTGCAGGCCCATCCGGCCGGTGGTCAGGAACACCCGGCCGCCCAGGCCCGGCAGTAGGCCGGCGGCTTCGGCCAGGGAGTCGGCGAACGTCCACGTGTCGCCGGGGCCGGGCTGCCAGCTGGGGCGGCGCAGCGCGAGCAGCGGGACGCCCGAGAGGGCTGCCGCCGCGGCCGCGTTGAAGCTCATGCGCTCCGCGAAGGGATGGGTGGCGTCGACCAGATGGGTGACCCCGTGCGCGCCGATCCAGGCCGCCAGACCTCCGGGCCCGCCGAAGCCGCCGATCCGGGTCCCGCCCGGCGGGAGCACCGGCGAGGCGACCCGCCCGGCCAGCGAGGTCGTCACCCGGTAGGAGGGCTCCCGCGCCAGCGCCTCCGCGAGGTGGCGGGCCTCCGTGGTGCCGCCCAGGATCAGGACGTGCGCCGGGGCGGTGTCAGCAGACATGCCGGTCGCGCTCGGGGGAGTACAGGTGGCTGTCGCGGAACTGCTCCGCGCCGAGCGTACGGCCCACCACGATGACGGCGGTGCGGACCAGACCCGCCTCCTTCACCTGACCCGCGATGTCGGCCAGGGTGCCGCGCAGGACCAGCTCGTCGGGGCGGCTCGCCATCGCCACCACCGCGACCGGGCACTCCGCCCCGTAGTGCGGCAGCAACTCGTCGACCACCCGGTCCACGTAGCGGGTGGCCAGATGCAGCACGAGCAGCGCCCTGCTGCGGCCCAGGGTGGCCAGGTCCTCGCCGGGCGGCATGGGGGTCGCCTGCTGGGCGATCCGGGTGAGGATCACGGTCTGCCCGACGGTGGGGACCGTCAGCTCCCGCTTGAGGGCGGCGGCCGCGGCGGCGAAGGCCGGCACGCCCGGGACGACCTCGTAGGGGATACCGGCCGCGTCCAGCCGGCGCATCTGCTCGGCGACCGCGCTGAAGAGGGACGGGTCGCCGGAGTGCAGCCGCGCCACGTCCTGGCCCGCCCCGTGGGCCCGTACGCACTCGGCGACGATCTCGTCCAGGTTCAGCTGCGAGGTGTCGACGAGGCGGGCGTCCGCCGGGCACTCGGCGAGCAGCTCGCGCGGCACGAGGCTGCCCGCGTACAGGCAGACCGGGGCGGCGGCGAGGGTCCGGGCACCGCGCACCGTGATCAGGTCGGCGGCGCCGGGGCCCGCACCGATGAAGTACACGGTCATGTCTGATCCTTCTCCTTCGTTACCGTCTGGGTTGCCGTCGCCGGCTTGGTCACCGACCACTGGGTGACCGCCATCGCCTGCCGCCAGCCCGTGAAAGCGCCCACCGGCACGGCGTGCGCGACGGCCAGTTTCACCAGGTCGCCCCCGTGGCGCCGGTAGCGCTCGGCGAGGACCGCCTCGGACTCCAGGGTGACCGTGTTCACCACCAGCCGGCCGCCGGGAGCCAGCGCGGCCCACACCGCGTCGAGCAGGCCCGGCGCGGTCAGCCCGCCGCCGATGAACACCGCGTCGGGGGCCGGCAGCCCGGTCAGCGCCTCGGGAGCGGCGCCGACGACCACGCGCAGGCCGGGGACGCCGAGCGCCGCCGCGTTGCGGGTGATCCGCGCGGCCCGCTCCGGGACGCGCTCCACCGCCACCGCACGGCACGACGGGTGTGTGCGCATCCACTCGATGCCGATGGAGCCGGAGCCGCCGCCGATGTCCCACAGCAGTTCGCCGGGGGCCGGGGCGAGCGCGCACAGGGTGGCGGCGCGCACGTGGCGCTTGGTGAGCTGTCCGTCGTGCTCGTACGCGGTGTCGGGTAGGCCGGGGGTGGAGCCGAGGCGCGGCCCGCCGTGGGCCGGATCGCGGAGGCATTCGACGGCGACCACGTTCAGCGGGTCGCCCGGCGCGTGGTCCCAGCCCTCGGCGGTGCCCCCGTACACGTGCTCGCGTTCCGAGCCGAGTTGTTCCAGGACGCGCATCCGGCTCGGGCCGAAGCCCCGCCCGCGCAGCAGGGCGGCGATCTCGCCCGGGGACGCGGCACCGGCGCTGAGCACGAGCACCCGGCGGCCGTCGTACAGCGCGGCCGCGAGCCGGTCCACCGGACGGCCCACCACGGTGACGACCTCGGTGTCCTCCAGCGGCCATCCCAGGCGGGCGCAGGCGTAGGAGACGGACGAGGGGTGCGGGTGGACCAGCAGGCGGTCCGGGCCGAGCTCCTCGGAGAGGGCGCGGCCGATTCCGTAGAACATGGGATCGCCGCTGGCCAGCACCGCGATCCGGCGCCCGGCGTGCTCGGCCATGAGCTGCGGTACGGCCGGCCGGAGCGGGCTCGGCCACGCCACCCGCTGCCCGGCGCACTCGGCGGCGGGCAGCAGGTCCAGCTGGCGCGGCCCGCCGATCAGTACCTCGGCGCGGGCCAGCGACGACCGCGCGGCGGCGGTCAGCCCGGCCCACCCGTCGGCGCCGAGGCCGACGACCGTCACGGGTATGGGGGGCGGTGCGGTGCTCACGGCGCTGTACCTCGGGGGCGGGAAGGGGCAGGAGGGCGGACCCGCAGCCTACTGGCCTGCGGCTGCGCCACTCGCGCCCGCCCCGGCAGGTGCCCCGCCGGCGTTCGCCGGCGGGGCTTGCCGCGGTCCCTTCGGGAAGGAGCGGGTCAGGGCCGGGTGGCGCGTTCGTGGAGGGCGCGTACGCGGTCGCCGAAGCGGATGCTGTAGGAGGTCTCGTCGTCGCCGCCGCCGTCGAGGCCGCCGATCACCCCGACGAGGGTGTGCCCATCGGTCAGCACCGGACCGCCGCTGGTCCCGTTGGGCACGTCCGCACAGTCCAGCCGTACCTGCGTCGGGCCCGCCGGGCGGGCGGTGGTCCGGCAGTCCAGGGGCTGCTCGGAGGCGTTCGGGTAGCCGACGAGCCGTGTGGGCGCGGGCAGTTCGGTTCCGAAGGCGATCGTCGTGGCGCCGGTGACGTCCTCCAGCCGCTGGCCGGGGTGTCCGGGCCGGCGCAGCCGGAGGAACGCGATGTCGACGTCGGGGTCCTCGTCCGCCGTCCAGCGCGGGTCCACGTCGATGCGGGTGGGCACCCACACGCCGTACGGTGCGATCCCGTCCCGGTAGCCGGGGGCGAAGGCGAGGTTGGTGCGGAAGCCGCCGCCGTACACGCAGTGGGCGGCCGTGGCGACGAGGTCTCCGAGCGGCGAGTGGACCACGACGCCGGAGCAGTGGTGGTCGGGGTCGCCGTCGTTGCCGGGGGAGAAGAGGGCGCCGACCGCCGGTTCGGCCGGGGCGGGCCGGGCCTCCAACGGATCGGAGGGCTCCCAGCCGCCGGAGCGCCAGTCCACCGCGTCCGCCGCGGCGAACGCCCCGCCGTCCGCGGGCGGTTCGGTCGGTTCACGGGCGATCCCGTCGAGTACGGCCGAAGCCGTCCGGTCGGCCTTCTCGGGGTCCTGCTGGTAGACGCCCCGCGCCGGGTCGCCGTCGGCGCGGTGGGCGGCGATGCCGCGCAGCTCCCAGGCGACGTACCCGGCCCCCACGAGGACCAGGGTGCACACGAGGCCGACGGCCACGCCGCCCCGCGCCGCGGCCCGCCCCGGCTGCCGCCCCTCGACCCTGCTGGACATGTGGCCCCTCCCGCTCCCGAACGCGTCCGACTCTCGGTTCGATGGGGGGAGCGCGGTCCGGGTTCCGAGGTCGGTACGTGTCCGTTCTCACAGCCCATCCTATCGTCGTGCACATGCCATGAGCGGGCGGTCCGGGATCCGCACCACAGCTCTCACCCCTACCACCCGCTCCCGTCCCCGCCCGCTCCGCCGCCCGGCCGTGAGGACGACCCGGGCCCGCGTCGCGTCACGACGCCGCCGCGTCGCCGCATGTGTGTTCGACTTCGTTCGGTTCTGGTGGCGCCGGACCCGCCGTTTCCCGCCCCCCGCCGAGCGCCCGGCGCTATCGTGCCGGGGCGGAGGGGCGACGGCACGAGGGGGCTGGGCGGCGATGCGTTTTCTCTTTGTCCACGGCACGGGCGTACGGCGCGACCGGCACGACCGGCTCTTCGCCCTGGTCCGCGAGCGGCTGACGGCCAGATTCCCCGGCGCCGCCGTCGACTCCTGCTACTGGGGCGACCGCTTCGGCGCGACCCTCGGCGCCGGCGGCCGCTCCGTGCCCGGATCGAAGTCCGCGACGGGAGCCTCACCCGACCCCACCGACGCCGAGACGGCCGAATGGGCCTTGCTGCTCGCCGACCCGCTGTGCGAACTCCGGGTCCTCGCCGAGGCCGGCTGGCCCTCCGGACCCGGGGGCGCGGACGACGTCGCCGACGGAGACCCCTTCGCCATGCCCGGCGTCCAGCCCGCCGGGATCCGGGTACTCGCGCAGCTGTCCGGCCTACCGCCCGCGCCCCCGCACCCCGGGGACGAGCTCGGCGCGCTCCTGCATGGCACCGCACTCGCGGCGGACTTCCCCGCCGCCCTCGACGCCGTCGTCCGCTCCGCGGAGGCGGCCCGCGCCGCGGAACGCGCCACCGGCGAACCGCAGGCGCGGGAGCTGGCGACCGCCCTCTCCAGGGCCGTCGCAGCCGGGGCGCTCGCCGACGCCGGAGCCGAGGCCGACTGCACCGGCGCCGAACGCGACCGCCTCGTCGAACTGCTCACCACCCGCCTCGGTGGCGACGCCCGGGTGCCCGGCGCCCGCGCGGCCGCCTTCCTCGGCCGGCTCGCCCTGCGGGTCACCACCCAGCCCCTGCTCAACGCCCGGCGCGGCTCCCTCACCGCCGCGGCAACCCCCGCGCTCGGCGACATCCTGCGCTACCAGGCCCGCGGCCACGAGTTGAGGCAGTACCTGCACACCCGGATCGCCGCCGCCCCCGGACCGACCGTGCTCATCGGCCACAGCCTCGGCGGGATCGCCCTCGTGGACCTCCTCGCCCTCGCCGCCGCCCGCGGCGAGGCCGTCCCCGGCGCGGCTCTCCTCGTCACCGTCGGCTCCCAGGCCCCCTTCCTCTACGAGCTCGGCGCCCTGACCGCGCTCGAACCGGGCGCGAAACTTCCCCACGGCTTCCCGCGCTGGCTCAACGTCTACGACCGCCAGGACGTGCTGTCCTACCTGGCCGCCCCCGTCTTCCCCGGCGACCCGCGGATCACCGACCACGAGATCGGCAGCCGCCAGCCCTTCCCCGCCTGCCACAGCGCCTACTGGAAACAGGACGCCCTCTACGGCCGGATCGAACAGGCGGTGGCCGAAGCGGAGATCGGGTGATCCCCTCCGACTTCCTGCCCCCGGCCCTCGGCCCGCAGCGCACCTTCGCGCTCGTCGCCGGCGTCGAGCGCTACGACATCAGCCACCGCTGGAACCTGCGCGGCCCGGCCCGCGACGCCCTGCGCTTCGCCCAGTGGCTGACCGGCCCCGCCCAGGTGCCGCCCGGCAACCTCAGGCTGCTGCTGTCCCCGCTCGACGAACCCGACGCCCTCCACTGGCCGGACTCCCCGGCCATGGACGCCCTGCGGACCGCGTACCGGCCCGCGACCGAGGAGAACGTCAAGGCGGCGCTGCTCGACGAACTCCCGCAGTGCGACGGCGACCTGCTGTGGATCTTCTGGGCCGGACACGGTTACCTCGGGCCGCGCCAGGAGCTGATGCTGCCCTGCGCGGACGCCCGCCCCAGCCAGATCCGGCACCTCAACCTCGACTCGGCACTGCGCTGGTGGCGCACCGACCTGGTCAAGCACCGCAGCTTCCCGCTCCAGGCCGCGCTCGTCGACTCCTGCCGGGTGGACGCGCCCCGCGACGCCCGGTGGAACTTCGGCAGCACCGACTACGGCGGCGGCAGCGCGGTGCCCGGACGCCGCCAGTTCCGGCTCTACGCCTCCCGCGAGGGCGAGGCCGCGCAGAACGACGCCGAGCGCGGCGCCGGCCGCTTCACCGAGGCCCTCCTCTCCGAACTCGGCGCACGCTCCCTGCGGGAGAGCGTCAGCGGGCTTCCGGTCGCCGCCCGCAGCATCCACCGCACCTTCCAGGAACTGCGCGAACGCGGCGAGGGCTGGCAACTCCCGCAGTTCCTCGTGGACCGCGACTGGGACGCCTGCTCCTTCCTCGACGACGGCCTGACCGCCCCCGCGCCGCCCCGGGCGGCCCGGCTCGACCAGCAGGCCTGGGACGGGCTCGCCGAGGTCTTCGAAGGCCGCGAACTGCCGCGCTGCGCCTACGAGGCCTACGCATGGGCCTTCAGGGCGGCCGGCTGCACCACCCCCGTCGGCGGGGGCCTGCCCGGCGACGCCCTGCTGGAGGTGGTCCAGGACCTGGACGAACGCCAGGGCGGGCACGGCGGGATGCCGCTGGCCGTACCCTTCGTGCGCTTCCTCGCCGACCGGGCCGGGACGGCCGGCGACGCGGCCTGGGCGGGGCGGCTGAAAGGCTGGGTGGACGCCACCCGCGAGCGGCTCGTCCTGCCGGTGCTGCCCCCGCCGCCGCCCCCGGCGCGTACGACCGTGGTGCACGTCGGGCTGGAGCCGCCGCCGGACGGCGGGCCCGGCCTCCGGGCCCGGATCTGGCTGAGCGGCGAACGCACCGAGCAGATCTGGGAGTCGGGGGGCGAGCCCGTGCGCCTGGACGCCGTACGGGGGGAACTGCTGCGGCGGCTCGCCCTCGTCGGTGCCTCGCCGCCCGAGGGCGGCGAGGCCGGGCCGCGGACCCGGGGCGGCGTCGACCGCATCGAGTTCCACGTGCCGTACGAACTCCTCGACGCCGACTTCGACCAGTGGTCGGTGCCCCGCGGCCCGGCCGGGCGGCCCCGGGCCCTCGGCCTGCTCCACCAGGTCGTGGTGCGCTGCCCCCAAGAACGCGTGGACACCCGCGCCGAATGGCACGCCAGCTGGCGCTGGCTGTGCACCCGGGGCGGCCGGCACCCCGAGGCCGTACGGGTGGTGAAGGAGACCGACGTCACGGACGTGCTGGGGATGGAGTTGGCCGACCGGCCGGCGCCCGCGTGCGTCCTCGCGCACACCGTCGCCGCCCCGCACGCGGGCCTGCTCGAAGCCGTACTCGAAGGCGGCGTGCCGGTCGCCGTGTGGCGGCGCGGCGGCGGCGCGCCGGCGCCCCCGCTCCTCGACCTGCTCGCGCCGCACGGGCCCGACGGACGGCCGGATCCCGGCGCACTGGACGTGCTGTCCCTGCCCGCGCGGGTGCGCGAAGTGCGCCGGGCGGCCGCCGGCGCCGCCGCGAGCGACCGAAGCGCCGCCCAACGCGACTCAGGAGCAGACCAGTTGGTGCTCCTGTGGGACGATCCCGACGACATACCGGGCTTCCGGTCCCTGGCCTGACCCCGACCCCACCGACAGACGGCGACACGACGACGGAGGCAGAGGCAGTGGTGAAGGACTGGTGGCTGTACCACGGGACCGGTGAGGGCGCGGACCGCCGCGCCCGCCTGGAAGCCGGGCCCCCGCCGCCCTGGCGGCACTTCACCGGAACCCCCGACCCCGGGTACGCGCCGCCCGGGTGCGAGGGCCCGGCCTGGGAGCGCACCCGCAGCCGCGGCGAGGGCTACGTCCCCGACGAGCAGGAGAAGGACGTCGTCAACACCGCCCTGCACCTGCGCAGGCCGCTGCTGATCACCGGGAAGCCGGGTGTCGGGAAGTCCACCCTCGCCTACAGCATCGCTTCGGACCTCGCCCTGGGTCCCGTACTGCACTGGCCGATCACCAGCCGGACCGTGCTCCGCGACGGGCTGTACCTGTACGACGCCATCGGCCGCCTCCAGGAGGCCGGGCTGGACCAACTGCGCAGGCCGGCCGGTCCGCCCGGCGGCGCCCCCACGCCCGAAGCCGGACCCGAGCCCGCCCACGCACCCTCGATCTCCCGCTACCTGCGGCTCGGGCCGCTCGGCACCGCCCTGCTGCCGCAGGACCGGCCCCGCGTCCTGCTCGTCGACGAGATCGACAAGAGCGACATCGACCTCCCCGGCGACCTCCTGACCGTCTTCGAGGACGGCGGCTTCGTCATCCCCGAACTGGCCCGCCTCGCCCAGGAGGACCCCGCCGTCGCCATCGGTACCGACGACGACCCGGACGCCGCCGTACGCATCCCGCAAGGCCGCGTGCAGTGCCGCTACTTCCCCATCGTCATCCTCACCAGCAACGGCGAACGCGACTTCCCGCCCGCCTTCCTGCGCCGCTGCGTCCGCCTGCACCTGGAGCCCCCCGGCGAGGAGAAGCTCGCCCTCATCGTGCGCCGCCGCCTCGGCATCGACGTCGAGGCCGGCGGGGAGTACCGGGAACTCGTCCGGGACTTCATCGACCGGTCCGGGGACGGGGACCTCGCCACCGACCAGCTCCTGAACGCCATCCAGCTGCGCCTGGCCGGAGCCTGGTCCGCGCCCGGCGACCGCGACCGCTTCCTCAAGACCGTCATGCAGCACCTGACCGGGCCCACGGCGTGATCGGGGAGCTGCTCGCCGCCCTCGCCGACGGTGCCGAGGACGCGGGCCCGCGCCCCGGCATCGGCACCGAGGAGATCGCCGACATCCTGTGGTTGGCCGCCCGGGTGGACCCCGCCTGGTCCCGCCCGCCCGCGCTGCCGCTCGGCGACGCCGCGGACGAGCGGCCGCCGGCCGCTGACACCACGGCACCCGAGGCCGCGACGCCTGCCGGCGGCCCGGCCGACGGCCACCCGGCCGTCAGGCTCTTCCCCGCATCCGTCGCCGACCCGGCCGGGAAACCCGGCGACGACGGCGCCGGCCGCCGGGGCTCACCCGTACGACTGCCCCGCGCCGCCTCCCTCGACGACCCGCTCGCCCTGATGCGCGCCCTGCGGCCGGTCGGCCGGCGCTCCATCGGAGGTCCGGGTGAAGAGCTCGACGAGCAGCTCACCGTGGAGCGCAGCATCGAGCGGATGGTGCCGACCCCCGTCCTGCGCCCGGCCGAGAGCCGCTGGCTGGACCTGGCGCTCGTGGTCGACACGCACCATTCGATGCTGCTGTGGGCGGACCTCGTGGACGAACTGCGCCGCGTACTGACCCGCAGCGGCGTCTTCCGCGACGTACGGGTCTGGCGGCTGACGGGCACCGGCTACGGCGCCCCCGTGATGCTCACCCGCGGCCGGTCCGACGCGCCCCGCAACCCGCTGGAGCTGGCCGACCCCGCGGGCCGCAGGCTGATCCTGGTCCTCTCCGACACCGTGGCGGGCGGCTGGCGCGAGGCCTCCGTGCAGGGCGTGCTCCGGCACTGGTGCACGCACAACGCGGTGGCCGTGCTGAACGTGCTGCCCGAACGGCTCTGGACGCGCGGCGCCGTCCGGCCGGTCCCCTTCGCCGTCCGGGCTGACCGGCCCGCGGCGGCCACCCGCTCCTGGCAACGGGTGGCGACCGCCCGGCGATCGCGGACCGCGCGCGGCCGCGCGCCCGACATCGTCCCCGTGGTCGGCGTCGCCCCGGGCGGTCTGGCCCGGCTGGTGCGGGTGGTCGCCGGAGACGGCCGCTGGCGACGCCTGGGCTGTCTGCGGCTGGACGCGGATCCGGAGCGCGGGCCGGGAGCGCCGCGCGTGGGCGAAAGCACCGCGGCCGCTCCCCACAACCCCCTGGACGTGGTGGAACGCTTCCGCGCAAGTGCCTCCCCGACCGCTCAGCAGCTGGCCGCGCACCTGGCCGCCGTACCGCTGACCCTGCCGGTCATGAACCTGGTCCGGCGCTCCCTGCTGGGAGGCTCCGAGCACGGCCACCTCGCCGAGGTCGCCCTCGGCGGACTGTTCGCCCCCTGGGACCACGAACGGGACGCCGAGGAGCTGGAGTTCGAGTTCCTGCCCGGTGTCCGCGAGGTGCTGCTCGGCTCGCAGCTGCGCGGGGACGTGGCCGCCGTACGGGAACTGGTCCGCCGCCGTGTGTGGGAGTACATGACCCGCAGCCGCGGCACCGGGCCGGACTTCTCCGCGACCCGTGTCGCCGACGGCCGCGAGGGCCGCCGCCGGGTGGCCGACGCCACCCTGGCGTTCGCCACCCGGCCGCCGGGAGAACCCGGTCTGGCGGACCGGGTCGTACGGGTCCGCCACGAGCCGGTGCCGGAGCCGCAGGAGGTCGGCGTCCTGCTCACGGCGCGGCTGGTCCTCACGGTCGGGGACGCCCCGCCGGCCCGGAGCACCGTCGCCTGGGTCCGGGCCGGCGGTCGCGAGGTCCCGTGCCGACCGCTGTGGTGGGACGACGCGCTGCCCAGGGTGTTTCTGCTGCTGGCCGACGAGGACCTCGCGGACCCGACGGTCTGCGCGCTGCCCCTGCCCTGGCTGACCGCGGACGACCAGGTCGCGCGGGTGCGGGTCGACGGCCGCACCGACCAGGGGGAGCCCGTCGCCCTGACGGGGGAGGTGGTTCCGTACGAGGGCGCCCGCAACGGGGAGCTGGTCCGGCTGTCCGGGGAACCGGAGGCCTGGACCCACTACCGCGGCGGCCCGGTCTCCCGCGACGGCACGCTGATCGGCGTCGTCCACGGCGTCTGGCCCGACCGCATGGTGTTCCTGTCGGGCCGCGCCCTCCTGGAACAGCCCGGCTTCCGTGCCGTGATGGCGGAGCACGGGCCGGTACGTCCGGTGGCGACCGCCTCCGTGTGCCTGGCCGTGCGGCCCGCCGGCGATGGTGTGCATCGGGCCGGCAGCTCGCTCCACGCGGAGACGGTGGAACTGCTGACGCGGTGCGTCGCGGAGGCGGGCGTCACCGAGCGGCCGGACGGCGGTGAGCCCGGTGCACCCGTGGTCCTGCTGCTGGCGGGGCCGGGAGCCCTCGGCAAGGCCGGCCGACTGCTGACCGAACTCCACGACGAGACGGGCCGGTTCGCAGGTCTGGGCAGCGGTCCCCTCCCGCTCGACGTGGCCGTGGCCGTGGGGCCTGCCGCGACCGTCCCGCTGGGCGGCGACCCCACCGGGCCGCCCGCGTCCGAGGCCGTCCGGATCGTCCGGCATCCCGGGATGACGGAGCGGCGCCGGCGGTTTCCCTGGTCCCTGAACGTCGCCCTGTCCCACCCCCTGTACGAGGCGCTCGGCGAGGAGGTCGGCCCCACGGCGACGCGTGCCCTCGTGCCGCTCGGCGGCACGGGGGACGGCTGGTTGTGCACCGACCCCCAGGGACTCGGCGCGGCCCTGACCGAGGCCGACGGGTCACAGGAGGCCGGCGTCGCGTGGCCGGTGTGCGGTCGCCGTGGGGCGGAGGATCTCCGCGCCCCGTGCACGGGAATCCGGCTGCCCGGCCACGACGCGTGCCTCGCCCATCTCGATCCCGACGAGGAGCACGCGTACCTGGAGACCCTCGGGCCCGGGGCCGCGGTGGACTTCCGGGGAACCACCTTCGAGGGAGGGCTGCTCCAGCGGCTCCTGAACGTCTTGCGGGAGTCCCGCTCGCAGCCCGTCACGCTGGGCGGGGCGGCCTTCGACCGCGCCACCTTCGTGGACGACTGGAACGAGGGCGGCATCGAGTTCCTGGCCCGCGCATCCTTCACCCGGGCCGTTTTCGCCGGGCGGGCCAGGCTCGGGAACTCCACCTTCGCCGGACGGGCCTCCTTCGACCGCGCCGTGTTCCTGGGCGTCGGCGACTTCGACCGCAGCCGGTTCCGGGCGGGAGCCGACTTCCGCCGCGCGCAGTTCCGCGGACTGGCGGGCTTCTCGGACAGCGTCTTCCTGGACGAGGTGTCCTTCGCCCGTGCGGTGCTGGAGGCCTCGGCGGACCTGAACGGGCTGCGGGCGGTCGCGGCCGCGGACTTCTCGCGCGCGGTGTTCTGCGGCCTGACCGGGCTGAGCGGGGCCTCCTTCACCGGACCGGTCTCCTTCGCCTCCACGACCTGGGAACTGGGACTGGTGTCCACCGGTGCGGTGTTCCGAGGACCGGTGGACTTCGGCGGAGCCACCTTCCGGGGCAGGGTCAGGCTGGAACAGCTGAGCCTCCGGGAGCCGCCCGGGTCCGCCTTCGAGGACCGGCCAGGCCGCTGGGCGGTCCGCCGGCGTCCGGACGACACCTGGGACATCCACCTGCTCGGCGGCGGGGAACAGTGAACGGGCGGCGTCCGACCGGTCAGGAGCCGCTGCGGGAGGTCTCCAGGACGCGTGGGGGAAGCCCGTCCCGGGCGGGGAGGCCCGCCTCGATCTCGTCCAGGGCGCGGCGCGCCGCCGCGATGCGGTCCCGGACGTCCGGGGCGGTTCCCGCGCTCGGCTGCGGGTCCGGCTGCCGGCGTTCGCGGCCGGCGGCGTCCTCGATCTCACGTGCCTCGTCGAGGGAGTTGAGGACCACCCCGATCAGGACGTTGACCAGGACGAAGGAGGCGAGCAGCGCGTAGGAGGCGTAGTAGACGATGCTCAGGCGGGAGATCTCCAGTCCCGCGCGGACGGCGTCCGTCAGGCCGTCGAGGGTGGTCAGCAGGAACAGCGTGAGCATCGCGCGGCCCACGGAGCCGTAGTGTCCGGGGTCGGACTCGGCGAAGCAGACCCAGCCGACCATGGCGTACACGTACAGGACCAGTCCGCCGACGAACAGGAAGCTGGCGGTGCCGGGCAGGCTGCGGCCGACCGCGATCAGCAGGATGCGCAGGTGCGGCAGGAAACGGGCCGTGCGCAGTACCCGGGCCAGCCGCAGCAGCCGCAGCAGGGTGGTGTTCTCGCGGACGAACGGGACGAAGGCGGAGGCGACCACCGCGAGGTCGAAGACGTTCCACGGGTCGCGCAAGAACGCGCTCGGCCGGTCCGCGAAGGCGCCGACGCGCAGCAGCATCTCCAGCGTGAACAGGGCCAGGCAGCACCGCTCGGCGATCCGCAGCACGCCCTGGTACTCCGCGGCCAGCCCGCTGTACGTCTCGACGCCCATCAGCGCGGCGTTGAGCAGGATCACGCAGAAGACGACCATCCCGAAGGCGGAGGCCTCAGTGGCCACCCGGCACCGGGCTGCCAGTTTCATCCGGCGGCGTCCGGCCGGCCTGGGGTGTGTCATCGTGCTCCTCGTGCTTCTGCGCGTGCGTCGGGGCCGAGGGGCGGCCCCATTCCCTAACGCCCCACAGCCGCTCGGGTTTCACCCGCGTCCGCAGGCCCGGGCGCCGGCCCGGACCCGGGCCCGGCACGATCCCGAGTGCCCAGCGACTGCGCCCCGCTGGACGCCGCGTGCGCCGGGTGCCTGTGCCTGTTCGTCCCGGCCGAGCACACCGGCCGGGTCCTGGCGGCGCTGCACGCCCACCCCCGCGGCCGGATGGCCGCCGCGGTCGGCCACGTCACGGCCGATCCCGTGCGCGATGTGGAGTTCCTCTCCGCCGACGGGCGGCCGCGCACGCGCGGGGTCGCCGTCGCCCCTCCGCCCGAACGCCTCCTGTGACCGGTCCCCGGTGCGTCGGATGAACAGTCGGCGGTTCCACGGGTGGAGCGGCCCGCGGGCACATATGCTCGGCGCGTACTTCCGTACGTCTGAGCACCGGAACGTCTGAACGTCCGGACTCCTGTGCGTGCGCACGTCCGTGCGCCTCCGTACGCCTCGCGAACCGTTAGGGGACCGTGCCGTGAGTGTCCGCATTCAACCCACCTCGCAGGTCGACGAGAGCGCCGAGCTCGGCGAGGGGACCACGATCTGGGATCTGGCGCAGATACGCGAGGAGGCCCGGCTCGGGCGCGGGTGCATCGTGGGGCGCGGCGCGTACGTCGGGCCGGGCGTCCGGATCGGCGACCACGTCAAACTCCAGAACTACGCGCTGGTCTACGAGCCGGCGGAACTCGGCGACGGGGTGTTCATCGGCCCGGCCGCCGTCCTGACCAACGACTTCTACCCGCGTGCCGTGGACCCCGACGGCCGTCTCAAGCGCGACGGGGACTGGGAGGCCGCCGGGGTCGTCGTCGCCGAGGGCGCTTCGCTGGGCGCCCGTTCGGTGTGCGTGGCCGGGGTGCGCGTGGGGCGCTGGGCCCTCGTCGCGGCCGGCGCGGTGGTCTCCAGGGACGTACCGGACTTCGCGCTCGTGGCCGGGGTGCCGGCCCGCCGGATCGGCTGGGTGGGCCGGGCGGGGGTCCGGCTGGTGGAGCGCGGGGGTGAGCCGGGCGCGTGGGAGTGTCCGCGCACCGGGGCGCTGTACGAGGAGAAGAACGGCCTGCTCTTCGAACAAAGCTGACGGAATGTCGGCAATTTAGGCCACAAGCATTTCCTCAAAACCACAATCAATGAACATCCGTGGGCATAGCGTGTTCCTGCACACGGGATCCGGGCTGGCAACAGGCCTTGCTCGGTGGGGGGTTGTGTACGACGAGGGCATCGCGGGCAGCGGCCCGGCGGAGCGCGGATCCACCGCGTCCGCCGACACTGCCGTGCGCGCGTGCCCGGGTCCGGGGCATCGCTGGGGGGATCCAGACGGCAGCCTCCGGAGCGGCTCGTGCCCCGGGCGCCGGGCGCCACGGGCACGGGTGCCGTCACGCGCAGTCCCCCTCCGCGGAAGGACGACCGCCAGGTCCGTCCGAGGAGCGATCAGAGGGGGTAGCAGTGTTGGAGCCGAAGAGCTCGGACATGCGGGGTGCGAGCGGCACCCGGGGAGTCGGGGTGGGGACCCGATGACCGTCACACGATTAGGAGCACTGGAGGCGGCGGACCCGCAGCTGCACGGGCTGGCGCAGCGGCTGCTGGGGCTGGCCGAGGCAGGCCTGCCCGCCATGTACCTGCCGGAGGCCGAGACCTTCGTCTTCACCAGGGCCGGAGCGGTCTCCCCCGAGGGCACCCGCCGGCTGGAACTGCGGGGGACCAGCACCCGCTACGCGGCCATCACCGCGCTGGGCGCGCGGTTCCTGCCCGAGGACCGCCAGCGCGCGCTGTTCGGCGGACGCTCCGCCGAGGAGTTCACGGCACTGCTCGTGGAACGGCTGCCCGGGGTGGTCAACCTCGGGGACGCGGCGCTCATCGCCTGGGCCGCCGCCGAGACCGGACATCCGAAACTCTCCGACGCACTCGACCGCGTCGCCGCCCTGGACCCGCCCGGGCGGGCGCAGTACACGGTAGAGGCGGCCTGGGTGCTCTCGGCCCTCGCGGCCGCGCGCGCCGCGGTGGACGTGGAAGACCACCTCGCGGCCGCCCGTGACCGCCTGCTGGCCGCCAGGATCGGGGGCGGCCCGCTGTTCCCGCACGCGACCGGCCCGGGCCTGGTGCCCGGCTACCGCTCGCACGTGGCCTGTTTCGCCGACCAGACCTATCCGCTGCAGGCGCTGGCCCGGCTGCACGCGAGCGGCGACGACCCGGAAGCCCTCGCGGCCGCCGACGCCTGCGCCGCCCGCATCGTGGCCCTGCAGGGCGACGGCGGACAGTGGTGGTGGCACTACGACGCCCGCGAAGGCGGAGTGATCGAGGGCTACCCCGTCTACAGCGTGCACCAGCACGCGATGGCCCCGACCGCGCTGTTCGACCTCGCGGAGGCCGGCGGCACCGACTTCGGCGCGGCGATCCGCCGCGGACTGCGCTGGATGACGGAGGTGCCCGAACTCGCCGGGCGCACCGGCACCCCACGCGAGCCGATGATCCGCGAGGACCTCGGCGTCACCTGGCGCAAGGTCTACCGCGGCGACCCGAAGAAGGCCGTCCGGGCCGCTCGCGGACTCACCACCCGGGTCGTCCCGCACGCCCGGCTCGCGCCCCTGGACGTGCTCTTCCGCCCCCGTGCGGTGGACCGGGAGTGTCGCCCGTACGAGTTCGGCTGGCTCCTGTTCGCGTGGCTCGGGGGGCAGCAGAGATGAGCCGTCACACCCTCTTCGGGGTCGCACTCGACCCCCTGACCATGGACGAGACGGTCCAGCGCTGCCTCGACGCCGTACGGCGCGGCGAGCAGATCGAGATCGGCATGGTCAACGCCGCCAAGCTCGTCAACATGCGGCGCGACCCGGCCCTCGCCGAGGCCGTCGCCGGCTGCGACCTCGTCCTCGCCGACGGCCAGGCCGTGGTCTGGGCCGGCCGCGTCCTGGGCGTCCGCCTGCCCGAACGGGTCGCCGGAATCGACCTGTTCATGCGCCTGCTCGCCGCGGCTGAGGTGGCGGACATCCCCGTCTACCTGCTCGGTGCCCAGCAGGAGGTGCTGGAGATGATGCTCGGGCAGATCTCCGAACGCTTCCCGCGGCTGCGGGTGGCGGGCAGCCGCAACGGCTACTTCGGCGACTCGGAGCAGGAGGGGATCGCCGACGCCGTCTGCGACAGCGGCGCGCGCCTGCTGTTCCTCGGCATGACCTCGCCCAAGAAGGAGATCTTCACCGCCGGCTACGGCAAGCGCACCGGCGCTCACGTCGTACACGGTGTCGGGGGGTCCTTCGACATCCTCGCCGGCATCACCAAGCGGGCCCCCCTCGTCTGGCAGCGAATGGGCCTCGAATGGTTCTACCGGACCCTCCAGGAACCGCGCCGCCTCGGCAAGCGCTACCTCACCACCAATGCCGCCTTCCTCGCCATGACGGTCCGCGAGCTCATCAGCCGCACTCCGTCTGCCGGTTCCGCGAACAGGAGTCACTGCTGATGCGCGTCGTCGTCGTGGGACAGGGATACGTCGGCCTCCCGCTGGCCATCCGGGCCGCCGAGGTCGGCCACCAGGTGGTCGGGTACGACGTGGACGAACGGCGGGTCAAGAGCCTCGCCACCGGAGAGTCGTACGTGGAGGACGTCTCCAGCGAACGCCTCGCCCGCGCCCTGGAGCGCGGCACCTACCGTCCGAGCGAACTCGCCCGGGACTGCGGCGGTTTCGACGTCGCCGTCGTCACCGTCCCCACCCCCTTACAGGACGGGGCGCCCGACCTGCGCTACATCGAGGAGTCGGCCCACACCCTGGCCCGGTTCCTGCGCCCGGGAGCGACGGTGATCCTGGAGTCCACCACCTACCCGGGCACCACCGAGGAACTGTTCGCCCCGATCCTGGAGGACGGATCCGGGCTCACCGCCGGCGCCGACTTCCATCTGGGATACAGCCCCGAGCGCATCGACCCGGGCAACACCGTCTGGGGCTTCCAGCAGACGCCCAAGGTCGTCTCCGGTGTCGACGCCGCCTCCCTGAAGGCCGTCGAGGCCTTCTACGGGCAGCTCGTCGACACCACCGTCCCCGTGCGCTCCCCCAAGGAGGCCGAGCTGGCCAAACTGCTGGAGAACACCTTCCGGCACGTGAACATCGCCCTCGTCAACGAGATCGCCATGTTCGCCCGCCACCTCGACATCGACGTCTGGCAGTCCATCGAGGCCGCCTCCAGCAAGCCCTTCGGCTTCATGAAGTTCACCCCGGGCCCGGGCGTCGGCGGGCACTGCCTGCCCATCGACCCCTCGTACCTGAACTGGCGCGTCCAGCGGGAGCTCGGCCAGAACTTCCGCTTCGTCGAACTCGCCAACGACATCAACAACCACATGCCCGAATACGTCACGCGTCGCGTCATGGACGCCCTCAACGCCAAACGCCGCTCCGTCAACGGCTCCCGGATCCTGCTGCTCGGGCTCGCGTACAAGAAGAACACCGGTGACGCGCGCGAGTCGCCCGCCGTACGCATCGCCCAGCTGCTCCTCGACATGGGGGCCAAGGTCCGCGCGGTCGACCCGCACGTGGTGGAGGGCGTGAAGGTCGACGCCCGCCTCGCCCGGGTCGAGGCGACCCGCAAGGAGCTGGCCGCCGCCGACGTCGTCGTCCTGCTCACCGACCACGACTCCTTCGACTACCAGATGATCGCCGAGCACGCCTCCTTCGTGCTCGACACCCGCAACCGCATGACCGGCCCGAAGGTGGAGGTGCTCTGAACCCATGACCAGGATCGTCTGCGTCGCCGGGGCGCGCCCCAACTACATGAAGATCAAACCGGTGATGGACGCACTGGAGCGCCGCGGCGCCGAGGTGGTCCTCGTCCACACCGGACAGCACTACGACGAGTCCATGAACGACGTGTTCTTCCGCGACCTCGGCATCCGGGCGCCCGACCGGTACCTGGGCACGGGATCGGGCACCCACGCCCAGCAGACCGGGCGGGTGATGGCCGCCTTCGAACCACTGCTCGACGAGCTGGCCCCGGACGCGGTGGTGGTCGTCGGGGACATCAACTCCACACTCGCCTGCGCCCTGGTGACCGCGAAGGCCGGCCCCCTGCTGGCCCACGTGGAAGCCGGCCTGCGCAGCCGCGACTGGAGCATGCCCGAGGAGATCAACCGGGTCGCCACCGACCGGGTCAGCGACCACCTGCTGGCGCCCTCGCCCGACGCCGCCGCGAACCTGCGCGCGGAGGGCTACCGCGAGGACCAGATCCACGTCGTCGGCAATGTCATGATCGACACCCTCCTCGCCAACCTGGAGCGGGCCAGGCGGTCCGATGTGCTCGACCGCTACGGGCTCACCCGCGGCGGCTACGGCCTGGTCACCCTGCACCGGCCCGCCAACGTGGACGACCCCGGCGCGCTGCGCGGCCTGCTCAAGGCGCTCGGCGAGATCGCCGGCCGCTGCCCGCTGCTGCTGCCCGTGCACCCGCGGGCCGCGCAGCGGCTGGCCGACGTGGGCGTCCCCGACGGCATCCGGACCGTCCCGGCCGCCGGGTACCTCGACTTCATCGCCCTGCAGGACTCCGCCCGCCTGGTCCTGACCGACTCCGGCGGCGTCCAGGAGGAGACCACCGCGCTGGGCGTGCCCTGTGTGACCCTGCGGGAGAACACCGAGCGCCCCATCACCGTGGAAGAGGGCACCAACGTCCTCGCCGGCACGGATCCGGACCGGATCGTCGCCACCGTCGACAAGGTGCTCGACGAGCCGCCCGCGCCGCGCTGCCCCGACCTGTGGGACGGCCGCGCCAGCGAGCGCATCGCCGCCGTCCTCCTCGACGGCGGAACCGCCCGCACCCGGCCCAGACCCACCGACCTCGTGCCTCCCGGCGGGCACGGACCGCAGCAACCGAAGTAACCGCAACAAGGGGGAAGACCATGGATCTCGCCGAGATAGGGCGGGTCATGCGCAGGCGCTGGTACGTGCTGCTGCCCGGACTGCTGCTGACGGCTGCACTCACCACCGCCGTGCACCTGCTGATCCCGGTGGAGTACCAGTCGCAGAGCACCGTCACACTGCTCAACTCGTCGAAGGCCACCGAGGCCTTCGACGGAAACCCCTTCCTCAGCACGCAGGCCTCCCTGACCGGCATGGCCGACGGCCTCGCCCGCAACCTCAACTCGGACGGGGCCAAGGCCGACCTCAAGGCCCTCGGCGTCACCGGCAAGCACGAGGTGAAGATCGCCGACAACGCCCAGGGCCCCTTCATGTGGCTGACCGTCACCGGTACCGACCCGGCGGCCGTCCGCACGTCCGACGAGCTCCTCGCCGGCTACGCCGACAAGCGGCTCAAGGAGTTCCAGACCCAGCAGTCCGTGGCCCCCGAGGCCATGATCCGGATGGCGACGATCGTGCCCCCGCAGAAGCCCGAGGCACAGACCAAGACCCGTCTCCAGTACATCGTGATGGTGGCCGCGCTGGGCTTCGTCCTGAGCCTGGTGGCCGTCTTCTTCGTGGAGGCCCGCAGGCGTACTCCGCACGGGAAGAACCGTTCGGCGGCCACCGGGACTCCCGACGCGGCGGCACCCGTACCCGTCGGTGCGGCGCCCGCCGCGACCGACGAGACGATGGCCCTGCGCACGGTCGGTCCGGGCGGGGCGGGACCGGCGTGACCGACACCGCAGCGAGCACGCAGAACACCCCCGAGGCGCCCTCCCTGGGGCGCAAGGTCGGCTCCGCGGCCAAGTGGAGCCTGATCAACACGGTCGTGATGCGCCTCGGCAACTTCGCGACCGGCATCATCCTCGCCCGCTACTTCCTCGGGCCCGAGGCCTGGGGCGTCTACGGCATCGCCCAGACGGTCCTGCTCGTCCTGCTCTCCGCGAACGAGCTCGGTGTCTCCCTCGCCGTCATCCGCTGGGAAGGCGATCCGCGGCGCTTCGCCCCCACCGTCGTCACCCTGAGCGCGGCCTCCAGCTGCCTGCTGTACGCCGTGCTCTTCGCGACCGCCCCGGCCGTCGCCGACGTCCTCGGCTCGCCCGAGGCCAGCGGCGTCCTGCGGGTCATGTGTCTGTGCGTGGTCCTCGACGGACTCGCCCAGGTGCCGGCCGGCTTCCTCACCCGGGAGTTCGCCCAGGGCCGGCGGATGGCCGTCGACGCGCTCAACTTCGTCCTGAGCACCGCGGTGACCCTGCTCCTGGCCGTCCAGGGCTGGGGCGCGATGAGCTTCGCCTGGGGATCGGTCGTCGGCAACGTGGCCGCCCTGATCGGCTGCTGCCTCGCCGCGCCCGGCACCCTGAGGTTCGGCTGGGACCGTGAACAGGCCCGCGCCCTGCTGAGGTTCGGCCTCCCTCTCGCCGGGGCCAGCATGCTCGCCCTCGGCGTGGTCAACGTGGACACCATGGTCGTGGGCTCCACCCTGGACCCCCTCGCCCTCGGTTTCTACGTGCTGGCCTTCAACATCTCCGGCTGGCCCGTGCGCATCATCTCCGAGGCCGCCCGCCGGGTCTCCTTCGCGGGCTTCTCCCGGCTGGCCGACTCACCGCAGGCCCTGGCGTCCGGATTCGCCCGCGCCCTCGGCGTGGTGACGGCGGCCACCGTCCCGCTCTGCGTCCTGCTGGCCGCCCTCGCCGCCCCTGTCATCGAACTCGTCTACGGCGAACGCTGGCTGCCCGCGGCCGGCGCCCTGCCCTGGCTGATGGCCCTCGGCCTGGTCCGCATCGGCTGCGAACTGGCCTACGACTGCCTGGTGGCCATCGGCCGGCGCCGCTCCCTCATCGGGGTGCAGGGCCTGTGGCTCGTCCTCCTCCTCCCGGCGCTCGTGATCGGCGCCCGCGGCGGCGGCATCGTCGGAGTGTCCCAGGCCCACGTCGTGGTCGCGGGCGCCGTCGTGGTCCCGGTCTTCCTCCTCGCCCTGCACCGCGGCGGCATCCGCCTGGGCGCGGTCGCCCGGGCCTGTGCCTGGCCGCTGCTCGGCGCCGTCGTGATGGCCGCGGCACTCCTCGTGCTGGAGCGGTACCTCGGCGACTCCGTGCCCGCGCTCCTGGCAACCGCGGCCGCCGGCACCCTGGCGTACGCCCTGTGCCTCCTACCCGCCCGCACGACGCTCCGAGGATAGGCTGCCGGTGATGTCACGGAACCGAAGGCGCCTGGCGGCGTGGCTGCTCGCCGGTGTGGTGCTGGCCGTCGCCCTCACCCTCTACGACGCCGACCGCACCGGGGTGAGCGATCCGAAGGCCGGGCCCTCCGCGACGCCGTCGGCGACCCTCCCCGGGACGGCGGCGCCCGCACCCACCGCCACACCCGGCCCGTCGGCCACACCCGGAACCTCGGCCACGCCCTCCCCGTCGGCCCCGCCGGGCACCGGCGAACCGTCGCCCTCCGCCTCCGCCTGCACCTCACCCGGGGCCTGCGGATACCCCGACGCGGACAGCACCGGCCCGCGCATCGCACTGGAGCGGCACGACACCGGCAACATGTCGGTCAAGAAGGACGGCACGGTCATCAAGGGCTGGGACATCCGCGGCTCCCTCGACATCTACGCCAACGACGTCACGATCATCGACAGCAAGATCACCTCTACGAACTGGTGGGGGGTCAACCTCCGTCCCGGCTACAGCGGCCTGAAGGTCCTGCACACCACCATCACCGCCGTACCGGGCAAGGGCCCCGACAACGGAGGGGTCAACTACGCCGTCTCCAACATGGGTGGCAGCTCCGTCGAGGTCGGCTGGTGCGACATCTCGGTCTTCGGCAACGCCCTGTCCATGGGCCAGGGCAACCTGCACGACAACTACGTGCACGACCTCGTCGCCTTCCGCAACCAGGGCGGTGAATGGCAGCACATCGACGCCGTCATCAGTGGCGGCGGCAACAAGGGCCGGCTGACCGTCCGCCACAACACCCTGCTCAACTCCACCCCCGTGGACAAGGGCGCCACCGCCGCCATCGGCCTCTTCGCCGACACCGGGACCGTTTCCTCCGTCGTCGTCGAGGACAACTGGCTGGCCGGCGGCGCGTACGCGCTCTACGGCGGCGGCCCGGGCGCCACCGGCATCCGGGTCACCGGCAACGTCTTCTCCACCCAGTACCACCCGGCCAGTGGCGCCTACGGCCCGGTCACCGCCTGGAACGCCGGCGGCGCCGGGAACGTGTGGAAGGACAACCGCATGTCCGACGGCCGCCCGGTGGAACCCGCCTCCTGACCCCCACACCACGTCACGACGGAGAGTGCGACATGCGCCGTATCGCCCGGGCCCCCTGGGAACTGCTCAAGCGGGCCTTCGGCTGGCTGGTGCTCTTCGAGGCCCGCAACAAGGTCCTGCTGCTGCCCTCCGCCGCACGGCTGCGCCGCTTCGAGGACGCCGAGACCACCCGCCTCGCCGCCCTTCTGGGACGGCCCCCGGCCGCCCGGGTCGCCACCGTGATCGCCACCCACCGCCGCCCCGACGCACTGCGCGCGGCGGTCCGCTCGGCCCTCGCGCAGACCGTCACCGACCAGGTGGTCATCGTCGTCGACGACGGAGCGGGGCTTCCCGAACTGCCGGTGGACCCACGCCTGTTCGCGGTCTCCCTGGCCCGGAACACGGCGACCGCCGGAGTCGTGCGCAACGTCGGCATCCGGCTCACCCGCTCCCGGTACGTGGCCTTCCTCGACGACGACAACCTGTGGGAGCCCGACCACCTGGAGCAGGCCCTGGCAGCACTGGACGCCCCCGGCGGGCCGGACGCCGTCTACACCGCACTGCGCAGGGTGCTGCCCGACGGCACCGAGCGCGACGTCCTGTCGGTGCCCTTCGACCGCCGGCGCGCCGCTCGCGAGGCCTTCCTGGACACCAACGCCTTCGTGGCCCGGCGCAGCCGGGCGCTGCACTTCAGCCGGCTGCGCCGCACCCCCGAGGTGCTGCCCCGCGAGGACTGGGAGCTCATCCGCCGCTACGCCCGCCGCCACGAGGTGCGCCACCTGCCCCGCCCCACCGTCCGCTACCTGGTCAACCCCGGCAGCTTCTACACCGCGTGGGACGGCTGTTCCTGAACCCGCGGTGGACACGGGCCGGGATGAGGCGTTCGGGCTTGGCCGGCTTCTGCCAGGCGCGGCGGAGGTCGGCGGAGAGGGTCGGGTGGGGCGGAGCCGGGTGTGGGCGACGACCAGGAGCCAGGTCCAGCGCTCCACCGCATGGGGACGGTTCGAGCGCGGCAACATGACGTGTCGCATCCCTACACCGTGGGCTCGGGCTCCGTCCGCAGGTACCGGCCCCAGACCTGGGCCTTGCGATAGGGACCGTCCCCGTCACTGTCGTACTGCGGCGCGTCACAGGTGACCCAGTACAGAGGAGGAGAAGGACCTCGTCGACCCGGACGCCCCCGAGACCCGCAACAACGCGGCCGTGGTGCGGGAAGCCGCCACCAAACTTGCCGAGAAGTACAGCTGCGAGGCGTAGGCCCGGCGTCAGCAGGGGCAGTCGGCGTGCACGGCCCCGCTGACGCCGGCACGATGACCTGCCTGACGGCAGAGTGCTTCGCTCGGGGCGGGGCCGCACACCGGCGGAGCGCCAGGCCGTGTCGGGGTCTGAGGAACATCGGTGTCAGATCGTGCGCTAAGCCCGCATCGGCCCTGGTGGGCGGCCGACGGGTCATCAACGGCGAGGTCGATCTGAAGTCGTCCCACGGATATCGCCCTAATATCTGCGGTATCTTGATCCGTCACCTGCGGTGACGTTCTACGGCCGCTGCGTGGAGCGGCCCTGTTATCTGCGGCAAGGGGGAAGCGGTGTCCACTGTCGTGCAGCTGCCGATCGGGAAGGCGTTGACCGTCCGGGCGGCGGTCGACGTGTTCCTCGACTCGCTCGGCAACCCGAACACGGTCCGGAACTACGGGATCGGGGTCGGCAAGACCGCCGAGCGGATCGGGGAGGGCCGGCCGCTGGCGTCGGTCGCGGACGACGAGATCGGCGAGGCCCTCGAACTGCTCTGGGGCACCGCGGCGGTCAACACCTGGAACTCGCGCCGGGCCGGGGTGCTGTCCTGGCTCAGCTGGTGCCGGGAGCGCGGCTACGACGGACCGGCGGTCCCGGCCTGGGCGAAGAGGCTGGCGGTGCCGGACTCCGACACCCCGGCCCGCTCGAAGATGGCGATCGACCGGCTGATCGCCCGGCGCGAGGTGCATCTGCGGGAGAAGACGCTGTGGCGGATGCTCTACGAGACCTCAGGGCGGGCGGAAGAGATCCTGGGCGTGAACATTGAGGACCTGGACTTCGCGGGGCGTCGCTGCCCGGTGAAGTCGAAGGGTGCCCGGGCCAAGGCCCGTCGCCGCGGCCAGGTCCGTGAGGACTATGTGCTGGAGACCGTGTATTGGGACGCCGGCACGGCCCGGCTTCTGCCCCGGCTGCTGAAGGGCCGCACCCGCGGGCCGGTGTTCGTCACCCACCGCAAGCCCGGCCCCGGCAAGGTCGTCAGCCCGCGTGACGTCTGCCCGGACACCGGGTTCGCCCGGCTGTCGTACGGGCAGTCACGAGCCCTGTTGGACGAGCACACGGCCGTACAGGGGCCGGGCACTGGCTGGGACCTGCACGAGTACCGCCACTCTTCCCTGACCCACCTCGGCGAGCGGGGCGCGTCGCTGCTGATGCTGATGGCGAAGTCCCGGCACAAGAAGCCGGAGAACGTCCGCCGCTACTTCAAGCCGTCCCCGGAAACGATCGCCGAGCTCACCAGCCTGCTTGCCCCAGGGGACGCGAGACGCTGAGCCGGGCCGGATGGCCCCACGCATCCCAGACACAGTGACTTGAAGGAGCGGGTACCGGTAAGAACTGTGTCACCGGCTGCGAAGAACGGTGCCGTCCGCCTGAGCGCGCTTCCCGAACGGCCGGCTGCCCCGGACTTCGATACGGACGACCTGGCCGCCCGGCCTCGACGGCCGGGAACGCTCGGCCACCAGGCATCATCGGGCAACACCACACGGACAGGAGCATCTCCATGGCCACCCCAACCCCGCCGCAGGGACAGCCCCCGCACAATCCCCACCAGCCGCCCTACCCGGCACAGCCCTACGGGCATCAGCCGCCCTACCCGCCGCAGCCCGGGATGCCGCAGGCACCGGGTGCTTGGCCTTGGCCGCCACCGCAGCCGGTCAAGCCTGGCATGAGTACCGGAGCGAAGGTCGGCATAGGCTGCGGCGCCATCGTCGGCGCGCTCGTCCTCATGTCCGGGTGCGCGGCGATCCTCGGCGCCGGGAGCGGCAACGCCACAGGCGGCGAGAGGCAGACCCGTGCCACCGCGCCGTCCGGGGCCTCGTCCGCGTCCACTGAGGCCAAGCCAGCGCCAACGAAAGAGAAGAATGAGACTCCGCCGGTCACGCTGACAGCGGAGAAGGCCGTATTCAAGCCGACGGCACTGCACGACGGCAGTGACTACACCGCGGTCCAGGTCACGGTCGTCAACAACTCCGATGACACGGTTTCTGTCAACCCGCTCTACTTCGAGGTCACGGACTCCGACGGCGTTAAGCACTCCGCCGAGATCTTCGGCGCCGACGACAACCTTCAGGCAGTCAAGCTCTACAAGGGCGAGAAGGTCACCGGCACGATCACCCTCAAGGGCAAGATCACCCCCGCGAAGGTGTACTTCCGCAAGAGCGGATTCGGCACCACCTACAGCGCGCCCGTCAAGTAGTGCTGCCGCACGGACAGGGCCGGACCCAAAGGTAGTGGGTCCGGCCCCTTCCTCATTCTTCCAGCCCGGCTGCCTCACTCGACGATGGTCCGTCAGACAGATCGGCCGAAGATGCTCGGGCCACCTCCACCCAGGTCGGCGACCACTCGTGTTGTCCAGCATTCTGTTCACCAGGCGAGGGACGGACTGAGGCGGTACGGCGACGAACGAGCTGAGCGGCTATTCGGCCGTCGGCTCGATGTAGGTGTTGTCGAACCAGTCGAGAAACTCGCGGACGGTGCCGATCTTGGCGACCCGGGCGTGCAGCGCCTTCTGGTCGTGCCCGGCCAGGAACCAGCCGCCGGCGACCGGTTCGCCGCACCCGCACCCGCACAGGCGGGTGTCGTGCGGGGAGTCGAAGTAGGTGATCGGGTTCCGGGCCGAGTCCACAGGAGTCTTCTTGTCCACGTAGGCGTCGTAGACCGCGTGGCCCGCCTTGAGAAACCTGCCCTCGATCGCCTTGCGCCCGCCGGCAACCGGAACCAGCTTGTCGATCTCGATGGCCATGCGTACGGTGCCGCGGGCGGAGAGCAGCGCGTACTGCTCCTTCTCCGCCCGCTCACCCAGGACCCAGCAGCCCCGGTTGGCCTGGAAGAGCGCTTCGTCGCTCATGTTCTCGTGCCAACCGACATAGCTACGCCCCAGCTGGTCCTCCTGCGGCTCGACGGGCCGCATGTCGCCGAGAGTGATGTGGATCATGATCCGCCCCCAATAGGTGGATACCCGGGGCCTCTTACCCTGGCATCTATCGGCATCCTGGCAGAACCGTCCGGATACCTGCAACCCCTTGGATGCAAGGTCTTCGGTTAGGGGTGCAGGTGAGATCCCCGATCTCGGCGGCGGTGGCCTTCTACCCGCCGCAGTCGACCTCCCGCCACATGGCCAGCCCGTCGCCGTTCAGCCTGCCGGACTCGTTGGTGGTGCTGACGATCCGCCGCTGCACGGCCCGTACCTCCGGGGCGACCTCCCCGGTCATCTCCGTCTCCTTCATCCCTACCGGCGTCCACGGCGGGCGCCCTCTGCACGGATCAACGCTCCAGGCCCGCACACGGCCCGGTCAGACTTTCCGCCCGATCGCCCCGCGCCGGCGACTACTCCTCGTCGGCGGAAGCGTTCTTGTCCCGCAGGGGCCGCAGCCCGCCGGGCAGGTCGGGAAGCTGGAAGGAGTACCGGCCAAGCATGTTGACGTGATGCCGGACGAACGGGGAAAGGCGCGCGACGTCCTCGTCCCGGACGTCGAAGCCGTCGGCGCGGAGCTGGGTGACGGCGGCGTCCGTGTAGCGGGTGTTGAAGAGGACCAGGGCGTTGAGGACGAGGCCGAGGGCGCCGATCTGGTCCTCCATGCCGTCCTGGTAGCGCTGGTAGAGCTGCCCGGCCCGGCCGTGGAAGATCTTCCGTGCGAGTGCGTGCCGGCCTTCTTGGAGGTTGGCCTGCACCTTGATCTGGCGCCGGTAACCGGGCTCGTCGGCCAGACGCAGGATGTGCAGGGTCTTCGCGATCCGCCCGTAGTGCGCGATCGCGTCGCCGAGCGGGGTCGGACGCCCGTCGCGGGACAGCATCCGGATCACGTCGTACGCGCGGACGGCGCCGGTGTGGATGGAGCCGATAATCCGCAGGATGTCCTCCCAGTGCCGCTCGATGCGGGCGAGGTCGACCCGGCCACGGGCCGCGCCCTGGAAGGCGCCGTAGTCGGCCGTGCGGTCGATGCGCCACATCTTCTGATCGGGCAGGTCCGCCAGCTGCGGCGCGTACGCGAACCCGGCGAGGGTGAGCAGGCCGAAGACGATGTCGGAGTACGAGGCGGTGTCGGTGACGATCATCTCCGGACGGCGGCCGCCGTCGCGGTCGTAGAGAACGTCCAACACGTACAGGGAGTCGCGCGGGGTGCCGGCCACGACCTTCCCTCCGAGCCCGGCGGCCTGGTCATTGATCATGTTGAGCCAGGTGGCGCCGCCCCGGCGGCCGAAGTACTTCGGGTTCGGCCGCGCGTACACGCTCGGCACCGGGACGACGAATCGCATCCCGTCCACCGAGGCCACGAGCCCGCCGCCCCACGCCTGGGCGAGACCGATGGACGCCTGGTGCTCGATCAGGGTCGCGTTCGCGGCCCGGTAGGTCGCGAGCCGCAGGTAGGTCTGGTCGACGTGGGACAGCCGCCCGTACTTCAGCGCGTCGGCCCCGCCGATCACGGGGGTGTAGCCGACGTTGCAGCCATGGGCGACGAGCAGCGCGGCGATCGTGACGTGCAGGTCCCTCAGCCTGGCCTCGCCGCCGGTGACCGACGTGAACGCCTGGTCGGCGCCGGTCCACGAGAAGACCTCCAGCAGCACCTCCGGCAGATCCACACGCGGCAGCATCGCGTTCACCGCCGCCCGCAGATCCAACAGGGAGGCCGGTTCGGGCTCCGGCTCCAGCGCGGCAAAGTGCAACCTGCCGTCGTCGTCGAAGACGATCTGCGCGTTGTCCGGCAGGCGCCCGGCGACCTCCCGGTACGTGCCGTCCAGCAGCGCCGCCCGAACGGCCAGGTGCTCGCCGGCCTCTCCGGGCAGTCCGAGCGAGGCCAGCACGGTCGGCCTGGCCTGCTCCCACGCCTCACCGGCCAGCAGCTTCGCCCGCGGATCGCCCCACTTCGAGGAATTCTTCGCGAACACCTGCTTGCTCCGCAGCATCCGGTGCAGCTGCTCCAGGACGCAGAAGGTGTACGCCTTCCAGTCCACCGTGCCCGGCTCCAGGTGCGGAGCCGAGAGCACCAGGCGCCGCCACGAGCCGACCAGCAGGCCGGCGTCGATCTCGGCCGGGCCGACCTTCTTGCGACCCATGAGGTCCGGCAGCGACTTGAGCGCGTCCAGCACGGCCTCGCCCTCGGGGGTGGCGCCGAAGTCGACGATTTCGACCAGGAGCTTGAGGAACGGCCGGACGGTGCCGAACCGGCTGACCAGCATGGACCGCCACGCCTCGTCCGCATCGGAGTCCAGCGGCGGCGTCAGCTCGAACAGCGCGGCGATCGCGGCGGCCAGCTCGTGCCGGGGCACCACCGCCTCTATCCGCTCCCACATCGCCTCGAACGACTCCACCGCCGGGCCGGTGACCTCCCCGGTGTCGGCGTCGACCAGCTCGCTCGTGGTGTCGAACACGACCTGGAACGCGGTCGCCAGCTTCGCTGAGGCCCGTTCGACGCGCGGCAGCGTCTTCATCTTCTCTTTGACGGTCTCGCGCTCGGCCTTGGCCAGCAGCTTCGTCGCGATCAGCACCTCCAGGAGGTCGAGCGCGTCGTCGACGGCCCGAGTCGTCAGGTAGACCGTTGTGGCCAGCAGCGTCGCCAGTCGGCGGGAATCGCCGTGGCGGCGCAGCAGCGATGCCTTGCCGTCCACGCCGTACCGGGACAGCTCCGCCAGCCGCCGAGGCGGGATCGCCGATGTGTCCAGGGTCCCCATGCCGAGGGCGGCGATCTCTTCCGCCCGCTGGAGCGACCACTTCATTTGCGGACCCGACACCCGTACCGGACCGCGTCGCAGCCGGTCCAGCTCCGAGACCCGCTCGCCGGGCGGCACGGTCAGCAGTGAGTCCAGCACCGCCCGCTGACCGACGCTCAGCAGCCCGTACAGCGTGTCCCACAGCCGCTGGTTCGCCGCTTCCCGCACTGTGCCCACCAGCCGGGCCAGACGGCTCGCTCCCGGCAGCAGCACCCGCCCCTCGCGCAGCCAGCCCGCCGCCGCGTCGAACAACGCCTTCGGCCCGTCCCCGGTCGTCCAAGCCCGCGCGTCCAGCCAGACCACCAGATCGTCTCGGACCTCGGCGAAGTCCCGCCAGCCTCCGGACTCCTGGATCTCCCCGGCGTGCGTACGGGCCGTACCGTCCCGCTCGCCGTACAGCTTCAGGCACGAGACGTCCGCGATCTCCAGCTGCTCGGCCAGGTACTCGGCCACCTCCGCCGGCACCTGCCGCGGATCCGGCATGAACCGGCCCAGGAACCGCACGCTCGTGAGCTGGACCGCGAACCCGAGCCGGTTGTGAGCCCGGCGCTTGGCCTGTACCGCCTCCCGGTCCGCGTCGTCCAGGAAGAAGTACCGCTCCAGCTCCGCCCGCGAAGGCACCTCGTGAAACGACCCGTACCGGGCCGCCTGCTCGTCCGTCAGGAACTCGACCGCCACAACAGCTCTCCGAAGATCGACAACAACGACCCTCGAAGGCTCCGACGCTCAATCACCCCAGGTCAAAGCCCCAACCGGTCCGGAGAACCCTTAGCGCACGATCTGACATCGATGTTCCTCAGACCCCGTGTCGAAGGTGAGACCGCCGGGGTCGGGCCCGTACCGGACGCCATACCTGCCGGCTGGTGCGGGGTGTGGCCCTGATGTGTGGGTGCAGTGATGCTGTTCGGGGCCCGTTGGCCGGGTCGAGCATGGTGACGGTTCCCAGCACGAGCAGGCGGCCGACCAGGCTGACGATCTGGACGGATCTCGGCCGTGCGCCCCGCACGAGTCGATGCCTGCGCCCGCAGGCTACGACCTCTGAGAGGGCGGTACGCAGGTTGATGCCCTGTTTCGGATGAGGGCGAGGCCGTGTTGGTCGGGTCAGGGGCCGAGTTCCGCGATGATGGCGCCGCGCAGGAGCTGCCGGGAGCGTTCGAGGGTGAGGGTGCCGCTGAGCCAGCGTTTGCTGAGTCCTTCGACGAGGGCGGTGAGCCGGTGGGCGGCGTCGTCCGGTGAGATGTCGGGGGTGGCGCGGCCGGTCTGCTGGGCGCGGTGGATCAGGTCGCTGGTGTAGTCGTTCCAGCTGTCGGTGGTGGTGCGGAGCTGGTCGCGCAGTTCAGGCTGGAAGACGGCGGTGGAGCGAAGTTCGCCCCAGGCGGTGCTGTTCTCGACGACGGCGGGGGTGTCCTGGAGTTCGAGGAGCAGCATCTCTTCCAGGTGGCCGCGAGGGTCGGTGTCGGGGTCGCTGGTGGGCTGGGTGTAGTGCTCGGCTCGGGTGTTGATGAAGTCGAGTGTGCGGGCGAGGAGACCGGCCCGGTCGCGGAAGTGGTAGTAGATCAGCGAGGTCGACACGCCGGCCTCCTCGGCCAGCTCTTCGACTCGCAGGCCCCTGATGCCGCGCTGCGCGATGACGCGGGCGGCGGCTTCCAAGATGGCGGTGCGGCGGGCGGACACGGTTCGGCTCCCTAGGAAGGTTCCAGGCGGCGACACAGGCAATGCTACCGTCTCGCATTGACTGAAATTTCAGTCAGGAATTCTTCCGTCCGGGATGGGAGCCGTGTCATGAGGAGACCGAACCGCCGAACCGTGCTGAGGGACGGTGTGGCTGCTGCGCTGGCCGCCGCGGGGTTGACAGCCTGTGCCCAGAACCAGGAGAAGAAGTCGGGCCGGCCGTCGGCCGGGGTACAGGAGAGCGCGGTGCCCATTCGGAACCAGGCCGAGCTGTTCATGCCGGCGGAGAGCCGTGAGCATGTCCGCACGTTCATGTCCTGGCCGCCGCTGGACTCGGTCTGGGAGGACATGGCCGACGACGTCCAGCGCGACATCGCGGGTATTGCCCGGGCGCTGGCCGAGTTCGAGCCTGTCGTCATGCTGGCTGCCCCGGAGGAAGTCAAGGCCGCCCGTCGAGCCTGCGGCTCGGGGGTCGAGGTGATCGCGGTACCCACCGACGACCTGTGGATGCGCGACAGCGGCCCGACCTTCGTCCAGGGCCCGAATGGCCTTCAGGGCATCGACCTGCACTTCAACGGCTGGGGCGGCAAGCAGGAACACGAGCACGACGCGAAGGTCGCCCGCGCCGTCCTGGAGTACGCAGGCGTCCCCCGCGTCGACGCGCCGCTGGTGGGAGAGGGCGGCTCACTGGAAGTGGACGGCCGCGGCACCCTCCTGGTCACCGAGAGCTCCCTGGTCAACCCCAACCGCAACCCGGACCTGAGCCGCGACGAGATCGAGAACTCCCTCAAGAACCTGGTCGGCGCCGACAAGGTGATCTGGTTCAACGGCGTCAAGGGCCAGGACATCACCGACTACCACGTCGACTCGCTGGCCCGCTTCGCAGAGAACGGTGTCGTCCTGCTCAGCCGCGCCTGGGCCGGCGACGGCCCCGACGTGTGGACCCGCGCCCACGATCAGGCACGCGGCGTCCTGGAGGGCGCGACCGACGCCCATGGAAGAAGGTTCGAGATCATCGACCTCCCCGAACCCGACCCCACCCGGCTCGGCCGCCGCGGGGAGGATTTCCTCGGCTCCTACGCCAACTACTACATCGCCAACGACGCCGTCCTCATCCCCCGCTTCGGCGACCGCAAGGCCGACCAGCAGGCCGCCGCCGTCATCGGCGACCTCTACCCCGATCGCGAGGTCGTTCAGCTGGAGATCCACACCGTCGCCGAAGGCGGCGGTGGCATCCACTGCGCTACCCAACAGCAGCCCAAGGCCGCAGAGACCAGCAGTTCGTGAAGTGTTGTGCGATTCCCGGCGGGGTTCAGGCAAGGCCGCGGACCGCGGTGCTTGGTCGGCTCCTGCCTCCTGGCGAAGCTGCCGGTGCCGGCTTCGGCGAGGCAATCGAGCTTGAGCAAGCGCTTCAGCGTGGCGCGGGTGCCCTCGATGTTCTTCGGCGGTAGTTCGCAGTCGAGGGCTTCGCAGACGTCGAGGGCCCAGAGGGCCCAGTGGGGGCAGCGGCCTCGTTGAGGACGGCGAGGATGCAGGGATGGTCCGGGTGCTCGGGCAGCTGCGGCGGAGCGGCCAAGAGCCGGTCGGCGAGAGCGGTGATGGCCTTCCGGGTGATCGCGAGGTGTTCGAGGTGGGTCTCTGCCTCCCGCAGCCGAGTCCGGACTTCTTCGATCTGGGGGGCGCCGGGGTCCCAGCGTCCTCACGAACCTGCCTCTGCGGCCCGTCCGGCAGAGCTCACCGCAGGGCCAGCGGGATCTCCGAGGCGAGGCGGGCCAGCTTCTCCGGGTTGCGGACGTAGTAGAGGCCCGCGATGCGGGAGTCCTCGATCCGGAACGTCATGACCCCGTCGAACTCCCCGCCCAGATGGACGGCCAGGGCCGGGCTGCCGTTGACCACGGTCGGTGTCAGGGACATCGCGAGGTTGCGCCGGTCGTTCTTGCCGATACCGCCCGCCACGAAGCGGGCCACCTTCGCGGCACCGGTGATCGGCCGCAGCGCCGCCTGCTTGATGCCGCCGCCGTCGGCCACCAGGACGACATCGGGAGCGAGCACGGCGAGGAGGTCCTGCGGGTCACCGGACTCCAGCGCCTCCCGGAAGGACTCCAGCGCCGCCCGCGTCTGGGCGGCCGAGACCGCCTGCCGCGGGCGCCGCGCGTCGACGTGCCGGCGGGCGCGGTGGGCGATCTGGCGTGTCGCCGCCGAGCTCTTGCCGACCGCGGCCGCGATCTCCTCGTAGCCGACGTCGAAGACCTCCCGCAGGACGAAAACGGCGCGCTCGGTGGGCGACAGCGTCTCCAGGACGAGCATCAGTGCCGTCGACACGCTCTCCGCGAGCATCGCGTCCTCGGCCACGTCCGGCGCCGTGAGCAGCGGTTCGGGCAGCCAGGAACCGACGTACGCCTCCTTGCGCCGGCTCATCGCCCGCAGCCGGTTCAGCGCCTGCCGGGTCGTGATCCGGACCAGGTAGGCGCGCCGGTCGCGCACCTGCTCCAGGTCGACCTCGACCCAGCGCAGCCAGGTCTCCTGCAGGACGTCCTCCGCATCGGCCGCCGATCCGAGCATCTCGTAGGCCACGGTGAACAGCAAGTTGCGGTGCGCGACGAAGGTCTCGGTCGCCGCGCCGGCGCCGTCCTCGCTCATGATGTCTCCTCCGGTTCCAGGGGTACGCCCACAGGACACCGGCCGGCCCGTCCCTGTGACAACACGCGCCGGCCCGGCCGGCTCCCGCCTCCCGCGGGGTTCCCGCGGCCTACGGGGCGCCGTGCGGCGCCGACCGACCGGCCAGGGCCCGGGCCGCCGCCAGGCTCGCGGGGCGACCCAGGGCCGCCCGGGAGGACTCCCGCAGCAGCACGGCCGCCCGGAAGGCGGCGGTGGCCGCGAGGCCGTGACGCCGGCGGTAGAGGCGGACCCGGTTGACCGTCAGCAGCGTCCACAGCCGGGGCGACACCTGGGAATCCCCGCCGAGGTGGGTGGCCGAGGCCGAGGGCTCCAGCCGGGTCACGAAGCCGAGGTCCCTGGCCCGCAGGCAGTATTCGGTCTCCTCCGAGTACAGGAAGAAGGACTCGTCCCACGGCCCGCACGCGGCCAGGCACTCCCCGGACAGTGCCATCAGCGCCCCCGTCGCCCAGTCCGCCACCGTCTCCCGTTCGTACGCCGCCGGGTCGGTGACCAGCTCGCTCCAGTGCGGGAAGCGCCCCGCCCGGCGGTTGCCGATCACCGCCTCGCCCAGCGCCCGGGTCACGCTGGACTCGCGGCGCAGCGAGTGCAGCAGCGTCCGGCCGTCCTCCTCGTACAGCAGCGGGACGCTGATCCCGACCCGGCCGCCGCCGGGCTCCGCCCTGCCCAGCGCGTCCACGAGCACCCCGGCGCAGCCCCGCCGCATCCGGATGTCCGGATTGCACACCAGGGCGGCCCGGAAGCCGCCCTCCCAGGCGGCGGCCGCCGCCAGCGCGGCGTTCACCCCGGCTGCGTACCCGGCGTTGCGGCCGGTCTGGACGACCGTCGCGTCCGGGGCCAGGGAGCGGACGACCTCCACCGTGTCGTCGGCGGAGTCGTTGTCAGCGACGACCAGACGCCAGTCGAGCCCGGCCATGCCCTCCGGCAGCGAGGCGAGGAAATCCGGCAGGACCTCCGCGCTGTTCCAGGTGACGACGAGGACCGCTACCGGGCCGGTGCCGGCGGGGGAGTGGGGAGCTGTTGATCGGCGGGAAGACATGGGTACTCCACGAATCGGGGCTTCGGCGCCGCGCGCCGGATGAAGCCGAGGTAACTGCCTCCGGCGGCGATCGTCAGGAAGAACATCCCGGCGAACATCGGGAAGCTGAGGGCGTCGAAGGTGGCGCTGACGACCAGGGCGACCAGGGCGGAGGCGAAGAACGCCTGCCCCAGTTCCCGGTCGGACTCGCCGACGGCCAGCCGGCGGATCGCGCCGCCCTGGTGGATACCGGCGAGGAAGAGGAACAGGAGCGCGATCAGCCCCAGGAACCCCGTCTCGGCGAGGGTCAGCATGTACTGGTTGTCGGTGAAGAAGTAGAGCTCGGGAATGAAGGTGCCCATGCCGCGCCCGAACAGCGGCCGCTCGTCCAGGTAGGGCACGATCGCGCTGTACTTGACCGTACGGGCCTGGGTGCTGCTGTCGGAGTTCGACAGGAAGGACGCGAACAGCCCCGTGATGGTGCCGATCAGCCCGGGGATGATCACCTTGAAGCAGGCCACCGCACCCACCAGCACCCCGATCGCGGTCCACCGCCGTTGCGGCTTCCAGCGCGGCACCATCACCAGGATCACGATCAGCGCCCCGATGATCGAGGTGCGCGACACCGTCAGCGGCAGCGCCCCGCCCATCAGTGCCACCGGACCCCAGCGGCGCCAGGCCCTCAGATGGCGCCGTACCGGATCGAAGGCCTGCTGGACGGCGAAGGGCAGCAGCAGCGCCAGCATCCCGCCGAACTCCAGCGGCTGCGCCGTGGTGGACCGGGGCCGGGTGAACGCCCCGCGGTCCAGGGTCGTGATCTGGGGGACGCTGGACGACAGCCCCGGGATGCTGATGCTGTCGGCGATGTTGGTCGCGGTGAAGAAGTCGTAGAAGCCGATGGCCGCCACGATCGTCCCCATCACCACGGCCCGGCGCAGCAGCACGTCCAGGCGGGCACGGTCCTGGATCCCGGCGGTGACCAGCACCACCAGCGACACCCACACCAGCAGCGCGATCAGGCCGCGGTCCGCACCGAGCAACTCCTTGCGCACGCTGCCGCGGCCCGCGTTCGCGATGTAGGAGGCCAGGACCGAGACGGCCAGCAGCCACATCGCCACCCGGGGCAGTCGGGTCCCGGGCGCGGGACGGATCCGGCCCGCGAGCCAGGTCGCCAGATACCAGAACAGGGCCAGCAGGGCGAACACATTGGCCGGGGTCCCCACCCCGCCCAGACCCGGCAGCGTCAGGTTGGACGGGATGAAGAACGCCAGCGCCAGGTAGCCGGTGAGCAGGGCGGTGGCGTCCACATGGCGGCCCCGGGACCTACGCCGGCCGGCCCGGCCCGGCCCCGCCGAGCCCTCGGCCGAGCTCTCGCGCCGGCGCCGCCGGGCCGCCGACAGCGCGTCCGCCACGAAGGAGAGGGTGAACCCGACGCTGACGCCGAGGATGAGGACCCCGAGCACCTGCTGGTAACGGCTCTTGAGCTGGGGCACCGGCGTCTGCGGCAGCACCACCGGCGCCGTCTGCACCATGTACGCGGGCTGTACCTTGGCCGCGGCCTGGAGTGCGTTGAGCTGCTCCCCGGCGAAGCCGGTCAGGATGTTCGTCTCCTTGAGCACCTTCTCCCGGTCGGTCCCCGTGACCGTCATCGTCAACAGCGGACCCGAGGTGTTCGCGGCGAACCCGACGGTATAGGGATCGGTCACGCCCAGGCTGTGCAGCTCACGGGCGGCGTCGGCTCCCGACATCGCCCTGATCAGCACGTCCGCGGTCACCACCAGGGCACCGCCCGCGTTGGAGATCGGGTTGCCGAAGGCGGGCGGCAGCTTGGCGGCGGCAGAGGAGTCCAGCAGCGCCACCGAACTCTGCGACTGGTACGCCACGGGCACCGACCGGTACAAGTGCAGCGCCGCCAGCAGGCTGAGCAGCATCGCCGGCACGATCACGTACCAGCGCCGGCGCAGCACCGCGCCCATTTCCCGAATGCTCACGAACACCCCTGCCGGGTAACGGAATTGATGGCGTACCTACCCGGGTCCTGCAAAGATCGGACATGAAGGAAAGGGTGGAAAGGATCCCCGTGTCGCCTGGTGAGTTGGTCCGTGCGCTGCGTCGGCGCTGGTACGTCCTGGTCGTGGCGGTGCTGCTGGCGGCCACCGGAGGGGTGGCGGTGCTGCGGCCCGGACCGGTGCACCTCAGCTCCGCGATCGTGGTGCTCAAACCGCCGGTCACCAGCAGACAGCCGAACCAGCTCGCGAACCTCCAGCCACCGCTCGCCGCCGTCTCGTACGGCGTCGTCCAGCAGCTGGAATCGGCCGAGGGAGGGGCCGAGCTCAAGGCGGCGGGGGTCGCCGGCGCCTACCAGATGACACCGCGCAACAGCGGCACCAGTGTCACCCCGCGCCATCTGATCCCCTCGCTCCAGATCCAGGTGGAGCATTCCGACCCGGACGTGGCCGACGCGTCCGTACGGAAGATCATCGAGATCTACACCCGGCACCTGACCGAGCTCCAGACGCAGCAGGGCATCCCGGACGCCGCACGGATGAGCGTGGACCTCCTGGTGCCGCCGCACGCGGCCGCACGGAACGGTGACCGGGTACGGTCCCTGGCCGGAGTGGCCCTGCTGGCGACGGTCTGCGGTGCGGCCGCCACCCTGTGGACCGACCGGCTCCTGACACGCCGGAACCGGCGCCGGCGCGAGAGCGCCGACGCCGATCCGCAGGTCCCGCCGGTGGAACCGGTGGAGACGGGCCATCAGATCCCTCGGCGCTTCCAGGAACGCCACCACAGCCACTCGCGCCCCCGGTCGGCGACCGCCGACAGCACCAGCGGCTGAAGGTAGGGCATCGCGCGCGGGCCGATCCGCCGGCGCCGTTGCAGCGCCCGGTACTCGGCCAGCGCCGTGTAGCCGTCGGGCAGGCACTCGGCCGCGAACCCCACCAGCTCCTCGACCGGAACCACCGAGGTGCGCCCCCGGTCGTACGCCCGGTAGGCGCGCCGCAGCGCGTACCGGGCGAGCCGGGTGCGCGCCGCACGTGCCAGCCGGTCCGGCTCCGGAAGCAGATCCCCGCACTTGGCCAGCACCGAGTCGAAGGCGACGAGGCGCTGGCGGAGGTCGTCGAGCTGCCCGCCGAAGTCCGTCGTGGACATGTTGTCGCCGTGGACGCGGTAGAAGGCCTGGTCGGCGCCGCGGACGTAGCCCACGTCGGCGTGGGCCGCGAGCCGCATCCACATCTCGATGTCACCGGCGTGAGGCAGCTGCGGATCGTAGCCGCCGACCTTGCGCTGGAGGCTGGTACGGACGACCACCTCGGGCGAGGTGATGCAGCCGGTGCCCTCCCGGAACCGCCGGTCCAGCCACCAGCGGCCCGGATAGACCACCGACCCCGTGGAGCGGGTACGGGCCGCCGGCAGGGGACCGCCGTGCCGGAAGCGCAGCGGCCTGCCGTAGGCGAATCCCGCTTCCGGGTGCGCGTCGAGCAGGGCCGCCGCGCGCACCAGGGCGCCCGGGACCAGCCGGTCGTCCGCCGAGAGCAGGGCGACGTAGTCCCCGTCGGCCCACTCCAACAGACCTTCGTTGTACGTGGCGATGTGCCCCTGGTTGCGCTCGTGGACCCGGACCTCGATCCGGGGGTCGGCCGCCGCCAGCGCGCGTGCCACGTCCGCGGAGTCGTCGGGTGAGGCGTCGTCGATGATCAGTACCCGGACGTCCACGCCCTCTTGCTCGTCGAGGGCGCTCTTGACGCAGTCGGCCAGGAAGTGGCCGTACTTGTAGCAGGGGATCACCACGCTGACCGTGCTCACTGGCCGGACACCTCCGTGGAACCGTCCGCGGACTGGGCCGAGTTCGACAGGGTCGTGGTGAAGACGGGACCCACCCAGTAGTTCACGGATCCGAAGGTGTTCGACGGGAACGCCGTGGCGGAGCCGTACTTGTAGAGCCCGTTGCCGCTGCCGGGCGCGTCCGCCGGGGCCACCAGCGGGTAGGAGCGGTGGGCGGCGGTGAAGTAGCCGCCGTCCACGGAGTAGTTGCCGTTCGGTGCGTGGTAGGAGGCCACGTACGTGGTGCCCGCCGTGATCGGTACGGGTGTTGCGAACTGCAGCTCCTGCCAGCCGGTCAGGGTCTCGCTGCCGAAGGTGCCGGTGGCCAGCAGCGTGCCGGAGGCGGACCACAGGCTGCCCGTGTGGGTGCCGGTGTTACCGGGGCCCTTGTAGAAGGTGACACCGGTGATGTAGCCGTTCACCGCCGACTGGAAGCGGGTTCCGAGCTCCACCGAGTTGGCGTCGTCGCCCACGTTGGCGGTGCTCGGCGTCGCGCTGCCGCTCCACAGGGTGCACGGGCAGTTCACCGCCGGCGGGCTCGCGCTGGTCGTGAAGTTCCACGTGACGGGCGCGGTCATGGCGTTGCCCCACAGGTCGGTCGCCTGGACCGACGCCGTGTACGTGGTGTTCAGCGCGAGCTCGGTGGACGGGGTGAAGGTCGCGCTGTTCGACGCTCCGAGGGCCTTGGTGCCCGGGACGGTGGCGCCGCCCGAGTCCTTCACGGTGAAGGTGAGCTCATCCGCGTCGACGGCCGTGCTGAAGGTGGCCGTCATCGTCGCCGTGATCTGGGTGCCCGTCGCGGCGGACTGCGGCGAGGTCCCGGTGACGGTGGGCGGGGTCGTGCTGGCGGCCGAGGTGTCCAGGACCGCGTCCACCCAGTAGTTGCTGCCGGACGCGGCCTTGTTCGGGAAGCCACCGGTGCCGCTGTAGCGGTAGACGCCGTTGCCGCCGTCGGTCCCGCTCCGCAGCGCCGTGAGCGGGGCCAGGCCCGCGTCGCCGTCGGCGAAGGTGTTGTCGAAGGAGTAGCCGCCGTTCGGCGCGAAGTAGGAGGCGATGTAGGTGGTGTTGGGCTTGATCGGCACCGGGCTGGAGAAGTTCAGCTGCTGCCAGCCGGAGGCGGTCTCGTTGGTGAAGGTGCCGGTCGCAAGGCGCTGGCCGGTGCTGCTCCACAGGCTGCCGGTGTGCGTCCCGGTGTTGGCCGGGGACTTGTAGAACCGGACGCCGGTGATGGAACCGGCCTCCGAGGAGCGGATCTTCACGCCGAGCTCGACGGCGCTGCCGTCACCGGCGTTGACGGTGCCGGGCACGGCCGCGGCGGGCCACACGGTGCACGGGCACTGCTGGGGGCCGACCGTCAGCGGGACCGTGGTGGTCGCGCCGATGTTGACGCTGTCGTCGACCGCACGCACCTGGATCTGCACGGGGCCCGGGGTGGTCGGGGTCCACGTGTAGCTCCAGGTTCCCAGGCCCGTGGTCGCCTTCCAGGTGGTTCCGCCGTCGGTGGAGACCTCGACCCGGGCCACCACGCCGCCGCCGGTGTCCGTCGCCGTACCGGTGACGGTCACCGGCCGCAGGGCCGGGACGGTGGCGTTCGCCGCCGGGCTGGTCACGGTGATGCCGGGGCCCACGGTGTCCGTGGACGCGGTCGAGGCGATCAGGTCGCTCTGCAGGGACTTGGGCTGCACACCCATGTCGGCGAAGACGTTCACGGTGGCCTGCTGCATCCGCTTGTCGGCGGTGACCACGGTGTCGTCGGGGTTGGAGGTGGGCGTGTCGGTCAGGCCCCAGGACCACTGCACGGTGCCCGCGCCGAATACCAGCGCGTGCGAGGTCTGGTCGCGGAAGGCCACCAGACTGTGGGTCGCGGTGCCGTTGCCGTAGGTGTTGCCGTAGTCCTTCAGGAGCTTGCCGTCCTCGATGTCGACCGTCGTGGACGACATCTGGATCTGCCCGGCGGGCCGACTGGCGTTCTCCACGTCACTGTCCCACTCGTAACCGAGCGTCCCCTGCGGGAACACGGCGGTCTGCGAGGGGGTGAGGTTCGCGACGGAGGTGTTGCGCCACAGCCGCTGCTTGGCGAAGGTTCCGGGCACGGTGATCGCGTCGCTGCGGTAGCCGTTGACGCTGAACATCGAGCCGGTCAGCTGGTTCTGCGGCTGGAAGGGGCGCCCGCCGGTGGCACTGGCCGGGTCCATGAAGGTGCCCGTCCAGATCCCGCTCGGGTCGGGGACGCCGTTGGGCTGGGGGAAGGACAGCTTGGTCTCCTTGTACGAGACCAGCGTCCGGTCGGCGGTGTTCGTCCCGTCGATGCTCGGGGCGAGCCGGGTCTTCCAGAAGATCTCGTTGCCGCTGAAGTACGTCTGGTGCTGCCCGGCGCGGCGCGCGTTCAGGACGTTGGTGAACTGCTCCTGGGTCCAGTACTCGTCGTGGCCGGAGGACATGAACACCTTGTGGTTCGCCAGCAGGGCCGCGCCGCGGACCGACGTGTCGATCCCGGACATGTAGCTCACGTCGTAGCCGTTGCGCTCCAGCCAGGCGATCATCTGGAACTCGGAGCCGTAGATCCCGTTGTCCCCGCCGATGTCCATCGGCCGGTTGTAGCTGACCTCGTAGGCACGCCCGTCGGGCGCGGGACCGCCGCCGTCGTAGAGGTCCTGGCCGCCGTAGTTGTTGTACGCCTGCCAGGTCTGGTCGCTGGTCTGCACGACGATGTCGGAGTGGCTGGAGTCCTTGCGGACCACGAACGGGTACGGCATCACGCCGTTGCCGTCCGCCTGGTCGAAGTTGGCGATGTAGAGGCCGGAGACGGCGTCGGCCGGCACGCTCCACGTCGCCGTGGTGGGCCAGTTGCCGCAGTCGACCAGCCCGGTGGATGCCTTGGTGGTGCAGGCGGCCGGGTTCCCGCCCGGCGCGAAGTTCGCCGGGTACGTCTGGGCGGCCTGGGCGGCCGTGGACATCAGCCGGGCCCCGTTGCCCCCGTAGTGGCCGAGGCGGTAGATGGACACCTTGTACGGCGTCGGGGACTGGACCTTGAATTGCACGGTGTCGCCGGGCTGGACGCTCTCCCGGGTGGGGAAGCCCTTGATGTCGCCGTACGCGCTCGGCGCGAACCACTCCTCCTTCGGGGTGCCCGGTTTGGAGTTCTCGCAGACGATCGCGTTCGTGGCGGGACCGCAGGGATCGGCCGCCCCGGCCACCGCGGCCGGGGGTAGGACCGTGGCCATCAGGGCCGCCACCGAGGTGAAGAGACCGTAACGGAGCAGCTTTGTCCGTCTGTTCATGTGGACCTCATTGTTGTCACGCCGACGCGCATCAGCGCAGGGCGTCGGAGAACGCTTCCACGACCCGCTGCTGCTGGGCGGCGGTGATCTGCGGGAAGAGGGGGAGGGAGAGCATGCCGTCCGCTGCCTGCTCCGCGTGCGGGAAGTCCCCGCGACCGTGACCGAGGTGGCCGAAGGCCGGAGTGAGGTGGACCGGGGCCGGGTAGTGCACGCCCGCTCCGATCCCCTCCGCGTTCAGCTTGCCGACGACGGCGTCGCGGTCCGCTCCGGAGATCCGAACGACGTACAGGTGCCAGACGTGGACGTTGTCCTCCGCCGTGACCGGCAGGGTCACGCGGCCCGCGGCGGCCAGATCGCCGAGCAGCTCGTCGTAGCGGGCGGCGGCGGCCCGGCGGGCCGCGTTCCCCTCCGCCAGGCGGGCCAGCTTCGCCCGCAGGACCACGGCCTGTAGGCCGTCGAGCCGGCTGTTGAATCCCGGCACCTCGTGGCGGTACTTGGCCACGCCGCCGTGGTTGGCGAGGGCGCGTACCAGGTCGGCGCGCTCCTGGTCGTCGGTCACCACCGCGCCGGCGTCCCCGTAGGCGCCCAGGTTCTTGCCCGGATAGAAGCTGGTGGCGGCGATCGTCCCGCTGCCGGGGGAGCGGCCGCCACGGGTGGCGCCCTGGCTCTGCGCCGCGTCCTCGACCACCTTCACGTGGTCCGGAAGCCGGTCCGCCAGCTCCGCGGCGGCCGCGCATTGCCCGTAGAGGTGGACGGGCACCACCGCGCGGGTGGCCTTGCCGACCGCGTCCAGTGCGGCCTGCGGATCCATCAGGAGGGTGTCGGGCAGGCAGTCGACCAGCACCGGCCGGGCACCGATCCGGGCGACGGCGCCCGCGGTGGCGATGAAGGTGTTGGCGGGCAGCACCACCTCGTCGCCGACGCCGACCCCGCTCGCCCGCAAGGCCAGTTCGAGGGCGTCGGTGCCGTTGGCGACTCCTACGCAGTGCCGGACGTCGGCGAAAGCGGCGTACTCGCGCTCGAAGGCCTGGACCTCGGCGCCGCCGATGAAGGCCGTGCCGGCCAGCACACGGTCGAATCCGGCCTGTAACTCCTCGGCGACCTCGGCGTGCGCCGCCTTCAGGTCCACGAGCGGTATCTGGTTCATACGACTGGACTCTCCATCCGTGTCTCCGGCCGCCGGCCGTTCGGGCCGGTGCCGTCTTTCGTGCCGTGCGCCGGCGCGTCCCCGTCGGGCGCCGGCGCGTCCCCGTCGGGTCCGCACCCGGCCCCGCCCGGTTCGCCCGCCTCGCGGGCCAGTTCGGCGAGGGCGGTGGCCCCCGCCGGCCGCAGGAGGCGGGCCGGGCTGCCGGCCCACACCTCCCCGGCCGGGACGTCCGCGAGGACGGTGCTGCCCATACCGGTCAGCGACCAGGCACCGATCGCCGCGTACTCCCGGACCAGAGCCCCCGCCCCCACGTACGCCCCGCGTCCCACCCGCACCCCGCCGCCCAGGCGGACGCCCGAGGCGAGGGTGGCGAAGTCCCCGACCTCGTCCTCGTGGGTGAGTACCACCTGAGGCATCACCGCCACGTGCGAACCGACCCGGACACCGGCCGTCAGCACGCTGTGCGCGAGCAGCACCGAGCCCGGCCCCACGGACGAGGAGCCCGAAACCGCCGCAGTGGGGTGCACCACCGTCGCGTACCGCTCCACGGGCAGGCCCAGCCGCCGCACCAGGCGGGCCCGTACCGCGTAGTCCCGGGGGCTGCCCACGCAGACCACGACCCGGGCGGCCGGCAGCGCGTGGACCAGCTCGCAGCCGCCCGGCACCGGCACCCCGTCGACCTCCCGGCCGTGCAGGGCCGGATCGTCGTCGAGGTGCCCGGCCAGCCGCCACCGGGGCGCACGCCCGCTCGCCGCGTCGGCCGCGGCCACGTCCCGTACAGCCTGCGCGGTCTCCCGCGCGAACCCGCCCGCGCCGACGACCAGCAGGTCCTCGGTCACCGCAGCGCTCATCCGCCCGCCTGCTCCCGCAGCACCGCCACCACCCGGTCCTGCTGGGCTTCGGTCATGGTGTGGAACAGCGGGAGGATCAGGGAGTCGCGGCTGATCCGCTCGGTCACCGGCAGCGGGGCCGCGTCGTGGCCCTCGTACGCGGGCTCCAGGTGCGAGGCCATGATCCCGCGCCGGGCCGAGATCCCGGCCTCGGAGAGCACCGCGAGCAGGGTGTCCCGCCCGACGGGGAAGTCCTCGGCCAGCAGCACCCAGTAGGACTGGAAGTTGCCCTGCCCGTGTGCGGGGTCGCGGACCGGGCGCAGGCCCGGGACCTCGCGCAGCAGCTCCGCGTACCGGGCGGCGAGCCGGCGCCGCCGGGCCACGATCTCGTCCAGCCTGCCGAGCTGCACCAGGCCGACCGCGGCCTGGATGTCGGTCATCCGGTAGTTGTAGCCGACCTCCAGGTAGCTCTCGACGATCGGCTTGCTGCTCGCGTGCCGCTGCGCGGCGGACACGTTCATGCCGTGCTCGCGCAGACGGCGCAGCCGCTCCGCCCACCGCGCGTCGTCCGTGGTCACCATGCCGCCCTCGCCGGTGGTGATCACCTTGCGGGGGTGGAAGGACCAGGCGGCGAGCAGCGCCCCGTGGCCGACGGACTTCCCGCCGACCGTCGCGCCGATGCCGCAGGCCGCGTCCTCCACGAGCGCGACGTCCCAGGCGGCACACGCCGCCCGCAGGGCGTGCACGTCGGCGGGCACCCCGCCCTGGTGGACGGCGAGCACCGCTCTCGTGCGGGGGGTGCGGACCGCGTCCACGGTGGCCGGGGTCAGGTTGCCGGTGGCCTCCTCGACGTCGGCGAACACCGGGCGCGCACCGGTGTAGCGCACGGCGTTGGCGGTGGCGATGAACGACAGGGAGGGGACGATCACCTCGTCGTCCGGCCCCAGGTCCAGGGCGACGAGGGCCAGGTGCAGGGCGGTGGTGCACGAGCTGACGGCGATGCCGTGTTCGGCGCCCACCCGTTCCGCGAAGGCCCGTTCGAACTCGGCGACCCGGGGCCCCTGCGCGACCCAGCCCGAGAGCACCGCATCGGCGGCGGCCTTCGCCTCCTCCTCGCCCAGCCAGGGCACCATCACGGGGATCCGGGCGGTCGGGTCCGGGGCGTTCATCGACCCGCCTCCGCCGCCGTGTCGGCGGCGCGCTCCGCCCGCCACCAGTCCACCAGGTCCCGCAGGCCGGTGCGCAGGTCGATCGCGGCCGTGAAGCCGAGGCGCTCACGGGCCTGCGCGGTGTCCGCGAGGCGGCGGGTCACGCCGTTCACGGCACGGGCCGGGCCGTGCTCGGGCACCAGGCCGTCCGCGCCCATCGCCTCCAGCAGGCCGTTCGCCAGCTCCAGCAGGCTCGTCTCGGTCCCGCTCGCGACGTTGAACACCTCGTCGGTCAGGTCCGATTCGGCAGCCAGCAGGTTCGCGCGCGCGATGTCGCGCACGTCGACGAAGTCCATGGTCTGCAGGCCGTCGCCGAGGATCAGCGGCGGTTCGCCCGAGGCGATGCGCTCCATCCAGCGGATGAGCACCTCGGTGTACAGCCCGTGGATGTCCATCCGCGGGCCGTACACGTTGAAGTAGCGCAGTGCGACGTAGTCCAGCCCGTACATCGAGTGGAAGCTGCGCAGCATCCCCTCGTTGAAGGCCTTCGCCGCACCGTAGAAGGTGTCGTTGTTGTACGGATGGTGGCGCTCGGTCGTCGGGAACTGTTCGGCCAGGCCGTAGACCGAGGCCGACGACGAGGCGATCACCTTCCCCACCCCGGCGGCGGCCGCCGCCTCCAGCACGTTGAACGTGCCGTCCACCATCACCTCGTTCGCCAGCCGTGGTTCCTCCGCGCACTGCGTGATCCGGATGGCCGCCAGGTGGAAGACCAGGTCGGCGCCCTCCGTCACCTTGCGCACCGCCGCCACGTCGCGGATGTCGCCCTCGACGACCTCCACCACGCCGCTCGGCAGGGCGCGCGCCAGGTTGGCGGTCCGCCCCCGCACGAAGTTGTCGAGCACCACGATTTCGCGTGCCCCGTTGTCCACCAGCTGGTCCACCACGTGCGAGCCGATGGTGCCCGCTCCGCCGGTGACCAGAATCTTCTTGCCTCGTACGCTGCTGCTCAACGCCCTGCTCCCACTGGATCGGTCGTGGTCCTGCGTGTCACGCCATGCGAAGGGTCCCGATGGGGACCGGGGTCGGGCCGGCCTCGGGCCGGCGTCCGACCGGGAGCGGTCAGCGCCCGGTGCGCAGTCCGACGACCGCGCCCCGGAACTCCAGGCTCCGAGACGCCGCTTCGAGGATGTCCAGCACCTTCAGGCCCGCCCGGCCGTCGGTCAGCGGCGGCCGTCCCGTCCTGATGGCGTCGGCGAACTCCTCGACCATGCTGCGCAGCGCCTCCTTCTCGCCGATCGCGGGCGCCACCATGTCGCCGGACCGGTAGGAGACGAGCATGTCGCGGCGTTCGTCGGCGCCGATCTCCTGCGGGGTGCTCAGTTCCACGCCTCGGTCGAACACCGCGACGCGCTGCGTGGGGTTGAGGTCGTCCCAGACCAGGGTGCGCTTGGAGCCGCCGACCATGGTGGTGCGCACCTTCGTCGGGGAGAGCCAGTTGACGTGCACGTGCGCGATGGCGCCGGTGCTCAGCTGGAGGGTCAGGTAGGCCACGCAGGACTGGCCGGCCCCGATCGGGTCGGCGCCGGTCGTGGCGACGGCCACCGGCTGCACGTGGTCGGGGAGGATGAAGTCGAGGACCGACAGGTCGTGGGGAGCGAGGTCCCACAGGACGTCGATGTCCTTCTGGACGAGCCCGAGGTTGATCCGGACCGAGTCGACGAAGTGGATCTCGCCGAGTTCACCGGAGCGGACCATCTCCCGGATCCGGCGCACTGCCGGCGTGTAGCAGTAGGTGTGGTCGCACATCAGGGTGAGGCCGCGCTTCTCGGCCTCCGCCACCAGCCGCATTCCGTCCTCGTACGTGGCGGCGAGCGGCTTCTCCACCAGGACGTGCTTCCCGGCCCGCAGCGCGGCCAGCGCGACGTCCAGGTGCGTCCCGGCCGGCGTGGCCACGGCGACCGCTTGGACGGAGGGATCGGCGAGGACCGCGGCGTAGTCCGCGGTCGGCTGCACCGTGGAGTAGCGGCCGAGTGCCTGCCGGGCACGGTCGATGTCCAGGTCGCAGAGCCAGCGCAGCCGGAACTGCGGGCTGGACTGGAAATTGCGGACGAGATTGGGGCCCCAGTAGCCCGCACCGACCACCGCGACGCCTAACGGGGCCGCGGACCCCCGGCCGGGGATGCCCGCGCTCTGCCCAGCGGTCCGTTCGGCGCTCTGCGCGCCGTCCTTCGAGGTGTCCTTCACAGCGTTCCCTTCCTTCCGCGCACGCCGACCGGCGTGTCGACTACCCGTGGCCGGGACGCGTGCGGTGGAGGGGGGAACGCCGTTGCCGAGGGCACGCCGGATGCCTGAGCGTCCCCTGCGTGACCTGCTCAACGGTGATGGCCCCCCACAACCGATGTTCTGCGCGAATCGCGTATGCCGCCCCCCGGCCCGACCGCCTGTTCCCCACACGCGATCGAACCCGTACCACCCGTGCCGGGCCGGATCGTTGCCGGCCGCGCCGAAGCGCGCCGAATCCGCTCGGCGCCACTCAATCTAGTCCACCGGGCGTACCCCCGGGCAGAGTTGGCGGAATCGCCGGGAGCTGGTGTTCGACCGTGCATACTGCCCGGGTGACCAGCATCGTGATACCGGCCCACAACGAAGGCCGGGTCATCGGCCGACTCCTCGACGCGCTCCTGGCCGACTCCCCGTCGTCCGGGCCCGACATCGTCGTGGTGTGCAACGGCTGTACCGACGACACCGCCCGGGTGGCGGGCGCGCGCGGCGACCGGGTACGCGTCGTGGAGATCCCGACCCCTTCCAAACACACGGCACTTCGGGTCGGCGACGAGCACGCGCGGGGCTTTCCGCGGCTGTACGTGGACGCCGACGTCGTGGTCGGCGCCGCCGACGTAAGGGCGCTGACGGACGCCCTCGCCGCCGCCCCCGGCCTGCTCGCCGCCGCCCCGGGCCGGGACATCCCGCTGACCGGCTGCGCCTGGCCGGTCCGGGCCTACTACCGGGTGTGGCAGCGGCTGCCGGCGGTCCGCGAGGGCCTCTTCGGCCGGGGTGTCATCGCCGTCACCGAGGAGGGGTACCGGCGGATCGCGGCGCTGCCCCCGCTGATGGCCGACGACCTGGCCGCGTCCCTCGCCTTCGGGACCGGGGAGCGGCGCGTGGTCGAGAGCGCCAGGGTCGTCGTGCGGCCGCCGCGCACCTGGTCGGACCTGATCCGGCGCAAGGTGCGTGCGGCGACCTCCTCCGCCGAGTTCGAGCGGTTCCAGGCCGGGCGGGACGCCGCGGCGGGGTCCGGTCCTTCGGCGCGCACCGCGACGTCCGACCTCCGGTCCCTGCTGCGCGCCGATCCGGAACTCCTGCCCGCGGTCGTGGTCTTCGCGGCGGCTGCGCTCGCGGCCCGCCGGGGATCCCGCCGGGCCATCCGCAACCAGGACTTCTCCACGTGGCTGCGGGACGAGAGCAGCCGCGGGTGACGCGGTGGCACGTACGGCCGAATCGCGCCGTACGCAGCACAGTTGGCCCGTACAAGGACTAGGGTTCGGGTTCGACTCGCACGTTCGAATGACGTCAGACCGTCTGTACGGGGGAGCACCAGAGCATGTACCTCGCGGACCGCTCCGCACCCGCGGGCGCGAAGACCGCACCGGGCCGGGGAACCGGCAGGGCGCGGGCGGTCGCCCCGACCGTCCTCGCACTGGGCACGGTCAGCCTGATCACCGACGTCTCCTCCGAGATGGTCACCGCCGTCCTGCCGCTGTACCTGATCGCGGGGCTCGGCCTCAGCCCGCTCGGGTTCGGCGCCCTCGACGGCGTCTACAACGGCGTCAGCGCCCTGGTGCAGCTCACCGGCGGGCACCTCGCCGACCGGGTCCGCAACCACAAGCTGGTCGCCGGTATCGGCTACGGCCTGTCCGCCCTGTGCAAGCCCCTGCTGCTGCTCGCCCACAGCCTCGGCCCGATCAGCGTGATCCTGGCGCTGGAGCGCACCGGCAAGGGCCTGCGCACCGCCCCGCGCGACGCATTGATCTCCCTGTCCACACCGCAGGCGTCACAGGGCCGGGCCTTCGGCCTGCACCGGGCCATGGACACCACGGGAGCGCTGCTCGGGCCCCTCGCCGCCTTCCTCATCCTCGGCGTGGCCGCCGACGGCTACGACGCCGTCTTCGGCGTCAGCGCCTGCGTCGCCGCACTCGGCGTCGTGGTGCTCGTGCTCTTCGTCCCCTCCGGCGCGGCCGACTTCCCGCCCCGGCCGGCGGCGGCCCCGCCCGCCCGGCGCCCCGCACCCGCCCCGCCGGCACCCTCCGTCGAGCCCGCCGGCCCGCAGCCCGTGAAGCTGCGCGACGCGGTGGCGCTGCTGCGCCTGCCGCGGCTGCGCGCCCTGGCGCTCTGCGCGGTCCTGCTCGGCCTCACCACCGTCAGCGACGCCTTCGTCTACCTGCTGCTCCAGCGCCGGACCGGCATCGACGACCAGTGGTTCCCGCTCCTGCCGCTGGGCACCGCCGCCGTGTTCCTGCTGCTGGCCGTCCCGGCCGGGGCCCTCGCCGACCGGATCGGACGCCGTACCGTCTTCCTTGCCGGGCACGCCCTCCTGCTCACCGCCTACGGGTTGCTGCTGTGGGCCCCCGACTGGCCCGCCCTGCCCTACCTCGTCCTCGCCCTGCACGGCCTGTTCTACGCCGCCACCGACGGGGTGCTGCCGGCCGCCGTGGCCGCCACCGTCCCCGAGCCGCTGCGCGGCACCGGCCTGGCCCTGGTCGGCACCGGCCAGGCGCTGGCCCGCTTCGGCTGCTCGCTGGCCTTCGGCGGGGCATGGACCCTCTGGGGCCCCGGTCCGGCGCTCGCGGCCGCCGCGGCCGGCCTGCTGTGCTGCGCGGCCGTCGCCGGCCGCGTGCTGCGGCCGTCGTCGGCTGCGCCCGGCACGCCTCCCGCACCCACACCGCCCGACCCGGCCCGACGCCCGTGAGGAAGCCGATGACACGCTCCCGCCGCCTGCTCGTCCTCGCGGTGGCGGTGCTGCTGCTCGGGGGCGTCGGCGCCACCCTGGTGCTGCGCGCCGCCTCCCGTGCCGACCAGCCGCGGGCCGGTGGCCCGGCCGCGACCGCGGGGGCCGTGTCACTGACGGCCGGACGGGACGCGCTGGCCTTCCTGGGCAGCGGGCAGGGCCCGCACCGCGGCGCCCTCGCCTCCGTCCCGGCCGATGCGCCCGAAGGCACCCGCACGGTGTCCGACCTCACCTGCCAGCGCTTCCATGCGGCTGCGGGTACGGGCGTCTGCCTGCGCTCCAGCCCAGGTGCCCTCGCCCAGGACAACAAGGCCGTCATCGTCGACGCCGAGCTGCGCCAGGTGCGCAGCTTCCCACTGGCGGGCACGCCCAGCCGGGCCCGCGTCTCGCCCAGCGGCCGCTTCGTCGCCTGGACCGTGTTCATCTCCGGAGAGTCCTACGGCGCGGCGTTCTTCTCCACGCGCACCGCCATCCTGGACACCAGCACCTGGAAGCTCGACGCCGACCTGGAGCAGTTCGCGATCACCATGGACGGGCGGGAGCACCGCGCCCAGGACGTCAACTTCTGGGGCGTCACCTTCTCCGCGGACGACGACACCTTCTATGCCACGCTCGCCACGGCCGGTGAGACGTACCTGGTCAAGGGTTCGGTGTCCGGACGGTCCGTCACCACCCTTGCCAAGAACGTCGAATGTCCCTCGCTCTCCCCGGACGAGACGCGTATCGCGTACAAGAAGCGGGTCCGGCCCGGCGCTTCGCTGTGGCGCGAACACGTCATGGATCTGCGGACGCTGCGGGACCACCCGCTCGCCGAGAAGCGCAGCGTGGACGACCAGGCCGCCTGGTTGGACGACGGCACGCTCGCCTACGCCCTGCCCGCCGACGGCGCCGCCGACCGTTCGGACCTGTGGACCGTGCCCGCCGACGGCACCGGGAGCCCCCGGCCGCTGATCTCCGGGGCCTCCTCCCCGGCCCGTCTGGGCTGACCGGGCCGGGGAGGGGCGTCAGACCCCGTCCACGAAAGTCCGTACCCGCTCGACGAGCGCGGCGCTGTCCCGGATCCACGCGTAGTGCCGGCGGCCCTGGGCGCCCTCGCCGAGAGCGAGCTCCCAGTACGTCACGCGGGCGTTCGTGAGCTTGCCGGCGAGCCCGCGCACGCCGCCGGGCGGTGCCATGGCGTCGCCCTTGACCGCGACCGCCAGAACCGGCAGTTCGAGCTTCGCCAGGGCGGGCTCGAAGTCCACCTCGCTGGACGGCACGTGGTAGCGGCCCGTCCTGACCTGGGTCGCCATGTCCCTGAGGACCTGCGCGGAGTCGTTGCCCAGTACTCCGATGCGGCGGCCCGGGAAATACCCGTACAGCGCGGAGAACGCGGCCGCGGCCTGGAAGGCGGCGAGCATCCCCAGGCTCTGTGGGAAGGGCCAGCCGCGGTAGTGGCAGGAGGGGGCTCCCACCAGGACGGCGCCCGAGGCCATGTGCGGCTCCTGGCTGAGGTAGAGGGCGCCGAGCTGCCCACCGAGGCTGTGCCCCAGGAGGTGGCGCGGTGCCGTCGGGAAGGCGGCCTCGACCGCCCGGAAGAGCGCGGGGTAGTCGTAGCAGACCATCTCGTGATAGCCGTAGCGCACCCCGCGCCCCACGCGCACGGAACTCGTTCCCTGCCCGCGCAGCTCGCCGACGGCCACCTGGAACCCGGCTTCGGCGAGGGCGTCCGCCAGCGGGGCGTACGAGGCGGCCCGGGTGCCCATGGCGGGCATGCACACCAGGACCGGCGCGGACGGATCGCCAGGCCTGCGGTGCAGCCTGACCTCCGACGTGGCGCCGTCCTCGGCACGCACCGTCTCGGAGCTCACTTCGACGGACGACACCTACAGACCCCCCTCGCCGGCGGCCGCCCTCCGCATGTCGCGAAACACGTTCAACAGCTGGATCTCGCTCGATCCCTCGAAGATGGTCAGGGCGCGCGCGTCCCGCCAGCGCTTCTCGACGCCGTGGTCGGCCGCAATGCCGCGCCATCCGTACAACTGCAGGATCTCGTTCGAGGCGCGCACGGCGAGCTCGGTGGCGTAGTACTTCGCCATGGAGCTCTCCCGGCCGAAGGGCAGCCCCCGGTCGGCCAGCGCCGTCGCCTCGTCCAGCAGCCCCCGGGCGGCGCACAGCTCGACGTACAGCCGTCCCAGCGCCAATTGGACGTGGCTGAGGGTGTCCATGCGGTCGTCGGGGTAGACCCGGCGCTCGCCGACCCACGTGAGCGCGTCCTTGAGCATGGCGGCCACGATGCCGGCTCCGCAGGCGGCGCCGCCGATGCGGATGGTCGCGAGGAGTTCGTTCAGCAGCATCTCCCCGTCACCGGCCCCTCCGATCAGGCTGATCGGCTCCAGCGCCACGTCCCGGAAGGTGACCGAGGGCGTGGGCAGGCAGCGGAACGCGGCCTTCTCGATGTCCTCGCCCACGGTCACGCCGGGAGCGTCCCGCGGTACGGCGAAGAAGGACAGGCCACGTTTGCGGTTGTCGATCACCGTGTTGGCCAGGACGATGAACACGTCGGCGACGGTCCCGTTGCCGGACATGCACTTGCCGCCGTTGAGCAGCCACCCCGAATCCGTCCGGACGGCACGGGTGGTGGCCGCCAGCAGGTTGGAGCCGTTCTCGGGCTCGGTGAGCCCGAGCGCCGCGTAGCCGTTGTCCTTCAGGAGCCGGGTGACGAAGAGCTCCTTCTGCTCCGGCGTGCCGGCGGCGACCACCGGGTGCAGCGCGCCGCGGTTGAACACCAGGGTCCAGGTCATCCCCGGGCAGACCGCGGACAGTTCCCCGATGACGTGGCCGAACTCCGTGTACGAGAGCCCGGCGCCGCCCAGCTCCTCCGGAAAGGCGGCGTTGAGGATGCCCTCGGCGGCGGCCCGTTCGTGGACCGCCGCGGGGAACTCCCGTTCCTCGTCGCACCGTCGCACGTGCGGGGCCATCACCTCGTCGGCGAACGTACGGAACGTCTGTTTCCACTCTGATCGACTGCGAGATTCTTCCACGGCCATCCTAAGGAACGGTGATGACGAACTTGCCGATGTTGGCACGGTTGCGGAGCCCCTCGATCGCCTGCGCGGCGTCCTCGAAGGCGAAGACGCCGCCCACCGAGGGGCGGAGGACCGCCATGTCGACCAGCTCGACGAGGCGGTCCATCAGGGGCCGCAGCCGGGACGGATCACGCGCCAGCGCGCCGACGTTGACGGTGCAGAAGGAGCGGCTGGTCATGAACAGGTCACGGCCGTCCACGGCCAGGTCGAGCACACCCGCCGCCCCGATCTCCACGAAGCGGCCCCCCGCCCGCAGCAGCTCCAGGCCGCGGCCCACGGCGTCGCCGGAGAGCGAGTCGACGACCAGGTCGAGGCCCTGCTCGGGGGAGAGTTCCCGGACGGCGTCGGCGAAGTCGGCCTCCGCATAGTTGATCGGGTGGTGGACGCCCAGGGCCCGCAGGTGGTCCAGCTTGGCCTCCGTGCTCGCCGTGCCGAACACCGTGGCTCCGTGGTGCAGCGCCAGCTGCACGCATGCCGTGCCGGTCGCACCGGCTGCGGCCTGGACGAGCACCCGATCACCCGGTCGGACCCGCGCCTCCCGCTCCAGGCAGGCGATGGCGGTGAGACCGCTGATCAGCACGGCGACCGCGTCGGCGGCGCCGACCCCTGCGGGCAGCGGGGCCACCGTGTACGCGGCCGTCGTCACACGGGCCGCGTAACCCCCCTGCGGGGTCAGCGCGATGACCGGGTCGCCGGGGCGGACGTGCTCCACACCCTCACCCACCGCGTGGACGACACCGGCCACCTCGTGTCCGGGCACGAACGGGGGAGCCGACAGGAACGGGTGGAAACCCGTGGTCGCCAGTACGTCGATGAAGTTGACTCCGACGGCCCGCACGTCGATGACCACCTCGTCCGGCGCCGGCTTGCGCACCGGCACGTCCCGCAGCCGCATGCCGAGCCCCGACGGGCCGGCGGCGATCACGTAGCCGGGGACGGTGCTGTGCCGCTCCGGTTCCGCCAGGGTGACCTCCTGCGCGCCCTGCCCGGTGACCGCTGACCGCGGGTCCGGCCGCTCGGGCTCCGCGGGCGCCGGTCCCAGCAGACCGTCCAGGTGGAGCCCCGCGGCCTCCACCGTCCGGTGGTTGAACAGGAACGTGGCCGGCAGCTCCAGCCCGAAGTGGGCGCCGATCCGGCGGGTGAGGGACACCGCCAGCAGCGAGTCGACGCCGAGGCGGTCCAAGCGCGCCGAGGTGTCGATCTCGGCGGGGGAGCGGCGCAGGGATCGGGCCAGCTCCGCCCGTACGAAGTCCGCTGCCGGACCGGCCGGGCCCTGCGCCCGCGCGGCCTGCACCCGCGGCGTGACCGCAGCCCCGCCCCGCCCGCGGTTGAACCGGTCCACCAGTCCTTCGGCGACCTCGTCGCCCACGTCCAGGACCGCCAGCTGGAGGTGCGAGCCGCCCAGGGCCTGCAGGAACGCGGCCGCGCCCGCCTCCGGGGACATCGGGTGCAGCCCCGACTCCAGGAGCCGGAGCCGGTACTTGGGGTCGGCGACCATTCCCCGTTCCGCCCACGGCCCCCAGTTGACCGTCCGCACCGGCGTGCGGCGGCTGCGCACGGTGCCGGTCAGCGCGTCGAGCGTGGCGTTGCCTGCGGCGTACGCACCCTGGCCGGCCGTCACGAACAGGCTGGCCAGGGAGGAGAACAGCACGATGAAGTCCAGGTCCTCCGACGCCACCGCGTCGATGAGGATGCGGGCGCCGTGCTCCTTCGGCCCGATGACGGCGTTCATGCGCTCGGACGAGGTGGCCTCCAGGAGCGCGTCGTCGAGCACGCCCGCGGTGTGGATCACGCCGTGCAGGGCCCCGAAGCGGCGCAGCGTCTCCTCCAGCGCACGCCGTACAGCGGCCGCGTCGGTCACGTCGGCCTGGAGGTAGAGCAGCCGTCCGCCGGCCGCGTCGACCGCCTCCGCCAGCTGCGGGTCCACCTCCGCCCGGCGTCCGGTGAGCACCACCCGCGCGCCCGCCTCCCGGGCCAGCGTCACCGCGAGGGTGGAACCGAGCCCGCCCTGGCCGCCCGTGATCCAGTAGACCCCGCCGGGCCTGAGGCCGGCCTCGGCGGATGCGGGCTCGACCGGGGTCAGGGACGGGACGGTGCGCTCCCCGTGCCGGTAGCGGACGCAGAACGCGCCGGCCGGCGTCGCGAGTTCCGCGGCGATGTCCCGGGCGAGTTCCTGGGTCCCCAGTTCCTCGGGCTCGACCCGGATCGCCCGCCCGGACCAGCCCACGGCCTCCTGCTCCAGGGCGCGCAGCAGCGGGGGCAGCGCGACGTCACCCGTCACCAGCGCCAACTCGCGTTGTACGGCGGCCCCGTCGCGCGCCACGGCCCGCAGGAACGACAGGAACGCTGCGCGTTCGGGCTGGACGACGAGAAGCCGCGCCCGCTGCGGCAGGGACGTGAGGAATCCGGCCGCGTCCTCCCCCTCGGGCAGCGGCGCGACGGTGCACTCGGCGCCGTCCCGGCGCAGCTCCTCCACGAGCGCCGCGCTCCGGCTGGTTTCCCCGGTCAGGAGCACGACGGGGGTGCCCGCGGCGGTCGTTCCGGTCGTGCCGGTCTGCGACGACCGCGGCTGTGGCCGCTCGTCCACCGCGAAGAAGCGCAGGGAGTGCCGGTCGCCCATCCGCTTCAGGGACACGCCCGTGAACCGTACGAGGACCCGGCCGTCGGGATCGATCACCGTCACGTCGCAGTCGAAGGTGTCGGCGTCCGCCGCGGGTTCACCGCGCAGCCGCACGTGGGCGAAGGCGGGACCCGACCAGGGGGCGAGGACGTCGACCCGGCCGTAGCCGAACCCCACGAAGGTGCCGTCGGCGCCGCCGTCCAGCGACAGCCCGGCGATGGACTGCATCGCCCCGTCCGCGGCGTCCGCGGGCAGCGGCCGGCCCAGGGTGTGCGTGGACGGCGGCGCGAGCTCGGCCAACAGCTCCCCCTCACCCCGCCACATCCCGGTCACCATCCGCATGGTGGCCCCGTAGGAGAGCCCGGATGCCGCCAGGTGCTCGTAGAGGGCGCCGGGCTCGACGCGCTGCGGGCAGCGCAGCCGGATCGCGGACAGGTCGGCGGCCTCCGGGGCCGGCGGGGTCTCGGACCACGCGGCGCAGAGGTGCTCCTGCCACGCGGAGTCCCGGTCGCCGGCCGCCCGGCTCTCCACCGACAGGTAGGGCTCGTTCCCCGCGCGCACCCGCCGCGAGACCCGCACGTGCCGGGCCTCTCCCTCGGCGACCGCCAGCGGGTTCGTCACCAGTACGCCGCTGAGCCCGTGGCCGCCGGTCCGGTCCGGGCCGAGTTCCTCCAGTGCCGCGTCGAGCATCCACGCGGCGGGCGCGATGGCCCGCTCCCGCACGCGGTGGTCCCGGACCACCGGTAGCGACCCGGTGACCAGTGTCCCCTCCGAGCGCGGGGCCTCGGGCTCCACCCAGTGCTCCTGGCGCTGCCAGGGGTATGAGGGAAGCCGTGTGCCCGGGCGGGGCCGGCTGCCGAAGAACGCCGACCAGTCGATGTCGCATCCGGCCTCGAACAGCGCGGCGACCGCTTCGTAGGGGGCGCGGACCTCCTCGCGCCGCATGGCCGGGACGGCGGCCGCCGGGCGGTCCTCGTCCTCCAGGCACTCGGTCACCGACACCGACAGCAGCGGGTGCGGGCTCATCTCCAGGAACACCCGGTGACCGGCCGCCCCGGCGGTGCGGACGGCGTCGGCGAACAGCACCGGCTCGCGCAGGTTGCGCCACCAGTAGTCCGCGTCCAGCGCGTTCGTGTCGAGGAGCCCACCGGTCAGGGAGGAGTGGAAGGCGGCGGTCGAGGCGCGTGGCGACAACCCGGACAGCTCGTCGGTGAGGTCCTCCCGCAGGTCCTCCAGCAGCGCGCAGTGCGAGGCCACGTCCACCTTGATCCGCCGGCAGAACACGCCCCGGGCGTCCATGGCGGTCACGAAGGAGTCGACGGCCCCGGTCTCCCCGGACACCACCGTCGTGACCGGCCCGTTGTGCGCGGCGAGCGAGAGCCGGTCCCCGTACGGCTCCAGGGCCTTGCGCACGTCCGACACCGGGAGCGAGACCAGCGCCATGGCGCCCCGGCCCCGGTGGCGCATCATCAGGGCGCTGCGCCGGCAGATGATCCGGGCCGCGTCCTCAAGGCGCAGCGCGCCCGCGACGTGGGCCGCCGCCACCTCGCCCATGCTGTGGCCGACCACACCGGCGGGCCGGACGCCCCACGACCGGAAGAGCGCCGCCAGGGCGACCTGCATCGCGAAGAGCGCCGGCTGGACGACGTCGATGCGCTCCAGCAGCGGGGCGGCGGCCTGCCCGGTCAGGACCTCCCGCAGCGACCAGTCGACGTACGGTGCGAAGGCCTGCTCACAGCGCGAGACGGCGAGGTCGAAGGCGGGTTCCGTCTCCAGCAGGGCTCTGCCCATCCCGAGCCACTGCGCGCCCTGCCCCGGGAACACGAAGACGACGCCGGCGTCGTTCGGGACGGCCCGCGCGGCCGTGAACGGCTCGCGCAGCCGGGCCAGGAGCTCGCCGGGGTCCGCGAAGGCGAAGGCGGCGCGGAACTCCCGCCCGCGGGGCCCGCCCCGTCCCCGCAGCAGCGTCGCCGCGGCCGTACCGCGGGCCAGCTCGCGCGCCTCCACCCCGGCGGCCCACGCCGCGTGCCGGGCGGCCTGCGCGTGCAGCGCCGCCTCGGTGGCGGCCGACAGGGCCAGGAGCCGCACGGGTCGTCCCTCGCCCGTGGGCCCTTCCGGCTCGGGGGAGGGGGCGGGCGCGGGGCCGAGCACCGCGTGCGCGTTCGTGCCGCCGAAGCCGAAGGAGCTGACGCCGGCGAGCCCGAGCTCCTCGGGCGACTCCAGATGCCGCAGCGAGGACTGGACGCGCAGGCCGAGTCCGTCGAAGTCGATGTCCGGGCTCGGTTCGGCGCAGTGCAGGGACGCCGGGAGGGCCCGGTGCTCGAAGGAGAGCGCCAGCTTGATCAGCCCGGCGATGCCCGCCGCTGCCTCCAGGTGGCCGAGGTTCGTCTTCACCGAGCCGACCGCGCACGGTCGGTCGGCGGCCCGCCCCTGGTTCAGTACGGTGCCCAGCGCGGCCGCCTCGATCTGGTCGCCGATCGCCGTGCCCGTCCCGTGCGCCTCGACGTAGCCGACCTCCGACGGCCGGGCACCCGCGGCTGCGAGCGCGAGGCGTACGACGTCCTCCTGTGCCCGGCGGCTGGGCGCCAGCAGGCCGTTGGTCCGCCCGTCGGAGGTCACCGCGGAGCCGCGGACCACCGCCGAGACGCGGTCCCCGTCGCGCAGTGCCGCGCTCAGCGGTTTGAGGACGACGGCGCCGGCGCCCTCGCTGCGCACGTAGCCGTCGGCCCGCGCCGAGAAGGCCTTGCAGCGGCCGTCGGGCGCCATGACGCCCGAGTGGTCGAAGGCCTCGGTGACGGCCGGGGTCAGGATCACGTTCACGCCGCCGACGACGGCCAGGCCGCACTCACCGCGCCGGATCGCCTCGCACGCGAGGTGGACGGCGACGAGGGACGAGGAGCAGGCGGTGTCGACGGACAGGCTCGGGCCGCGCAGGTCGAGTACGTAGGAGAGCCGGCCCGCGGCGACGGACGCGGCTCCGCCGAGCAGGGAGTAGGCGTCTGCGGAGGGCGAGTCCGTCAGGACGCCTCGGTAGTCGGAGCTGGAGATGCCGACGAAGACACCGGTGTCCGAGCCGGCCAGGCCGTACGGGTCGATCCCGGCGTCCTCGACGGCCTCCCAGGCGACTTCCAGCATGAGTCGCTGCTGGGGGTCGATCCGGGCGGCCTCGTGCTCGCCGATGCCGAAGAAGTCGATGTCCAGGCCGCCGACGCCGCTCAGGAAGCCTCCGACGCCGCCGCGGCCGGTGCCGCCGTTCCCGCGGCCCCAGCGGGCGAACCTGTCGTCGGGCACCCGGCCGATGGCGTCCACGCCTCGTTCGAGCAGGTCCCAGAAGGCCTCGGGGCCGTCGGCCCCGGGGAAGCGGCATCCCATGCCGATGATCGCGATCGGTTCGTCGCGGGCCGGGCCGGCGTCGGCTCGGCGTGGTGCGGTGGGGCCGCCCCGGACGGGGTGCCTGCCCTGGAGGTGGTCCAGTATCTCCCTGAGCGTCGGGAATTCGTACGCGACCGTCGGCGAGACCCTTCGGCCCAGCAGCGCGCCGAGTTCGCCGGCCAGCGCCACCGCGTCGATCGACGACAAGCCGTAGGCGGCCAGCGGTTCGTGGACCGATATCTCGTCCCCCGAAGCCCTGCGGGTCAGCTCGGCGATGCGCCGGCGCAGCCAGGCCTCCAGCTCGGTGTCCTTCATATGCTCCCCCTGTGTCGTGCTGTCGTGCGGGTCAGTGCTGCGCTCGCGCGTTCCACGGAGACCGGCCGGCCAGGTACTCCTTCCTGGTCTCGCGGCGCTGGAGCTTTCCGCTCGACGTCTTGGGCAGGGTGCCGGCGGGCAGGAGGACGACCTCGCGGACGGTCAGCCGGTGTTCCTGGGCCACCGCGCGCAGGACGGCGTCCACCACCGCCTGCCGGTCCTCCCGGTCCGGGGCCTCGCCGGCCCCGCGGCGCAGCTCGGCGGCGACCACCACCTGCTCCGCGCCGTCCGCGTCCACGCCGAAGGCGGCGACGCAGCCGGGGCGGATCGAGGGGTGCGCGCTCTCGGCGGTGCGCTCGATGTCGTGGGGGTAGTGGTTGCGGCCGCCCACGATGATGACGTCCTTGATGCGGCCGCAGACGAAGAGACCGTCCTGCGTCCGGAACCCGAGGTCCCCCGTGCGCAGGTACGGGCCCTCGTCCTCGCCGTCGGCCGGTGTCGCCTCGAAGGCTTCGCGGGTGAGGTCGGGACGCTGCCAGTAGCCGACCGCGATGCTGTCGCCCGCGACCCAGATCTCACCGACCCGTCCCGGACCGCACCGTGTGCGGGTGCGCGGGTCGACGACGGCCACGTCCAGGGTCCGGCTGACGCCGCAGCTGACCAGGACGCGCGCCCCCGGGCTGTCGTCGGGCACGTTCACCGCGGTGCCGCGTTCGAGCGCGTCCTCGTCGAAGGCGCGAAACACCCAGGGCCGTTCGAGCGGCGCCCCGCTCACGAGCAGGGTGCTTTCGGCGAGCCCGTACACCGGAACGATGGTTTCCGGTCGGAATCCGGTGGAGGCGAATGCCTCGGAGAAACGTTTCATGGAATCGGCGCGAACGGGTTCGGCGCCATTCGTCGCGACGCTCCAGGACGAGAGGTCCAAGCGCGCGCGGTCCTCGGCGGTCACTTTTCGCGTGCACAGGTCGAATGCGAAATTGGGGGCCGCGGAAAGCGTTCCCCGGTACGTCGATATCGCGCGCAGCCAGCGCACCGGGCTCTGCAGGAACGCCACGGTCGGCATGGAAACGGAATGGATCCCCAGCATCGCCGGAACGATGATCATGGAGATCAGCCCCATGTCGTGATACGGGGGAAGCCAGCCCACGACGACCGTGGATCCGTCCATTCCGAGGGACGTGCGGATCAGGTCGGTGTTGTGGGTGAGATTGCCGTGGGTGACCATCACGCCCTTCGGCCGCCCGGTGGAGCCGGAGGTGTACTGGAGGAAGGCGACGGACTTCGGCTCCGGGGACGGCGCGGACCAGCCCGTTCCGGTCGCGTCCGCGATCGTGTCGACGGCCAGCCAGGCCGTCTCCTGGACCTCCGGGATGGTCCGCGCCGCCGGCTCGACGGCCGCCCGGATCCCGGCGGTGGTCAGTACGGCCGCGGGCTGCGCGTCTTCGGCGATGCCGGCCAGCCGCAGCAGCCCGCGGGCGCGTTGCGCGGGGTGGGGCAGGTACGCGGGCACCGCGACGACGCCCGCGTACAGGCAGCCGAAGAACGCGACGACGAAGTCCTGGCCGGGCTCGAACAGCAGGAGTGCGCGGGAGCCGGGCTCCACCCGCGCGGCGTGCAGGCTCGCGGCGACGGCCCGGGCCCTGGTGTCGAGCGCCGCGAAGGTGAGAGGGGGCTCGGCCTCCTCGCCGTCGGGCAGGAAGGTGAACAGCGGGTGGTCCGGTATGCGGAGGGCGTGCGCGCGGACGGCGTCGACCACCGTCTCGTAAGGGAGTGGTTCGGAAAGCATTCTCAGCCTCATTCGGTGCCGGATCGGCTGCTCCCGCCGGGTGCGGGCCGACGGGCGGGACGGCGAAAGCGACGCACGGCGCCGGTGTCCTCCGCGGTGGCTCCTGCAATGTGGGGGCTCGGCGGAGCGCCGCATGGAAAGGGTCAAAGCTGAATGGGGAGTACTGGGCAGTACTGGCCCAAACCTTAGGTTGACCCTCGCTGCTCGGTCAACTCGCATTGAATGGCCGGAAGTCGGCAGAAACTCCGGGCTACCCGAGCGATTTCGGCCAGCATCGGCCGGGGTGGAAATGGTGGAAGGGCGGCACCTGATGCGTCCGATCGGGGACGACGGCATCGGACCCCGAACGGCCGCCGTCGAAACGTGCTGTGCGAAAACGATCGCTTCGGGCGGGGGCATCCTGCCAGTCCGGCTCGATATCTTCTCGGCGCCACCGTGGATTACGCACCCGCCGCGGGCGCGAGCCGAGGAGCCTTCCCCGGGACCGCGGAGCGACCGCCCCGTGAGCCGGCGGCCCGCCCGTACGGCCGGTACGGCCCGCCCCGGCCAGGGTTCCGGGGCTGCGGCCCGACGCCGGCCCGTACCGCCCCGCCGGGACGGCGGTGGGCCGAGCGGCCGTGCCCCCCGGCGCTTTCGGGTGACATCGCCGCTCCGCTTCGGCCACCGCCCGCCCCGCGGGGACGAGCATCGCAGGCGGCCGGACGTGCTCCGGCGACCAGCCGCCGATCAGACCCGGCACCGCGACAGGGCGGCCCCGGGCCGCCGCCGGGAGACCCCGTGTACGTCCTGCTCGTCGCGAGCGCGTTCAATAGCCTCACCCAGCGAGTCCACGCCGAGCTGCGCGACCACGGCCACCGGGTGGCCGTCGAACTGGCCCTGCCCGACGCCCCCCTGGGCGACGCCGTGCGCCGCCACCGGCCCGACCTCGTCCTCGCGCCGATGCTGCGCACTGCCATCCCCGAGGACGTCTGGGCCGCGTACACCTGCCTCGTCCTCCACCCGGGACCGGTGGGCGACCGCGGCCCCTCCTCCCTCGACCACGCCGTCCAGGACGGCGAGACCCGGTGGGGGGTCACGGTCCTCCAGGCCAACGCCGAGATGGACGCCGGGGACGTCTGGGCCACCGTCGACTGCCCGGTACCCCCCGTCGGCAAGAGCGACCTCTACCGCGGCGAGATCGCCGACGCCGCGCTCGCGGCCGTCCTGCTCGCCGTCGAGCGCTTCGCCTCCGGCACGTACCGCCCGCGCCCCCAGGCGGCCGGCCGGGCCCGGCCGGCCGTGCGCGGACACGACCGCCGGATCGACTGGGCCGCGGACGGCACCGAGCGCGTCCTGCGCCTGCTGCGCGCCGCCGACTCGCAGCCCGGAGTACCCGACCACCTGCTCGGCGCCGACTGGTACCTGCACGGCGGCCACCGTGAGGACGGCCTGCGCGGCCGCCCCGGCGAGCTGCTCGCCACCCGGTCCGGGGCCGTCTGCCGGGCCACCGCCGACGGTGCCGTGTGGATCCCCGAGCTGCGCGCCCCCCGGGTGGCGGGCCGGCCCGCCACCCCCCGGCTGCCCGCGACCCTCGCCCTCGCGGACCGGCTCGACCGGCTGCCCCCGCTCCCCGAACTCCCGGCCCCGCCCGACGCCGGCCCGTACCGCCCCGCCTGGTCCGACATCGGCTACCACGAGGAAGGGCGGACCGGCTTCCTGTCGTTCTCCTTCCCCGGCGGCGCCATGAGCACCACGCACTGCCGCCGGCTGCTCGACGCGTACCGGACCGCCTGCACCCGCCCCACCACGGTCCTGGTCCTGGGCGGCGGCCGCGACTTCTTCTCCAACGGCATCCACCTGGGCGTCATCGAGGCCGCCGCGGACCCCGCCGAGGAGTCCTGGGCCAACATCAACGCCATGGACGACCTGGTCGAGGCGGTCCTGACGACCACCGACCGGCTCGTGGTGAGCGCGCTCGGCGGCAATGCCGCCGCCGGCGGCGCCATGCTGGCCCTCGCCGCCGACGAGGTCTGGTGCCGCACCGGCGTCGTCCTGAACCCGCACTACCGCCTGATGGGCCTGTACGGCTCCGAGTACTGGACGTACACCCTGCCCCGCCGGGTCGGCCCAGCCCTCGCCGACCGCCTCACCACCGAGGCACTGCCCCTGAGCGCCGCCGCCGCGCACCGGCTCGGACTGGTCGACCGTACGGTCCCCTGCGCGCCCGGAGACTTCCCCCGCGAGACGCAGCGCCTCGCGGTCCGTCTCGCCGCCGTGCCCGCCACCGCGTCCCGGATCGCTGCGAAGAAGGCCGCACGCGAGCGCGACGAGGCGCGGCGCCCGCTGGCCGCCCACCGGGAAGACGAGCTGGCGCGGATGCGGCGGACCTTCGACGACCCGCACGCCCCCTACCACGCGCTGCGCCGTGCCTTCGTCCGCAAGGAGCGCCCGGCGGCGACCCCGCACCACCTCGCCCGCGCCGCCGCGGACCGGCGCGGCGTCACTGGACTGGCCGAACCGGACGCGGCACCCGGCCCCCGCAGCTGTTAGCAAGAAACGTGGGGCCGAGGCGGACCGCCTCCGCGCCCCGTCCCTCCCACATCCTGATCCCCTCCCCGAGGAGGCAGCGCATGGCCGCAGCGACGAAGGACCCGGTCGAAGACCCCGTGGTCCACATCCTCTGGATCAACGCGGGTCTGAGCTGCGACGGCGACTCCGTGTCCCTGACGGCGGCGATGCAGCCGAGCATCGAGGAGATCGTCACCGGCACCCTGCCGGGACTCCCCAAGATCGCCGTTCACTGGCCCCTGATCGACTTCGAATGCGGTCCGGTCGGCGGCGCGGACACGTTCATCGAGTGGTTCTTCAAGGGCGAGCGCGGCGAGATCGATCCGTTCGTCCTCGTCGTCGAGGGCTCGATCCCCAATGAGTCGATCAAGCCCGAGGGCTACTGGTGCGGGTTCGGCGACGACCCGGCGACCGGTCAGCCCATCACCACCAGTGAGTGGATCGACCGGCTGGCCCCCAAGGCACTCGCCGTCGTCGCCATCGGCACCTGCGCCACCTACGGCGGCATCCACGCCATGGAGGGCAACCCGACCGGCGCCATGGGCGTGCCCGACTACCTGGGGTGGGACTGGAAGTCCCGGGCCGGCATCCCCATCGTGTGCGTGCCGGGCTGCCCGATCCAGCCGGACAACTTCTCGGAGACGCTCACCTACCTGCTCTACCAGGCGGCGGGATCGGCCCCGATGATCCCCCTCGACGACAAACTGCGCCCCACCTGGCTGTTCGGTGCGACCGTGCACGAGGGCTGCGACCGCGCCGGCTACTACGAGCAGGGCCAGTTCGCTGACACCTACGACTCCCCGAAGTGCCTGGTCAAGCTGGGCTGCTGGGGCCCCGTCGTGAAGTGCAACGTTCCCAAGCGCGGCTGGATGAACGGCATCGGCGGCTGCCCCAACGTCGGCGGCATCTGCATCGCCTGCACCATGCCCGGCTTCCCCGACAAGTTCATGCCCTTCATGGACGAGCCCCCCGGTGCGAAGGTCTCCGTCACCGCGAGCGGGGCCTACGGGGCCCTGATCCGCAAGCTCCGCTCCGTCACCGCCCACACCGTGGACGAGGAGCCGAAGTGGCGGCGCAGCGGCCGCAGCCTGACCACGGGCTACCGCCCGCCCTGGTGACGGGCCGCGCGCCCCGCACCCTCCCGCAGACAGCGCCCGGAAACGCACCGCACGCACCGCACCCCCCGCACGCACCGAAGAAGGGTCACGGCAGACACGATGGCACCGAACACGAAGGCGGCCGGAGACGGCAGCGGCCTGGTGGAGATGGCCTGGGATCCGATCACCCGGATCGTCGGCAGCCTCGGCATCCACACGAAGATCGACTTCAAGCAGAAGCGCGTCGCGGAGTGCTACAGCACCTCCTCGGTCTTCCGCGGTTACAGCGTCTTCATGCGCGGGAAGGACCCCCGCGACGCGCACTTCATCACCAGCCGCATCTGCGGGATCTGCGGCGACAACCACGCCACCTGTTCCGTCTACGCGCAGAACATGGCCTACGGGGTGAAGCCGCCGCACCTCGGCGAATGGATCATCAACCTGGGCGAGTCCGCCGAGTACATGTTCGACCACAACATCTTCCAGGAGAACCTGGTCGGGGTCGACTACTGCGAGAAGATGGTCCGCGAGACCAACCCCGGCGTCCTGGAGCTGGCCGAGCGGACCGAGGCCCCGCACGCGGGCGACCACGGCTACCGCACCATCGCCGACATCATGCGCTCCCTCAACCCCATCGAGGGCGAGTTCTACCGCGAGGCCCTCCAGGTCAGCCGCTACACGCGCGAGATGTTCTGCCTGATGGAGGGGCGCCACGTGCACCCCTCCACGCTCTACCCGGGGGGCGTCGGCACCGTCGCCTCGGTACAGCTCTTCACGGACTACATGAGCCGCCTCATGCGGTACGTCGAGTTCATGAAGCGCGTCGTCCCGCTCCACGACGACCTGTTCGACTTCTTCTACGAGGCCCTGCCCGGCTACGAGGAGGTCGGCCGCCGCCGGGTGCTGCTGGGCTGCTGGGGCGCGCTCAACGACCCCGAGCACTGCGACTTCACCTACGCCAACATGACCGACTGGGGACGCAAGATGTTCGTCACCCCCGGCGTCGTCGTGGACGGCAAGCTCGTCACCAACGACCTCACCCAGATCAACCTGGGCATTCGCATCCTGCTCGGCAGCTCGTACTACGACGACTGGGAGGGCAAGGAGCAGTTCGTCACGCACGACCCGCTCGGCAACCCGGTCGACCCCCGCCACCCGTGGAACCAGCACACCATCCCGGCACCGCAGAAGCGCAACTTCGACGACAAGTACAGCTGGGTGATGTCGCCGCGCTGGTTCGACGGCAAGGACCACCTCGCCCTCGACACCGGCGGCGGCCCCATCGCCCGCCTGTGGTCCACGGCCCTCTCCGGCCTCGTCGACGTCGGCTACGTCCAGGCCACCGGGCACAGCGTCGTCATCAACCTGCCCCGCACGATGACCAAGCCCGAGACCCGCTTCGAGTGGAAGATCCCGAAGTGGAGCAACGCCCTGGAGCGCAACCGCGCCCGCACCTACTTCCAGGCGTACGCGGCCGCCATCGCCCTGCACTGCGCCGAGAAGGGCCTCGCCGAGGTCCGTGCCGGACGCACCCAGACCTGGGAGAAGTTCGAGGTGCCGGACGAGTCCATCGGCGTCGGCTTCACCGAGGCCGTCCGCGGCGTCCTCTCGCACCACATGGTGATCCGCGACGGCAAGATCGCCAACTATCACCCGTACCCGCCCACGCCGTGGAACGCCAGTACCCGCGACACCTTCGGCACGCCCGGACCGTACGAGGACGCCGTGCAGAACACCCCGATCTTCGAGGAGAACACCCCGGAGAACTTCAAGGGCATCGACATCATGCGCGCCGTGCGCAGCTTCGACCCCTGCCTGCCCTGCGGCGTCCACATGTACGTCGGCGGCGGCAAGACCGTCAAGACGATGCACGTTCCCACCGGCCTGAGCGGACTGGGCGGATGAGCGCGGCCGTCGACGCCCGGGAGGCGGGCCGCCGCGTCGAGGAGGTCCTCGACCGGCTGGCCGCCACCGGGGACCGCGAGGCGTGCGCGGCCGCCGAGGAACTGGTGCGCGTACTCATGGAGTTCTACGGCGCGGGCCTGGCCCGGATCGCCGCGAAGCTCGGCGACGGCCCACTGGCCGCCGCCGCGGACGACGAACTCGTCGCGAGCCTGCTCTCCCTGCACGGCCTGCACCCCCAGGACGTCCACACCCGGATCGCCCGAGCCCTGGCCGGCGCACCCCAACCAGTGGAAATGATCGGCTTCGACGAGGCCACCGGCGTCCTGCGGCTGCGCCCCGCGGCCGCTCCCACCGGCTGTGGCTGCGGCCCCGGCGGCGAGGAGGCCGGGCGGCGGACGCTGGAGGACACCCTGACCTGCTTCGCCCCCGAGGTCACCGGGGTGGAGATGGAGCCCGCTCCGGCCCCGCAGCCCGCACTCCTGCAGATCGGCACCCGGCCGCCCAGCCCGGCGCGGGTTCCGTGACCGGGCCCACCGTCGGCGCGGGCGGCCCGCGCGGGCTGCGCCGGTTCACCGCCCCGCGCCCGCCGCAGCCCGAAACCTGCGAGCTGTGCGGGGCGGCGGTGCCCCCGGACGGGCACCGCCACCTGGTGGAGACCGAGAAGCGGACACTGGTCTGCGCCTGCACCGCCTGCGCGCTGCTGTTCGACCGGCCCGGCACCCGGACCGGCCGCTACCGCGCCGTCCCCGACCGCTACCTGACCGACCCCGGCCACCGGCTCGACGCCGGGGTGTGGGAACGCCTCCAGATCCCCGTCGGCGTCGCCTTCTTCTTCCGCAACGCCGCACTGGACCGGCTGGTCGCCCTCTACCCCAGCCCCGCGGGGGCGACCGAGAGCGAACTCGATCCGCAGACCTGGCAGCAGGTCCTCGACGGCGGACCGCTGGCCGCCCTTCTCGAACCGGACACGGAAGCGCTCCTCGTGCACCGCTGGGAAGGGCGCTCCGGCTGCTACCTCGTGCCGATCGACGTCTGCTACGAACTGGTGGGCCGGATGCGGATGCTGTGGCAGGGCTTCGACGGAGGAGCCGAGGCACGGGCCGCGCTCGGCGCCTTCTTCGACGAGGTCGAGCGGCGCGCCCGGCCCGTGGCCGCCGCGGCCCCCGCGGGGGACCGGTCATGACGGGCTTCGCGTTCACCTGCACCGGCGTGCGGGCCGACCCGTACGCCGCCGGCCCCACCCTCGTCTTCCGGCTGCGCGTCACCGCCGACCCGGACACCCGCGTGCACGCCCTCGCCCTGCGCTGCCAGATCCGCATCGAACCGGCCCGGCGCGGCTACGGCCCGGCCGAGGCGGAGGGCCTCGCCGACCTCTTCGGCGAACGCTCCCGCTGGGGAACCACGCTCCAGCCCGTGCAGTTCGCCCAGGTGCCGGTCATGGTGCCGGGCTTCACCGGGGAGACCGAGACGGACCTGGTCGTGCCCTGCACCTACGACATGGACATCGCCGCGACCCGGTACTTCGAAGCCCTCCGGGACGGCGAAGTCCCGCTGCTCATGCTGTTCTCCGGCACCGCCTTCACCGGCGACGGGGGCTTCCGGGTCGAGCCGGTGCCCTGGGACCGCGAAGCCGCGTACCGGATGCCGGTGGCCGTCTGGCGGGAGATGATCGAGCAGCACTTCCCCGGCTGCGGCTGGCTCCGGCTGCCCGCGGACCTGATGGCCGACCTGCTCGCCTACCGCTCCCGCCACGCGCTCGCCTCCTGGGAGGCGACCGTACGCGCGCTGCTGGGCGCCTCCGATCCCGCACCCCCGCCCCCGCCCGGGACCGTCCGGCCGGGTGGGCTGCGGCCCCGCCTCACCGAGAGGACGGCCCCGTGACCGCGACCACCGCCGCCGCGGACCCCCGATTCGCCGCCGCCCGTCAGGTGGCCGACGCCGTCCTCCTCGAAGGGTACGTGCTCTACCCCTACCGGGCCTCCGCCGCCAAGAACCGGATGCGCTGGCAGTTCGGCGTCCTCGTGCCCCCCGCGTGGGGCCCCGCGCACGGCGAGCACGCCTTCCAGCGGACCGAGGTACTGATGGAGCCGAAGGGTGACGCGACGCTCGCCCTGGAGCTGCGTTTCCTGCACGCGCAGCGGCGCACGGTCCAACAGGCCCGGGACGACGGCGGCTTCGACGACGTCGACGAGCTGCACCTGGCCGACCGGGTCCTCGTGCCCTGGGACGAAGGAACCGAGGAACACGTCGAACTGGCCGTCCCCGTCAGCGGGCTGACCGGCGACGGCGTCACCGTCCCGTTCACCCGCCCCGCACGCGACGACATCGAGACCGTCCTCGACGCCGACGGGCGGACGGCGGGCCGCCTGGTACGGCGCACCGAGCCCCTCGAAGGCGTACTGCGGCTGCGCGCCGTGGAACTCGACGGCGCCTACCGGGTGTTCCGGCTCACCGCCGTCGTGGAGAACACCAGCCCGTGGACCCCCGCGGCGGGAACCGGGGCCGACCGCGAGGCCGCCCTGCCCCGTTCACTGGTCGCCGCCCACCTCCTGCTGGGGCTCGACTCCGGTTCCTTCCTCTCCATGACCGACCCGCCCGAATGGGCCCGGGAGGCCGTCGCCGCCTGCGCGAACCGCCACACCTGGCCGGTGCTCGCCGGTGAGGCGGGCCGCGCCGACGTCGTCCTGTCCTCCCCGATCATCCTGGAGGACCACCCGGCCATCGCGCCCGAGAGCGCGGGCGCCATGTACGACGCCACCGAGATCGACGAGATCCTGGCCCTGCGCACGGCGGCCCTGACCGACCAGGAGAAGCGCGAGGCCCGCGGCACCGACGCCCGGGCGGCCGCGGTCGTCGACCTCGCCGACTCCCTGCCCCCCGAGGTGTTGGAACGGCTGCACGGAGCGGTGCGCTCCCTGCGCGAGGTCACCGGCCCGCACCTTTCGGAAGAGACCTCCGGGATCCCCGACGAGGAGGCGCTGTTCAAGCCGGACACCCCCTGGTGGGATCCGGCCGGCGCCGACCCCGCCGGCCCGGCCCCGGACCGGATCACGATCGACGGAGCCCCCGTCGGCCCCGGCAGCCGCGTCCTGCTGCGCCCCGGACCGCGCCGCACCGACGCCCAGGACCTCTTCCTCCACGGCCGCTCCGCCCTGGTCGAAGCCGTCCTGCACGACGTCGACGGGGGAGTGCACCTCGCCGTCACGGTGGAGGACGACCCCGGCGCCGACATCCGCCGGGAACAGGGCCGCTTCCTCTACTTCCAGCCCGACGAGGTCACCCTGCCGGAGGACGCGTGAACCCCAGGGTCCTGATCGCCGGCATCGGCAACGTCTTCCTCGGCGACGACGGCTTCGGAGTGGAGACCGTACGCGCCCTGTCCGCCCACCCGCTCCCCGACGGGGTCGAGGTGGTGGACTTCGGCGTGCGCGGGGTCCACCTCGCCTACCAGCTCCTCGACGGCTACGACACGCTCGTCCTGGTCGACGCCACCGCCCGCGGTGGCGAACCGGGCACCCTGTACCTCATCGAGGTGCAGCCGGGCACCGGTACGGCGGCCGCGACCGCAGACGGCACACCGGCCTCGGGACCCGGCGAAGGGCCCGCACTCGACGGCCACCAGATGTCGCCCGACACCGTCCTCGCACTCCTGGACACCCTGTGCGCCGGGACCGGCGCCACCCCGCCGCGGCGCACGCTGGTCCTCGGCTGCGAGCCCGGCTGCGTCGAGGAGGGCATCGCGCTGAGCCCGCCCGTGGCCGCCGCCGTACCGGAGGCCGTCCGCATGGCTCTCGACCTGCTCGACCTGCCGGCTCCCGACGAAGCCGGCGCACCCCGCCGTGAACTGAGGAGAACCCCATGAAGAAGGCCGTCATCAGTGGGGCCGCTGCCGCCGCCCTCGCCGCCGTCGTGCTCCAGGTCCTTCCCGACCTCAGGCGCTACCTGCGCATGCGCAGGATGTGACGCCGGACGGCGCCGCGCCCCCGCCGAACGGCGTACGGGCGGCGCGGCGCACCGGCGTGCCCGACGGCCGCAGCTCCGTACCGCCGGTGTAATGAGCCCCGGCAGGACGGAGTCCGATGCACGAGATGTCGATCGCCATGGCCGTCGTGGGCCAGGTGGAAGAAGCCGCCGGGGCGGCCGGCGCGCACGCCGTCACGTCCGTGCGGCTCAAGGTGGGCGAGTTGGCGGGGGTGGTGCCCGACGCACTGGCCTTCTGCTTCGAACTGGCCTGTGCCGGAACGCTGCTCGCGGGAGCCGAACTCGTCACCGAACCCGTGGCGGCCCGTGCCCGCTGCGCGGCCTGCCCCGGCACCTGGGCCGTGGGGATGCCTCCTGAGCTGTGCTGCCCCGGATGCGGCAGGGCCGCGGACGTCGAACTGCTCTCGGGCCGCGAGCTGGAGATCCTCAGCGTCCGCTGGGAGGACGGCCCCGCCGGTGCCCGTACCCGCGAACCGATTCCCGAGGAGGCTTGAACCATGTGCCGAGTGGTCGATCTGCGGCAGGCGGTACTCGCCAAGAACGACGACGCCGCCCGGGCCCTGCGCACCGGGCTCGCCGCCCGCGGCACGACGGTGGTCAACCTGCTCTCCAGCCCCGGCAGCGGCAAGACCGCGCTCCTTGAGCGCGAGCTGCTCCTGGCGCGTGAACGAGCGGTGCCGGTCGCGGCGCTGACCGCGGACCTGGCCACCGAGAACGACGCCCGTCGGCTGGCCCGTTCGGGCGTTCCGGTCAGGCAGGTGCTCACCGACGGGCTGTGCCACCTGGAGGCCGGGATGCTCGGCCGGCACCTGGACGGCTGGCTGCCCGAGGACACCCGGATCCTCTTCGTGGAGAACGTGGGGAACCTGGTCTGCCCCGCCGGTTACGACCTGGGGGAGTCGCTGCGCGTGGTGCTCGCCTCGGTGACCGAGGGCGAGGACAAGCCGCTGAAGTACCCGACCGCCTTCGGACTGGCCCAGCTGGTGGTCGTCACCAAGACCGACATCGCGCAGGCCGTCGAGTTCGACGAGGCCGCCTTCCGCGCCAACGTCGAACGCGTCAACCCCGGTGTGGAGATCGTCATGACCTCGGCGCGCAAGGGCGAGGGCCTGGGGCTCCTGCTGGACCGGGCGCTCGCGGCCGGCGACGGGACCAGGACGCACACTCCGGTGATGGCCCGCCGGCAGCAGGCACAAGCACAGGCACAAACCCAGGACCAGAACCAGGACCGCGGACACCTGCACGGCCACGGCCACGACCACGGCCACGACCACGGGGCCGACCACCATCACCACCACGGGCCCGGCCACACCCACGGCCCCGACCACGAACACCCGCACGCCCAACCCGCCGCCCAGCCCCGCTGATGGAGTCGGTCCAGCGCCGCCGCGTCATCGTCCGCGGCGTGGTCCAGGGGGTCGGCTTCCGCCCCTACGTCTACACGCGCGCGACCGGCCTCGGCCTCACCGGACACGTCACCAACACCCCTGAAGGCGTCGTCGCCGAGGTCGAGGGCGCCCCGGCCGCCGTCGCGCGGTTCTGCGAGCACCTCGCGGCGGACGCGCCCCCGCTGGCCGTCGTGGACGCGGTCGACCACCACGAGGTCCCCGTCGCGGGCGGCGCCGGATTCACCATCGTCGCCTCCCGCACCGGCGGCCCCGCCCGGACGCTCGTCTCCCCGGACGTGGCCACCTGCGCCGACTGTCTCGCCGAGCTCGCGGACCCGGCCGACCGGCGCCACCGGCACCCCTTCATCACCTGCACCCACTGCGGACCGCGTTTCACCATCGTCACCGGGCTGCCCTACGACCGCGCGCACACCACCATGGCCCGCTTCCCCATGTGCCCCGACTGCGCCCGCGAGTACGGCGACCCCGCCGACCGCCGCTTCCACGCCCAGCCCGTCGCCTGCCCGGCGTGCGGGCCCCGGCTGGCCCTGCTCACCGGGCGGCCGCCCCGCCCCGCCCCGGACGAGGACCCGATCGCCGGGGCCCGCCGGCTCCTGGCGGCCGGGGCGATCGTCGCCGTCAAGGGCCTGGGCGGCTACCACCTCGCCTGCGACGCGACCCACGCGGGTGTCGTGGCCGAGCTGCGCCGCCGCAAGGCCCGCGGCGACAAGCCCTTCGCCCTGATGGTGCGGGACATCCGCGACGCCGAACGGTACGCGCACGTCGGCCCCGAGGAGCGCGCCCTGCTCGAAGGCGGGGTACGGCCCATCGTGCTGCTGCGCCGCCGTGCCGCCGCCGCGGTCTGCGAAGGCGCGCCCGGCGTGCTCGCCGAAGGAGTCGCCCCGCGCTGCCCCGACCTCGGCGTGATGCTCCCGTACACCCCGGTCCACCACCTGCTGCTCGGCCTGCCGGGAGACCCGCCGGGCCCCCGCACGCTGGTCATGACCAGCGGGAACCTCGCCGGTGAGCCCATCGTCACCGACGACGAGGAGGCGCTGGAGCGACTCGCCGGGATCGCCGATGCCTGGCTCACCCACGACCGGCCCGTCCACGTTCCGTGCGACGACTCCGTGGTGCGGGTCTGCGACGGCGAGACGCTGACCGTACGGCGCGCCCGCGGCTACGCCCCACTGCCGGTGCACCTGCCCCTGCCGGTTCCCGCGACCCTGGCGGCGGGCGGCGACCTGAAGAACACCTTCTGCCTCGGCGAGGGACACCGGGCCTGGCTGTCCGCGCACATCGGCGACATGGACGACCTGGCCACCCAGTACGCCCTCGAACGCGCCGAACGCCAGCTGGAGTCCATCACCGGCGTCAGCCCCGCCCTCCTCGCGGCGGACCGGCACCCGGGCTACCGCTCCGCCCGGTGGGCGCGGCGCACGGCCGGAGCCCGGCCGCTGGTGCGGGTGCAGCACCACCACGCGCACATCGCCTCCACCCTCGCGGAACACGGCCTGGACGGCGAGCACCCCGTGATCGGCGTCGCCTTCGACGGCACCGGCTACGGCGACGACGGCGCCGTGTGGGGCGGCGAGGTCCTCCTCGCCGACTACGCCGGCTACAGCCGCTTCGCCCACCTCGGCTACGTGCCGCTGCCCGGCGGCGACGCGGCCGTGCAGCGCCCGTACCGGATGGCCCTGGCCCACCTGCGGGCCGCCGGCCTGGCCCGCACCCCGGACCTGCCGTGCGTCGCCGCCTGCCCGCCCGACGAACTGCGGGTACTGGAACGCCAGCTGGAGCGGGGCCTGAACTGCGTTCCCACCTCCAGCATGGGGCGGCTCTTCGACGCCGTCTCCTCGCTGGCGGGCGTCTGCCACCACGCCGGATACGAGGCACAGGCCGCGATCGAGCTGGAGGCCGCGGCCCTCGGGGCCCCCGCGGTCGGCCCCGGCTACGCCTTCGGGCTGCGCGTCCCGGACCACCCCGGCGCCGGCCCGGTCGTCGCCGACCCGGCGCCGCTGTTGACCGCCGTCGTCGCCGACGTACGCGCGGGCACGGACCCGAGGCTGGTCGCCGGCGGCTTCCACGCGGCCGTCACCGCCCTCGTCACCGAGCTCTGCGCACTCGCCCGCGAGCGGCACGGCCTGGACACCGTCGCGCTGACCGGCGGCGTCTTCGCCAACACCCTGCTGTCCTCCGCGTGCGCCCACGCCTTGCGGGCCCGCGGGTTCACCGTCCTGCGCCACGGCCGGGTCCCCCCGAACGACGGCGGGTTGTCCCTCGGCCAGCTCATGGTGGCGGCGGCCGCCACCCCGGAGCAGCAATCGCACCACCCACAGCGAGGAGAAGCCCATGTGCCTGGCGGTACCCGGCAGAGTGCTTGACATCGGGGAGAAGGACGGCACCCGCATGGCTACCGTCGATTTCGGCGGCGTCCAGAAGGAGGTGTGCCTGGAGTACCTGCCGGACCTGCGGGTCGGCGAGTACGCCATCGTCCACGTGGGCTTCGCCCTCCAGCGCCTCGACGAGGAGTCGGCCCGGCAGACCCTGGCCCTCTTCGAGGAACTCGGCATGCTCCAGGAGGAGTTCGGCGACCCGTGGGAGCAAGCGGCCGCCCAGGCCGGGGCTGACTCCACCTGGCCGTTCGCCGACGGGCCGTTCGCCGACGGCCCCCTCGCCGGAGAGGCCACCGCACCCCAGCACGCCCAGGAGGAAGGCCGGCCGTGAAGTACATCGACGAGTTCCAGGACCCCGCCCTCGCGCGCCGACTGCTCGACGACATCCACGCCACCGTGACCCGGCCCTGGGCCCTCATGGAGGTCTGCGGCGGCCAGACGCACACCATCATCCGGCACGGCATCGACCAACTCCTGCCAGAACAGGTGGAGTTGATCCACGGCCCGGGCTGCCCGGTGTGCGTCACCCCGCTGGAGGTCATCGACAAGGCGCTGGAGATCGCCTCCCGCCCCGACGTGATCTTCTGCTCCTTCGGGGACATGCTCCGGGTCCCCGGCACCGGCCGCGACCTGTTCCAGGTGCGCAGCGAGGGCGGGGACGTACGCGTCGTCTACTCCCCGCTCGATGCCCTGCGCGTCGCACAGGACAACCCGCAGCGCCAGGTGGTGTTCTTCGGCATCGGCTTCGAGACCACCGCCCCGCCGAACGCCATGACGGTCCACCAGGCGAAGAAGCTCGGCATCCGCAACTTCAGCCTGCTGGTCTCCCATGTCCGGGTGCCCCCGGCGATCGAGGCGATCATGAAGTCGCCGAGCTGTCGCGTCCAGGGCTTCCTGGCCGCCGGGCACGTGTGCAGCGTGATGGGCGTCGGCGAGTACCCGGAGCTGGCCGAGCGCCACCGCGTACCCGTCGTGGTCACCGGATTCGAGCCGCTGGACATCCTGGAAGGCGTGCGCCGGGCCGTGCGGCAGCTGGAGCGCGGTGAGCACACCGTCGAGAACGCCTACGCGCGCGCCGTCCGCCCCGAGGGCAACCCGGCGGCCCTCGCCATGCTGGAGGACGTCTTCGAGGTCACCGACCGGGCCTGGCGCGGTATCGGCGTGATCCCGGACAGCGGATGGCGGCTGTCCGCGCGCTACCGCGACTTCGACGCCGAACACCGCTTCTCGGTCAGTGGCATCGACACCCGCGAGCCCGCCGAGTGCCGCAGCGGCGAGGTGCTCCAGGGGCTGCTGAAGCCGCACGAGTGCGAGGCCTTCGGCACCCTGTGCACCCCGCGCAGCCCGCTCGGCGCCACCATGGTCTCCAGCGAGGGGGCCTGCGCCGCGTACTACCTCTACCGGCGGCTGGAGCTCGGGACCGCTCCCGCGGCCGCGACCACCCCGCTGGAGGCGAGCCCCGTTGTCTGACACCGGTACCACCCTGGACATCACGGGCTGGACCTGCCCGGCCCCGCTGCGCGACCGCCCGCGCGTCGTGATGGGCCACGGCGGCGGCGGCGCACTCTCCGCCGAGCTGGTCCAGCACCTCTTCGCCCCCGCCTTCGGCGGAGACGTGCTCGCCCAGATGGGGGACTCGGCCGCCGTCCGCCTCGGGGGCGTCCGGCTGGCCTTCTCCACCGACTCCTACGTGGTGCGCCCGCTGTTCTTCCCCGGAGGCTGCATCGGGGACCTCGCGGTCAACGGCACCGTGAACGACCTGGCCATGAGCGGGGCGCGCGCGGCCTACCTGTCCTGCGGATTCATCCTGGAGGAGGGCGTCGGGATGCCCGTGGTCGCGCGGGTGGCCGAGGCCATGGGCGCCGCCGCCCGGGCGGCGGGCGCGGAGATCGCCACCGGCGACACCAAGGTCGTCGAGGCGGGCCACGGCGACGGCGTCTACATCAACACCGCGGGCATCGGCATCATCCCCGACGGGGTGGACCTGCGTCCGCAGCGGGTCGTACCGGGCGACGTCGTGATCGTCAGCGGCGGGATCGGCCTCCACGGAGTGGCGATCATGAGCGTCCGGGAGGGCCTGGAATTCGGCGTGGACGTCGAGAGCGACTGCGCCGCCCTGGGCGGTCTGGTCCAGAGCATGCTCGCCGTCACCCCCGACCTGCACGTCCTGCGCGACCCCACCCGGGGCGGCCTCGCCGCCTCGCTGAACGAGATCGCGGCCGCCTCCGGCACCGGTGTCGTGATCCACGAGCGCAGCGTCCCGGTGCCCGAAGCCGTCGCCAACGCGTGCGCGATCCTCGGCCTCGACCCGCTGTACGTGGCGAACGAGGGCAAGCTGGTGGCCTTCGTTCCGCGCGAGCACGCCGAGGCCGTACTGGACGCCATGCGCGCCCACCCGCTGGGCCGCGACGCGGCCGTCGTCGGCGAGGCCGTGGAGGCCCACCCGGGCCTGGTGGTGGCCCGTACCGCGCTCGGCGGCACCCGCGTCGTCGACCTCCCGATCGGCGAGCAGCTGCCGCGCATCTGCTGACGACGCACCCGGGCCGTTCCGGACCCGCCGTACCGGACCCGCCGGCGGGCGAGTCCGGTACGGCGGTGGGCCGGCTGCCGGGCGGGCCGGGTCAGCGGTCGTCCCGCATGTCGTCGAGGTCCCGCTCGTCCAGGTCCCGCATCACGTCCCGCATCGTCGCGTCCTCGCGTCCCCGCTCGTGCGCGATCTCGTCCGGGGAGCGCGGCCGGCCGCCCGTCCTCATCCGGCCCGGATCCGGCGACCGCCCCCGGATCCGCGCCTTGTGCCCGCTGTCCGGCGTACGGCTCTTCCTGTCACCCGTGTCACCACCCATGACCGCTCACACCCCTTCCGTGCGCGCTGGTCCCCACCCTGCGGCTACCCCTCCGGCGCCGCCCAAACCCGAGGGCGGTAGCTGCGCGGCCCGGTGCGTACGCCGAGCCCGCCGCCGGCACCATCGCGGGCGCGGTGACGACGCGGAGGCCGTCACCGACGCGGTACGCCGCTGCGCGGAAGCCGGGGTCGCCGAGCACCTACCCGGGCCGGACGAAGGCCTCGGCAGCGGTGCCGTCCGGCAGGGCGGGGAGGGGGACGGGGACGGAGGCGGGGGCGGGCCGGGCCCGGGTGCGGAAGGTACGGCGGTAGGTGTCCGGTGGGACGCCCACCGTCCGGGCGAAGTGGCGGCGCAGGGTGGTGGCCGTGCCCATGCCGGTGGCCGCCGCGATGGTGTCGACGGTGTCGTCGGTGGTCTCCAGCAGCTCCTGCGCATGCCGGATGCGCTGGGTGAGCAGCCACTGGAGCGGAGTGGTGCCGGTCACCGACCTGAAATGGCGCCCCAGGTGGCGTGAGCTCATCCCGGCCTGACGGGCCAGGTCCTCCACCGTGAGCGCCTGGTCCAGCCGCTGCAACACCCAGGGGAACAGGCGGGCCAGGGGATGGCTGCCGGGAGCGGGCACGGGAGTGGTCACGAACTGCGCCTGGCCCCCGTCACGGTGCGGGGGGACGACCAGGCGTCGGGCGATCGTGTTGGCGACGGCCGAGCCGTGGTCGAGGCGCACCAGGTGCAGGCAGAGGTCCATGGCGGCGGCCTTGCCCGCGGAGGTGAGCACGCTCCCGTTGTCGACGTAGAGCACGTCGGGATCCACCGTGACCCGGGGGTGGCGCCGGGTCAGCTCGTCGGTGTGCGCCCAGTGCGTCGTCGCGAGCCGGCCGTCGAGGAGGCCTGCGGCGGCGAGCACGAAGGCGCCCGTGCACAGCGAGGCCACCCGGGCCCCCGCCTCGTGCGCCGCCCGTACGGCGTCCACGAGCTCGGCGGGCGGCTCCCGGTCCACGTCGGCCCAGCCGGGGACGATCACGGTGTCGGCCGTCCGGAGCCGGTCGAGCCCGTGATCGGGGAGGAGGCGGAAGCGGTCGACCTGGACGGCGCTCGGACCGCAGAGCGCGAAGTCGTACCAGGGGTTGACGATATGGGTCAGATCGGAGCCGAAGACCTCGATCGCCAGGGACAGTTCGAAATGCAGCATGCCGTCGGTGATGGCCAGCGCAACAGTGGTCACGTCCGGAAGTGTACGGGTCATGTCGTTCCGGACACTCGTGGGCCGGGTGGCTCCACGCGAGGATCTTCCTGACGGAGCGCGGCGGACCGTACGGGGCCGTCGTCGCACAACTCGACGGGTGAAGGAGCGGGTTCATGGGATCGGGTCAGCAGACGGCGGGCCAGGCCGTGGCGGTGTTCGGTGCGTACGGGCACACCGGCCGGTTCGTCGTGCGGGAGCTGGTGGAGCGGGGCTTCGTCCCCGTACTCTCCGGCCGCGACAGCGCCGGGCTGGCGGCGCTCGCGGACGAGACCGGCCTGGCCGCCCGCCGGGCGACGGTGGACGACCCCGCCTCGCTCGACCGCGCGCTGGCCGGTACGGCCGCCGTCGTCAACTGCGCCGGGCCGTTCGCCTCGACGACCGCCGCGCTGATCGAAGCCGCCCTGCGGGCCGGGATCCCGTACGTGGACGTGGCGGCCGAACTGGAGGCCAACATCGACACCTTCGCCCACTTCGCCGACCGGGCGCGGGCCGCCGATGCGATCGTCGTCCCCGCGATGGCCTTCTTCGGCGGCCTCGGCGACCTGCTGGCCACCGCCGCCATGGGCGACTGGGACGAGGCCGACGAGGTGCACATCGCCTACGGCCTGAGCAGCTGGCACCCCACCGCGGGAACACGGCTCTCGGGCGCGGTCTCCCGGGAGCGGCGCGGTGAAGGGCGCCTGCGCTACACCGGGGGCCGGTGGGAGCACCGCACCGACGCCCCGCCCACCCTCGAATGGCACTTCCCGCAGCCGACCGGTACCCGGCCCGTGATCGGGGAGTTCACGATGGCCGACGTGGTGACCGTGCCCACCCACCTCTCCGTCCCGGAGGTCACGACCTACATGACCACCAACGCCGTCCGGGACATCGCGGCCCCCGCAACTCCCGCGCCTGCCGCCGCCGATGCGAGCGGCCGGTCCGACCAGACCTTCGTCGTCGACGCCGTCGTCCGGCGTGGCGGCGCCGAACGCCGCGCGGTGGCCCATGGCCAGGACATCTACGCCGTCACGGCCCCTCTCGTCGCCGAAGCCCTCGAACGCGTCCTCACGGGCCGTACCCGCACCGTCGGCGTCGCCGCAGCGGGGGAGATGTTCGACGCCCCGGACTTCCTGCGGGCGCTCTCCCCGCACGTCACCCTCGGCCCGCTGCCGTAGCGGCGTACCGCCCCTGCCCCCCGCCCTGTTCCCGGGTGATCTGCGCCACAGGTTGTCACAGGGCCGGTCGACGCGGTGTCTTGAGGCCGGACGCACCAGGACACCACCCCGCGACCCCTGATCCGCGGCTCGACGCCGACGAACGCGGGCATCCCCGCCACCGCACACGACCGGAGAGGACGACCCCACCATGACCGCCACGACCACCGCGGCGCCGCGCGGCAGCACCTTCCTCAGAACCGCGACCGTCCTGCAGACCCTCGTGCTCTTCTTCCAGGCCTCCACCGCGGGCCTGCTGCTGACCTCGTCCCGCGCCTACACGCTGCACGACTACGGATCGAAGGTGATGTACGCGGCCGCCATGCTGTACGTCCTCGCCACGGTCCTCGCCTGGCGCCCGGGCGGCGGGTCCCCGCGCCCGATCCTGTACTCCACCGGCTTCCTCCTCCTCGCCTCGGCCCAGGTCGCACTCGGCGTCGCGCATGCGGCCTCGTTGCACGTTCCCCTGGGCGTGCTGATGTTCGCCCTCAGCACTCTCGCCCTCGTCCGCGCGCTCTTTCCCCGCTCGCCGTGAAAGGGCCTCAGCCCTCCACCGGCGGGAGCGGGAGGGAGCAGGTCGCGCGTGCCACGCAGGCAGTGCCGTCGCAGCCCTCGGCCGGGACGACCACGACGCGCGCCCCGGGGGGCGTCGTCCCCCAGCGATGCCGCGGCCTCGGTCAGGGAGCGGTCACGCGCGGCGAGCACGCCGTCCGCACCGGCCGGGGCGGCGAAGGGCCTGGGCGTGCCGCAGAGGAAGACGCCGGAGCCGACGAGGGCGCCCCGCCAGGTGGACGTGGGCCGCCGCGAAGGCGAGCCGGTGGGCGTGGCGTCCTCGGACCGGGCGCCCGGATCGGCCTGCGAGGGGTCAGCCCCTTGCGCGCTGGTGGAGAGCAGCTGCCAGGAGATGGGAGTCGAGCAGGGAGACGTCTGCCGTCCTGTCCGCCCGTGCGTAGCCGGCCAGCATCCGTTTGGTCAGGACGAGGGCTTCGGGCGAGCGTCGGACGAGGGGCCTGGTCCAGGAGTCGACCACCGCGTCCAGTTGGTCGAGCGGGGCGGTCCGGTGCAGCAGACCGATACGGTGGGCCGTGTCGGCGTCGAAGACGTCGCAGGTGAGCATGAGCTCGCGCATCCTGGAGGCGCCGGCCTCGGAGACCAGGCGTCCCATCGCCCCGCCCCACGCCGGCGGTAGCCCGATGCCGACCTCCGGCATGCGAAAGCGGCTGGTGTCGGCACCGGCGCGCAGATCGCAGAAGGCGGCGAGGGCCAGGCCCGCGCCGATGACCCGCCCGTGTAGCCGGGCGATGGTGACCGCGTGGGTGTTCTCCAGGGCCTGGCACAGGCGGTGCGCCTTGTCGGCGATGCGACGCAGTTCAGCCCCCGACGGATCGTCGCCCAGCGCCTCCTGGTACTCGCCGCGGTCGGCACCCAGGCAGAAGTCCGGACCCAGCGACGACAGCGTCAGGATCCGGACGTCGGGTCTGTCGTGGAGGTCGTCGAGCAGGGCGATGAGGTCGTCCAGAACCGCGGTGTCCAGCGTGTCGTCCTGCCCCCAGGGGTTGAGGCGGACGTGCAGGACGGGGCCGTCCTGCTCGGCGCGGAGCGCCTTGGGCGCGGTCCGGGTGCGCACGGGGGAGGGGGTCCATTCGGTCATGCGAGGGCCACGTCCAGGTTCAGGAGGCGCCGGAACGCCACACGCGGCGCCATCGACGGGGGGCGTACGAGAGTGAGACGGGGAAGGCGCCGGATCAGCCGGCGGAGCAGGGTCTGGGCTTCGAGGCGGGCCAGGGGCGCGCCGAGGCAGTAGTGGATGCCGCCGCTGAAGGCGAGGTGGCCGGGCACGCGTGCGGGGTCGAACCGGTCCGGGTCGCGGTGCCTGGCCGGGTCCCGGTGCGCCGCGGCGACCATGAGGTGGACCATCTCGTCGCGGCGGATCTCGAAGCCCCCCAGCACGGTGTCCTCCGGGGCGACCCGGCTGATCACGTGGGTGGGCGGGTCGTGACGAAGCGTTTCTTCGACGAACCCGGTCACCAGGTCCGGGTTGTCGGCGACCATGTCCCAGCGCTCGGGGCTCTCGACGAGCCGCAGCGTCATCGTCGAGAGGAGCGTCGCGGTGGTTTCCAGGGCGGCCAGCAGGACGAACAGGACCAGGAAGTAGACCGCCTCGTCGGCCTTGTCCCGGTCGGGTTCGATCGCGTCCCACGCCCGGATCCATCCGGTGACCGGGTCGTTCCCGGGGTGGGAGCGCCGGTCGCGCACCAGCTCCATGAAATAGGCCCGGAGTTCGGCGGTGGCCGCGTCGGACAGGGCCAGCTGGCTGGCCGACGGCAGCAGCTCCTGGGTGAAGACCTGATCGTGGGTCAACTGGCGTAGCGTGGGCCAGTCGGCCTGCGGCAGCCCGAGCCAGTCACCTATGGTGGCGACCGGCAGCTCCTCGCAGACGAGCTCCGAGAAGTCCGCCTCGCCGGTGCGTATTCGCTCGGTGAAGGCGTCGAGGAGCCGATCCGCGGTCCGTTCCACATTGTGGCCGATGCGCTCGACGGTGGACCGGTCGAACGTGCCCGCCGCCCGGCGCACCTTGGTGTGGTCCGGGGCGTTGAGCGCGGCGAGGGTATTGCTCATCTCGCGCGAGGAGGGCGCGTTCCAGCGCGTCCCGGGCCCCTGGCGCGCACGCCATTCCCGGTCGGGCTCCAGCCATTGACGACTGCGCAGGACCTGGTCGCAGGCGGCGAAGCCGGTCACGGCGAAGCCGCCCCAGGGGGCGGGGACCACCTCACCCCGCGCGAGGAGCTCGGCGTATAGCGGGAAGGGATCAGCCTGCCCTCTTGCCGTCCGCAGACGGGAGAAGAGGGAGGCGGACGCCCGGCGGTCGTACGACGGAGTTGTGGCAACCCCCATGACGGCGGCTCCTTTCTGAGAACCAGCCGCCATGCCTACCCACATGATCGTTAGAGCATCCACTCCACTGAGCACGCAGGAGGTTACTAGCATCACACTCTGCTCACTCGCCCCTGGTCCAGGCCAGGAAGCGACTGAACAAACCACCCTTGGGCTGTGACGCGGCACCGGTGCTCGTGCGCGCGGGCCCGGCGGCGGGCGAGGAGGCCGCCGCCTGCTGCTGCGAGGCCTGGCCCGCGTTCGATCCGGCCTGCTGGGACGCCTGGGGGGCGGCCTTCGGGGTGAAGCGGATCGGGAGGGTGACCAGGGTGCGGCTCCACGGGCTCGGAGCCCAGGTGAGCGCCTTGAACGGGACCCGCATCTCCACGTCGAGGAGCTGGTTGAGCAGCGTCTCCACGGCCGTCACGGTGATCATGAAAGCCGGGTCCTTGGCGGGGCAGGCGTGCGGGCCCGCCCCGAACGCCAGGTGCGCCTTGGCGCTGAGCTGTTCGCGGTGTTCGGTCAGCTTCGGGTCCGTGTTGGCCGCGGCGAACGAGATGAGGACCGGGTCGTTGGCCCGGACCACCCTGTCGCCGAGTTCGACGTCGTGCGTCGGGTAGTGGGCCGCGTAGTTGGCGATCGGCGCGTAGTTCCAGAGGGTCTGGGAGACCGCGTCCTCGACCGGGAGGCCGACCTGCCAGTCCTCCCCGAGGTACAGGGCGCTGCTGGTTCCGATGGCCGCGGCCAGCGGCGCGGTGCCGCCGGAGAGCAGGGTGACCAGCTGGTGCAGGACCTCCTCGTCGCTCAGCTGGGCCGGGTGCTCCATCAGACGCGTCGTCAGGTCGTCCTTCGGACGGCGCCGCTTGAGGGCGATCAGCTCCGTGAGCGCCCCGCCGAGCACCTCGTCGGCCCCGGGGGTCCCCTCGAAGATGCCGCTGATCCCGGCGATCACGCGGTCGCCGATCTCGGGCGGGCAGCCGAACAGTTCGCTGAAGACCAGCAGGGGCAGCGGCTGGGCGTATTCGGCCATCAGCTCCGCCTGGCCGCGGATGTCGGTACTGAACTGGTTGATCAGGTAGTTGGCGGACTGCTGCGTCTGCCGGATGAGCTGGTGCTCGTTGACGGTCGCGAGACTGTCGGTCACCGCCCCGCGCAGCCGGGCGTGCGCCGCGCCGTCGCTGAAGAGGGCGTTGGGGCGGTAGCCCATCATGGGCAGGGCCGGGCTGCCGGCCGGGACGCGCCCTTCGTTGAGGGCGTTCCAGCGGCGGGAGTCGCGCACGAAGGAGGCGGGGTTCTGCAGGACGTACAGGGCGGCGTCATAGCTGGTGACGAGCTCGGCCTGGACGTCGGGGGCGATGTCCACGGGCGCGCTGGGTCCGTAGTGGCGCAGCTGCGCGTAGTGGCTGTCGGGGTCGGCTCCGAACGAGGGACCGTACATCTGGACGTTCCCGTGCGCGGGGCAGCCGGGGGGTATCTCCATCGGTTCACGTGGCTGTTGCATTCCTGCGCTCCTAGCCGAGTTGGGACATGAGGTGTTTCACGAGGGTGATGAGGGCCTGCGCCGAGGAGTTCTCATCCCGTACGTCGCACTCCACGACAGGGGTCTCGTCGGTGAGGTTCAGCGCTTCGCGCACCTCGTCGAGCGGGTAGTGCGTGGTGCCCTCGAAGTGGTTCACGGCGATGGCGTACGTCAGGCCGAAGCGCTCGACGAGATCCAGGACGGGGAAGGACTCGTGCAGCCGCTCCGGATCGACCAGGACGAGTGCGCCCAGGGCGCCCCGGGAGAGCTCCTCCCACATCTCCTTGAAACGCTCCTGGCCGGGCGTACCGAAGAGGTAGAGCACCAGGGTGTCGCTGAGGGTCAGCCGGCCGAAGTCCATGGCGACGGTGGTGGTCGTCTTGTCGGGCGTGCCCGACAGGTCATCGAAGCCCACGCTGGCCTCGGTGATCTCTTCCTCGGTCCGCAGGGGCTCGATCTCGGAGAGACTGCCGATGCAGGTGGTCTTGCCGACCCCGAAGTGCCCCACAATGAGGATCTTCACCGCGTGGGAGACATCTGGATCCAGGTACACGCGTTTACGCTCCGAATCGATTCTTCAGGCCTTCGAGCACGGCGCTGACCAGTTCTCTGTCGACACGTTCGGCGCGCGGTATCGGTGACCTCGCGAGGATGAGGCCGTCTTCCTCCAACTGCGCCAGCAGGATGCGGACGACGCCCAGGGGCAGGTGCGTGTGCCCCGCCACCTCGGCCACGGACAGGAATCCATCCGCGACCAGGTCCATGACCCGCCCCGCTTCCGGCGACAGCATGCGTGCCGCGACCTGTCCGTTCTCCGCCCCCGTCGCTGTCACGAGCGTCGTGTGCTCGTACTCGTGGTCCGGGGGCAGCGCTCGTCCGTTCGTGATCACGAAGAGGGGCACTAACGGAGACGTCAGTTCCAGTTCTTCGTCGTGTCCGGACCACTCAGGCATGTCCTGTCCCCTTCGCCGGTGTCGCCGTCGCGGTCAGTCGGGGAACCACCGAGTGCAGCCGGGTGGTGAACTCCTCAATGTCACAGACCTGTTCGGCGGCGGCCGCCAGGAAGGCGTCGGGGCCGGCGGCCAGCAGGAAGATCCAGCCGTGCTGGAACTCGATGACCGTCTGACGCCATTGCGCGTCCTCGGCGGCCCCCGCGAACTGGGCGGTGACCCGGCTGTAGGCGTGGATGCCCGTCATGGCCGCGGAGATGGTGTCCGCCAGATCGCGGCTCATCCCGGTGGTGGCCCCGCGGGGAAGACCGTCCGACCCCAGCAGCACCGCGTGTCGGGCGCCCTTGACCTCGGACACCACCCGGTCGAGCTCGCCGAGGACGAACTTCGCGTCACCGGGGCTCTGCTGCCGGGGCTCGTTTCCCCGCGCCCCTCCGGCGTCCTCGTGGCCCACCCGCGGCGGCGAGGTGAGGTTGTTGCCCAGCCGGGCCACGAGGCGGTGCATGCGGAAGGAGATCTGCTGCATGTCCACATCAGGCGCTGCCGCGGCGGCGAGGTACGAGCCCTGCCCCGCCCCGATCAGGAAGTTCCAGCCGTGCGAGAACTCGATGATGGTCTGGTTCCACTGCCGGTCGTTTCCCGGTCCGGCGAAGTGGGCCGTCGCCCGGCTGAGCGACTGCATTCCGGCCATGGCGGCGGAGATGGTGCGTACATCGTTCTCGGCCAGGCCTTCCGTCGCACCGCGAGGGAGGCCGTCCGCGGACAGCAGGACGGCGTGACGTGCCCGGGGCACGTTGTCCACGATGTCCTCTAGCATCCACGACAGGTCTGCGGTCATGCGTTTTCGGGCCCTTCGAACGAGGTGGGGTCAAGTTTGCGGCCGGAGAGCGTGCCGCGCTGGAAGGCCCCCAAGCTGCGCCCGGAAGCGCGGCCCGTCTCTTCCGGGCTCCGTGGCGCCGCCCAGCTGGTGTCGGGGCGGGGGTCGGGATCGGGGACACTGGCGATGGGCGCCTGGCGCGCGCCGCGCTTGGGCAGACCGTGCATCGTGCGCGTCGGGGCGCTCTGCGGCATGCTCTGAGGCGCACCCTGGGGCCGATTCTCGGAGGTGCGCCGGATGTTGCTGACCGGAGCCTCCTGGACGGCCGGTATCTCCTCCATGGTCCACAGCTCCTCGGGCAAGAGGACGACGGCCCTGACGCCGCCGTACCGGGAGACTCCGGTGACGTCCACCTTGAAGCCGTGCTGACGTGCGATCAGTCCGATGACGGGGAAGCCGAACTTGGGCTGGGTGCCGAGCTGCGACAGTCGGGGTGTCACTTCTCCGGAGAGCAGCGCGGTCGCCCGCTGCCGGTCCTCGTCGTTCATGCTGACGCCGGCGTCGTCGATGACGATGCACAGGTTGTTCTGGACGCGCTGGAACGTCACTTCGATCGGCGCGTCGTGCTGCGAGAAGCTGGCGGCGTTGTCGAGCAGTTCCGCCACGGCGAGCGCGACGGGCGCGACCGCGGACGCCTTGAGGGCGAGACCGGTCTGCTGCATGATCGCGACCCGGTGGAAGTTGCGGATCTGGCCCTGAGCGCTGCGCACCACGTCGTAGACGCTGGCGGGCCGGTTGCGCCGGCCGAGCGGCGCACCGCACATGACGGCGATGCCCTGGGCCTTGCGCGCCATCTGGGCGTTGGCGTGGTTGACGTCCAACAGGTCGCTGAGGACGGCGTGTCCACCGTACTTACGCTGGATCGCGTCCAGCAGCGTCGTCTGCTCGGCGGCGAGGCTCTGCAGGAGACTCGCGGCGCCCTTGAGGACGGACTTGGTGTTCTCCTCCGCCGCTTCCTTGGCCTCGCGGATCGCGGCGTCCTGCTCGTGCCGGAAGGCCTGCAGCTCGGCGCGTGAGGAGTGCAGGTGGTTGTCCACCGCGAGCAGCTGCTGCCTCAGGTCGGTCTCGGTGTGCTCCTTCTTCGCCTCCAGCGCTCTGTTGCGGGCGACGAGTGCCACGACCGCGGCGACGGATATCGCCGCCACCGCAACCAGGCACCACACAAGTGCGTCTCGATTCATGGAAACCTTTCCCGGCGCATGACATGCGGACGGCTGCAGATACACCTCGCGAGGCCCCGCAACACAGCTGATCAGCACAGTTCACCTGCTGTTATGCAGAGAACGTGACGCCGATCACAATCAGTATCTGCGTAAAAACGGATCAAGATCACAGATGTGGGGATGCTATCACCGGATCTCCGCCCCATCGGACGCCTGCCATGGTGCCGCATCCGCCCAACCCGGCTGTGACGGGAGCAGGTTGACATGGGCCTTTCGAGCCCGCATCTCCCATCGGCCGCCCCTCTCTCCGTTGATCCGTCAAGCACTTCTTCACGAGAGGAGCGGCAATCCCTCACATCAATCCGAGAGGCCGTCAATCGAAGCTCGGGCGGGCGCCATCGGGAGGTGGCGGCGACGTGGCCACGGCGTCCAGTTCATTGGTGGCGGGAGCGTGTTGGGCTTTTGCGTCGAATGGGGAGGTGTGGCTCGGCCGCATCGGCCCAGGCGGGGCTCGAACAAGGCTCAATCAGCTCAGGTGGCCTGAATCCGGTCGCCTGGTTCCCGGATATTCGCATAACCGGGCGAAATCCGCGCGCGGGGTCATTCGAATCCCTGTGGGGTCGGGATGTGCATTCTCCCCGGATTCTTTCCAGCCAATCCGGCCTCCGAAGTCGAATCGTCGCCGGTCGGGGCGCGGCGGTCGGTCATCGTGCGGTCCGGTACTCCGGGCCGCTCGCCGACGCGGACGTCGAGGAACAGCTCGACGCTCCCGCCGGGGCTCCGGCGGTGCCGGTCGAGGCCGGTGGGGACGAGGGGGGCACCGGCCTCGCCCTCCGGGGTGCTCATGGTGGAGGCAGGACGTTCCGATGCCTTCGCTGGTGGGGAATGGGGGCCGGGTTCCGGCGTGGTCGGGATTCAGGCCGAGATTCCGGTGCCGAGTTGCGGACACTTCCTGTCCGCAAGGGCGGATAGCTTGCTGCCATGGCCTCCAGGACGACACCTCCCGTACTCGACACCCGCGCACTGAACCGTGCCACGCTCGCCCGCCAGCTGCTGCTGAGCCGTGCCGAGCTGTCCGCGCGGGACGCCGTCACCCACCTGCTCGGGCTGCAGGCACAGAACGTCAGACCGCCCTACTTCCAGCTGCACGCCCGGCTCGCCCGCTTCGAGCCCGCCGAACTGGCCGGGCTGATGGAGTCCCGTGAGGTGGTCCGGATGGTCACCATGCGCTCCACCATCCACACCCACACCGCGTACGACGCCCTCACCCTGCGCCCGCTCGTCCAGCCCGCCCGTGACCGCGAGATCGACCACTTCCGCAAGGGCCTCGCCGGGGTGGACCTGGACCGGCTGGCCGACCGGGCACGGGCCTTCGTCGACAGCGCGCCGCGCACCATGGCCGAGATCCGCGCGGACCTGCTGGAGGAATGGCCCGGCGCCGACCCGCAGTCCCTGTCCGTCGCGGCGCGCTGCCGGCTGCCTCTGGTCCAGGTCACGCCCCGCGGGGTGTGGGGACGCAGCGGCCAGGTACGGCTCACCACCGTCGAGAACTGGCTCGGCCGGCCCGCCGGGGCCGCTCAGCCCGTGGACGACCTCGTGCTGCGCTACCTCGCCGCCTTCGGGCCCGCCTCCGTCAAGGACATGCAGACCTGGGCCGGGCTGACCCGGTTGCGCGAGGCCTTCGAGCGGCTGCGGCCGGGACTGGCGGTCTTCCGCGACGAGAGGCGTGTGGAGCTCTTCGACCTGCCCGACGCGCCCCGGCCCGGCGCCGACACCCCGGCGCCGCCACGCTTCCTCCCGGAGTTCGACAACCTCCTGCTCTCGCACGCCGACCGCACCCGCCTGGTCGCCCCCGAGGTCAAGGGGCGCAGCTGGACCGGGAACCAGGCCCACTGCACCCTGCTCGTGGACGGGTTCCTCGCCGGCCTGTGGAGGCTGGAGGGCGCGGCGCTCACCGTCGAACTGTTCGGCAGCGTACCGAAGGCGGCCGAGCAGGAGATCGTCGCCGAGGGGGAGAAGCTGATCGCCGACATGGGCGCGCCGCCCGGGGGGACCGGCCGGCCCGCCCCGGCCGTACGGTTCGCGCCGATCCGCCACTGAGCCGCCGCCGACGCGTGCCCGAGGCGTGGCCGACGTACGGCAGGCGGTCAACTCGCGGCTGACGCGGCCCTGGTGGTCGGTACGGCGAACGCGGCACGATACCTGCCATGACGATCGAAAGTGCCCGCAGCAGCGCCACCGCCCAGTTCCTCGCCGCGCGGGACTTCCTGCTGGAGCGACGCGGCGACTACGAAGCCGCCCACACCGGATTCACCTGGCCCCGCCCCCACCGCTTCAACTGGGCCCTCGACTGGTTCGACCACATCGCCGCCGGCAACGACGCCGACGCCCTGCGCATCGTCGAGGAGGACGGCAGCAGCGAGGCCCTCTCCTTCGCGCAGCTCTCCGCGCTCTCCGACGCGACCGCCAACTGGCTGCGCGCCCGCGGTGTCGTACCGGGCGACCGGATCCTCGTCATGCTCGGCAACCAGCGCGAGCTGTGGGAGGTGATGCTCGGCGCGATGAAGCTGCGCGCCGTCGTCATCCCCGCCACCCCCCTCCTCGGCGCGGCCGACCTGCGCGACCGGGTCGAGCGCGGCCACGTGCGCCACGTCGTCGCGCGCGCCGAGGACACGGCCAAGTTCGACGACGTGCCCGGCGGCTACACCCGGATCGCCGCCGGTGGCCGGGAGCGGATCCCCGCCGGCTGGCTGTCGCTGGCCGACGCCACGGCCGCCGCCGACGCCCCGGGAGCCGAGGGCGGTTTCGTCCCCGACGGGGAGACCCTCGCCACCGACCCCCTGATGCTCTACTTCACCTCCGGCACCACCGACCGCCCCAAACTCGTGGAGCACACCCACGCCTCGTACCCCATCGGGCACCTGTCCACCATGTACTGGCTCGGACTGCGCCCCGGCGACGTGCACCTCAACATCGCCTCGCCCGGCTGGGCCAAGCACGCCTGGTCCAACCTCTTCGCCCCCTGGAACGCCGGCGCCACCGTCTTCGTGCACAACTACGCCCGCTTCGACGCCGAACGCCTGATGGCCGAGATGGACCGGCACGGGGTGACCACCTTCTGCGCCCCGCCCACCGTGTGGCGGATGCTGATCCAGTCCGACCTCACCCGGCTGGCCCGGCCTCCGCGGGAGGCCGTCGCCGCCGGCGAGCCGCTCAATCCCGAGGTCATCGAGAAGGTCCGGGAGGCCTGGGGCGTCACCATCCGCGACGGTTTCGGCCAGACCGAGACCACGCTCCAGGTGGGCAACTTCCCCGGCGCTCCGGTCAAGCCCGGTTCCATGGGCCGCCCGGCGCCCGGTTACGGGATCGTCCTGCTGGACCCGGTCACCGGCAAGGAATCCCCCGACGAGGGCGAGCTGTGCGTGGACCTGCGGGCCCGCCCCGCCGGGGTGATGACCGGCTACCGCGACGACCCCGAGCGCACCGCGGAGGCCATGGCGGACGGGCTGTACCGGACCGGCGACATCGCCGCCCGGGACGTCGACGGATACCTCACCTACGTCGGGCGCTCCGACGACGTCTTCAAGGCCTCCGACTACAAGATCAGCCCGTTCGAGCTGGAGAGCGCGCTGCTGGAGCACGCGGCGGTCGCCGAGGCCGCCGTCGTCCCGGCCCCGGACGAGCTGCGGCTGGCCGTCCCGAAGGCGTACGTCACCCTCGCGGGCGGCTGGGAGCCGGGGCCGGAGACCGCCTGGGTGCTGTTCGAGCACTCCCGCGCCGTGCTGTCCCCGTACAAGAGGATCCGGTGCATCGAGTTCGGCGAGCTCCCGAAGACCGTGTCCGGCAAGATCCGGCGGGTCGAGCTGCGGGAACTCACGGCGGCGGGCTCGGTGGCGGAGTACCGCGAGGCCGACCTGGGCTGAGCCGCCGGGCGGCGGGGGTGGCCGGGCCCGGCCGGGCGGTGCGGCGCCCCCGGGCCCTGCGCGAGCGCCCGTACGCGGCCCTGTGCGCGAGCCCGTACGCGACGGTACGCGAGGGCCCGGAGGGCGGGGTCCCGTACGCGGGTACCCCGGCGGGCCGGCCGGCTGTGCGGGAGGCGCGGGCCATGCGGGCTACGCGGGCAGGTGCGCCTCGATCGCGGCGATGACCTCGGGGGACTCCGGTTCGGTGCGCGGACGGAAGCGTGCCACGACCTCGCCGGCGGGGGAGATGAGGAACTTCTCGAAGTTCCACTGGATGTCCCCCGCCTCGCCGTCCGCGTCGGGGGTCTTCACCAGCTCCTGGTAGAGGGGGTGCCGGTTCTCGCCGTTGACCTCGGACTTCTCCAGCATCGGGAAGGTGACACCGAAGCCGGCCGCGCAGAAGGTCTGGATGTCCTCGGCGTTGCCGGGCTCCTGCCCGCCGAACTGGTTGCAGGGCACGCCGATGACCGTGAAGCCCTTCTGCTCGTACGCGAACTGCAGGCGGGCCAGGCCCGAGTACTGCGGGGTGAGCCCGCACTGCGACGCGGTGTTCACCAGGAGGATCGCCTTGCCCTTGTGCGCGGCCAGGCTCGTGGGTTCGTCGGACAGGGTGGTCAGCGGGATGTCGTACAGGCTCACGGGACTCTCCTCGGCCAGTCGGCAGGTAACGCCCCGAGCCTAAGGGGTCGGCCGCTACGCCCCTGAGCGGACCAGCGCGTCCGCCGGGTCGTTGACCGGCTGCGGCATCCCGGTGAGGTCCATGACGAACAGCGGTATGCCGAGCTCGTCCGCGCGGCTGCGGGCGTCCTCCGCGTATCCGGCGAGCGAGAAGTAGACGCTGGTCGCCGCGGCCGTGAGCCCGTTCAGCCAGACGCACTCCACGGCCCGCAGTCCGGCCGGCGCGGTGGTCGGGTCCACCTGGGCCACCAGCCCCGGCGCCCGCAGGTCCACCGCCGCCGAGGGGATCGGGCGCCCGTCGGGCTGCCGTACGTCCTGGAAGCCGAGCCAGCGCAGGTACAGCGCGGCGGTGGCCACCGCGTCCCGGGCCGTCCGGATGGTCACGGGGCGGAATGCGGGCCGCGGGACGGCGGCCGTCGCAGGCGGCGGTATGTGCGCCGGGTCCGGGTCCATGCCCGGCGGGGCGGCTGGGCGCCCCGTGGCGCTACGCCCCGTGGCGGTGCGGCCCGGAGGGGCGAGGCCGGGGGCGGGGTCCGTGGCGGATCCCGCGGCCGCCGTGGCGCCGGGGACCGTCCCGGCTTCGGGTGGGTGCACCGGAAGCCGGACCACCGTGCCGCACGACCCGCAGCCCAGCTCGGGCTGCGGCCACTCGCTGTCCCGCCCGCAGGCCGTGCACCGCACCGTCACCCAGCTGTCCGACCAGGTGCGGTGGGTCAGCTGCTCCGGTGGCACCGACAGGTCGAGCGGCGCATCGACCGGGCTGCCGCAGGCGCAGGGGAAGACCGGCGCGATGTAGCCGTTCTCGCGCAGGCACGCCGGGCAGCGCACCGGTACCGCTTCCGCCATGACCCCTGGCCCCCTCCGTCGCCGTGCGTGGGTCCATGCTCCACCACCGGCGACCACCGGGGCGAGCGCGCACGCCATTTCCGCCCCGTTCCCGTCGGCTGATCGGTGATGTGCACAAGTCGTCGAGCGAGATGCGGCATTTGGCCGCTTCCAGGATCCTCCACCGCCTTGACGCCGAAGAAGACGCCGCTTAGTTTGTTCCGTATAGCAGAACAATACTTCCGGATTACGGAAAAGCCTGACCCGCCAGACCCGCAGGAGAACCTGATGCCTCGTATGACAGCCGCCGCTGCTGCAGTTGAGATCCTCAAGCTCGAGGGTGTCGAACAAGCGTTCGGTGTTCCCGGTGCTGCGATCAACCCCTTCTACCGCGAGCTCAAGAACGTGGGCGGCATCAACCACACGCTCGCCCGCCACGTCGAGGGCGCCTCGCACATGGCGGAGGGGTACACGCGGGCCAAGGCGGGCAACATCGGCGTCTGCATCGGTACCTCGGGCCCGGCCGGCACCGACATGATCACCGGCCTGTACTCGGCCATCGCGGACTCCATCCCGATCCTGTGCATCACCGGTCAGGCCCCGGTCTCGAAGCTCCACAAGGAGGACTTCCAGGCCGTCGACATCGCCGCCATCGCCAAGCCGGTCACCAAGGCCGCCACGACGGTCCTGGAGGCCGCACAGGTCCCCGGCGTCTTCCAGCAGGCGTTCCACCTCATGCGTTCCGGCCGTCCCGGCCCGGTCCTCATCGACCTGCCGATCGACGTCCAGCTGACCGAGATCGAGTTCGACCCGGCGACCTATCAGCCGCTGCCGGTCTACAAGCCGCAGGCCAGCCGGGCGCAGGCCGAGAAGGCCCTGAGCTTCCTGCTGGAGTCCGAGCGCCCGCTGATCGTCGCCGGCGGCGGCATCATCAACGCCGACGCCTCCGACCTGCTGGTCGAGTTCGCCGAGCTGACCAACATCCCGGTCATCTCCACCCTGATGGGCTGGGGCGTCATCCCGGACGACCACGAGCTGGCGGCCGGCATGGTCGGAGTCCAGACCTCGCACCGCTACGGCAACGCGACCTTCCTGGAGTCGGACGTCGTCCTCGGCATCGGCAACCGCTGGGCCAACCGTCACACCGGCTACAACCTGGACGCGTACCTGGGTGACCGCACGTTCGTCCACGTCGACATCGAGCCCACCCAGATCGGCAAGATCTTCGCCCCGGACTTCGGCATCGCCTCCGACGCCAAGGCGGCGCTGGAGCTCTTCATCGAGGTCGCCAAGGAGCTCAAGGCGGAGGGCAAGCTGCCGGACTTCTCCGCCTGGGCCGCCTCCGCCCAGGAGCGCAAGGCCACCCTGCAGCGCCGCACGCACTTCGACAACATCCCCATGAAGCCGCAGCGCGTCTACGAGGAGATGAACAAGGCGTTCGGCCCCGAGACCCGCTACGTCACCACGATCGGCCTCTCCCAGATCGCCGGCGCGCAGATGCTGCACGTCTACAAGCCGCGCCACTGGATCAACTGCGGCCAGGCAGGTCCGCTCGGCTGGACCATCCCGGCCGCCATCGGTGCCGCCACCGCGGACCCGCAGACCCCGATCGTCGCGCTCTCGGGCGACTACGACTTCCAGTTCATGATCGAGGAGCTGGCGGTCGCGGCCCAGCACAAGGTCCCCTACGTCCACGTCCTCGTCAACAACGCCTACCTCGGCCTGATCCGTCAGGCGCAGGGCGGTCTCGGCATCAACTTCGAGGTCAACCTCGAGTTCGAGAACATCAACACCCCGGAGATCGGCGCCTACGGCGTCGACCACGTCAAGGTCGCCGAGGGCCTCGGCGTCAAGGCCATCCGCGTCACCGACCCGAACGAGCTGGGTGCCGCCTTCGAGCAGGCCAAGAAGCTGGCCCAGGAGTTCCAGGTCCCGGTCGTCGTCGAGGCCATCCTGGAGCGCATCACCAACATCTCGATGAGCAAGACCGTCGACATGAGCGACGTCACCGAGTTCGAGGAGCTCGCGACCGAGCCCGGTCACGCCCCGACCGCGATCAAGGCCCTGAAGGTCTGATCCCCGGCTCCGGCCGTACGCCGCGACCCCCGTCCCCCGCGAGGAGGGCGGGGGTCGCGGCGCGTCGTGCTTCCGGCCGGTCCTCGCACGCCGTGGGCCGCGGCGGAGGCGGAGCCCCCCGGTCTCGGGGTACTGCTGGAGGCCGGCTCCGGGTGCTGCAGTGGCCGGCGGGGGCCGGGCGGGGATCTCCTCCGGAGGCTCGCGCCCCCGTGTGCGTCCCGTACACGCTCTCCGGCGCCGCGAGCGTGCTGACCGGCTCCCGGACCCGGCCCGGCCGTGCGATGCCGCGTGACGCCCGGTTCCCCGCGCACCGGGGACCGCCCACCGGGACCGGGACGTGCGGTGGGCGGCTCCCGTACGCGGCCGCCCCGGGAGGCCGGGAACGGCCTTCGGCCTCGACCGGCCGGAAACGGCCCTTCGTGGTCCTCGAACCGCCCGGAAGTGCCGTGCACGGCCCGCGCTCCGGTGCGGCCGCGGTGCGCCGGGTCCCTCGACGGCGGGGCCCCGGACGCGCAACCCGGCGCCGGCACCTGCCCGACCGGAGGTCGGCCACCCCACGGCGCCGGCCACCCCACGGTGACGACATCCGGACGGGTGCGGCCATGCGGACGGGTACGACAAAGCGCCGAGTCACGGGACCGTCCGTGACTCGGCGCTCTGGTTGTTACCGCCCGACGGTGCGAGGCTGGCGCGACAGGACGTTCGCACCGCCGGGCGGAGTTGTGTGGGGAGGAAGGTTTCCTCCTCCGCTTCCCGCAGGGCGCTCTGTGCGCAGCCCCTGTGGGAAGAGAAGGGGGAGTGGCTGGGACCGTGGCGGGCGGGCGACGAGAACTCCGGCACCGTCTCCCTCAGGTCAAGAGACGGGCCTCGGAACCCATTACCACCGCACTGGCTCGCACGCCTGCCACGGTCCTCGTCCTGCCCTCGCCGTGTACCACCCCTCATCCGGGTTCACGGTTCGGGCCCAGCACCCGGGGCCTGACCTCCCGTCAGGCCCCCGGTACATCCCTGTCGGCTCAGGCGTCGCGCAGGGCGCGCACGGCCTCCTCGACGCGACGGCCGTAGTCGGCGTCGGCGGCGTGGAAGTGAGCCAGGTTCTTCTCGATGACGTCCTCAAGGGTGACCTGGGAGAGGCCGCCGGCGATGTTCGCCACCAGGCGCTCCTTCTCGGCCTCCGACATCAGGCGGTAGAGCTCACCGGCCTGGAAGAAGTCGTCGTCCTTGGTGTGGGCCGGGGCCTCGTGGGTGCCCGTGTAGCCGGAGACGGCCCTGGGGGCGCCCAGCGCCAGTCCGGTCTCGGACGGGCCCTGGTGCGAGTTGGGCTCGTAGTTCTTGTCGTGGCGGGAGCCGTTGCGCAGCGCCATGACGCCGTCGCGGCCGTAGTTGTCGGCCTTCGTCGCCTTGGGGGCGTTGACCGGCAGTTGGGTGTGGTTCACACCGAGGCGGTAGCGCTGGGCGTCCGCGTAGGCGAACAGGCGGCCCTGGAGCATCTTGTCCGGCGAGGCGGTGATGCCCGGGACGAAGTTGTTCGGGGAGAAGGCGGACTGCTCGACCTCGGCGAAGACGTTGTCCGGGTTGCGGTCGAGGACCAGGCGGCCCACCCGCTGCAGCGGGTAGTCGGCGTGCGGCCACACCTTGGTGAGGTCGAACGGGTTGAAGCGGTAGTCCGCGGCCTCGGCGGCCGGCATGATCTGGACGTAGAGCGTCCAGCTCGGGTTCACGCCGCGCTCGATGGCCTGGAGCAGGTCGGTCTGGTGCGAGTTCGCGTCCTTGCCGACCAGCTCTGCGGCCTGCTCGCCGGAGAGGCAGCGGATGCCCTGGTTGGTCTTGAAGTGGTACTTGACGAAGAAGGCCTCGCCCTTCTCGTTCGTCCACTGGTACGTGTGGGAGCCGTAGCCGTTCATGTGGCGGTACGACGCCGGGATGCCGCGGTCACCCATCAGCCAGGTGATCTGGTGCGTCGCCTCGGGGGCGTGCGCCCAGAAGTCCCAGACGTTGTCCGGCTCCTGCTTGCCCGTGAAGGGGTCGCGCTTCTGGGAGTGGATGAAGTCGGGGAACTTGATCGGGTCCTTGATGAAGAACACCGGGGTGTTGTTGCCGACGAGGTCGTAGTTGCCCTCTTCGGTGTAGAACTTCAGGGCGAAGCCACGGGGGTCGCGCACCGCGTCCGCGCCACCGAGGGAGTCTGCGACGGTGGAGAACCGCAGGAAGGTCTCGGTCTTCTTGCCGACCGTGTCGAGGAAGGCGGCACTGGTGTACGCGGTGACGTCGTCGGTCACCTCGAAGTAGCCGTACGCCGCCGAGCCGCGGGCGTGCACCACGCGCTCCGGGATGCGCTCGCGGTTGAAGCGGGCGAGCTTCTCCAGGAGCTGCTGGTCCTGGATCAGGAGCGGGCCACCGACGCCGGCGGTGGCGGAGTTCTGATTGTCGGCGACCGGGGCGCCGGACTCGGTCGTCAGCGTGCGCTTCGACATGGTGACCTTCCGTACGGGTAACTGCTGACGGAAAGCGTCTTCCGTCATGCGGAACAGCCTAAATTCGGCAAGAACTAAACGTCAACAGTTTGTTGAACGAAGTTGTGGGGTGAGATGACCCGGACGGTGCCGACGCTTGGGCGCGACAGGACAGGTGTCAGCACCGGCACCGTCCGGAGACTCGGTGCCCCCTGCGCGAGGGGGCGGTCCGGGCCCCGTGGGGGCCCGGCGGGGGACCTCAGACCTGGGCGCCGGAGAGGCGCTCGACGGCGCGCAGCAGGGCCGAGTGGTCCAGGCCGCCGTCACCCTGGGCGCGCAGGGAGGCGACCAGCTGGGCGACGACCGCGCCGACCGGGAGGGCGGCACCGACGTTGCGGGCGGCGTCGGTGACGATGCCCATGTCCTTGTGGTGCAGGTCGATCCGGAAGCCGGGCTTGAAGTCGCGGTTCAGGAAGTTGTCCTTCTTGCGGGTCAGCACCGTGGAGCCGGCCAGGCCGCCGTTGAGGACGTCCAGGGCGGCGGTGAGGTTCACGCCCGACTTCTCCAGGAAGACGACGGCCTCGGCACACGCCTGGATGTTCACCGCGACGATGAGCTGGTTGGCGGCCTTCACCGTCTGGCCGGAGCCGTGCGGGCCGCACAGGACGATGGTCTTGCCGAGGGTCTCCAGGATCGGCAGGGCGGCGTCGAAGTCCGCCTGCTCGCCACCCACCATGATCGACAGGACGGCCTCGATGGCGCCGGCCTCGCCGCCGGACACCGGGGCGTCGATGACGCGGATGCCCTTCTCGGCGGCGTTCTTCGCCAGGTCCACGGAGGTCTGCGGGGTGATCGACGACATGTCGATGATCAGCGCGCCGGACTTGGCGTTCTCCAGGATGCCCTCGGGGCCGTAGTTGATGGCCTCGACCTGCGGGGAGGCGGGCACCATCGTGATGATCACGTCGGCGTCCTTGACGGCCTCGGCGATCGATCCGGCCGCGGTGCCGCCGGCGGCGGCCAGGCGGTCCAGCTTGTCCTGCTCCAGCGTGAAGCCGGTGACCGGGTAGCCGGCCTTCAGCAGGTTCTCGGACATGGGGGAGCCCATGATTCCGAGACCGATCCAGGCGATCGACGGGAGCGCAGCGGGGTTGCTCATGATGAGGGTCCTTCTCTTAATGCTTCGTACGAAAAGTGCGTGAGGTGCCTGGCTGATCGCCCGGACTTCGTCCCCCTACTGGGCGGCGCGGGCCTCGGCCGGCAGCCAGGCGAAGGAGGCGGCGGCGTCCTCGGCCTTGTACTCAAGCCCCACGTAGCCCTCGTATCCGGCCTTCTTCAGCTGGTCGAGCAGCTCTTCCAGGGGCAGCTCGCCGGTGCCCGGAGCCCCCCGTCCCGGCTTGTCCGCGATCTGGACGTGCCCGGTCTTGGCGGCGTACTTTTCGATGACCTCGGAGAGGTCCTCATCGTTCATCGCCAGGTGGTAAAGGTCGAGCAGGAACTTGGCGTTGCCGAGGCCGGTGGCCTGGTTCACCTTGTCCACCACTGCGATGCCGGCCGGGGCGCTCACCAGCGGGTAGAGCGGCGACTCGGGCTTGTTGAGGGTCTCGATCAGGAGGATCGCGCCCACGCGGTCCGCGGCCTGCGCCGCCACGACCAGGTTCTTCAGGGCCAGCTCGTCCTGGGCGGCCGGGTCCACGCCTTCGACGCGGTTGCCGTACAGGGCGTTGAGCGCCTTGCAGCCGACCGAGGCGGCGAAGTCCGCCGCGACGTTGATGTTGGCGTTGAAGCGGTCGGACTCCTCACCGGGTACCGAGACCGCGCCGCGGTCCGGGCCCGGCAGGCGGCCGGCGTAGAAGTTCAGGCCCACCAGCTGGGTGCCGGCGTCCTCAAGGGCCTTCTTGAGGGCGTCGAGCTCCTCCTGAGCGGGGGTGGGGGTCTCGATCCAGGGCCACCACAGCTCGACCGCCGTGAAGCCCGCCGCGGCGGCGGCCGCGGGGCGCTCCAGAAGCGGGAGTTCCGTGAAGAGGATCGACAGGTTCACATCGAAGCGCTGGTCCGTGTATCCCATGAGGGGTGTGCGCTCCTTCCGTATTGCGGAAGTTGTTTTCTGCTTGATGGAAGACTGCATGGGGTTCCGCGCGGATGTCAAGTGCGGACTGCCGAAAAATCGAGACGGCGCGGTAGCTTGAGCCGCGTGCGATTGAGAGTGGAGTTCACGACCGAGCCCTTCGATCTCGAAGAGGCCCCCGACCACGCCGTGGCGGCCCGCGAGGTCATCCAGAAGGCCCAGCTGGAGGCGGTGGACGTCGGCCCCTTCGGCAACACCGCGGAGGGTGAGGCCGACCGGGTGCTGTCCGCCGTGAGCGCGCTGCTGCGCGACTCCCTGGGGGCCGGGGCCACCCGCGTCACCCTCCAGGTCAACGTGATCGGCGAGGAGGCGTCATGACCGAGCCCCGCGATCACCCCTTCGTCACGGCGGTCAAGCCGCTCGTGGACGCCATGGGCGGCGAGCTCATGGATCCGGCGCAGGCCACGCCCGACGACGTCGTGCTCACCTGGGAGGGCCGGGAGTTGCTCGCCGTGCGCCTGCCGCAGCTCTCGGACTCGCTGGACCACATCCTGGCCGCGCTGGAACGCCGGCACGGCATGCCGCTGTCCCAGCTCGACCGGAAGTCCAAGCAGGACGTCGTCCGGATACTGGAGGCGCGCGGCGCCTTCTCCGTGCGGCACGGCGTGGAGACGGTCGCGGGCGCGCTGGGCGTCAGCCGCTTCACGGTCTACAACTACTTGAACAGGGAAAATCCCAGTAAGAACACCCAGGCGTGAGCGGATTACGACTCACGGTGACGAGCCGCCGCCCCATTCACCCGGGCGGCGGCTTTTGTGTACGGGAAGTTTCAACAAAGTGTTGACGCCGTGTTGCGGAGGGCGTTAGCTATGCGCAGCCCGTCAAAGCAACAACAGGCCACGGAGGCCTACCGTGACTTCGAGTCCGACCCCGGGTCTCACCCGGATCAACACCTTGGACGACAGGGCGGCCTCGGCCGAGCTGCACGAGGTGTGCGCCAGCTCGGCGTGGGGGAGCAGGATGCTCGCCCAGCGCCCCTTCGCCACCGCCGAGTCCCTGTTCGCCGCGAACGAGGCCGCCATGGCGGAGCTCACCGCGGAGGACCTGGCCGAAGCGATGGGAGGCCACGCGCCGATCGGCCGGCCGAAGCCGGGAGACCCGACCTCCGCCCGCGAACAGCGGGGCATGGCCGGCGCCTCCGAGGAGCTCAGGAACGAGCTCCTCGAACTGAACCTGGCCTACCAGGAGAAGTTCGGCCACGTCTTCCTCATCTGCGCCACCGGTGCGACCGGTGAGTTCATGCGGGACGCGGTCAAGGTCCGGATCGACAACTCGCCTGAGCAGGAGCGGGACATCGCCCGCGGCGAGCTCGTCAAGATCAACAAGATCCGCCTGACCCGCCTCGTAGAAGGAGAGTGAGTCCGACCATGAGCACCGAGACCACCGCGTCCGTGTCCACGCACATCCTGGACACCAGCATCGGCAGGCCCGCCGAGGGCGTCGCCATCTCCCTGTCGGCCCGTACGGGACCGGGCGGCGAGTGGGTGGCCCTGGGCGGATCCGCCACCGATGCGGACGGGCGCTGCAAGGACCTGCCGGCACTGCCGGAGGGCACCACCCACGTACGTCTCGACTTCGAGACCGAGACGTACTTCGCAAAGAAGCAAGCCGAGGCGCAGCAGGACGCCCCCCGCGTAAGGGACAGCGCTACGTTCTTCCCCGAGGTCACCATCACGTTCGCGGTGAACCCGGGCGAGCACTACCACGTACCGCTGCTGCTCAACCCGTTCGGCTACTCCGTTTACCGAGGGAGCTAGCATGGCCACGATTCTGGGCCAGAACCAGTACGGCAAAGCAGAGAACCGCGTCGTCAAGATCACGCGGGACGGCGACACGCACCACATCAAGGACCTGAACGTCTCGGTCGCCCTCTCCGGCGACATGGACGACGTCCACTACTCCGGCTCGAACGCCAACGTCCTGCCGACGGACACCACCAAGAACACGGTGTATGCGTTCGCCAAGGAGTACGGCATCGAGTCCGCCGAGCAGTTCGGCATCCACCTGGCCCGCTGGTTCGTGGGCAGCCAGGAGCCGATCCAGCGCGCGCGCATCCGGATCGAGGAGTACGCCTGGGAGCGGATCGCCACGTCCGACGCGAACTCCAAGTTCATCGGCGCCGACGAGGTCAAGCACTCCTTCGTCCGCCAGGGCCAGGAGACCCGCGTCACCCAGATCACCTACGACGGCCAGAACTGGGAGGTCATCTCCGGCCTCAAGGACCTGGTCGTCATGAACTCCACGAACTCCGAGTTCTGGGGCTACGTGAAGGACAAGTACACGACCCTGCAGGAGGCGTACGACCGCATCCTGGCCACCCAGGTGTCGGGCCGCTGGCGCTTCAACTGGTCGGACGACGAGCAGCGGATGCCCAACTGGGAGAAGTCCTATGCCGAGACCCGCAAGCACATGCTGCAGGCCTTCGCCGAGACCTACTCCCTCTCGCTGCAGCAGACCCTCTACCAGATGGGTTCGCGCATCATCAACCACCGTTCGGAGATCGACGAGGTCCGCTTCTCGCTCCCGAACAAGCACCACTTCCTCGTCGACCTGGAGCCCTTCGGCCTCAAGAACGACAACGAGGTGTACTTCGCCGCGGACCGTCCGTACGGTCTGATCGAGGCCACGATCCTGCGGGACGGCGCCGACGCGCGCATTCCGGTGGACATGACCAACCTCTAAGAGCGCGGCACGCGCGTCCCGGGGCTCTCCGCAGTGGCCCCGGGACCGTGCGACACGACCCAACTTCCTGAATCGGCACCCGGACGCACCCCACGGGCCGGCAGTACTGTCAGCTGCCAAGGCCCCGGCTCCGGCACTCAAATCCCCTGGGTCCTGCCGTGCCCGCACCGCCACTGAAAGCACGAGGAAGTCCCATGGCAGCATCGGCAGCCCATGACAGCGCCGCCCCGCGCATCGTCATCGAGAACTGTGCGATCGCGACCGTCGACGCCCATGACACCGAGTACGCCTCGGGCCACGTCGTCGTCGCCGGCAACAAGATCGAATTCATCGGTGCGGGCAAGGCCCCCGAGAACCTCGACAACGTGGTCCGCCGGATCGACGGCACCGGGCACCTCGTGACCCCCGGTCTGGTCAACACGCACCACCACTTCTACCAGTGGATCACGCGCGGCCTGGCCACCGACCACAACCTCTTCAACTGGCTCGTCGCGCTGTACCCGACGTGGGCGCGCATCGACGAGCAGATGACGTACACGGCCGCGCAGGGCTCCCTCGCCGCGATGGCCAAGGGCGGTGTCACCACCGCCATGGACCACCACTACGTCTTCCCCAAGGGCTCCGGCGACCTGTCCGGCTCGATCATCCGGGCCGCGTCCGAGATGGGCGTCCGCTTCACCCTCGCCCGCGGTTCGATGGACCGCAGCGAGAAGGACGGCGGCCTGCCGCCGGACCACGCCGTCGAGACCCTCGAAGGTGCGCTGGCCGACACCGAGGCGACCGTCAAGAAGTTCCACGACGCGTCCTTCGACTCGATGACCCAGGTCGCCGTCGCCCCCTGCTCCCCCTTCTCGGTCTCCACCGAGCTGCTCAAGCAGGGCGCCGAGCTCGCCCGCCGCCTCGGTGTGCGCATGCACACGCACGGCAGCGAGACCGTCGAGGAGGAGAAGTTCTGCCACGAGCTCTTCGGCATGGGCCCGACCGACTACTTCGAGTCGACCGGCTGGCTCGGCGAGGACGTGTGGATGGCGCACAGCGTCCACATGAACGACTCCGACATCGCCGCCTTCGCCCGCACCAAGACCGGTGTCGCGCACTGCCCTTCCTCCAACGCGCGTCTGGCCGCCGGCATCGCCCGGGTCCCCGACATGCTCGCGGCCGGCGTCCCGGTGGGCCTCGGCGTGGACGGCACCGCCTCCAACGAGTCCGGCGAGCTGCACACCGAGCTGCGCAACGCGCTGCTGATCAACCGCCTGAACCCGGTCCACCGCGAGCGCGCCCTGAACGCGCGCCAGGCCCTGCGCCTGGGCACCTACGGCGGCGCCCAGGTCCTCGGCCGCGCCGACAACATCGGTTCGCTGGAGGTCGGCAAGTGCGCCGACCTGGTCCTGTGGAACCTGAACACCTTCCTGCACTCCTCGATCGCCGACCCGGTGACCGCTCTCGTCTTCGGTGCGGCCGCCCCGGTGACGGCCTCGTTCGTCAACGGCAAGCAGATCGTGGAGAACAACCGGCTGCTCTTCGCCGACGAGGACGCCATCGCGGTGTCCACGCGGGAAGAGGCCCAGCGCCTCGCGCGGATCGCGCAGGCCTGATCCCCCGGAGTCCGGCCGGGGGGGACGGCCCCCGGCCGGCCGCCGCGGACCCGAGCGGGGTCCGCGGGCAGCCGTTCCCGGGTGGCGCCCGAGGAGATCCGAAGGCGCCCCCGGGAGCGGTGACTCGTGCCACCAGCGCCACGGGCGCACCGCGGGAGCGGCGATTGGGCGAATCGTTTCCGCGCCCCTTGGGACAAGAAGTAGATCCACCGGCTCCACCCACAACTCCATCAACGCGCTCGACTCGCACCGCTTTCGCACCACCTCCATGACACCCACGTCCCTGCCGACGTGTTACCCGACCGGAGGAAGCCGTGGCCCAACCGCCCAGGTTCCGCAAAGACGCAGTCGCAGTACCGGAGGAGAAGCACCCGGTCGACGAGACCCTGCCTCCTCTGAAGATGTTCACCAGCGGCCTCCAGCACGTGGCCGCCATGTACGCGGGTGTCGTGGCCCCGCCCATGATCGTCGGCCCCGCGGTCGGACTCTCCGCCACCGAGACCGCCTTCCTGATGGGCGCCTCGCTCTTCACCGCCGGACTCGCCACCCTCCTGCAGACCCTCGGGTTCTGGAAGGTCGGCGCCAGGCTCCCCTTCGTCAACGGCGTCTCCTTCGCCGGTGTGACCCCGATGATCGCCATAGGGAAGGGGGAGGGTGCCGATGCCCTGCCCGTCATCTTCGGCGCGATCATCGTCGCCGGGGTGGTCGGCTTCCTCGCCGCCCCCTACTTCGGCAAGCTCGTCCGCTTCTTCCCGCCCGTCGTCACGGGCACCGTCATCACCCTGATCGGCGTCTCGCTCCTGCCCGTGGCCTTCAACTGGTCACAGGGCGGCAACCGGACCGCCACCGACTACGGCTCGATGAAGAACATCGGCATGGCCGCCGTCACCCTGGTGATCGTCCTGCTCATGCGCAAGTTCCTGCGCGGATTCCTCCAGCAGATCTCCATCCTGCTCGGCCTGGTCGCGGGGACCCTGATCGCCCTTCCGCTGGGGATGACCAGCTTCGACGCCGTCAAGAACGCCTCGGTGGTCGGCTTCCCCACTCCGTTCCACTTCGGTGCCCCGCAGTTCCAGGTGGCCGCGATCGTCTCGATGTGCATCGTCATGCTCGTCTGCATGACCGAGTCCACCGCCGACATCCTCGCCCTGGGCAAGATCGTCGGCCGGCCGGCGGACGAGAGGACCATCGCAGGAGGCCTGCGCGCCGACACCCTCGGCAGCGCGATCAGCCCGCTCTTCAACGGCTTCATGTGCAGCGCCTTCGCCCAGAACATCGGCCTGGTCGCCATGACCAGGGTGCGCAGCCGGTTCGTCGTCGCCGCCGGCGGCGGCATCCTGATCCTGCTGGGCCTGTGTCCCATGGCGGCCTCGGTGATCGGAGTGGTCCCGCTGCCCGTCCTCGGCGGCGCCGGCATCGTCCTCTTCGGTTCGGTGGCCGCCAGCGGCATCCAGACCCTGGCCGGAGCGGCCATGGAGAAGGGCGAGAACGCCCTGATCGTCGCCGCATCCGTCGGCATCGGCCTGATCCCGATCGCCGCGCCGGAGTTCTACCACGCCTTCCCGAAGGACCTGCTGGTCGTCCTCGACTCCGGCATCAGCACCGGCTGCGTGGTGGCGATCGTGCTGAACCTGGCCTTCAACCACCTCGGCGCCAGGAAGGGCGCGGCCTCGGGGGCCGCACCCGAACCGGTGCCGGTCCACTGACCGGTCGCAGGAAGCACGGCGGTGCGCTCGCCACCCACTGCGGGTGTGGCGAGCGCACCGCCGCGTCCGGTACGGGCGAACCGCCGTGCGCCCGTACGAACGGTGACCGCGCGCCTCCCGGGGCGTGTGTCGAAAGGAGCGCCGTCCGCCCGAAGGGCGGGCCCCGCGGCGTCTGGTGCGTGCGATCGCAAGGCGGAGGGTCGTCCTCGTACGGGGCGTACGTGGGCGATCCCGACACGCGGCGAGCGTGCGTGCCAGGCGTCGCGGGCCAGGCGGGACTTTCGAAACAGCTAGGGCGCCGCGGTCAGGAACATTCCGGTGTGGTCACTCCCCGCGGTGTTCTTGCAGCTGGAGGCGGAGGAGGCGGGCTGCGCCACGGCCAGGGCCAGGCACCGGCCGGCGGCCAGCTGGCCGTAGTAGTTGGGGTGCATGGACTCCTGGATCAGGCCCTGCGACTCGTTGTTGTCGATCCAGCGCGTCCACTCGCTCGTCCTGCCCGAGGCCGGGACCGGGGAGGTGACCTGCTTGCTCGCCTTCGCGCACACCTCGCGTCCCTGGAGCATGTCCCGCAGGTCCAGGAACTGCACGCCCTTGGCGGCGGCGACGCCCTTGAGACGGCCGGCGATCTGCGGCACGAGCGAGTCGCGCGCCCAGTCCGAGTCCCGGTTCCAGAAGGGGCAGCCGCCCGTGTTGAGGCGGCTCCAGTCGCTCTGGGTGTAGCGATTCTCCGCACCCCGCGGGATCGGCGACGGGTAGGACTGGAGGACGATCCGGTAGGAGGAGTCGGCGTACCCGGCCGTGCGCATCACGGCCCGGATCTCGTCGACCGCCTTGCCGACGTTCGCCATGACGCCGTCGATCTTCTGGTCGACGGCGTACTGCTGGTCGTCGTAGCAGTACGAGTACCAGATGACGAAGTCGAGGGCGCAGTTCTTGATGATGTCGGCGAAGCCCAGGTCGTTGCCTCCGACCGACAGGGCGATGGTCTTGACGTCGTGGCTCGCGGCCACGGCGGCCAGCTGGTCGGCCTGCGGGGCCTCGCCCTTGTAGGGGACGCCGCCGTTGGAGGCGCGGAACACGTTCTGCGAGACGGCCCCGGAACAGGCGAGGTTCACGGCGACGGCGGCGATCGCTCCGGCGCTGCGCACCTCGGCCGAGTCGGACCGGTGGCAGCCTCCGGCCGTGGTGCCGTATACCTTCGAGGGGTCGTAGCTGCTGCCGCTGACCCAGCCGCGGTCCGTGCCGTTGCGGCTGCCGGTGTTGGTCAGGCTGTTGCCCTTCCATCGCCCGGCCTCGCCGGAGATGTAGCTGTCGCCCATGGACACCACGGCCGTGGGACCGTTCCCGGGGGCGGCCCCGGCGGTCCCGGCGCCGCCGGCCAGCAGCGCGCCGGTGGCGAGCGGCACGGTGACGGCGGCACAGACCAGTCGTCGCAACCGACGGGGGATCCGGTCCTTGCTGACGTTGCGGAATCCGATCACTGCGGAACTCCTGCGTTCGGCCACGCCGAAGCGGGCGACGTCGCGTCGCCGTTTCGTGTGGCTGGGAAGTGGGGGTACCGCCGGCCGGTGGCACCGGAAAGGTGACACGGACCCGGTTGTTACCGCTAGGTACAGGCAAGTTACGAACGAGTAACAACCGATCGGTCGTTCGGTCCCGTGTGCTCTTCCGGCGGGGCCCGGCCCCCGTGCGGCATGGCCCGGGTGCCCCTCCCGGCAGGGCGGCGGACACGGCTCCGCCCCCGCTGCCGTGGGCGGCGGGGGCGGAGCCGTGGGGTGGGGCCGGGCGGTGCGTTCCGGTCGGATCCGGGGTGTCAGCCGACCAGCTGGTCGTAGGCCGGGAGCGTGAGGAAGTCCGCGTAGTCGGCGTCGAGGGAGACCGTGAGGAAGAGGTCGTGGGCCTGCTGCCACTTGCCGGCCGCGAAGGCCTCCTCGCCGACCTCGGTGCGCAGGGCGGCGAGTTCGGCGGCCGCCAGCTCGCGGGTCAGCTCGGCCGTGGCGGTCTTGCCGTTCTCGAAGACGACTCCCGCGTTGATCCACTGCCAGATCTGCGAGCGGGAGATCTCGGCGGTGGCCGCGTCCTCCATCAGGCCGAAGATTCCGACGGCGCCGAGGCCGCGCAGCCAGGCCTCGATGTAGCGGATGCCGACCTGGACGGCGTTGCGCAGGCCCTCGTACGTCGGCTTCGCGTCCAGCGAGTCGATCGCGATGAGCTCGCCCGGGGCCACCGAGACGTCCTCGCGCAGCCGGTCCTTCTGGTTGGGCTTGTCGCCGAGCACGGCGTCGAAGGAGGCCATGGCGATCGGGACCAGGTCGGGGTGGGCGACCCAGGAGCCGTCGAAGCCGTCGCCCGCCTCGCGGTCCTTGTCGGCCTTGACCTTCGCGAAGGCGATCGTGTTGGCCTCGGCGTCCTTGCGGGACGGGATGAAGGCCGCCATGCCGCCGATGGCGTGCGCGCCGCGCTTGTGGCAGGTGCGGACGAGCAGTTCGGTGTAGGCCCGCATGAACGGGGCCGTCATCGTCACCGCGTTGCGGTCCGGCAGGACGAACTTCTCGCCGCCGTCGCGGAAGTTCTTCACGATGGAGAAGAGGTAGTCCCAGCGGCCCGCGTTCAGGCCCGCCGCGTGGTCGCGCAGCTCGTAGAGGATCTCGTCCATCTCGTACGCGGCGGTGATCGTCTCGATCAGGACGGTGGCGCGGACGGTGCCCTGCGGGATGCCGACGTAGTCCTGGGCGAAGACGAAGATGTCGTTCCAGAGGCGGGCCTCCAGGTGCGACTCCGTCTTGGGCAGGTAGAAGTACGGACCCTTGCCCAGGTCGATCAGGCGCTTGGCGTTGTGGAAGAAGTACAGGCCGAAGTCGACGAGGGAGCCGGAGGCCGGGCCGCCCTCGAACTGCAGGTGGCGCTCCTCCAGGTGCCAGCCGCGCGGCCGCATGACGACGGTCGCGAGTTCGGCGGCGGGCTTGAGCGCGTAGGCCTTGCCCGTGCGGGGGTCGGTGAAGTCGATGCGGCGCTCGTACGCGTCGATCAGGTTGAGCTGGCCGAGGACGACGTTCTCCCAGGTGGGAGCCGAGGCGTCCTCGAAGTCGGCGAGCCAGACCCTGGCGCCCGAGTTCAGGGCGTTGATGGTCATCTTGCGGTCCGTCGGACCGGTGATCTCCACGCGGCGGTCGTTGAGCGCGGCCGGGGCCGGCGCCACCTTCCAGTCGCCCTCGCGGACCTGTGCGGTGTCCGGGAGGAAGTCGAGGGTGGAGGTCCGGGCGATCTCGGCGCGGCGCTCGCCGCGGCGGGCGAGGAGCTCGGCGCGGCGGGGGGCGAACCGTCGGTGGAGCTCGGCCACGAACGCGAGGGCCGCTCCGGTGAGGACTTCGTCCTGCCGCGGCAGGGGCTCGGCATCGACGATGGCCAGCGGGGACGGCGCTGGTGCGGACATAACTGTCACTCCTTCAGCGGCGGTGCCTGGCGGCCGCGGGGAATGCTCGCGCGAGACGGCACGCAGTGCCGTCGGGTGTGGAGAGCTCCGACATACGGTCGCGGGCGCCGTCTGTGGGTTCAGGGCGCTTCTGACCAGTGGATAGTAATTTCCTCATGGTGGAAGTTCAATGGTTTGTTGATGTCGAGATTCTCTGAGTCGACAGATTCCCCCCGCCGGTGGCCCTCAGTGCCACTGTCGTCACGCGGTGCTCAGAGGAGTCGCGCCAGGTCGGGCGGCGTGTCGATGTCGAAGGCCTCCGCGACGTCGGAGCACTCCACCAGTACGAGCTCTCCGGCGTGGCGCGCCAGATGGGTCCGGGCGCCCTTGTCGCCCGTGGCCGTCGCCGCGATGTCCGCCCAGCGCTCCGCGCCGAACAGCACGGGGTGCCCGCGCTCCCCGTCGTACGCCGCGGCCGCCAGGCTCGCGGGGGAGCGGTAGGCCTCCCGCACCCGGGCGACCGCCGCCGGGCCGATGCCCGGCTGGTCCACCAGCGAGACCAGGGCCGCACCGGCGTCCGTACCGGCCAGGGAGGCCAGGCCCACCCGCAAGGAGGAACCCATGCCCTCCGCCCAGTCCGGGTTGTCCACGACCACGCAGCCGGACAGGTCGGCCCGCTCGCGGACCTCGGCCGCCGACGCCCCGAGGACCACGTGCACCGGGCCGCAGCCCGCCTCCCGCAGCACCCGTACGGCGTTCTCCACCAGCGGACGGCCACGGTAGGGCAGCAGGGCCTTCGGGCGGCCGCCGAGCCGGCGGCCGCCGCCGGCGGCCAGGAGCAGACCCGCGATCACGGGTGCATCGGAGTGCGTAGTGGCTGACATGCCACCGATTCTCGCTCCTGTACGCGTTCCCGGGGCCGCCGCGCGAAGGCGCGCCGCGCAGCGGTCGGCGCGGGCCCCGAGCCGCGCCGGAGCTGGACCCGCTGCTCGGCGCAGGCCGCCGGGGCGTGGGCGTCGCGCCGGGTCGGCATCCCGGATTCCCCTTGCCCATCAGAGGCCAATGCCGCGATTCTGGACCTCGATCGGTCCGGCTGTCAGAGCCAATCAGGGGAGGTTGGCACGGTGAACAGGCAAGTGGCCCGGACGGCTGACAGAACCATCGCCAGCCGACAGCTCGCAGCGCTGCTCCCCGCCGACGTACGCGCCCGCCCCGGCTACCGGTCACTCGCCGAAGCCGTCCGCACGCTGATCCTCGACGGCCGCATCGCCCTGCACGTGCGCCTGCCCGCCGAACGCGAACTCGCCGAAGCCGTCGGCGCCAGCCGCGCCACCGTCACCGGCGCCTACGACCTGCTCCGCGAGAGCGGCTACGTCCGCAGCCGGCGCGGCGCCGGCACCTGGACCGAGCTCCCCGACGGCCACGGCCCCGTCGGAGCCCACGCCCTCGTCGGCGCCGGCGGCCACGACGCCGACGGCGGCACCGGCATCGACCTGGCCATCGCCGCCATGGGCGCCCCCGAAGGCGCCCTCGCCGACGCCCTCGCACAGGCCGCCCTGCAGCTGCCCGAGGCCGCCCGCACCCCCGGCTACCACCCCTACGGCCTGCCCGACCTCCGCACGGCCGTCGCCGAACGCTTCACCCGGCGCGGCCTGCCCACCCGCCCCGAGCAGATCCTCGTCACCTCCGGTGCCCAGCATGCCTTCACCCTGGTCACAGCCCTGCTCTGCCAGGCAGGAGACCGGGTCGTCACGGAGAACCCCACCTACGCCAACGCCCTGGACGCGCTGCGCCGAGCCCGGCTGCGCACCGCGCCCATCGCCGTCTCCGACACCGGCTGGGACATGGAGATCGCCGAGTCCACGCTGCACCAGACCGTGCCGAGGCTGGCCTACGTGATCCCCGACTTCCACAACCCGACGGGCGCGCTCATGCCCGAGGAGCAGCGGCTGCGGCTGCTCGCGGCGACCCGGCGCACCGGCACCTGGCTGGTGGTCGACGAGACCATGGCCGAGATCGCCCTGGACGTGCCCGCCCCCGCGCCCCTGGCCTCGCTGGCGCCGCGCGGCGGCACGGACCACGTGGTGACCATCGGATCGCTCAGCAAGACCCACTGGGGCGGCCTGCGCGTCGGCTGGGTCCGAGCCGCCGCGAAGATGATCACCGAGCTGACGGCCGCGCGGGTCTCCGCCGACATGACCGGCTCGGTCCTCGACCAGCTCGTCGCGCTCCACCTGCTGGCCGGCATGGACCGTACCCTGCCCGCCCGGCTCGACCTGCTGCGCGATCGGCGCGCGGCCCTGACGGACTCGCTCCGGCAGCACACCCCGGGATGGTCCTGGCGGATCCCGCCCGGCGGCCTCTCGCTCTGGGTCGACCTCGGCGAGCCGGTCAGCTCGGCCCTGGCCGAACGGGCCGCGGCCGCCGGCGTGCACATCACCCGCGGCGCCCGCTTCGGCGTCGACCCGGGCACCTTCGAACACCGCCTCCGCATCCCGTACACCCTCCCCGCCGACCGCCTGGACGAGGCCGTGCGCCGCCTCGCGGCGGCCTTCCACGACGGGGTTCCGCTCCGCTCGCCGGTGGACCGCCCGCACTGGGTGGCGTAGGGCCGCCTCCGGCGGATCGGCCGGGCCGCGGGGCAGCCCCCGGCTAGGGAGTGCGGATCAGACGGCGGGTGGCGGCCGCCGCGACCGCCGCCGTGCGCGATTCGACGCCGAGCTTCGCGTAGACGTGGACCAGGTGCGACTTGACCGTGGCCTGGCTGAGGAACAGCTGCTTGGAGATCTGCTGGTTCGAGAGGCCGTCCGCCACGAGCTGGAGCACCTCCAGCTCCCGTTTCGTCAACGCCTCCGCGGGCGTGCGCATCCGGTCCATCAGGCGCAGCGCCACCGCCGGGGCGAGCGCCGACTGGCCCGCGGCGGCCGTGCGCACCGCCGCCGCCAGCTCCTCCGGCGGGGCATCCTTGAGCAGGTAGCCGGAGGCTCCCGCCTCCACTGCCGCCAGGATGTCCGCGTCCGTGTCGTACGTCGTCAGCACCAGCACCCGGGGGGCGCCCGGACGGGCCGTGATCAGGGCCGTCGCCTCGGAGCCGTGCATGCCCGGCCCGAACTGGAGGTCCATCAGCACCACGTCCACCGGTTCCCGGGCGGCCAGCTCCACCGCCCGCTCGGCGGTGGCCGCCTCGGCCACCACCGCGAAGTCCGCCTCGGTGTCCAGCACCGCGCGCAGGCCCGCCCGGACCACGGGGTGGTCGTCGGCGAGCAGGAGACGGATGGTCACAGGGCCTCCACGCGGTCCGAGTGGTGCAGATGGTCCAGGGGCAGGGGCAGGGGCAGGGGCAGGGTGACGGCCACGGCGGTGCCCTGCTCCGGGGCCGACTCCACCGTGAAGAGCCCGCCCAACGTCTCGGCGCGCGAGCGCATGGCGGGCAGTCCAAAGCCGCCGTCACCCGAGCCGGAGGCGGCCGAGGACGGGTCGAAGCCCTGCCCGTCGTCGACGATGTCCAGGGTCACCGAGGCATCCATGAAGGTCAGCGTGATCTCCGCACGCCCGGCCCGGGCGTGCCGCACCACGTTGGCCAGCGCCGACTGGGCGATCCGCAGCAGCGCCACCTCGTACGGGGTCGGCAGCACCCGCGGCCGGCCGCTCAGCGAGAACCGCACCCGCAGCCCCGGCACCCCCGAGCACAGCCGCTCCAGCGCCGCGGCGAGCGAGCCGTGCTCCAGGTCCGGCGGTGTGAGGGCGCGTACGAAGCGGCGCGCCTCGGCGAGGTTGTCCTGGGCCGCCTCGCGGGCCTGCGCGATGTGCGGCCGGGCCGCGGCGCCCTCCGGCAGCGCCCGCTCGGCCGCCCGCAGCAGCAGCTGGATGGAGGACAGTCCCTGGGCGAGGGTGTCGTGGATCTCCCGGGCCAGGCGCTCCCGCTCGGCCAGGATCCCGGCGCTTCGCTCGGCGGCGGCCAGCTCGGCCCGGGTCGTGATGAGCTCCTCGATCAGCTCCCGGCGGCGTTCGCTCTCCCGGTACAGCGCCTGGTAGCCCAGTACGGTCGCCACCGCCACGGCACCGCCCAGCAGCGGCCCCAGGAAGGCCCCGGGGGTCGCCACGCTGCTGTGCGCGAGGAAGCCGCCGATGGCTGCGCAGGCGGTCACCGCGACGGCCGCGACCCCCCAGCGCAGACGCAGCAGGTGGAGCTCCAGGAAGTACAGCGGGAAGGCGATCCACAGCCCGTCGGGGGAGACCGCCAGCAGGCCCGCCCAGGCCGCCCCGAGCCCGGCCAGCCACAGCGCCCCGGCCCGCGGCGAACGGTGCACGGCGGGCGCCCGTACACCAGCCGCGTAGACGGAGGCGAGCAGCACGCAGGCGGCGACCACCCAGCCGGTCCGGGGCGCGGAGTCGGCGACGGCGCGGCCGACGGCCAGTGCGAGCAGCCCGAGGAGCAGGGCGTGCAGGCACAGCTTCAGCACCTTCGACACGGGGGTCAGGGCGCGGGCGGGGGCTGGTCCGGCCGGCGGCGCACAGACGGCGGGCGGGACGGGGGGAGCGGCGGAAGTCATGTCCGAACCAGGGTAAGTCGGTCGCGCCCGGCCCAGGTCAACCGAAAGTTCGATGTCCCGGTGCGCCCTTCGATACCAGGATCTCTCCTGTGGCGCGATGCCTTGTGCCCACGCGGAGGACGAGGGTGGGGGACATGTTCGTCGCATGGAGAGATCTACGGTTCGCCAAGGGCCGCTTCGCCCTCATGGGCTCGGTCGTGCTGCTGATCACGCTGCTGGTCGGCCTGTTGTCCGGGCTCACCGCCGGCCTGGCACGGGAAAACGTCTCGGCCATCACCGGCCTGCCCGCCTCACACCTGGCCTTCGCCGCACCCGCCGGGGACCAGAAGGTGTCCTTCACCAACTCCCTGGTGCCCGAGTCGGCCTGGCTGACCTGGCGGGAGCAACCCGGAGTGCGGACGGCCGAGCCCCTCGGCATCCGCACCGCCAACGCCGTCTCGGGTGAGCGCACCGCCGCCGTTTCGGTCTTCGGCGTGGACCCCGCGGGTGGGCTCGCGCCGCGGGACGCCGGTCTCGCGCCGGGCCGGGTGGTCCTCGCGGAGAAGGCGGCGAAGGAGCTCGGCGGCCTGGCCGCCGGCGCCAGGCTCAGGATCGGTACGGTCGAAGTGACCGTGGCCGCCGTCGCCGGCACCGCCGCCTACAGCCACACGCCGGTCGTCTGGATGGACCTGGGCGACTGGCAGCGGATCGGCAACCCCGGTACCTCCGTCGAGACCCTCGCCACCGTCGTCGCGGTCTCCGGCAGCGGCCTGGACCTCGCCGCCGCCGACCGGGCCGCGGACACCCGGGCGCAGACCGTCGACGAAGCGCTGGGCGCCATAGGCTCCTACCAGGCCGAGAACGGTTCGCTCCAGCTGATGCGCGGCTTCCTCTTCGCCATCTCGGCGCTGGTCATCGGCGCCTTCTTCACGGTGTGGACCATCCAGCGCAGCGGCGACATCGCCGTCCTGAAGGCCTTGGGCGCCTCCACCCCCTACCTGCTGCGGGACGCCCTCGGCCAGGCCGTGGTGATGCTCGCCCTCGGCACCGGGCTGGGCACCGCGCTCGCCGCCGGCTTCGGCGCGCTGATCAGCGGCGGAGACGTGCCCTTCGTCCTCGACGCCGCCACGGTGCTCGTCCCCGCCGCGATCATGATCGCGCTCGGTGCGCTGGGCGCGGCCCTGTCCATCCGGCGGATCACCGCCGTCGACCCGCTGACCGCCCTCGGGAGCGCCCGATGACCCTCCTCGTCCACGACGTCACGCTCACCTACCCCGACGGCGAGAGCCGGCTCACCGCCCTCGACGCGGTGGGGCTGGAGGTTCCCGCCGGCACCCTCACGGCGGTGATCGGACCTTCCGGCTCCGGGAAGTCCTCCCTGCTCGCGGTCGCCGCCACCCTCGTCACCCCGGACCGGGGGCGGGTCGTCGTCGCGGGCGAGGACACCACCCGGCTGGGCCCCGCCGAGAAGTCGGCCCTGCGCCGGGAGAAGATCGGCATCGTCTTCCAGCAGCCGAACCTGCTGGCCTCGCTGACGGCCGCCGAGCAGCTGCAGGTCATGGCGCACGTCGCGGGCCGGCCCACGAAGGCCCTGCGCCGCCGGGCGCTGGAGCTGCTGGACGCGGTCGGCCTCGCCGACAAGGCGGACAAGCGTCCCCACCAGCTTTCCGGCGGCCAGCGCCAGCGGATCAACATCGCCCGCGCGCTGATGAACGAGCCCGCCGTGCTGCTGGTCGACGAGCCGACCAGCGCCCTCGACCACGAGCGCGGCGCGGCCGTGCTGGACCTGCTGGTCACCCTGACGCGCGAACGCTCCACCGCCACCGTGCTGGTCACCCACGACCACGCCCACCTGGATCGGATGGACCGTACGGCGACGATGACGGACGGCAGGCTGGCGGTCGGGCACCAGGATCCCGTCGCCGCGCCCTGAGGCGGGCGTACGGAGGCGCCTGGGGGCGGCCTCGCACGGTGGTGAGCCCGGACCACCGCCCGCGGGCCCGCGGGCCGGCCCCCGGTCCCATCCGCGTCGGGGTCCCCGGGCCCTGCGCCGCGACCGTCGTACGGGAAGGCCCCGGCGCCCCTCTCGGAGGGGCGGCCGGGGCCTTCCCGTACGACGGTCGCGGCGGGGTTATGCCGGGCTCTGGTTGGCCAGCGCCACCGACAGCTCGGCGGCGACGTTCTGGAGGACCGGGACGAAGGCCTCGGTCACGGCCTCGGTGACGCGGCCAGCCGGACCGGAGATGGAGATCGCGGCGGCGGTCGGCGAGTTCGGCACCGACACGGCCAGGCAGCGGACTCCTATCTCCTGCTCGTTGTCGTCGACCGCGTAGCCGACCTTGCGGACCTGCTCCAGCGCCTCCAGGAAGCCCTCGGGCGTGGTGATGGTCTTCTCGGTCGCCGCCGGCATGCCGGTGCGGGCCAGGAGGGCGCGTACCTCGTCGGCGGGGGTGTAGGCGAGGAGGGCCTTGCCCACGCCCGTGGAGTGCGGCAGCACCCGGCGGCCGACCTCGGTGAACATGCGCATCGAGTGCTTGGACGGCACCTGGGCGACGTAGACGATCTCGTCCCCGTCGAGCAGGGCCATGTTCGCCGTCTCGCCGGTCTCCTCGACCAGACGGGCGAGGTAGGGGCGGGCCCAGGTGCCCAGGAGGCGCGACGCGGACTCGCCGAGGCGGATCAGGCGGGGGCCGAGGGAGTACCGTCGATTGGGCTGCTGGCGTACGTACCCGCACGCCACGAGGGTGCGCATCAGGCGGTGGATCGTGGGCAGGGGCAGACCGCTGGCGGCCGACAGCTCGCTGAGGCCGACCTCGCCCCCGGCGTCGGCCATCCGTTCGAGCAGGTCGAAGGCGCGCTCAAGGGACTGGACGCCACCGCTGGCGGCAGGGGTCTTCGAGGAAGCGTCGGTGGTGCTGGCGCTGGACGTCGGCACGGCGCGGTCCTTTCGGTGCTGGCAGGCAAGGGAGCAGCCTACCGGGCGGCCGGCGTCGGCCCCAGTGTCGGGGTCGGGGCCGTCGCCGCCGGTCAGAGATGGTTTGTCCGGGTGGTGGACGCCCTCGGGAAGTTATCCGCCCGGCTTCCGGTGGCGGTAGCTACATTCTGGATAGCGAAATCTTAATTCCATCCTGTGGAAACCTCCAAGTGTGGTCCCGGTGCGTCAGTGGTCCGTCCGGGCGCTCTTGACTGCTCCCGGATCCCCGGGAAGACTCCGTCAACAGAACGTTGAATTTCGCTCTGTGGAAGTAGATGGGGAGGTTCCGGTGGCCGACGTGGCTGTGGAACTGGTACTGCGCTCGACGCGCGTCATCACTCCCGAGGGGACGCGCGCCGCCTCGGTCGCCGTCGCCGGCGGGACGATCGCGGCCGTGCTCGCACACGACGCCGAGGTACCGGCCGGAGCCCGGCTGGAGGACTTCGGTGACGACGTCCTGCTCCCCGGCCTGGTCGACACCCACGTCCACGTGAACGACCCCGGCCGCACCGAGTGGGAGGGCTTCTGGACGGCCACCCGCGCCGCCGCGGCCGGAGGCATCACCACGATCCTCGACATGCCCCTGAACTCCCTCCCGCCGACCACCACGGTCGACAACCTGCGCGTCAAGCAGGAGGTCGCCCGCGCCAAGGCGCACGTGGACGTCGGCTTCTGGGGCGGGGCCCTCCCGGACAACGTCAAGGACCTCGCGCCGCTGCACGACGCCGGCGTCTACGGCTTCAAGTGCTTCCTGTCGCCCTCGGGCGTGGACGAGTTCCCCGAGCTCGACCAGGAGCAGCTGGCCATCTCCCTCGCCGAGATCACCGGTTTCGGCGGCCTGCTCATCGTGCACGCGGAGGACCCGCACCACCTCGACGCCGCCCCCGTCGTCCCGGGCCCCCGGTACGCCGACTTCCTGGCCTCCCGGCCGCGCGACGCCGAGAACACCGCCATCGGCAACCTCATCGCCCAGGCGAAGCGGCTGAACGCACGCGTCCACGTCCTGCACCTGTCGTCCTCGGACGCGCTGCCGCTGATCGCCGCCGCCAAGGCCGAGGGCGTGCGGATCACCGTCGAGTCCTGCCCGCACTACCTCACCCTCACCGCCGAGGAAGTGCCCGACGGCGCCAGCGAGTTCAAGTGCTGCCCGCCCATCCGCGAGGCCGCCAACCAGGACCTCCTGTGGGACGCGCTCGCCGACGGCACCATCGACTGCATCGTCTCCGACCACTCGCCCTCCACCGCGGACCTGAAGACCAGCGACTTCTCCACCGCGTGGGGCGGCATCTCCTCCCTCCAACTGGGCCTGCCCGCCATCTGGACCGAGGCGCGCAGGCGCGGCCGGACCCTGGAGGACGTCGTCCGCTGGATGTCCGCCGCCCCGGCCGCCCTCGCCGGCCTGTCCCGAAAGGGCGCGATCGAAGCCGGCCGCGACGCCGACTTCGCCGTGCTCGCCCCCGAAGAAACGTTCACCGTGGACCCGGCCGCACTCCACCACCGCAACCAGGTCACGGCGTACGCGGGCAAGACCCTGCACGGCGTCGTGAAGTCCACCTGGCTGCGGGGCACGCAGATCGCCGACCACGGCACCCCGACCGAGCCCACGGGCCTCCTCCTCGAAAGGCAGAACTGACAGTGGCGATTCCCTCCTTCACCGGCAACGCGAACCCGTACGGAGGCGGCGACCCGTACGCGGACTACCGCACCGCGGACTTCCCCTTCACCCAGTACGCGAACCTCGCCGCCCGTGAGCTGGGCGCCGGTGTCATCGCCGCCAACGACGAGTTCTTCGCCCAGCGCGAGAACCTGCTGATCTCCGAGGCCGCGCACTTCGACCCCGAGGACTTCGGCCACAAGGGCAAGGTCATGGACGGCTGGGAGACCCGCCGCCGGCGCGGCGTCTCCGCCACCCAGCCCTGGCCGACCCCCGAGGACCACGACTGGGCACTGGTGCGGCTGGGCGCCCCCGGCGTCATCCGCGGCATCGTCGTCGACACCGCCCACTTCCGCGGCAACATGCCGCAGGCCGTCTCCATCGAGGCCACCAACTGGGAGGGCGCCCTCGCGCCGACCCCGGAGGAGCTCCAGGGCGACGACGTGAAGTGGACGACCATCGTCCCCCGCACGGCGGTCGGCGGCCACGCCGCCAACGGCTTCGAGGTCGACGCCGAACAGCGCTTCACCCACCTGCGCGTCAACCAGCACCCCGACGGCGGCATCGCCCGCCTGCGCGTCTACGGCGAGGTCCTGCCCGACCCGAAGTGGCTCGCGGCGCTCGGCTCCTTCGACGTGGTGGCGTTGGAGAACGGCGGCTCCGTGCAGGACGCCTCCAACCGCTTCTACTCCCCGCCGACCAACACCATCAACCCGGGCCGCTCCCGCAAGATGGACGACGGCTGGGAGACCGCCCGCCGCCGCGACAACGGCAACGACTGGATCCGCTACCAGCTCGTCACCGAGTCCGAGATCCGCGCCGTCGAGATCGACACCGCGTACCTCAAGGGCAACTCGGCCGGCTGGGCCTCGCTGTCGGTCAAAACCGGCGAGGAGGGCGAGTGGACGGAGTTCCTGCCGCGGACCCGCCTGCAGCCCGACACCAACCACCGCTTCGTACTGGACACCCCGGCGGTGGGCACCCACGTACGGATCGACATCTTCCCGGACGGCGGCTTCTCCCGCCTGCGCCTGTTCGGCTCCCTGACGGAGGCCGGCGCGGCGGCGCTGACC